>JAZKST010000028.1:0-43015 GCA_036625905.1 Haloarculaceae archaeon
GACGGCGGAGACGGCGGCGACGGCGGAGACGGTGGTGGCGGTGGTGGCGGTGACAACGAGTTCCAGGACGCCATCGGCCAGCTGGACTTCGCCGAGAACTGGGAGGAGCGCCGGGGCTTCGCGAACAGTGACGAGTGGCCGACCGAGGAGCGGCTGGACGTCCCCGAGGGCGACGCCCTCTACGAGGTCCAGAGCTGGCTCGATTCGGGGTCGATGGAGAACGCCCACTGGGAGCCCCCGAGCGGCTGGGAGGACACCATCGCCGGCGACGTCGACACGATCCAGCATCTCAACTACGGGGACCTGCAGTTCGACCGCGCGACGGTGGCGACGTACGCGCTGTTCGAGAAGGCCACCGGCATCGAGATCGAGCCGCTCGAGATCGTCGTCGACCAGGCCATACCCCGGATGGCCGCGACGTTCTCCTCGGGCGAGGGCGAGCCACAGATCCTGTGTAACTCCGCCCACCAGTCGATGACCTCCTACGCCTCCAACGGCCACCTGGAGCCGGTCCCGCAGACGATGCCCGACGACGGGATGTGGGACGCGTACATCCCCATCGCCAACCAGACGTTCCAGTTCGACGGCCAGCTGTGGGGCGGCCCCAACATCGTCGAGGGGACCATGACCCACATCCGCCCGAGCGTCATCAGCGATCTGGGCGTCGACAGCGGCGTGGTCGAGGCGATGATCGACGGGAGCTGGGACTGGACCGACCTCGAGGCGATCATGGAGGCCCTCGAGGGCACCGACCAGTTCGCCTGGGCCGTCCGGGGCTCCTCGCGGGTCTACAGCGAGCAGGACTTCAAGGTGATGTGGTACCAGACCGGCGGCGGGTACGTGAACGACGACGGGACCGTCACGGTCAACGACGACGACGCCCTGTACGCCCTGGAGAAGCTGGTCGAGTGGAAGAGCAAGGGGTGGATGCCCGAGGCGATCTCGAACTGGACGCAGGGGGACCTGGCCGACGGGTTCCTCTCGGAGAACCTCCTGGCCGTTCCCGTCGCGACGGACCTCATCTCCGACTCGATCGACCAGTGGGGCTACGAGCCCGACGTGACGCCGGACACCGAGTACGCCGTCACGCAGTTCCCGAAGGCGGACCAGGGGTCGGACCCGCAGAGTACGACGCTGGCGACCACGACGCTCAACTCGATCAACGCCTACGCGGACCCGGCGGACAAGCTGGTGGGGGCGCTCTACCTCGACGCCCGATACTCCTACGCGAGTTCGTGGTGGGAGTACGTCGAGGAGGGGAACATGGCCTACGCCTCGGACGTCTACGGCGACGCGGCCGAGCGGGCGTCCGATTCGGCGTTCTTCTCCGAGCGGAAGGGGGAGGCGATGCAGAACGCCAAGCTGGACGTCTATGCCCAGCAGCGCGCGATCAGCCAGCGGGTCTCCCAGGAGGTGCAGATCGCCCTGTCCGGGGACAAGGAGCCCCAGCAGGCGCTCGACGACGCACAGGGATTCATCGACACGGTCCTCGGGCAGTGAGGTAGCCTCCCTCCCCGGGGTTACCCGACCACCGCAGCCGGGGTAGAAAGACACCAATCATGTCAACCGAAACCTCAGAGCCCGATTTCAGGTCGCAAGGAGTACGCGGACGGATCAGCGACTTCGTCAACGATCACATCGTACTGGTGCTGCTGGGACCGCCGCTCGCGATCATCGCGGCGATCTTCATCTACCCGGTCCTCTGGATGTTCCGCCAGTCGCTGTTCCTGACCGCACCCGGGATCGACCCCCGGTTCGCACCGCTGTTCAACTACCAGAAGATGTTCACCTCGACGCAGTTCTGGCAGTTCCTCGAGCAGACGCTGTTCTACTCGTTCGGCTCGCTGTTCCTCTCGTTCACCTCCGGGCTGGTCATCGCGCTCGCGCTGAACCACGTGACGAACAACTACCTGCGGAACACCTACTCGACGATCATCCTGTTCTCGTGGGCGCTCCCGATCGCCGTCGTGGCGCTCATGTGGCGGTGGATCCTCCACGGGACGAACTTCGGGCTCGTGAACATGATCCTGCTCGATCTCGGGCTCATCACGTCCCCGCTCGGGTTCTTCGCCAACAGGGACCTCGCGCTGCCGATGGTCACGATCGTCGACGCGTGGATCAGGATGCCGTTCGCGATGATCGTCTTCCTGGCGGGGCTGCAGTCCATCCCGAAGCACATGTACGACGCGGCGAGGGTCGACGGGGCGACGAGCTTCCAGATGTTCCGGAACATCACCATCCCGTACCTCCGGCCGTACATGGCCATCGTCGGGCTGATCGTCTGGATGTTCTCGTTCCGGGCGTTCTCGATCATCTTCCCGATGACACAGGGCGGGCCGGGGACCCGGACGACGACCCTCGCGATCTTCATCTACCGGGAGGGGATGGTGAAGCTGGACTTCGGGTACGGCTCGGCTATCGCAGCGTTCCTCGTCGGGATCACGATCGTCCTGGCGACGTTCTACGTGACGGTCGTCCTGGAGCGGATCGAAGAATGAAGACACGAACCACACACGCGGCAACGATGGAACCGGACGGACGAACGAGAACGACGGTGGCACGGACAGCCGAACGGACGGAGGGCTCGGGCCGATGAGCACGGGTACGGAGAGCTACGAGCGTATCCCCTACACGACGCGACAGGCGTTCTGGAACGTGATCGAGGGTCCCTGGATCGTCCACCTCGTGCTGATACTGGCGGCTGTCAGCGTCATGGCCCCGATCACCTGGGAGTTCATCACGTCGCTGCAGACCGCCGAGAGCGTCTTCCAGTCCAACTACCTTCCGCCGAGCCCGACGCTCAACGCCTACAACGAGGTCCTGTTCCGGGTCGGGTTCGCGAAAGCGATCCTCAACAGCGTCATCATCTCGACGACGACGACCGTCCTCGTGATGGCGCTGTCGATCCCGGCCGGGTACGCGTTCAGCCGGTTCCGCTTCCCGTTCGACAACACCATCTTCATCCTGGTGATCTTCTCCCGGCTGTTCCCTCCGATCGGGATCATCATCCCGTACTTCCAGGGCATCTCGGCGCTGGGGCTGCTCGACACGATCCCGGGGATCATCATCGCCCAGGTCTACCTCTGGCTGCCGCTGATGATCTACATCATGCGGAACTTCTTCATCTCCATCCCGGAGGCCCTGGACGAGTCGGCCAGGGTCGACGGCTGCACGAAGTTCCAGGCGTTCTACCGGGTCGTCCTCCCGCTCTCGGCCCCCGGTGTCGCAGCCGTGGGGATCCTGACGTTCCTGTACTCCTGGCGTGAGTTCCTCTTTTCGTTCATGGCTTCGAGCACGCTCGCCTCGAGACCGATCTCCGTCGCGGTGTTCGGGTTCATGGGCGAGGTCAACATCTCCTGGGAGCAGCTGGCGGCCGGGAACATCCTGGCGATCCTGCCGACGATACTCGTCGTGCTGTTCTTCCAGCGATACATCGTCAGCGGTCTGACCTCGGGGGCGATGAAAGAATGACCGGGGCACCCGTCTTCGGCCGGACAGAACAGTTAATAACCGATGCGAGGAACGTAACGGAAACCCATGAGTGAAGGTACCACGAACCAGTCGACGATGATCGAGGAGGAGTCCACCGAGGGGATCGATTCGGCGGATGACTACACGGTCCGGATCAGGGGCATGACGAAGATCTTCGAGGAGAGCGACGGGAGCGAAGTCGTCGCGGTCGACGACCTCTCCATCGACATCAGACCGGGGGAGTTCCTCGTGCTGGTCGGACCGTCAGGGTGTGGGAAGACGACCACGCTACGGAGCGTCGCCGGGCTCGAGGAGCCGACCGAGGGATCGATCGAGATCGAAGGCCGGGACGTGGTCGGGCTGGAGCCGCGCGAGCGGAACATCGCGATGGTGTTCCAGAACTACGCGCTGTACCCCCACAAGACGGTTCGGCAGAACATCTCGTTCCCGCTGGAGGTGCGGAAGTTCCCCAAGGACGAGAAGGAACGGCGGGTACAGGAGACGGCCGAACTGCTCGACATCCCCGAACTCCTCGACCGGAAGCCCGGGGCGCTCTCGGGCGGGCAGCAACAGCGGGTCGCGCTCGGGCGGGCGATCGTCCGGGAGCCGGCCGTGTTCCTGATGGACGAGCCGCTCAGCAACCTCGACGCGAAGCTACGGGTCCAGATGCGCACGGAGCTGAACGAACTCCACCAGCGCGTGGGCAGAACGACCATCTACGTGACCCACGACCAGGCCGAGGCGATGACGCTCGGTGACCGTGTCGCGGTGATGAACGACGGTCGCCTCCAGCAGATCGGCCCGCCACAGCACCTCTACGACAGCCCGGTCAACCGGTTCGTCGCGGGGTTCATCGGCGAACCCCCGATGAACTTCTTCCCCGTCGAGGTCCGGGAGAACGGCGGCTACCGCGCCGCCTGTGGGCTGTTCGACTTCCCGCTCCCCGAGGGGACCGGCGACAAGGTCGACGCCTGGGACGGTTCGCTCGACGACGTCACGATGGGTATCCGCCCGGAGGACTTCCACGACGTGAGTGTGGACGAACGCGAGGACAGCGGCGAGAACACCTTCGAGGCCCGGGTGAAAGTAGTCGAGCCGATGGGATCGGACAAGTTCCTCACGCTGGCGGGTGACGCCGAGGACGAGGAGTTCACTGCGCGCGTCGCGCCCGAGAGCGCCGCCGACGTGGACGAACAGATCACCCTCGCGGCCAGCCTCGATAAATTACACCTGTTCGATAACTCGACCGGGGAGAACGTCACCTACTGACACCGTCGATCGCAGCTGCGTGAATCCCGGCCGGACGTCCTTCCGGTATGTGTGTGTCGCGGTCCGTGCCGGTACAGGTGAGACTGAAGACCGAGAAGGTACTGTCTGACACCCACGGCCGATGGTGTAATCAACGTTTCGCCGGCCGTCGGCTCGCGAGGGACGGCTCGGACCCGCCGTGAACGACTTTCGATTACAACTGTACAGATGTAACGAACTCCAGTCCCGGCGGACGGACGTCCGGTACTCGTAGCCGCCAGCCCCGGTGATGGGCGTCCGACCGCTCCGATAGCACGGCCTTGCTTCACTCCGGGCCAGTCGCCGTGTCGACCACGGACACCGGGTTCGCGGGTCGAACCGGCCGCCGTTCGGAGCTCGACCGAACTCGTTCAGTATCAGTGAACGAGTTTGCAGGTCGCGCACGGACGGGGTCCGTCCCCGTCTCCGGTCGTCGAGCACACGCGTCCGACAGTATCAGGAGTGGTTGAGGTTGAGTTCGATGACGTTGGCGGTGCTGATGAGCTCCTCGGGGACCTCCTCGTCGAACCGCTCGCCCTTCATCCGGCTGGTCGGGCCGGAGACGCTGATCGCCCCGAGCGCGTTCCCGTCGAGGTTCCGGATCGGGGCCGCCACACACCGGAGCCCGGCGAGCCGCTCCTCCTCGTCGCAGGCGAACCCCCGTTCTCGGATGTCGTCCAGCTCGTCGAGGAGGGTCGCCTCGTCGGTTACGGTCGTGTCGGTCCGTTCGGGGAGCCCGTGGGTGTCGATGATCTCCCGGACGCGCTCCTCGGGGAGGTGCGCGAGGATGGCCTTCCCGAGGGCGGTGCAGTGGAGGTGGACCCGCATACCCGCATAGGTGTCCAGACGGACCGCTTGACTCCCCTTGGCGCGACAGAGGTAAACGCCCTTGCCGTGCTCCTCGACCAGGAGGTTCGCCAGCTCGCCGGTCTCTTCGGCCAGCCGCCCGACCTCCGGCCTCGCCACGTCGTAGACAGGTATCCGGCTCCGGATGTACTCACCGAACTCGAGGAACTGCAACCCCACACGGTAGGTGTTCCCCTCCTTTACGACGTACTCGTTCCGGAGGAGCGTCGAGACGTGGTTGTGGACGGTGCTCTTGGGCAGGTCGAGGCGGTTCGCGACCTCCGTGACGCCCGCGCCGTCGAGCTCTTTGAGCGTCTCGAGGATACGGAGGGTCGTCTCGGTCGCCCCGACCGTCCCCGTGTCCTTGTTCGTCATGCTCGGTGCGTGGAACCCGACACTGATAAACTCACCAGTTCAGTATGGCCGAACGATATTTCTATCACGATATTACTACAATCATGAGAAAGTATGGCCTGTGATACGTAATATAGATTCTATTCACAGTGATAGAGTAGGATATAGTAAAAAGGCCCGACAAAACACGAGATACCACTAGACGATACAGTGAACGCCGGCTATCCCTTGCGGGCTGCCGCGAGCTGCGCCGCGATCCGGACCGCGTCGACCATGCTCGTCTCGGAGGCGACGCCCTCTCCGGCGATGTCGAAGGCCGTCCCGTGGTCGACGCTCGTCCGGACGATGGGCAGGCCGACGGTGACGTTGACCCCGCTCACGGCGCCGTCGGAGCCGAAGCCGAGCATCTTGATGGGGATGTGGCCCTGGTCGTGGTACATCGAGACGACGCAGTCGAACTCGCCGCCGGCCGCGCGGACGTAGACGGTGTCCGGGGATTCGGGGCCGTGTACGTCGATGCCGCGCTCGCGTGCCGCCTCGACGGCCGGCCGGATCTCGGCGTCGTCCTCCTCTCCCATCAGCCCTCCGTCGCTGGCGTGCGGGTTCAGCCCCGCGACGGCGATGCTCGGCTCCCCGATGCCGAGGTCCAGCAGGGCATCGTGCGTGACGTCGACGGTCGACCCGACCGACGCCGCGGTCACGAGGTCACACGCCTCGCGCAGCGGGACGTGCGTGCTCACGTGGGTCACCCGGAGCGGCTCCTCGATCAGCATCATCGAGTAGTCCTCGGTCCCGGTTCGGGCGGCGAGCAGCCCCGTGTGGCCGGCGTGTTCCGCGCCGGCGAGCCGCGTCGCCTGTTTGTTGATCGGCGCGGTGGCGATGGCGTCGACCGTCCCCACGATGGCGAGGTCGATGGCCGTCTCGACGTACTCGAGGCTCGCTCGTCCGTAGTCCTCGCGCACGACGCCGTACTCCAGGTCCCCGACGTTGCCGAGGTCGAGCACCGGAATCGCGTCCTCGACCGCGAGCCCCGCCTCGACGGAGTCGACGGGCCCGATCTCGAGGTCGCTCCCGCAGACCCGTACCGCGTCGGTCATAACCGACACGTCCCCGACGACGACGGGCCGGGCGTGCTCGCGGGCGGCCTCGAACGATTTCACCACGACCTCGCTCCCGATCCCCGCCGGGTCGCCCATCGTGACGGCGACGACTGGTTTAGCGTCCATCGCTCCCTCCGAGACGAGCGAGACAATTAACGATTGTCCGTTCGTCCCCGAACGCGCCGGCCTTCGTGACGACCCGGGTTCCGGCGGCCACCCCGTCGAGGGCGTACCCGATGGGGACCCCGGCCTCGACGGCATCGCCGGTCAGCCGGACGCCGGTCGTCCCGAGCGCGTCGAAGACCCGACCGGCGACGGCGCCACCGGTGAGGAACAGCCCGTCCGGCGGGCCACGCTTCCACGCCGCGACCGCGACCCCGGCGAGGCTCTCGGCGACCCGCTCGCGCACGGTCTCCGGTGCCATACCCGCCTCGCGGCCCGCTCGCAGCGTTCGGTCGACGTCGCCGTCCTCGAGGACGGACGCGACGACGGCCGTCCCGCGGTCGTCGAGCACTTCGAGCGCGCACCTCGCGGTCCCCGTAGCGGCTCCGGCCGGGTCGGTGACGGCGCGCTCCGCGTCCAACCGGACGACCTGACCCTCCGGCAGGGCTGCCAGCTGCTCGACGGTCACTGGGTTCGCGCTCCCCGCGATGCCGAGGACCCGGGCGTCCGCCGGCGGCTCCGGGGCCACCGGCGCCGTGCCGGACCCGCCGGGCAGTTCGACCGCGCCCGCCAGCCCTGCGCTCCCGACGTAGACGACCGCCCGCCCGGAGCGGGCCGCTCCGCGGGCGAGCGCCGCGAGGTGGTCGTCGTGGACCGCGTCGCAGGCGAGGATCGCCCCAGCGGCGTCCCCGAAGACCTCGGCGACGGCGTCGGGACCCCGCGCGACCGTCTCCACGCCGACGTGGCGCACGGGACGCTCCCCCGCCCCGAGCAGCGTCGGGAGGTGGGCCGACGGTACGGGCTTCTCGGGGTCCTGCCCGGCGTCGGTGTCGGTCACGAGCGTCCCCTCGACGAGGTGGAACCCGCAGGCGGTCAGGCGTCCACCCGCCGGGAAAGCCGGTGCCACGAGCGCACAGTCGGACCCGGTGGCGTCGAGGGCCCCTTCGATCTCGGCGGTCAGGTTCCCGCGGAGCGTCGAGTCGACCTTCTTGTAGACGACCCGGGCGGGGGTGTCCCGGACCGCCCGTTCGACGGCCGACCGGGCCTCACTGGCGGACAGGTACCGCGAGTCGGTGTTCACCACCAGCACCCCCTCCTTGCAGGCGCCGTCCGTCCCGACCGCGACGGTCGTCGGGTGGCCACGGGCGGCGAACTCGTGGCCCGTGTCCATCGCCCCCGTGAGGTCGTCGGCGACGACGAGCGCGTCGAGCGTCATGGCCTGCGTTCGCCCCGTCCCGGCAAAAGAGCTGGTGCGATCCGGGATGGCGTTCCGGCGCGTCGGCCGAACGGGGACCGTCGCGGGGCGCGTGCGAAGAACTATGCCGGGGAGTTCCCAACGGTCGGGCGAATGGAGACACCACCGACGTTTACGGGATACAGACGGGAGGACGGACGGATCGGGGTACGGAACCACGTCGCGGTCGTACCCACGTCGGTCGCCGCGAGCAGCGTCGCCGGCCGACTGGCGGACGACGCGGGCGCCTGGGCGCGAGCGACCCCCCACCAGATGGGGACCAGCCAGCCCGAGGCCACCAGACGACAGACCGAGCGGGTCCTCGCGGGCGTCGGCCGCAACCCGAACGTGGGGAGCGCGCTGGTCGTCGAACTCGGTATCGAGGAGATCGACGCGGAGGTGCTCGCCGACCGGATCGCCGAGACCGGCAAGACCGTCGAGACGCTCGCCATCCGCGAGGTCGGCGGGACGACCGGCGCGCTCGACCGCGGCGCGACGGTCCTCGAGGGGCTGAACGAGGCGGCCGAGGGCGCCCGGCGGGAGGAGGCGGACGCCTCGGAGCTGGTGTTCGGCGTCGAGTGCGGCGGGAGCGACGCGACGAGCGGCATCGCCGCCAACCCCGCGGTCGGGGAGGCCTGCGACCGGCTCGTCGAGCACGGCGGCACCGCCTGCTTCTCGGAGACGCCGGAGTTCATCGGCGCCGAGCACGTCCTCGCCGAGCGGTGTGTCGACAGCGAGGTTCGGGAACGCCTGCTCGACCGCGTCGACCGCCGCGAGCGGCTGGCCGACCTGATGGGCACGGACATCAGAGGTGCACAGCCCTCGCCTGGCAACCAGGAGGGCGGACTGACGACCATCGAGGAGAAGAGCCTCGGCGCCATCTCGAAGGGCGGGACGACGCCCGTCCGGGGCATGGTCGACTACGCCGAGGACCTTCCCGTGGGTGGAGGGCTCGTGCTGATGGACACGCCGGGCTACGACGTCGAGAGCGTCGTCGGGAAGGTCGCCGGCGGCGCACAGGTGGTCGCGTTCACGACGGGGAGAGGGTCGACCACCGGCAACCCCATCGCGCCGGTCATCAAGGTGACGGGCAACCCGAAGACGTACGAGCGGATGGCCAACAACATGGACGTGAACGCGAGCACGGTCATCGACGGGGAGTCCCTCGAAGCCGTCGGCGCCCACGTCTACGACACGCTGCTCGCCGTCGCCGACGGCCGGCCCACGGAGGCCGAGCGCCGGCGGCTCGAGGAGTTCGCCGTCAACGAGATCATGCCGAACGAGCTCGCCGAGCTGGAGGTCCGCGGATGAAGGGCGAGGTGCTCGACGGCGCGGCGCTCCGCATGACGCCGGAGGACACCGTGGCGACCGCACTGGAGGACCTCGAGGCCGGTCGTCGCCTGACCGTCGAGGGCCGGACCGTCGAACTGAGCGATGCGGTCCCGTTCGGCCACAAGTTCGCCCTCCGGGCAATCGAGGAGGGCGAGGAGGTAACGAAGTACGGCTACGTCATCGGACGGGCGGCCGAACCCGTCGCCCCCGGTGACTGGGTCCACGTCCACAACGTCGAGAGTACGCGCGGGCGTGGCGACATCCACGACCGAGGGGGTGAGCCGGCGTGAGCGGGCGGGCGAGCGGTCCCGGCGCCGTACACCAGGGGGTGGACGAACGGGCGTTCACCGGCTACGACCGCGGCGAGCGAGGGACGGGCACGAGGAACCGGGTGCTGGTGCTCCCGTCGGTCATCTGCTCGCACGTCGTCGCCGACCGGATCGCCGAGCGGGTCCCCGAGGCGGTGAGCGCACCGCACGACCACGGCTGTGCACAGATCGGCGCCGACAACGACCAGACCCGGCGGGCGTTCCTGGGGCTCGGGACGAACCCGAACGTCGCCGGCACCGTCGTCGTCGGGCTGGGCTGTGAGGTGCTCCAGAGCGACGAGGTCGCCGGCGACCTCGCCGACCGGGACGTCCCCGTCCGCGAACTCTCCATCCAGGGCACCGGCGGCACCGACGAGTGCATCGAGCGGGGCGCAGAACTCGCGTCGGAGCTCGTCGCGGACGCCCGGGCGAGCGAGCGGGCGACCGTGGGGCTCGGCGACCTCACCGTCGGCGTGGTGGCGAGCGACCTCCGGGGTTCGACCATCGAGACGGCCGACCCGATGGTCGGCGAACTCGTCTCGTCCGTCGTCGGGGCCGGGGGTCGGGTGCTCGTGGCCGGAACCGAACGGTTCACCGCGCATCCGGACGCCGCCCTGGAGGCGACGAGCGAGGACGCGCGTGCCGGTATGGCCGAGCTGCTGGAGGCCCACCGCGACCAGCCGGCGCGGGCGACGCGCGCCCGTGCCGAGGCGACCGGTCGGGCGTTCCCGGAGCTCGCCCGGCAGTGGGCCGGACTCCCGATCGGGGAGGTCGTCCGCTACGGCGACACGGCGACGCTCGAACGGGGGGCGGCACTCGTCGATGCCCCTGCACGGTTCGAGGAGGCCGCGACGGGGCTCGCCGCCGCGGGTGCGAGCCTCGTCGTCCACGCCACCGGCGAGGGTGTGCCGTCGGGCCACCCCGTCGTCCCCGTCGTGAAGGTCTCGGGTGACCCCGAGACGGTCGCCGCCCTCCCGGACGACATCGACGTGGACGCGACCGAGGCCACGCCGGAGGAGCTGGTTCGTCGGGTGCTCGCCGTCGCCGACGGAGAGCCCTGCTGTGCGGAGCGCCACGGCCTGACCGGGTTCGCTATCACGCGCGTCGGGCCGTCGATGTAGGCGACCCCGAACGCTCGTCACACCGCGACACCGGTCGCCGGTGCCATCGCAACACCGGTCACCGTAACATCGGTAAGCCTCCCGCGCCAACGGCCTCGCGCATGACCGAGATGTACACGAACTACGTCGATGGCGGGTGGATCGAGTCGACGACCGGCGAGACGTTCGAGGTCCGGAACCCCACGGACGTGGACGAGGTCGTCGGGCGCTACCAGCAGTCGGGACCCGGGGACGCCGAGCGGGCCATCGAGGCCGCCGACGCGGCGGCGGACGCCTGGGCCGACACGCCCGGCCCCGAGCGCGGACGGGTGCTCACCCGGACCGCCGAGCGTCTCGAGGCCCGGGACGAGGAACTCGCGGAGACGCTGGTCCGCGAGGAGGGCAAGACGCGGGCCGAGGCCGCTGGCGAGGTCGGTCGCGCGGTCGACATCTTCCGGTACTACGCGGCGAAGGCCCGCGACCGCGGCGGCGACGTGAAGGCGTCGAGCAGTTCCGACACGCGGCTCTACACGGTCGACGAGCCCGTCGGCGTCGTCTCGCTCGTCACGCCGTGGAACTACCCCATCGCCATCCCGGCGTGGAAGCTCGCGCCCGCGCTCGCGGCCGGCAACACCGCCGTACTGAAGCCGGCGTCGCTCGCACCCGGCGTCGCGCACGGGCTCGTGGAGTGCCTGGACGAGGCCGGCGTCCCGGACGGCGTCGTCAACCTCGTCACGGGCTCGGGGAGCGACGTCGGCGAGCCGCTCACGACCCACGAGGCGGTCGACGCGGTGTCGTTCACCGGCAGCGCCGCCGTCGGCGAACGGGTCTACGAGGACGCGACCGCCGCGGGCAAGCGCGCCCAGACGGAGATGGGCGGCAAGAACCCGACGGTCGTCACCGCGAACGCCGACGTCGAGGAGGCGGTGGAAATCGTGGGCTCCGGAGCGTTCGGGGTCACCGGCCAGGCCTGTACGGCCTGCTCGCGGGCCGTCGTCCACGAGAGCGTGTACGACGATTTCCTCGAGGGCATCGTCGACTACGCCGAGGGTATCGAGGTCGGACCGGGGCTCGACGGGGCCGACATGGGCCCGCAGGTCAGCACCGACGAACTGGACACGACGCTGGACTACATCGAGGTGGGCGAGAGCGAGGGTGCACGGCTGGTAACCGGCGGCGACCGGATCGAGGAGGGTGCCTGCGCGGACGGCCACTTCGTCGAGCCGACCGTGTTCGCGGACGTCGACCCGGACATGCGGATCGCCCAGGAGGAGATCTTCGGCCCGGTCCTGAGCGTCGTCCGGGTCGATGACTTCGAGGAGGGCGTCGAGGTGGCCAACGGCGTCCAGTACGGCCTCTCGGCGAGCGTCGTCACCCGCGACCTCGGGGAGGCCAACCGCTTCGTCGACGAGGTCGAAGCGGGGATGGCGAAGGTCAACGAGAAGACGACCGGCGTCGAGCTGCACACGCCGTTCGGCGGGTTCAAGCGCTCCTCGAGCGAGACCTGGCGCGAGCAGGGCGAGGCCGGTCTGGACTTCTACACCATCTCCAAGACCGTATACATGAACTACTGACGGACTGACGACGGGCTCCGGATCCGCTCCGGGGATCGAGTCGTCGTTTCAGACCGTCACGACGTCGTTCTCGAGGACCCCGATCGAATCGATCTCGATCCGCACCGAGTCGCCCTCGTGGAGGGTGAACTCGTCCGGCGGCACGACCGAGGTCCCGGTGAGCAGGACCGCGTGCTCGGGGACCACGTTGTGTCGCGTGTAGTAGGAGACGAGCTCCTCGCAGGTCCGGACCATCTCCCCCGTCGAGGTCGACCCCTCGAAGACGCGCTCGCCGTCGCGGGTGATGGTCATCGACATCGCGAGATCGTGGGGGTCGCCGACGGTCTCCGGCGAGGCGACACAGGGGCCGAGCGCACAGCACCGATCGTAGACCTTCGCCTGCGGGAGGTACAGCGGGTTCGCCCCCTCGATGTCGCGGCTGCTCACGTCGTTGCCCACGGTGAAGCCGACGATCTCGCCGCGGTGGAGGACGACGCCCAGTTCCGGTTCGGGGACGTTCCACTCCGAGTCCTCCCGGACGCCGATGGCCTCGCCCGGTCCCACGGTGCGTCCCGGCGTGGCCTTGAAGAACACCTCGGGTCGCTCGGCCTCGTACACGTCGAGGTACATCTCGGGCATCCCGCTCTCGGACTCGCGGGCCTGCTCGCTGATGGCGTAGGTCACCCCGGCGGCCCATACCTCCTCGGCCCCCGGCGCTCGCGGTCCCTCCGTCCCATCGTGCTCCGGAGCCCTGTCGAGGAGGCGTTCCGCGACGTCGTCCACGCCCGCGTCCGTGACGGCGGCCACGCGCGCCAGGTCACCGAACGACGCCAGGTCCGGCTTGACGGCCGTCAGGTCGTAGGTCCCGTCGACCGCCTCGACGATCAGACGGCTCCCGCCGGTCGACGGATACCGGTAGTAACGCATGCTATGATGTGGCAGATGCGAGCGACAAGTAGTTTTCCGTAAATGTCAGTTCACGGCAGTCGTGCGGTACGGGGACCCGTCCGTATCAGGCCCTCTTCTCGTACGTGTCGAGGCCCGCAAACCGGACCCCGTGTCCCGGCTCGTCGGGCGGCGTGAAGCGCCCGTCGGAGAGTTCGGGCGGCGACTCGAGCACCCCGTCGAGCACCGTCGAGTGGTGCTCGATGGAGGGGACGTTCTCGAAGGCCGCGGCCAGGTGGACGTGGACGGGTTCGACGTAGTGGGGGACGACCGGGAGGCGGGCGGCGCGGGCGAGTTCGGCCACGCCCACCCACGCGGTGACACCGCCGACGCGACAGACGTCCGGCTGGAGGACGTCGGCCGCGTCCAGTCGCACGGCCTGTGCGAACTCCCGCTCGCTGTAGGCGTTCTCCCCGAGCGCGACGGGTACGTCCACCCGCGCACGGAGGTCGGCGTGGCCCGCGTAGTCGTCCTTCGGGAGGGGCTCCTCCAGCCAGTCCAGCGGGACGTCGACGTGCCGGACGAACCGCCGTGCCTCGGCGACCGTGTACGCACAGTTCGCATCGACCATCAGCCGCATCGACTCGGGGAGCGCCTCGCGGACCGCACGTATCCGCCGGGCGTCCTCGGCGTGGCCGCGCCCGACCTTCATCTTCATCCCGACGAACCCCTCCTCGGCCGCCGTCTCCGCGTTCTCGACCAGCCGCGCCTCGTCGAACTGGAGCCACCCGCCGTTGGTCTCGTAGGCCGGCACCTCGCGGCGCTCGCCGCCGAGCAGCGCGTACAGCGGCTCGCCGGTCCGCCGTCCGAGCGCGTCCCAGAGCGCGATGTCCACGGCCGCGATAGCGAGTTCGGAGACGCCCGCTCGGCCGACGAACGTCGTCCCCGCCCGCATTCGCTCGGTCGCCGCTCGGGGTGCGGCCGACTCGCCGACGATCAGAGGTTCGAGCGTGCTCCGGACGAACTCGAGTATCGACCGTCCGCCCTCCCCGATGGTGTAGGTAAAGCCCAGACCCTCGGTTCGGTCTTCGCATTCGACCTCGACCACGACCAGTTCGAGTTCGTCGAACGACTGGGTCGCGTCGTCGAGTGACTCCTCGTTCGGTACGCCGTACAGTCCCGTCCGGAGGTCGGTGACCCGTGGCATCGGTTCGTGGCGATTGATCGAGGGAGGTTATGAATCCCCGAGGCCGATCCCTGCGATAGTTCACGGTTGCCGTTCTGCGACCGGTTCCGGACCAGTACGTCGTCGCGTATCGGCTCTGGAGTCCCGGAGGTCGAGACATCGCGGTCCTCGACTCCCGCTACCCGGGGTTCGGGTCCAGGGGCGCTCCCGGCTCAGGAACTGGGGGGATGCTCCTCGAGCGCGTCCTCGTCGGGGGCACAGCCCCAGCCGGGCTCCCCGGAGAGCTGTAGCTTCCCGTCGCGGTACTCCGGGGCGGTCGTGAACAGCTCGTCGTCCCAGGGGAGCCGGTCGATGTCCGTCTCCATGATACGCAGGTTCGGTACCGCCGCCGCCCAGTGTGCGTTCATGAACGTGGCCAGGTGGCCGTAGTAGTTGTGCGGCGCCACGTGAAGCTGGTGGGCGTCGGCCATCGACGCGATCTTCGTCGACTGTTGGATCCCGTTCCAGAGCGCGTCGATGATGACCACGTCCATCGACTGCTCCTGCAGGAAGGGCACGAACGACTCGTGGGGGACCAGCGCCTCGCAGGAACTGATCGGGTGGGGGCTCTCCCGGCGCACGTCCGCCAGCGCCTTCGCGTCGGGCGAGTCGATCTCGACCCAGAACAGGTCGAAATCCTCCAGTTCGCGCACCATCCGGATGTAGCCCTCCGGCTTCATGTTGTAGTTCAGGTCCAGCAGGATGTCCACGTCGGGGCCCGCCCCTTCCCGGAGGGCCTCGAGGTACTCCCGCTGGGCCTCGAGCTGGTCGTCCTCGATGGTCAGGGAGGGGTGGTGCGGGCGGCCGAACCCCGGTGCCCACCCCTGTGGCTCGTCGCCCCTGAAGTCGAAGAGGTTCGTTTTCAGGGCCCCGAACTGGCTGTCGCGGACCTCCTCGCCGAGGGCGATCACGTCCTCCAGGGTCTCCACCGAGTCGTACCACTCCCCTCGGTGCCCGATGCGGTAGGTGCCACAGTGCGACCAGTAGACCGGGATTTCCTCTCGGACGGCGCCACCGAGGAGGTCCACGCACGGGACCCCGAGCGCCTTGGCCTTCGCGTCGAGCAGGGCGTTCTCGATGGCGCCGATGGCCATGGCCCCGACGCCGGTGTAGGACTGGCGCACCCGGGGGACGAGCCGCGAGCGGATGCCCTCGATGGCGTCCACGGGCTCGCCGACCACCGTGGAGGCCATGTCCTCGATGACGGTGGTGATACCGGTCGCACCCAGGTTCTCGTCGTACTCGCTCCAGCCGACCGTGCCCTCGTCGGTGGTGACGCGGACGAAGTGGTAGTTCCGCCAGCCGGCGTCGCAGTGTCGGGTCTCGACGGACGCTATCGTGCCACTCATGCTCACGGAGACGATGAGGGGGAGGTGACATAAATCGAGGGGTCGACGGGCCGCGAGCGGGGTCGGTCCGAGCTACTCCACGCGATACCGCTCGACGGCGCCCTCGTCCAGTTCGACGCCCAGTCCCGGTCCGTCGGGGACGGCGATCAGCCCGTCGTCGTCGGGCGCGAACGAGTCCGTGGACAGCTCCTCGCGGAGCGGGTTGGGCGAGCGGTCGAACTCCAGCCACGGCGACCCGGACACCGCCGAGATCAGCTGGAGGCTCGCCGCGAGCGCCACGGGCGTCCCCCAGACGTGTGGTACCACCGGCACCCCGTGGTCGTACGCACGACGGGCGATACGGCGGGCCGGCGTGAGCCCGCCCACGATACAGACGTCCGGCTGGGCGACGTCGAGCCCCCCCGTCTCGAACAGTCGGTCGAACTCGGCGGGAGTGTGACACTCGCCGCCCGCGACCGGGACGTCGAGCGTCTCCGAGAGCCGGGCGTACCCCTCGAGGTCCTCCGGGGCGACGGGCTCCTCGAACCAGAGGACGTCCTCCGATTCGAGCGTCCGGCCCACTCGGCGTGCGTCCGTGCGGTCGTAGGCGTAGTTCGCGTCGACCATCACCGTGGCGTCCGGGCCGACCGCCTCGCGGACCCGCCGGACGAGCTCGACGTCCTCCGCCGGGCCGTGGCCGAGCACCGAGAGGCCGGTCTTGAGCTTGATCGCACCGAGCGCGTCCGCGTTCTCCCTCGCCTCGTCGACGACCGTCTCGTAGACGGTCCCGACGTCGTCGGTCTTCGGGAAGTAGTGGCCGGTCGCGTAGGGTCGGACGGCCTCGCGCCGCCGGCCGCCGAGGAGCGTCGCGACCGGCTCCCCCCGGAGCTTCCCCGCGAGGTCCCACAGCGCGAGGTCGATGCCCGAGATCGAAGGGAGGGGGACGACCGTCTGGTAGGTCGCACGCCCGGCGTCGTAGAGCCGGTCGTACAGGCGCTCGACCTCCCGGGGGTCCGTCCCGAGGACGTGCGGTGCGAGCACATCCTCGACGACCTCGCGGGTCCCGGCGACCGGCCCCCAGCACTCCCCCCAGCCGACGGTCCCGTCGCTCGCCTCGACGCGGACGAGCGTCGCGGTCCGCGTCTCGACCCACGCCTGGGCGTAGCCGAACGGCTCCTCTAGCGGTGCCTCCACGCCGACGGCCTCGACGCGCTCGACGGTCGGTCCGTTCATGACCGGGCCACGCGCCAGCGGGACAAATACACTGTCGGTCGTACGCCACCGTGTGACCTCGCCGATCCGTCGAGACGAGGACGCACCGACGAGGACGCACCGACAGTATACAGTAGCGTCTGAAACCGATGACACGTCCCGAGCGGACGGACGTGTCCGCTCGCACGCAAGCTTTTAGTCCCGGTCCGTCGACTCCCTGCTATGTCAGACCCTACCGAGGAGTACGAGCGGGCGACGCCCCGCTCGCGGGAGCTGTTCGAGGAGGCTCGTGCCTACATGCCGGGCGGGGACACGCGGGAGGTGACCTACCACGCGCCGTACCCGTCGTTCGTCGAGGACGCCTCGGGCTGTACGCTCACGACGGCCGACGGCGAGGAGCTACTGGACTTCCTGAACAACTACTCCGCGGCGGTGCTCGGCCACGCCCCGGAACCGGTCGTCGAGGCGGTCTGCGAGCGTTTCAGGCGAGGAAGCGGGTTCGCCGCGCCGACTCGCGAGGCGACCGCGCTCGCCAGGCGGATCGTCGAGCGGACGCCCTCCATCGATCGGGTGCGGTTCGCGAACTCCGGTACCGAGGCGACGATGAACGCGATCCGTGCGTCGATGGCCCACACCGGGAACGAGGTGGTCCTGAAGGTCCACGGGGGCTACCACGGGACCCACGACACGGCGCTCGTTGGCGTCTCGAGCGACGGACCCGAGCCGGGCGTCCCGCGCGAGGTCGCTCGCCGCGTCCACACGACTCCCTACAACGACCCCGACGCCCTGACGGCCGCGTTCGAGCGGCACGGGGCCGACCTCGCGTGTTTCGTCGTCGAGCCGGTGATGGGTCACGCGGGGATGGTCCGTGCCACCACCGAGTACCTCGAGGCAGCACGGGACCTGACCGAGGACACCGACACGCTCCTCGTCTTCGACGAGGTGATGACCTACCGTCTCGCGGTGGGCGGCGCCCAGGAGCGCTACGGCGTGACGCCGGACCTCACGGCGCTCGGGAAGTTCATCGGCGGCGGGCTCCCGGCGGGGGCGTTCGGCGGCCGAGAGGACGTGATGTCCGTGTTCGATCCGTCCTCGGAGGGGGTCATCCACTCGGGGACGTTCAACGCCAACCCGGCGACGATGGTCGGTGGCGCGGCGACGCTCGACGCGCTCGACGCCGACGCCATCGAGCGGCTGAACGACCTCGGTGCGGAGGCACGGGAGCGGCTCGCCGACGCGGCCGAGAACGCCGATGTACGGATGCAGGTCACCGGTGACGGCTCGTTCTTCAACGTCCACCCGACCGACGAGTCGGTGACCGACCACGCCTCCTCGGCGGCGGGTGCGCCCGCGAACCGCCGGCTGTTCCTCGAGATGCGCAACCGCGGGGTGTTCCTCGCGCCGCGCGGGATGGGGAACGTATCGACACCGATGGGCGAGGCCGAGATCGACCGGCTGGTCGAGACGTTCGCGGAGGCGCTCGGGGAGGTCTCGACCGAAGTCGCCGCCGACTGATACGGTCGTCCGTAATTCGTTTCGCTTCACTGGCCCGAATCCCGTCTCGTCGGTCTCGAAACCCGACACGTCGGGATACCACTGAAACTGGTTACGCACGACCGTATGGATCAGTCTCCCCGGCTCCCCCACGCGAACGCCGACCAGCCGCCGTCGGCGGTGAGCACCTCGCCGGTGACGAAGTTGTTCCGCGAGGCGAGGAACAGCGCGCACTCGGCCATCTCCTCCAGCGTGCCGAACCGACCGAGTGGCGTGCGGTTCTGTATGTCCTCGACGCTGTAGCCCGCGGTCTCCATCGTCTGGTCGGTGATGGGCGTCCGGATGTACCCCGGCGCGAGCGAGTTGACGAATATCTCGTGCTCGGCCCACTCGACCGCGAGCGTCCGGGTGAGGTTGTCCACCCCCGCCTTCGAGGCGCAGTAGGCCGCCCGCTCGTGGAGCCCCTGGTGGCCCATCATGCTGGAGACGTTGACGATGGCGCCCCCCTCGCCCTGCTCGATGAACTGCCGGCCAGCCGCCCGACAGCCGAAGTAGACCCCCGTCAGGTCGACGTCGACGACCGATCGCCAGTCCTCGACGGCGAGTTCCTCGCTCGGTCCAGTGACGGTGTGACCCGCGTTGTTCACGAAGGTGTCGAGGCGGCCGAACTCCTCGACGGCGGCCCCGACGAGCCCCTCGACGGCGTCGTAGTCGCCGACGTCCGCCGCCGCGCCGACCGCCGACCCGCCCGCCCCGCGGATGTCCGCCGCAGCCGCCTCCGCGCGCTCCTGCGAGCGCGAGTTGGTGACCACGTTCGCCCCCTCCGCGGCGAACCGCTCGGCGATGGCCTTCCCGATGCCGCTGCTCGATCCAGTGACGATGGCCGTCCGTCCGTTCATGTCTCCCATGACGGGTGACCCATCCGCCCGCCCCGACATAACTCTCCGGGGCACCGGGGGAAACTTTACGTTGGCTTCCGGCATCCGGGCGAGTATGAACGTCGAGTCACTCGACGAGCACGACAGCCCCGAGGTTCGAGACGGCGTGTTCCTGGCACAGCTGGCGGCGGGCGAGCGGATGAGCGTCCAGCACTTCCGCATCGAGCCCGGCGCGGGCGTCGACGACCACAGCCACGAGCACGAGCAGGCGGGCTACCTCTTCGGTGGCGAGATCCTGTTCACCGTCGACGGCGAGGAGCACCGCGTCGGGGCCGGCGACTCGTACGTCATCCCCGGTCAGGCGGTCCACGCCGCCGAGTCCACGGGCGACGAGCCGGCGGTCGGCGTCGAGCTGTTCAGCCCGCCGCGACCGAACCCGCCGTGGTCGGCGGACGAGTAGGCCGTCCCGCCCAACCTTTTTGCCGCCCGCCGGCCAGCGGGGGCATATAGTAGCGTTTGGAACCGATGACACACTCCGGACGGGAGCGTTCCTGCCGTCCGTGAGTAAAGACTTCCAAACGCTACTATAGCACTCGGGGACGCGGAACTCTGCGACCGCGACGAGGACCTGTACCCGGGTGCGGTCGTCGACAGCCCGGACGAACTGGGCCACGAGCGGCGGACGGTTCCGAGCGCCATCGGCGGACTGACCCACGAGACGCGTGTCGGGTGGGATCGCCTACCCGGTTCGCGGGCACCCCGGTCGAGGAGGCCGCCCACGAGATACGGGACCTCGTCCGAAAGGGGGTCGTCCCGCTCGAGGCGTTCGAGCGCCACGGGAAGCTCTATCGCTCGCCTCTCGCCTCGTCCCTCGAACCGACGACCCGTCGATGGCGAGGACCGGGTCCGACCCCTCGAGCATCCCCTCAACCTATATGGAACCCCATCCGGAACCCGGGGTATGCGCATCACCGCCGTCGAGACCATCGCGCTTTCCGACATGGACTTCGAGGAGACGGGCTGGGTCGGCGAGATCGCCGAGGACTACCGCCGCCTGCTGTTCGTCCGGCTCCACACCGACGAAGGGCACGTGGGACTCGGTGAGACGTACCCCAGACCGGCGGTCGACGCCGAGACGATCCACGAGCACGTCGCGCCCGAACTGCTCGGGCGTGACGCACGCGAGATCGAGGGCGTCTGGCGGGACGTCTACCGGCACGCCAACTACTGGGGCGGGTTCGGCGGCAGCGAGATGCGCGCGCTCTCGGCCGTCGACGTCGCGCTCTGGGACCTCGCCGGCAAGCGTGCGGGGGCCCCGATATACGAGCTGTTCGGCGGCCCCGCCCGGGGGTCGCTCCGCACGTACAACACCTGCTACGAGGGGGAGTTCAGTTTCACCGAGGAACCCGTCGAACTCGCCGAGAGCCTCCTCGAGGAGGGTATCGAGGCGATGAAGATCTGGCCGTACGACGATGTCGCCTACGAGAACGGCGGGCAGTACGTCTCCCCGGGCGACCTGGAGACGGGCGCCGAACCCCTGCGGGCCATCCGGGAGGCCCACCCCGAGATGGACGTGGCGATGGAGTTCCACGGCCTCTGGAACGCCCAGTGTGCAAAGCGCATCGCCCGCCACCTCGAACAGTACGACCCGATGTGGCTCGAAGAACTGCTCGAGATCGGGAGCCTGGAGGCGTACGCCGAGGTCGCGAGGTCGACGAGCCTCCCGGTGAACGTGAGCGAACGCCTGATGACCAAGTACGACTACGAGGACCTGCTCGCGACGGTCCCGGTCGACGTGGTGATGCTCGACCTCGAGTGGGTGGGCGGGCTGACCGAGGCGCGGAAGGTCGCGTCGATGGCCGAGGCCGCACAGGTGCCGATCGCGCCGCACAACTGCGGTGGACCGGTGCTCCACTTCGCCAACCTCCACCTCGGCGCGGCGGTGCCGAACCTGATGATCATGGAGTCCGTCCGCGGGCGCTACAACGGCTGGCACCGCGACCTCGTCACGAACCCCGCCGAAGCGGAGGACGGTCGGCTCCTCCTGCCCGAGGGCCCCGGTCTCGGGACCGAACTCTCGGACGCGGTCCTGGAGGCCGAGGGCGCCGAGCGGCGGGTGACGGAGGCGTGAAACTGCGGAACTCGCGTGGCGGCTTCCACTTGAGTTGACCGACGCCGTAGCCGTTCTGCTTGATACGGTCGTGCGTAACTATTTTCAGTAGTCTTCGGTACCATCGGCATTTCGAGACTGATTCGACGGAATTCCGACCCGTGAAGCGGTAACTAATTCCGCACGACCGTATGAGTGCTGAGAGGCCTTTGAGGTTGTCGAACAGACGTTCCACGACGGTTTGGAGCACCTTCGAGTACACGTCAGAGAGGTCGTCCCACCGCTGCTTGAGGTCGGGGAGCTCTGACCGTAGGGTGGTCATGGACGGCAGTTCTCCGTGTTCGTCTTGGTACCCGTTGAGGCGGTAGCGCGTGTGGTTGTACAGTTGCCTACAAATATCGCGGTGGCGGTCCAACTCCTCGCGGTGGGCGTCGGACGGCTTGAGGCGGTACTTGTAGGCGTAGTACATCAGTTCTCCCGCTGGTCTTCGACGTACTGTTTCAGCACATCCAGCGACACCTGCCCCGTCGAGATGAGGCAGTACGAGTCGTTCCAGAACGAGTCGCTCCACAGTTCGGTTTTCAGTTCGTCCGCGTACTCGTTGCGGATACGGCGGGCGGTTGCGCGCTTGAGCGTGTTGGTGAACTTCACGAGGTCTGTGGTGGGTTTCGCTCGGAACAGGATGTGCAGGTGGTCGTCCTCGCCGTCGAGGTTCGTCAGTTCGACACCGTAGTTGTTCGTGAACCCGCTGATGACCCCGTGAATGAATTGAGTTCGCTCCTCGGTTAGCACTTCGCGCCGATACTTCGTGGTGAGTATCAGGTGGTAGTGCAGGGAATACGTCGAGTGCGCTCCTGAATCGAGGTCATATCCTATTGGGTTCGGTTGAGTAGTAGCTACCCTAACGCAAAACGGTTGCGGCTACGTTGGCCTGTGGGGTAGTAATCGAGGCCGTTTGAACACGTGTTCGGCGCTGTATCCCTTCCCTACTCCCTCGGCCTTCGGCCTCGGTCTTTGAGGGAGGGGGCTTAGCGCCGAGATTCAGCTAAAGCCGTCCACGTCTCAGAACGTGCTCGTGCGGAACCCGCCGTCGACGGTGAGTACCTCGCCGGTCGTGTAGCTCGCGGCGTCGCTCGCGAGGTAGATGGCCGCGCCCGCGAGCTCCGAGGGGTCGCCGAACCGGGGGATCATCGACCGGCCGGTGACCTCGCGGTGGCGCTCGGTTCCCTCGGCGTAGGCGTCCTCGGTCTGATCGGTGATGAAGAAGCCCGGACGGATGGCGTTCACCCTGATGTCGGGCGCGAGGTCCTTCGCGGCGGCGCGGGTGAGCGAGTCGACCCCGCCCTTCGCGGACGAGTAGGCGCTCAGGTCGGGGAGCGCGAGCACCGACGACAGCGACGCGATGTTGACGATGCTCCCGCCGTCCATCCGCTCGGCGAACGTCCTGATCGCGCGGTAGACCCCGTCGAGCTGGACGTCGAGGACGTCCTGCCACTCCTCCTCGCTCACCGCCTCTACGGACTTCCGGGCGATGGAACTCGGGGAGTTGACGAGGACGTCGACGCCGCCGAACGCCTCGACCGTGCCGTCGGCCAGCGCCGTCAGCGACTCCGGGTCCGAGACGTCGCAGGTCAGTTCGAGCGAGTCGGCGTCGCGCTCGCGGATCGCCGCCGCCGCGTCCTCGACCCGCTCGGGCGTCCGGCTGGTCGCCACCACCGCCTCGGCGCCGTCGGCCGCGAACCCGAGCGCGATGGCCCGCCCGATGCCGCTCGTCCCGCCGATGACGACCGTGCGCTTGCCCTCGACCGAGACCGGCGTGTGCTCGTAGCCTGCCATGGTCGGTTCTCAGGCAGGCGGGTGATAGGTCTTTTCGCGTCGGGCGGACCGCAGGCGGTCGCCGTCCGCCGGTGCTCGGCGCACGTATCTTTATGTTCGCCCGTCGCGCGGCCCCGGAACATGGAGATAACCCAGGTCGAGACGTACACGCTGCACCTCCCCATCGACCGGACGGTCGGCGACTCGCGGCTCGCCATCGACGACCTCTACTGCGTGGTCGTCGAGGTCGGGACCGACGAGGGGTACACCGGGACGGGCTGGATGAACTCGCTCGGGTTCGCCCCCGACCTGCTGGAGCGGTTCGTCGACTCGCAGTTCGCCGACCTCCTGGTCGGAGAGGACCCGTTCGCCACCGAGGCGATCCGCGAGCGGCTCCGGACACGGACCATCTACTACGGCGAGCTCGGGATGAGCGCGTGGCCGCGGAGCGCCATCGACGTCGCGCTGTGGGACATCAAGGCACAGGTAGCCGGCCAGCCCCTCTACCGGCTCCTCGGGGGCGAGGACGACTCGGTGCGGGCGTACGCCTCCAGTATGGACGCCCACCACGATCTCGACGAACTGGCGGACCTCCACGGCGGGTTCACAGACGAGGGGTTCACGGCGTTCAAGACCAAGGTCGGGGACAAGTCCGCGACCGAGGAAGCGGAACGAGTGGCCGAGATACGCGAGGCCGTCGGCGAGGAGGCGGAGATATTCGTCGACGCCAACCAGGCCTGGACGGTCAAGGAGGCCATCCACACGGTTCGGGCGCTCGAACCCCACGACGTCGGGTGGGTCGAGGAGCCCATCTCGGAGTTCGACCTCGCGGGCCACGAGCGGGTAGCGCGGGCCATCGAGCCGCCGCTGGCGACCGGCGAGATGCTCAACCGCCCGGAGGGGTTCGAGCGGTTGCTCGAACGCGGCGGGATGGAGGTGGCACAGCCGGACCTGATCAGGGCCGGCGGGATCACGGGTCAGACGGCGGTCGCCCGCCTCGCGGCCACCCACAACGTCCCGCTGGCGACCCACTTCTACTACACCATCAGCGCACACGTGGTGAGCGCCGCGCCGACGGGGTGGATCGTCGAGTACATCCCCGAGTACGACGTCGGCCCGCTGCTCGACCCGACGCCGGTCGTCGAGGACGGCCGCGTGCAGCTGCCCGAGGGGCCGGGTCACGGCTACCGGATCGACCCCGACGCGAAGGCCGAGCACCTGGTGACGTTCGATTGAACCGGCGGTTCCGCGGGAGAGCGACATCGGGCCGAAGCGCCCCTGCCCGTATCCACGGGGTCCGGTGGCCAGACCGCCGCCGGTACACACTTGTCGCCCCCCGCCGCAGGCGCACCCGATGGCAGAGACAGAGACGACCATCTACTACGACGAGGACGCCGACCTCTCGGTGCTCGAAGACCGGACGGTCGCGTTCGTCGGCTACGGCAACCAGGGGCGGTCACAGGCGCTGAACGTCCGCGACTCGGGCGTCGACGTCGTCGTCGGGAACCGCGAGGACGGCTACCGCGACCAGGTCCGCGAGGACGGCTTCGAGCCGGTCTCCATCGCCGAGGCCACCGAGCAGGGGGACGTGGTCTGCCTGCTGATCCCGGACGAGGTGGCACCCGAGGTGTTCGCCGAGTCGGTCGAGCCGAACCTGGAGGAGGGGGACACCCTCTACGTCTCGCACGGCTACAACCTCACCTACGACCTGCTCGGGCACCCCGAGTGGGTCGACGTGGTGATGGTCGCTCCACGGATGGGCGGGCCCGCGGTCAGGAGCCTCTACGAGTCCGGGCAGGGGTTCCCCTCGATCCTCGCGGTCGAGCAGGACCACACGGGCGAGGCGCTGTCGACCGTCCTGGCGATGGCGAAGGCCATCGGCTCCACCCAGGCGGGCGTCGTCGCGGGGACCGCGGACATGGAGACCATCACCGACCTGCTGACCGAGCAGGCGCTGTTCCCGATCTGGGCGAACGCGATGCTCGCGAAGTTCCAGGTCGAGGTGGCCCACGGCATCCCGCCGGAGATCGTGATGACCGAGCTCTACCTCTCCCACGAGATGGCAGAGATCTTCGAGGAGATGGCGAACCACGGCTACCTCGGTCAGCTCCCGTTCCACTCCCCGACGAGCCAGTACGGCCAGCTCAGCCGGATGGACGAGTTCGACGAGGGGCCGCTCGTCGACTGGTTCGAGGCACAGCTGGGGAACATCGACGACGGCGGCTTCGCCCGCGAGTGGTCGGCCGAACAGTCCCTCGACCGCCCCGGACTGAAGCGGCTCCTCCAGAAGTACGAGAACAGCGAGTTCTTCGAGGCCGAGCAGCGGACGATGGAGCGGCTGAACCTCAGCGCCGACGCGGAAGGCGAGGACGACGCCGGGGAGTAGCGCCTACTCGTCGGCCGGCGGACGGCCGTCTCCCTCGACCGGTGGGGCACCGACGATCAGCCAGACGTGCTCGCCCTCGGTGTCGTTGAGCACCTGCCGGGGCGTCTCCGGGGGGATCCGTACCGCCGTCCCCTCGGGTACGTCCATGGGTTCGTCGTCGATCTTCATCCGGCCCGGCCCCTCGAGGACGTAGTAGAACTCCTCCTGTTCGGTCTGCCGGTGGTAGCTCATCCCGTCGCCGGGCGAGAGGTACCACACCTTCGGCCGCATCTCCGTACACCCCAGTTCCGCGACCAGGTCGACGTGCATCGTCCCCGAGGCCGCCGAGGGCTCCGGATCCACGTCGTCGATCTCGATCATGCTGTATCGGTCCGACATACGTCCGGGAGTGCACGCGACGGGGAATAAATCGAGGGGGCGATCCGGGCGACCCGTCGGGACCGGTGGGTAGTTATACGATGCCGCAGTTCGGCCGACCCGTGAACTGGCGGTACCAGGAGACGGTGTTGTCCCTCGCAGTGTTCGCGAACTTCAGCCAGCTGTGGACCCGGCTGCTCATCAGCCCGCTCGTCCCCTCGATACTGGTCGCGTTCGGCGTCTCGAAGAGCTTCGTGGGACTGGCGCTCACGGGGATGTGGGCCGCCTACGCGCTGTTCCAGTACCCCAGCGGGGTGTTCGGCGACCGCTTCGGCGAGCGCCGGGTCGTCCTCGCCTCGCTCGGGTCCGCGGCGGTCGCGGTAGTGCTCCTCGCGGCGTCGCCCTCCTTCCCCCTGTTCGGCGTCTTCGTCGTCCTGCTCGGGGCGAGCTCGGGGCTCTACTACCCCGCGGCCTCGTCGCTGTTGACCCGGCTCTACGAAAACACCGGCCAGGCGCTGGGGTTCCACACGGCCGGCGGCGCGTTCGCGGGACTGCTCGCGCCGGTCGTCGCGGCGGCCGTGAGCGTCCGCTACGGCTGGCGGGCGGCGATACTGCTGGGCGTCGTGATGCTCCTCCCGGCGCTCGTCCTCTCCGCACGGTACGTCGAACGGACGGCCCCGATGCGCCCCGACACGCCGCTCGCGGACCGCCTCGACCCCCGGCGGGCGTTCGGCCCGCTCTCGGACCCGGCGCTCGTCCGGACCACGTTCCTCGGTTTCGTCGCCTCGTTCGCCTGGCAGTCGTTCACCTCCTTCTTCCCGACGTTCCTCGTCGAGTTCCGGGCGTTCTCGACCGGGCGCGCCAGCGTCGTCTTCGGGGCGGTGATGGTCATCTCGGTCGTGAGCCTCCCGATCCTCGGTCGGCTCTCGGATCGATTCCCCCGCGATCTCACGCTCGCCGGGGCGCTGACGGTCGGCGGGGCCGGCATCGCCGTGTTCCTCCTCGGCGGGGGACTCCCGGCGACGGTCGCCGGCGTCGCGCTCGCGGGGATCGGCTTCGGTTGGGGGGGTGTCCTCCACTCGCTGTTCATGGACTACCTCCCGACCGCGGAACGGGCCAGCGGGTTCGGGCTCGTCCGGACCGTCTACATGCTCGTCGGCTCGCTCGGGAGCGTGATCACGGGGTCGCTCGCCGACACCGTCGGCTGGCCGGCCGCGTACGGGTTCGTCGTCCTGCTCCTCGCCGCTGGCGTCGCCCTCATCCTCGGCCAGCGGGTCGCCTCCGGGAGCGGCGGGTGAGTGCCGACGCTCGGCTCAGCGGTCGGTCAGCGACCGCGTCTCCCATCCCTTCTCGAACAGGTTGAGGTGCGTGTCCTCCTCGCCGGTGTACTCGTGCTCCTCGACGGCGTCCATGTCCAGGTCGACGCCGAGTCCCGGCCCCTCCGGGACGTGCAGTCGGCCGTCCTCGATCCGGATGGGCTCGTCGAGCAGGTCGCCCTTCCAGTCGACGTCGTAGTCCTCGAACACCTCCTGGATCATGAAGTTCGGGACGCTCGCGTCGACGTGGGCCGAGACGGCCGTGGCGACCGGCCCCTGGGGGTTGTGCGGCGCGAAGCTGACGTGCTCGGCTTCGGCGATGGCGGCGATCTTCTTGCCCTCGGTCACGCCCCCGGCGTTCGCCAGGTCCGGCTGGATGATGTCTACGTCCGTGTCGGTCACCAGGTCGCGGAAGGCGTGCTTCGAGACGACGCGCTCGCCGGTCGCGATGGGGATACGCGACTTCTGGGCGACCTTCCGCAGCCCGTCGACGTTGTCCGGCGGACACGGCTCCTCGAACCACGTCGGGTCGAACTGCTGGAGCCGATCGGCCACCTCGACGGCCATCCCCGGCGTGAACCGGCCGTGTCCCTCGATGAGCAGGTCGACGTCCGGGCCCACCGCCTCGCGGACCGCCCCGACGACCTCGACGGCGTCGTTGAGCTTCTCCCTGTTCATCCGCTGCCACGCCGCCCTGAAGGGGTCGAACTTCATCGCGTCGTAGCCGTCCTCGACCACGCGCTCTGCGGCGCGCGCGAACGCCTCGGGGTCGCCGCCGGCCTCGGTGTACCACCCGTTCGCGTACGCCGGGAGGACGGTCCCGTTGACGGCCCCGCCGAGCAGTTCGTACAGCGGCCGGTCGAGCACCTTCCCCTTGATGTCCCAGCAGGCGGCGTCGATGGCGCTGACGACGGTCGTGTTGACGACGTGCCGCGAGTACCACTCGTCGCGGTACATCTCGAGCCAGAGCCGCTCGGTGTCGAACGGGTCGGCGCCGAGGAAGTAGCGCGACATCTCCTCGACGGCGGCCTCGACGGTGCGTGGCTTGCTGTGCGTCGTCGCCTCGGCGATGCCGTGATACCCCTCGTTCGTCTCCACGCGGACGAACACCCAGGGTTTCCACGGGTTCGCCACGACGTACGTCTCCACGTCGGTGATCCGTAGATCGGACTCCGTCATAGATACCCGTCTTCCCCCACGCGGGGCTTAACTCTGCGGGCACGCGGCCGGGGTCCCGACGTCCTCGTCCGTTCTACGGGTATGCGGTCTGGGTCCCGGCACCCACGTCCGGTGGTCCCGCGATTCCAACACCGATAATAGTCCCCGACCTCTCGGGGGAGGCATGACAGACGGTGCCCTGACCGCCCTCACCGACGACGCGAGCGCCGTGTGCGGCATCGTCCGCTCCACGCTCGGTCCCTTCGGCGCGACGAAGCTCGTCGTCGACGGACACGGCAACGTGACCGCGACCGACTCCGGGACGATCGTACTGGAGGGGATCGACGTGGAGAACCCCGCAGTGACGACGCTCAGTCGGGCGGCGTCGGGGTTCGAGCGTCGCTACGGCGACGGGTCGACGACGCTCGTCACGCTCGTCGGCGGCCTGCTCGAGGCAGCCGACCGGCTCGTCGGGATGGGGTTCCACCCGACGGCCATCGAGCGCGGCTACCGGGAGGGGCTGTCGGCGGCCCTGGACTCGCTCGACCGGCGGGCACGACCCCTGGAGGCGGTCGGTCCAGAGGCCGTCGTCCGGAGCGCCCTGACGGGGACGCGCGATCCGCAGGTCCGCACACAGCTCGGCTCGTACCTGGCCGAGGCGATCGAGGAGATCGCCGCGGAGGCCGGCGAGTTCGACCCGGACATGGTGAAGGTCATCGCGCGGCTCGGGGGGAGCGAGGGCGAGACCGAGCTCGTCCACGGGGTCGTCATGGACCGCGACCCGGTGGCGGAGGCGATGCCGCGGACCCTCCGGGACGTCGGCATCGCGGTCGTCTCCGAGACCGTCGACGTGCCCAAGCCCGGCGGGCCGACGGACGACCGGTCGATCACCTTCCGCTTCTCGCCGGAGTCGTTCGAGGACCGCGCCGCGATCGGCGAGCGCGAGCGCGAGGACTTCGAGGAACAGCTCGAGGCCGCCATCGACGCCGGGCTCCGGGTGATCCTCACCGAACGGGGGATCAACGAGCGGGTGGAGCGGATCCTGGCGAACCACGGCGTGCTCGCGATCCACCAGGTCGAGGAGGCGGACGTCGTCCGGCTCGCGCGCGCCATCGGCGCGACGGTCGTCCCCGGGCTGGCGCAGGCGAACGAGGGGACGCTCGGACACGGCACCGCGCGCGTGGTCCGGCGTGCCGGCCGGGACATGACCGTCGTCGAGGCCGAGGGCGACGCGCCCGTCTACACGCTGTTCTGCCGGGCGCCGGACGAGCGGGCCGTCGAGGCGTTCGAACGGTCGGTCGAGCACGCCCTCGCGGCGGTCACGAGCGCGCGCCGGACGGGCACCGTCGCCTCCGGCGGCGGGGCGGTGGAGACGGCCGCTAGCGGCGACGTCCGCGAGCACGCCCGGTCGGTGTCGGGCCGCGAGCGGCTGGCCGTCGAGGCGTTCGGCGACGCGCTCACCGCCGTCCCCCGGACGCTGGCGCGGAACGCGGGGCTCGACGGCGGACGCTCGCTCGTCCGGCTGCGCGTCGCTCACCACGAGGGGCGGGACGCGACCGGCGTCGACTGCCTCTCGGGCGAACTGGTCGACACCGTCGAGGAGGGGATCGTCGATCCGGTCGGGCTCAAGCGGGAGGCCTGGTCCGCGGCGACGGATCTGGCCTGCTACCTGCTCCGCATCGACGAGCAGGTGGCCGCGAAGGACCTCGAACGGGAGGACCGCGACGCCCAGGAGGCCCGTGAAGAGCGCAAACCGTCAGAGTTGCAGTAGCCGGTCTTCACTCCCCCGCTTCGGAGGGGTGTGGCGGCCGGTCGTCCGGTACCGTCGGTTCGACCTCACCGGCCTCGATGAGCGACACCAGCGGATGGTCGTCGATCTCCAGAGGGAGGTCGACCCGCCCGCGCCGCCGGGAGGACTCGTGGCCGGCGAACAGGATCTCCGTCGTGTTCAGGGCGTGCTCGGCCCGTAGCTCCGACTCGCCCCCGCCGTCGAGCGCCCGCACCACGTCGTCGATGGCGAGGTCGACTCGACCCTCGAACTCGTCGTCGACCTCGACCTCGTTCCAGCCCTCGCCGTCGACCCGGTAGCGGAGCGGCGGCCCCTCCCGGCAGCCCAGTTCGACGACACCCTCCGTGCCCACGAGCCGGTGCCAGCAGTCGTAGAAGTCGTAGGGGCCACCGGAGAGCGGGACGTCGTCGCCCGTGGCGGCGATGCCGTGGACGCCGTTCTCGTACTGCCAGGAGACGAACGCGTGGTCGGCGGTCGGAACGCCGTAGCGGACGTGTTCTTTCGAGTAGTCGACCTGGCCCATCACCCACTTCCCGGGGGATCCGTCGTTGAACATCGCCGCGAGGTCGAGCGAGTGGGTCCCGTTGTCGAAGAAGTTGCCCCACGAGATCTCGATCCGCTGTAGCTCACCGACCACCCCGTCGTCGAGCAGTGCCTCCGTCCGCCGGAACGGGTCGCCGAAGCGCCGCTGGTGACCGAAGGTGAGCTGGACGCCCCGCTCCTCGCAGACCTCGACCATCTCCCTTGCCGCACCCCAGGTGTCCGCCATCGGTTTCTCGCAGTGGACGGCCGCCACACCCGCCTCGGCGCAGTCCGTGACGATGGGTGCGTGTGTCGGGATCGGCGTGCAGACGCTCACCAGGTCGGGCTCGACCGCGGCGAGCATCGTCCCGTGGTCCTCGTAGACGCCCGCCGCGGGGACGTCGAACGCCTCGGCGAACCGCTCTGCGTACTCCGCGACGACGTCGACGCAGGCGACCAGCTCGCAGTCCTCCCGGTCGGCGTAGGCGTCCGCGTGCTCGTAGGCGAACGCGTGGCTCCGCCCGCTGATGTCGACCGCTCTGCCCGGGCCGGTCCCGACGACCGCGACGCGGTAGGTCATGGCGGCCCTGCCGTCGCCGAACACATATAGGTGCAGGTGCGGATCGGGACCGCGAGTGGGGCAGACCCTACTCCCGATGGGGTTCGGAGACGAACTCCCGGAGGTCGACGCCGGGGTGGAGCACGGCGTCGATGGTGATCAGCCGCTCCGTGGTCGCCCGTGCCGTCTCGACGGCCTGCGAGAAGACCCGACGGGGCTCGACGACCCCGGCCTCCCAGGCGTCGATCGGCTCCTCGGTATCGGCTCCGATCCCGAGCGCCACCGGCCCGTCGGCAGCCGCGTGGGCCGCCCGGAGCGTCGCGACGGCGTCGAGCGGGTCGGCGCCCGAGTTCGCCGCGAGCACCCGGACGAGATCGGTCAGCGCGTCCGCGAACGCCTCGACGGCCAGCCGCTCGCGGCCCTCGACCGACGCCGCGTACGACCGGAGGTCGGTCGCGACCGCCATGGCAGCCGCGCCGGCGCCCGGTAGCACCTGTCGGTCGATGGCTGCCGTCCCCGTCACCTCGATGGCGTCCCCGACGATGCGCTCGCGGCGCTCGCGCTCGCTGGCGGTGTCCGAGTCGACGACCAGCGTGAACACCCCGCCCGAGCAGTCCCCGAACTCCGTCCACTTCTCGTCGCCGACGCGCCGCTCGCTCACCCGTCCGACGGCGCCGAGATGGTCGGCCGTCAGGTCCTCGACGTTCCCGACCACCTCGCCGCCGCTGGCCCGGGCCAGCCGGTAGACGTCCGACAGCGGGTACTCGACCTCGTCGACGACGTCGACGCCACGTTCCTCCAGGGCGAACGCGATCTCCTCGGCCACCTCGGGCTGCGAGACGAGGACGTCGACGCCGAGGTCGGCCACCCGGTCTGCGGTCTCCCCGATCCGCTCCTCGCGACCCGCCCGATACGTCTCCAGGTCCTCGACCGACATCTCGACGCCGGACCGCCGGTCCTCCTCGGTCCCGTCGCCGCCGAAGGAGGTGGCGGTCCGCTCGAAGTCGATCTCCCGGTCCAGGAGCGCGACGGTCGCGTCCTCCCGGGGCTCCATCAGCGACCAGTCGAACTCCCAGTCGACCTTGTCCCGTATCGACCAGTTCTGCTCGCGTTCGGCCTCCTCGCCCGCGCCCAGCTCCTCCTGGTACCGCCTGACGATCAGGCCGCGGGTCAGCCCCCCCGGCTCCCCCGGCGCCGCGAGCAGCTTCACGTCGTCCGTGTCGATCCAGTCCTCCGAGGCCGCCGCGAGCCCTCGGACGGCCTCGACGACGAGGTCGGCGTACCGGTCGCGGATCGGCTCGTCGAGCTCCCCCGCCATCGCAGTCCTGGCGACGTCACGGAGGAGCGCCGCGTCGTCGGGGTCGGCCGGTCGGGCCAGGTCGTCGAGCACCTGTCCGGCGCGGCCGGCGGCGATCGCGTACCCCACGACGACTGTGCCCGGATGGATCCCCTCCTCGACGAGTTCGAGGCCGTGTTCGACCAGCGCGTCCGTCAGCAGGATGGCGGTCGTGGCGCCGTCCCGGAGGCCGCGCTGCATCGAGTCGACCGCGTCGACGAACAGCGCGGCCGCGGGGTGGGTGAACCCCTGGGCCCGCTGGATGCCGTCCACGATCTCGCCCGCGTCCGAGGTGTGGACGGTCTCCGGGTTGTCCTTGCGGTCCTTCGTCCGGAGCTGTTTGTCCATCCCGAGCGGGCCGTACGTCGTCCGGACCAGCGAGGCGACTTCCCGCGTCGCGCTGCGGACGTACTGCCTGGCGTCCGCGTCGACGATGGACCACTCCCCGGGCTCGACCGCCTCGTACCCGGGCTCGTCGCGTCCGATATCCATGCCCGACGGCATGGACGTGGCGTTTAAAAGCCTGCCCGTCCGGGACGCAGCTACCCGTCCCGGCGCTCGGCGGCGCGCTCGAACGCCTCGTTGGTCGACTGCGACGCGGCGAGGAGGTTCCGGCTGTCCACGCCCGCGATGACCCAGTCGAAGCCCTGCTCGACCCACCGCTCGATCCCCTCGTCGGTCACCGCGAGCGAGCCGACGGGGACCGCGCTCGCGTCGAGCACGTCGTCGATGGCCTCGAGAACGGTCTCGTCCTGCCAGTCGCCGGTCACGCCGAGCGAGGCAGAGAGGTCCGAGGGGCCGACGAACAGCGAGTCGACACCGTCGACCGCCGAGATGGCACCGGCGTTCTCGACGCCGTCGACGGTCTCGATCTGCAGGATCGTCACGAGGTCGTCGTCGGCCGCCTGCATGTACTCGGCGAACTCGAGGCCGTAGTTCGTCGCGCGCGAGCCGGCCACCCCGCGCATGCCGTCGGGCGGGTAGGTCATCGCGTCGACCGCCTCCTCGGCCGCCCCGGCGCTCTCGACCATCGGTATCATGACGCCCGCGACGCCGATGTCGAGGACGCGCTTCAGCTCGACGGGGTCGTTCCACGGCACGCGGACCACGACCGGGACGTCGTGCAGTTCGACGGCGCGAACCACGTCGTCGAGCGTCTCGAGACCCATCGGCGTGTGCTCGATGTCGACGATGACGAAGTCGTAGCCCGCGAGCGCGACGATCTCCGCCACCCGGGGATGGCCGAGAGAGACCCAGCCGGCCGAGAGCGACTCGCTACTGCGCATCCGTTCCGCGAACTCCCTGTCCATACCGGTTCTGTCTCGCCCGGTCACAAGAAGCTATGGCATCCCGGCCGCGCCGGCCCGGATCACCCGGACTCACCCGAGCCGCGGCTACTCGATCCCGTACTGCTCGACGACGTCCTCGGTCAGTTCGACGCCGAGCCCGGGGTCGGTCGGGACGGCGACACGACCCTCGTCGTCCACGTCAAGCGGGCTCGTGAGCAGCGACTCGTAGAGGTCGTAGTCCGTCACGTCGAGTTCCAGCCACTCGGACTCGGGGCTGCAGGCCATCACCTGGAGCGTGGCGGCGAGGCCGATGCCGGTCGAGAAGTTGTGCGGCGTCGGGGTCACGTCGAACGCGCCCGCGAGCGAGCAGATCTTCTTCGTCTCCGTGACGCCCCCACAGCGCATCACGTCCGGCATGGCGAAGTCGACGGCCTCGGCCTCGAACAGCCGCCTGAACCCCCAGCGCGTGTACTCGTTCTCGCCGGTCGCGATGGGCACGTCGAGCTTGCGGTGGAGCCACGCGTAGCCGTCCACGTCGTACGGCGAGAGGGGCTCCTCGTACCAGTAGACGTCGTGGTCTTCGAGCATCTTGCCGACGCGGAGCGCGTCGTGGCGATCGTAGCCGCAGTTCATGTCGACCATCAGTTCGGCGTCACCGATGGCGTCGAGGATGGCCTCGACGCGGGCCTCGTCGGCGTCCCGCCCGTTGCCGAGGTGGGTCTTGACCGCCGCGAACCCGTCCTCGACGTAGCCCGCCGCCGTCTCTGCCATCGCCTCCGGGTCCTCCCAGAAGAGGTCGCTCGCGTACGCCCGGATGCGGCCGCCGCCGCGGGCGTCCCCACCGAGCAGCCGGTGGACCGGCGCGCCGTAGTGCTTGCCCACGACGTCCCACAGCGCCATGTCGACGCCGCTGGCCGCCGAAACCCCCTGTCCCTTCTGGTCCCAGTAGGTGTACCCCCGCACCATCTCCTCCCAGAGCCGCTCGACGTCGAGCGGGTCCTCGCCGACGAGCTCCTCGGCGAACTTCCGCTCGACGATGGTCTCCACGATGTGCGGGTTCGGGCCGTACCCCTCGCCGACGCCCACCATACCCGCGTCGGTTTCCACCTCGACGATGGCCGCGGCCCGCGAGTCCGTCGACCGTCCCTTCGAGATGCGGCTCGGCTCGTCCAGCTCGGCACGGAGCTTCGTCACCGAGACGTCCGTTATCTCCATGCGCGATCCGCCGATGGGTAACGGTAAAGTCGTTGGGCCACCCGTCCCGGACGATGACCGACCAGGCGTTCACGCTCTCGTCCGGGACGGCGCCCGCGTACCTCCGCGAGCGGGGGTTGCTCGACGCCGAGGCGGGCGACACGGCCGGTGTGAGTGCCGCCTCGCTCGGCGGCGGCGTCTCGAACCGGGTCGTCCGGGTCGACACCGACGGGGAGGCGTTCGTGCTGAAACAGCCGCGCCCGAACCTCGCCGTCGAGGACGACTGGCCGGCGGACGTCTCCCGGGTCCACAACGAGGCCGCCGCCGCCCGGGCCTACGCCGACGTCATCGACGCCGCGGGGCTCGAGGACGTCCGCGTGCCGGCCGTGCTCGCGGAGGACGAGGACGCGCACGTCGTCGTCTTCTCGTGTGCGCCCGACGGCGCCGTCATGTGGAAGCGCGAACTGCTCGACGGCCGCGTCGACGCGTCCGTGGCGCGCTCGCTCGGCCGGCTCCTCGGAACGGTCCACGCCCGCGCGAGCGGGGACGAGGAACTCCGCGAGCGGTTCGCCGACCCGACGCCGTTCGATCAGCTCCGGGTCGACCCCTACCACCGGACCACGGCGGAGCGACACCCCGAGGTCGCGGCGGAGATACGCGCGGAGGCCGAGCGCGTCCTCGCGGCCGTCCGGACGCTCGTCCACGGCGACTACAGCCCGAAGAACGTCCTCGTCGACCGCGAGACCGGCGTTCGATGGATCCTCGACTTCGAGGTGGCCCACTGGGGCGACCCCGCGTTCGACACCGCGTTCATGCTCAACCACCTGTTCATCAAGTCCGTCCACGTCGACGGCCGGCGGGAGGCGTGTATCGACGCGGCACGGGGATTCCGGTCGGCGTACCGCGAGGCCGCCGGGTGGGACGTCGGGGGCGAGACGGTCCGCGAACTCGCGGTGCTGATGCTCGCCAGGGTCGACGGCAAGTCGCCGGTCGAGTACCTCGGCCCCGGCGAGGACGAGCTCCTGCGCGAGATATCGACGCGGGCGCTCCGCGAGGGGACCGGGACGCTCGACGAGTTCGCCGGCCTCGTCCGGGAGGTGGCCGGATGAGCGCAAGAGTCACCGAGGTGGGCGCCTGGGAGGTGCTCGACTCGCGGGGCGACCCGACGGTCCGGGTTGCCGTCGAGGTCGTGGGCGAACACGGGAGCGAGCGAGGCCGATTCACCGTCCCGGCGGGCGCGAGCACCGGGGCCCACGAGGCGACCGAGCGGCGCGACGGCGGCGACCGCTACGACGGTCGGGGCGTTCGCGAGGCGGTCGCAGCGGTCCGAGAGGAACTCGCACCGGTCGCCGTCGGGCGGGACGCCGCCGACCAGCGGGGGATGGACGCGGCGCTCGAAGAGCGCGACGGCACCCCCGACCTCTCGCGGCTGGGTGCGAACGCGGTTCTCGGCGTCTCGGGGGCGGTCGCACACGCCGCGGCGGCCGCCCGCGGTGTCCCGCTCTACGCCCATCTCGCCGACCTCGTCGACCGCGAGGTCGGCCGACTGCCGCTCCCGATGGTGAACTGCCTGAGCGGGGGTCTCCACGCGACCGGCGGCATCGAAATACAGGACCTCCTCGTCGTTCCCGCCGGCGCGGAGTCCTACCCCGAGGCGCTGGAGACGGTCCACGCCGTCCGGTGCGCGTTGCGGGACCGGATCGTGGCCGACGGCCACCGTCCCCTCGTCGCGGACGAGGGGGGGTTCGCGCCGCCGCTCGAATCGGTCGACGGGGCGTTCTCGCTGCTCGAGTCCGCCGTGATGGACGCGGGCCACGAGCCCTCCCGCGAGGACGTCGCCTTCGCCGTCGACGTGGCCGCGACCCACTTCTACGACGCCGACGACGGACGGTACCGGCTGGAGAGCCTCGGTCGGGAACCCGACCGCGAGGGGATGCTCGACCTCGTGACCGGCTGGGCCGAGCGATACCCGCTGGTCTCCGTCGAGGACCCGCTGGACGAGGACGACTGGGCGGGGTTCGCCACGCTCCGCGAGCGACTGTCCCACGCCGACTGCCAGGTGCTCGGGGACGACCTCCTCGCGACGAACCGCGAGCGGGTCGAGCGCGCCGTCGCCGAGGATGCAGCGACGGCCGTCCTCGTCAAGCCGAACCAGGCGGGCACGCTGACCCGGACGCTCGATGTCCTCTCGACGGCACGGGATGCCGGGCTGGCGACGGTCGTCTCCGCGCGGTCGGGCGAGACCTGCGACGCCACTATCGCCAACCTCGCGGTCGGCCTCGATGCAGGGCAGATAAAGATCGGCTCGCTCGCCCGCTCGGAGCGGCTGGCGAAGTACAACCGCCTGCTCGGCATCGACCGGGAAGTAGAGACCGGGTACGCAGGCGGTCGGTGGCCTCCTGCCGACGGGGGCTGAAGACGACCGCTCCGGCACAAAGCGCTTAAGCGAGACCCGGGACAGGAGGTGTCATGAGTCGATACACGGTCGCCGTGACCGACACCCGGTTCGAGGACCTCTCGATCGAGCGGGAGGGGCTGGCTGATCTGGCCGACGTTCGGGTGCTCGCCGAGGACCACGGGCGAGCGATAGAGGAGCTGGCCGACGCCGACGCTGTTATCAACCTCGTCAGGGAGGTCGACGCGGAGATGATCGAGGCGCTCCCCACGGACTGCCGGATCATCGCCCGCTACGGCATCGGCGTGGACAACATCGACGTCGGGGCGGCCGCAGAGCGAGGTATCCCGGTCGTGAACGACCCCGACTACTGCGTCGAGGAGGTGGCGACACACGCGATGGCCATGATCCTCTCACTCGCCCGACGGCTCGAGCCCTACGACGCGGCGATGGCCGACGGCGAGTGGAAGACCGACCGCGCTGCCCCCATCGAACACAGGTTCTCCTCGCAGACGGTCGGGGTCGTCGGCTACGGCACCATCGGGGGTCTCGTGGGTACTCACGCCGCCGCGCTCGGCGCGGAGGTGCTCGCGTTCGATCCCTACCTCGGACCGGAGGACGTCGGCGAGGAGGCGACGCTCGTACCCCTCGAGGAACTGTACGAGCGTTCGGACTACGTGACCGTCCACACGCCGCTGACAGAGGAGACGCGAGGGTTCGTCGACGCGGCGGCGTTCCGGGCGATGAGGGACTCCACGTTCCTGGTCAACGTGGCTCGGGGGGCCGTCGTGGACGAGTCCGCGCTGATCGAGGCGCTCGGGGCGGGCGAGATCGCCGGCGCGGGAGTAGACGTGTTCGAGGAGGAGCCGCCGGCGCCCGGCAACCCGCTCCGTGGTCACCCGGACGTGATCGCGACGCCACACGAAGCGTGGTATTCCGAGGAGGCGAACACCGAGCGCCGGCACAACATCACCCGGGCCGTCCGTCTCGCGCTGGAGGGCGAGCGACCGCCGAACGTGGTCAACGGGGTCGACGGCATCGACGGGGACGGTGGGGGGAAGGGGAGGTGACCGAATGACGACCCTCGCCGACTACGAGCTGTTCCACGTCCCGCCGCGCTGGCTGTTCGTCCGCCTCGAGACGAGCGACGGCGAGGTGGGGTGGGGCGAGTGCGTCACCGGCATCGGCCCGCGGACCGTCGCCGCCGCGGTGGAGACGCTCGCCGAGGCGCGGCTCCTCGGCGAGGACCCCTCGCCCGTCGAGGACCACTGGCAGGCGATGTACCGCGGGGGGTTCTACCGCGGCGGACCGGTCCACATGGCGGCCGTCGCCGGGCTCGACCAGGCGCTGTGGGACCTCCGCGGGCGGGCGTTCGGCGCGCCGGCCTACGAACTCCTCGGCGGGCCGGTCCGCAAACGGATACGGGTGTACGGCTGGATCGGCGGCGACCGCCCCTCGGAGGTCGGGGCGGCCGCCCGCGAGCGGGTTGAGGCGGGCCTGACGGCGGTGAAGATGAACGCCACCCCGGAGTTCCGGCGGGTCGAGTCGCCCGCCGCGATAGAGTCGGCGGTCGACCGCCTCGCCGAGGTGCGCGAGGCGGTCGGCGACGAGGTGGGCATCGGCGTTGACTTCCACGGCCGGGTCGCCAAGTCGATGGCCAAGCGACTGGCGAGCGCGCTCTCCCCCTACGACCCGATGTTCATAGAGGAGGCGGTCCTGCCCGACCACCTCGACGCGCTCGACGAGATCGCCCAGCATACGACCGTTCCGATCGCCACCGGCGAGCGGCTCTTCTCCCGCTTCGAGTTCAAGCGCCTGTTCGAACAGGGCGTCGTCGACGTGATACAGCCGGACGTCTCCCACGCCGGCGGCATCACGGAGGTGTCGAAGATCGCCTCGATGGCCGAGGCCTACGACGTGGCGCTCGCGCCGCACTGTCCGCTCGGACCGGTCGCGCTCGCCGCCTGCCTGCAGGTCGACGCGGTGGCCCCGAACGCGCTGATCCAGGAACAGAGCCTCGGCATCCACTACAATCGCGAGGCGGACCTGCTGGACTACCTGGCCGATCCGGGCGTCTTCGCCTACGGGGACGGCTACGTCGACCTGCCGGAGGGGCCGGGGCTCGGGATCGAGCTGGACGAGGAGGCAGTGCGGGAGGCCGCCGTGGATGAGCCGGACTGGGGGGAGTCGCTGTACCTCCAGCGGGACACGTGGCGGCACGAGGACGGGAGCGTCGCGGAGTGGTGAGTGGATCGTACCGAGAGGGGGTACAGATAGGGTTCGATCGTATCGGGCGTGCACGAGAGCGCGCCCAGCGCACGCCCTCTCTCCTGTCTCGGCCTCGAATCCAGCTGACGGTACGAGATCCGTCGATCCCCGTCTCACCGGATTCCGCGAGGAGACGACACCCACATCCGACCGTGCGAACCCTTTTGACCTCCGTCGACGACCCGCCGCCATGCGACTCGAAGGGACCATCCCGCCGATGGTCACGCCCACGGATGGGCGCGACGGCGGCGTCGACGTATCGATGCTGGAATCGTACACCGAGTTCCTCGTCGAGGGGGGCGTCCACGGGCTGTTCCCGTGTGGCTCCATCGGGGAGTTCCCGAGCCTCACACGGGAAGAGCGGCGCACGGTAGTCGAGACGGTCGCCGACGCGGCCGGTGACGTCCCGGTACTCGCGGGCTGTGGCGCGACGAGCGTCGCCGACGTGGTCGCGCTGACCGAGGACGCCGCGGAGGCGGGCGCGAGCGCCGCGGTCGTGGTGACGCCGTACTACCTCGGCGTCGACCAGGCGGGCCTGCGAGCGTTCTACGAGGCCGTCGCCGACCGCTCGCCGCTGCCGGTCGTGCTCTACAACATCCCACAGCGAACGGGCGTGACTCTGGAGGTCGAGACGGCCGTCGCGCTGGCCGAGCACGGGAACGTCGTCGGTGTCAAGGACTCCTCGGGCGGGATGGCCGGGTTCTTCAGGACCGTCGAGGAGACGTCCGACGACTTCGCCGCCATCCAGGGGCTGTCGATGCTGGCGCTGCCGTCGCTGGACAGCGGTGCGGCCGGGCTCATCTCCGGGGCAGCCAACGTCTTCCCGGCCGCGCTCTCGGCGCTGTACGAGGCCCACCGCGCCGGGGAGCATGACCGCGCAGTCGCCATCGCAAACGAGGTCGCGAACCCGCTCGTGACGGCGTACGCGGACCTCCCGACGGCGCCCGCGCTGAAGCACCTCGTGGCGCTCGCGGGCCACGACGTCGGCCCGCCGGTGCTCCCGCTCTCCCCTCTCGACGCCGACCAGCGGCGGGCGTTGACCGACCGCTACGAGCGGGTCCACGAGCGGGCCGAGACCCACTCGCTCGTCTGATCCGGACGGCGCGGGCGTCCACCCCCCATCTTTAATCCCCAGTCCCACACAGGGCCACCCGCATGACCGACGAGCCGGACTACCGGATAGCGGCGGGCGGCGGCGTCCCCTGGCGGGACCTCTCGATGGAGGAGCGCCACCGCCCGCCCGAACGGGACATCGAGATAACGAACGTCGAGACGATGGCGATCGCCGGGAACTTCACCTGGGGCATCGTCAAGGTGGAGACCGACGCGGGGGTGTACGGCCTCGGCGAGACGTTCCGTGCGGAGGCCGCCCTCGACATGGCCGAACGGCTCCTCGTCGACCTGGAGGGCGAGAACCCGCTGGACGTCGACCGCATCACCGCCCTGATGAACCAGCGGTACACGGGCAGCGGCCGGGTCGGCCAGTCGGCGTTCACCGGCATCGAGACCGCCTGCTGGGACATCAAGGGGAAGGTGCTCGACGCGCCGCTGTACGAACTGCTGGGCGGGAAGTACCGCGACCGCGTGAAGGTCTACTGTGACACCCACGGCGGGGAGTCGCTCGGCGAGGCCGCGGACCGGGACCCGAAGGAGGTCTACACGCCGGAGTCGTACGCTCGCGCGGCCCGGGAGGTGGTCGACGAGGGATTCGAGGCGCTGAAGTTCGACCTCGACGTGCCGACCCACGACCCCGACACCGCCGCGCGCCGGCTCGACAACGCCTCCGTCGAGCACAAGGTCTCGCTGGTCGAGGCCGTCCGCGAGGAGATCGGCTACGACGTCGACCTCGGGATGGACCTCCACTGGAACTTCACGGTCGAGACGGCCGCCCGCATCGGCAAGAAGCTCGAACCGTACGACCTCGCGTGGCTCGAGGACCCCGTCCCGCCCGAGCAGGTCGAGGCCCACCGGCACCTCCGGGAGACGATCGACATCCCGATCCTCACGGGCGAGAACACCATGACCGCCTCGCGGTTCGCCGACCTCGCGAACGCGGGGGCGATGGACATCGCCGCGCCGGACGTGAACAAGTGCGGCGGGCTCTGGGAGCTCCGGAAGATCGCGCTCGTCTGTGATCTGGAGGGGATCCCGCTCTCGCCGCACAACATCTCCAGCCCCCTGGGCACGGTCGCGGGGGCCCACGTCTGCGCGACCTTCCCGAACGTCCTCTCGCTGGAGTTCCACGCACGGGACGTCCCCTGGTGGGGCGACCTCGTTCGACGTGTCGACGACCCCGACGCCCCGATCATCGAGGACGGGTACATCGACCTCCCCGAGGGGCCCGGCCTGGGCGTCGAACTCGACCCGGAGGTCGCGGAACGGTACCTGACCGACGGGTCGAGGCTTTTCATCTGATCTGATATATCCTATTTCACACATACCGCGCGCGGGGAAAACCGCCACCATCGACAGAACATGTCCGTCGAGGATCAGGAATACATAATCTTCCAGGATAAAGTTTATCAGGGATTCAGTACAACCGTAGAGTCGTATGCCAGACGATGACAGCATAGGCACCGACGACGAGAGCAGTTCTCGTCGCGACGTGCTGAAGGCGACAGGTGCGATGACCGCGGCCGGTGCGATGGGCGCGCTGGCCGGTTGTACAGGCGGCGATGGCGGTGACGGCGGCGGCGATGGCGGCGACGGCGGCGACGGCGGCGACGGCGGCGACGGCGGCGACGGCGGCGAC
>JAZKST010000074.1:0-11870 GCA_036625905.1 Haloarculaceae archaeon
ACCGCTCAGGCCTCGATGTCGACCGAGTGGGCCTGCATCTCCTCGAACTGGCCCTGCAGCTCCTCGAGCTGGCTCTGGAACTGCTCGAACCGCGCCTCGAACTGCTCCTGGAAGTGCTCGGCCTGCTCCTCGAACTGGGCCTGCATCTCCTCGCCGCTCTCCTCGAACTGGGCCTGCATCTCCTCGAACTGGCCCTCGGCCTGCTGGAACGCCTCGAGGGTCTGGCCCTCGATCTCCTCGTGGGTCTCGAGCAGCGCCTCGATCTGGTCGTTCATCGCGGCCAGGTAGTCGACGGCCATCTCGTCGTAGGCGTCGACGCCCTTGGCGACCTCGCCCTGGGTCACGTCGAACGCCTCCTCGTGGCTCTGGTAGAGCGAGTCGAACTGCTCGTCGACGGTCTCGCGGACCTGACCGGTCATGCTCGCGGCGCCGGGAACGGTCGCCTCGAGGACGTCCAGGTAGCTGTGGACGGCGTTCTCGGTCATCTCGACGGTGCCGCGCTGGGCCTCCTCGGTCGCCTCGACGCCGTCGAGCATCGCGGCGTTCAGCCGCTTCTGGAACTCGACGCCGCTCTCGACGGCCTGCTGGCCCTGCTCGATCGCGTTGCGCTGCATCTCGAAGGCTGTACTGACGGGGGTCGTGAAGGTGGATTCGTTACTCATCGGTATCACTCCGGTTGCGCTTGACAGGGACGACGACGGTCTGGACGATGTCGCCCTCCTCGATATCGAGGGCCTCGCGCTCGGCGTCCGGAATGGATATCCGGCCGCCGCTCTGGACGCGCGTCTTGAACATCGCCATCTGGCTCATCGCACCCAGCTGCGGGGCGAGGCCGGCCGAATCGCCACCGCCCAGGAACTGCTTGAACAGCTCCTGCTGCTGGCGGGTGGCCTGCCCGGTCGCCTCCTGGAACGCCCGCATCATGGGCGGGAACGTCGGTCCGTCACTGTCGTCTGTCATCGCGTACAGTAGAGTACATCCCCTGAACGTATAAGACTTCCCTTTACAGCCAACTAATACCATCTGATACCATCAGTTGGTGAAGATCGCGATTCAATCAGCACTCTTTAGTACGTGTGGGGGGTACAGACAAGGCATGAATTCCGGGTCGTATCCGTCGCTTTTCGGGGTGTGGTCGCGCACGTCCTCGATGCTGTTCGAGTCGATCGTGGAGGCGAACCGGGCGGCTATCGCGTCGATGGGTGTCCCGGCTCGCGAGGGTCGAGCGGAGGAGGCGGACGACGAACCGGGACCCCCGGTCGAGGACCGGCTCGAGCCCGGCGGCGACCTCCCCGAGTGGGAGGTCGAGTTTCACGGCACCGACGACGAGCTCTCGGTCGGCGACCGGATACGGTTCACGAAGACGCTCACCGGGGCCGACGTCGACCGCTTTGCCGCCGCCTCCGGCGACACGAACCCCATCCACCTGGACGACGAGTGGGCCAGCGAGACGCGCTTCGGCGGCCGCATCGTCCACGGCATCCTCGCCTCGGGGCTCATCTCGGCCGCCCTCGCCCGACTCCCCGGCAGCGTCATCTACCTCTCACAGGACGTCGAGTTCCGCGCACCCGTCCGCCTCGGCGACCGCATCACCGCCGAGGTCGAGGCCGTCGAGTCGCTCGGCGGCGGCCGTTTCCGCCTCCGGACGCTCGTCAAGCGCGACGAGGACGTCGTCATCGACGGCGAGGCCGTCATCCTCGTCGACTGACCGTCGAACCGAGTACGACCGCCCCCGTCGCTCCCACCTCGCGTCCGCTCTCGCGAGCTACGACAGGAACCCCATCACGTCAGAGTTGAATCGCCCGGGGCGCTCGCGGGGGGGCCAGTGGCCCGTCCCTCCGTACACCCGTGCCTTCCCGTTCGGCAGCGATCCGGCCGCCCGCTCCGACCACGACGCCGGCAGCAGCGGGTCCGACCGGCCGTGGACCAGTAGCGTCTCGGTCTCCAGCCCGTCGAGCCGGCCGCGGTAGTCGGTCTGCAGGCCGCTCGCCCGGAACTCGCTGCGCTGCCAGGACCTGACCGTCCGCCCGACGGCGTCGTCCTGGACCGCCGCGTAGACGTCCTCGACGAGGTCCGTCGGGGGCGTCCCCGCCGTCACCGACCGGAGGTGGCCCCGGACCGAGGCCGGCGAGGCACCCAGACTCCGCCACCACTGCCGGTGGACCATCGGTATCCGCAGGCCGACGCTCGCCGCCGGCCGCCACGCGGCGTCCCCGCCCAGCCCGTAACTGTCGACCAGCACGAGCCGGTCGACGTCGTGCTCGAGTGCGTGCCCCAGCGCCACGCTGCCACCCATCGAGATGCCGACGAGCGACGGCGACTCGACGCCGCGCTCGTCGAGGTACGCCGCCAGTACCCGCCGGAAGAAGTCGGTCGTGTACCGGGTCGCCGGCTTGTCGCTGTGGCCGTGGCCCGGGAAGTCGATGGCGTGGACGCGGTGGTCCGCCGCGAGTTCGGGGAGCAAATACCGGTAGGAGACGGTCGCCGCGTCGAGCCCACAGCCGTGGAGCAGCACCACCGGGTCGCCCGACCCGGCGGTGTACCCCCGGACGTCCACCTCGCGCTGCCGGCGACCGTCCTCGACCGACAGCGTCGTGGTCCCCGACCGTACGGCCCCACCGCCGTCCCCGTCCATGCATTCCTGTAGACAGTCCTCCCGTCATACCTCTTCCGCCTTCCGCGAGCGGTGAACGGCTCTCCCGTCCGCTCGTGATACTGTCGGATATAACTACTCGAACATCATCGCCCCGCCGTGGCGGCGCTGCGTTCGGGGACTCGTGTCCGACAGTACGAGAGGAGACCGACGCTCGGTCCGCGGGTCACTCCCCCTCCAGCGGCTGCCCGCGCCGGTCGATGCGGGTCACCGGCAACCCGGCCCGCTCGCCGTGCTCGCGGACCGCGTCCTCGCTCTCCGCCCGGTAGTGACAGAACGTTCCCGTCACCCGTCCCTCGTCGTCGGTCAGCACCTCCGAGTCGACCCAGCGGATGCCGACGTCCTCCTCGCGGAGTTCGGAGAGCGCCTCGCCGGAGGCCTCCGCCGCGGCGTCGAGGTCCTCGCGGGTGATCGGGTCGTCCAGTGCGCGCAGTATCAGGTAGTCGTTCAGGTCCGTGTCGTCGGTGTCTGCCATGGTTCGTGTCGGTCTCGGTGCCGTGTCAGCCGTGCTTCTTTCGGTCGCGGTTCCCGTTCGAGTCGTCCCGCCGTGGTCACTTCCAGGGGTTCTCCACCAGCTCGCCCGCCACGTCGGCACCCACCCGGAGCCGGCAGCGTTCCTCCGGGACGGCCACACAGGTCAGCACGTACCCCTCTTTGCGGTGTCGGCTCTTCAGTGCTCGGGGTGGCCGCTCGTGGCGGACCGCCCCGTCGAGCAGGCGGGCGGTACAGGTCCCGCACGCCCCCGTCCGGCAGCCGAACGGGAGGAACGCCCCCGCCCGGTCGGCGGCCTCGAGCACCGTCTCCCCCTCGCGGGTCCGGACGGCCGTCTCCGAACCGTCCGCGCGGACCAGCTCGAGCGTCGGGCTCACTGCCAGACGTCGCTCGTGCAGTCGCCGTCCGGCCACCGTATCTCGTGGGCCCGCGCGGGCCCGGTCTCGACCTCGCCGAAGTCCACGAGGAACCCCGGATCGAGCTCCATCGTCCCCCTGCGGGGGTCGACGTCGGCCTTCAGCATCACCGACCCCAGTTCGCCCTCCTCGGGGTAGAACTGCTCGTCCCACGAGGAGAACAGCGACGTCGTCCAGTAGAGCCGCTCGCCGTCGAGGGAGAGCTGGAGCATCTGCGGGCCGCCGACCACCTTCCGCTCGCCCTCGATGGGATGGTCCGGGCCGAAGTGCCCGCCCGCCCAGATCCGGTCTGTGAACCGCGGGTTCGCCGGGTCCGAGACGTCGTACATCCGGACGTCCCCGTGGAGCCAGTTCGAGAAGAACAGGTACCGGTCGTCCATCGACACCAGCAGGTCGGTGACGAGACCGGGGACGGGCATGTCCCAGTCCTCGTGCTCGCGGGGTTCGACGTCGATGACCTTCTCGGCCTCGTACCGGCCGACGTTCGCGTCCCCGCTCGGGCGCTCGGCCTCGTAGAAGTGGAAGACGTTCGAGGAGAGCGCCGCCCCGACGTAGCCGTGGGTGGAGACCGGCGAGTGGAGGAACCGAACCTCGAGGGGGATCTGTCCCTCCTCGCCGAGGTCGATGGTCTGCTCGACGGTGCCCGCCGACCAGTCCCAGACGTGGAGTTTCCGGCCGTACTTCCCCGCCTCGACGTCCTCCAGGTCGAACCCCGGGTAGTACGTCTCGGGGGCGGCCCACTCGCTCGAGACCATCACGTTCCGCCGGGGCTGGTACCAGTAGTCGTAGTTCATCTCGATCTCGCCCGGGGGGTCCCACCGTCCCTCGATCGAGAAGTCCGACTCGTCGAGCTGGAGGAACCCGCCCGGGAGTTCCCCGTCGGCGTCCCCGAGCATCGAGATCAGGATCTGCCCGTCGGGGATACAGTGGACCGTGTGGGGCGCCGAGAGGTCGTGCTCGAAGGCCTCCCCGGGCTCGATGACGGTCTCGAGTTCGGGGTTCTCGCGGTCGGCCGCGTCGACGACGTGGATACGCGAGGAGCGCTGGCCCGGGATCACCAGGTGCCGGCGCTCCAGCCCGCCGACGTGACAGGACGAGGAACAGGCGTTCCACCCGAAGTGGTGGAGCTCGTCCCCCCGGTTGGGCATCTCCACCCGGTCGACGATCTCCGCGTACGTCCCCGAGTCGGGATCGACGTCCACCACGGCGAGGAAGTCGTTCGCGTCGACGTCCGTCCCGACGTACAGACCCATCACGTACGCGAGCTCCTCGGGTTCGGACTCCTCGATGGCCGCCTGCGGGGTCGCGTACCCTGGCCCCTCGTGGTCGTGGTGGTCGTGGTGGTCGTGGTCGGGCTCGGCCGCCGTGTCGTCCGGTCGCTCTGCGTCGCTCATGTCCATCGGTAACTCGCCGCACTCCCCTACTTCCGCGGATAGGGGGCTGTTCTTGCCGCTACCTCCGACGATAGTCGATCGTCTCGTCCCCGATGCTAGTCGCCGCTCTCGGGGCCGAACGCTGTTGGTGATACCCGAATCTTCCCATCGCGGACGACCCGGGCGGTTCGATCGTTCCGCTCGCATTCGGGCGGAACCCCGTTCTCGCCTTTACCGGCAATTTTTTCTCTCCTATCGCTCGACGACCAGGAGTGCGACCCGTTCGAGCACCAGGGTCTCGAGGTCCGCGTCGGTCGCCTCCAGTTCCGCCTCGCCGACGTCGAAGAACGCCCGCACCCGTTCCGGGTCGAAACTCCCCAGCGTTTCGGCCGGTTCGACGAGTTCGGCGACGGCAGCGGCTGCCGCCCGCTCGCGGTGCTCGTCGTCTTCGTCGTCCTCGCCATGCTCCTCGCTCTCCTCCGCTGGAGTTTCGGCGTCGACGAGGACGACCACGGGCGTCTCCCCCTCGCCGACGCCCATCGCGAGCGCCCGGTTTATCTGCCGTCGACCGGCCGCGTACAGCAGCACCTCTACGGCCCGGTCGCGAGCGATGGCCGCTCCCCGTTCCCGCTCGCGGTCGGCCAGTTCGAGCGCCCGTTCGAGGTGGCGTCGGGAGACGACGTAGCGGGCATCGAACGCCTGGACCGTCACGCCGTGTGCCTCGCCGACCGCCGAGAGCGCGTCGACGAACGCGCCCGTGTCCGGGAACCGCTCGCCGCCCACCTCGAGGATCCCCTCGACCAGTTCCATGCCCCCCGTTCCGCCGGCGTCCCCCTACCCCTGTCGGTTCTACAGGCTGTTCAAGGCGAGTGCCACGGGGCTCGACCCCGTGGGTGAAGCCGACAGTGGCCGACCAGCCGCCGGGTTGTGTCTCCCCGCTTACAGGCCCACGGTATCGAAACACTCTTTCCGACTGAATCAGAATGAATACGTATGGGTCAGACAGAGATGGAATGTTACCCGACTGTCCGTGACCGAGGACAGGTCACAATTCCCGAAGATGTACGCGAACCACTCGGTATTGAGTCGGGCGACCGAATCAAACTCACTGTCGAACGGCTGGACTAGCTCACATGGACGTAACGCTTCGCTGTCGTGCGTATCCTGACGAGGAAACCGCCAGCGAAGCGTGGCGTCACATCAAAATCCATCGACAGATACGAAACCACGCTATCCGCGACTACTACTCACACGACTACGTAAGCCGGCCCACCGCCTACGAACAACACCGCAGGCTCACCGACTGGAAACAGCGGTGGCCGGTGTTCTCGGAAGTCTCGGCACACGCCGCCCAACAGACCGTCTCGGAAATACACAAGAACATCGAGACGCAGAACGGTCGGCAGCAGAACGGCCACAAGACTGGGCGGTTGAAATGGCAGGGAAGCGGCGAACGTCGGTCAGTCGCGTATCAGTCCGAAGGCTTCGACGTGAATCACACCACGGGCAAAGACGGGTACGCTACAGTCCGACTCTCGAAAATCGGGCATATCCCGATTCGAGCGCACCGAGAGCTTCCGACGACCGAGAACATCAAGCGCGTCGTGTTGAAGAAGGAACGAACCGGCGACTGGTTCGTGTGTCTTGTCACGGAACACCCGGACGACGAGCTTCCCGAGAAGCCCGACCACAATACGCTCGACCCTGCCGACTGCGTGGGCGTAGACCTCGGAATTCTCTCGTACATCCATACCAGCGACGATATAGCGGTGGATATGCTCGACCTCTCGGACGAGTACGACCGCTATGCACGCGAACAGCGGAAACTCGACCGGAAAGAACACGGGTCGAACAACTGGGAGAAGCAACGCCAGGCCGTCGCTACGGCGAAGCGTCAAATCAAACGGAAAATCCTCGACTACCAGCACAAACTCACGACGTGGCTGGTTCGGGAGTACGACTTAGTGGCCGTCGAGGATTTAGACGTGAAGCTGATGCTGGAAACCAGCCAGAACGCCAAGAACAAGCAGGACGCCGCATGGTCGCGATTTCTGGACCTCTTGGAGTACAAAGCCGACCTGTACGGTACTCACGTCGTTCGGGTCGAACCAGCAGGAACGACCAAAGAGTGTTCAGAGTGCGGTGTGGAAACGTCGAAACCAGTCTGGATTCGAGAACACTCCTGTCCGGCGTGCGGTCACACCGAGGACAGAGACCTGAACGCGGCGAAGAATATCCGTTCTCGCGGTCGCTCACAGTTAGGGGCGGGACGCTCCGAATCAACGCCTGTGCAGACTGCGCTCCCTACGGGAACCATCTCGGTTCCTGCAAAGCGCGTCGTGGAAGCAGGAAGCCCCGAGGCTTGACCTCGGGGTGGGTTCACGTGTGCCGTCGGCTCGTGGCGACCCGTTCGGGCCGGCGACTACTGGGCGGGTCGTCCCTCTCGTCGGTCTCGCGAGAACGGGCCGTGGCTCCCTGCTACACCCCAGGGACGCCGAACGCGCCGATCCCGAGCCCCAGGACCGAGTTCACGACCAGCAGTATGACGAGGGCGGATACCCAGGCGCCGAACCCGATGATCGCGGCCTTGATCCACCCGCCGGGGTACCGCCAGTTGATCACGCCGATCCACACGACCAGCGCGATGAGCGGCCCGATGATCGGGATCCAGGACGTCAGCGCCCAGGCGATCGCGCCGACGAGCGCGGTGACGACGGCGTGCCCGTAGTCGTCGACGTCCGCGACGAGGCGGGCGCTGACGTAGATGGCGAGACCGCCGATCAGCAGTGCGATGACGAACGCGACGAGTGAGCCGACGAACGGTACTGCCATACCACCACGGACCGCCTCCGGGGACGTATATCTGCTGGCCCCGGCCTCGATCCCCCGGGCGAGAGGACGACCGCTGGTCGACGACGGTATCAGAAGTCGCCGAACGTCGCCTGGTTCTCCGTTTCGGCGTCGACATCCGCCTCGACCGTGGGCGCCTCGGCCGGTCGCGCCGACTCGTCGGCGTCCACGTCGTCCATCGAGGGATCCTGGTGGCCGGCGTTCTCCAGCACGGACTCGGCGGTCTTCCGTCGGCCCCGGAGCGCCCCCAGGACGATGGACTTGTCCGCCTCCCGGAGGTCGGCACGGGTCTCGATGCCCGCCGCATAGAGCCGCCGGGCGCGCTTGCGACCCACGCCCCGTACGCCGGCGAGGTCGAGCAGTTCCTCGCGGACGCCGTACTGCACCCGCTTTTTCGCCCGGCGGACGGCGGTGACGCTCCCGAGGTCGAGTTCGGCCGCGAGGGACTCGGCCGCCCCCAGCAGCCACTCGGCGGTGTCGACCTTCCCGCGGATGTCGCCGGGGCCGACGCCGTACCGCTCGGTAACCCGATCCTCGTCGACCTCGTCGGCCCAGTCCTCGAGCAGCTTCGCCGTCTTCAGCGCCGAGAGCCAGTCCTCGAACCGCCCCTCCTCGAACTCGCTCGGCATCGCGCCCAGGAACTCCGACTCGCGCTCGTAGGCCTCCATCGCCAGGTCCTCGCGCTCGCCCGACCGGAGGTAGAGCTGGTACATGTCCGGGGTCCGGGAGACGAGGTGGTAGAGCCCGAGTGCGGTCGGCTCCTCGGCCTCACGGAGCCCGTCGACGATCTCCGCGGCGCTCATCGGGTCGAGGTAGAGCCGCGAGACGGTGTGGCCCAGCCCGGTCGCCTGGAGGCCGTCGCCATCCCGTTCGAGGAAGCCGTTCGCCTCCAGGTAGCCGAGCACGTCGTCCGCAACCCGCTCTAACCGACCGGATTCGTCGGTCTGTGAGGCGTACAGCGTCTGTTCGAGGAACTCGAGCAGCGCGTCGCGCGAGGCGGCGAACCCGCTGGCGACCGTCGCGAGGACGTGGGTCCGCATCGCCGGCTCGGCCGCGAGCTTCGAGCGGACCGGCTCGGGCTGGGCCCACACGTACCGGTCGAACAGCTCGTCGAGTTCGTCGTGGGCGTTCGCCAGGAGCACCGCCTCGCCGTAGGGGTCCATCCCGGGCCGGCCCGCCCGGCCCATCATCTGGTGGACCTCCAGCACCGAGAGGGGCGCCATCCCACCCTCCGAACTGTCGTAGCGGCGCCAGTCGCGCACCACCACGCGCCGGGAGGGGGTGTTCACGCCCGCGGCGAGGGTCGGGGTCGCACAGACGCACTTGACGAGCCGGTCGCGGAACGCGTCCTCGACGGCCGACCTGTGGCCGGGCGAGCATCCCGCATGATGAAACGCGGCCCCCTGCTCGACGGCGTCGGCGAGGTCCTCGCTCGTCTCCGTGTCGCTCACCGAGCGGATCTCCTCGGCCACCTCCTGCAGCGCCGCGACCTCCTCGGCGTCGAGGCCCTCGGCAGTGGTGCTCGCCAGCCGCCGGGCGGCGGCCTCCGCGTTCCGACGGGAGTTGACGAACACCAGCGTCGAGCCCCCCTCCGTGACGTTCCCGTCCTCGTCGTGCTCGTCCTGGAGGGTGTCCCGGACGATGGCGGCGGTGGGTTTCTCGTCGGACTTCACCCGGAGTTCGCGCTGGCTCCCGTCGTCGAAGTGGAGCGCCTGGCCGTAGTGGACGCCCTTGCGGAGTTCGATGGGCCGCCAGTCGGAGTCGACGAGCCCGGCGTCGAGCCACTCGGCGAGTTCGTCGGCGTTGCCGATGGTCGCCGAGAGCGCCACCACCTGCAGATCCGGGTTGATCCGCCGGAGCTTCGCCAGCGTGACCTCGAGGGTGGGTCCACGGTTCTCGTCGTCGACCAGGTGGACCTCGTCGGCGACCACGCAGCTCAGCCGGTCGATCCACGGCGCGCCGTTCCGGACGAGCGAGTCGACCTTCTCGCTCGTCGCCACGATGATGTCCTTCTCGCCCAGCCAGCGCTCGTTCGACTCGTAGTTGCCCGTCGAGACGCCGACCTCGATCCCGTACTCCTCGAACGCCTCGAACTCCGCCCGCTTCTCGCTGGCGAGCGCCCGCAGCGGGACGATGTAGAGGGCCTTCCCGCCGGCGGCGACGCTCGCGAGCATCGCTAGCTCCGCGACGAGCGTCTTTCCGGACGCCGTCGGGACGCTCGCGACGAGGCTCTCGCCACGGGTGACGCCCTTCTCGACGGCCTCGGCCTGCGGGGGGTAGAGCGACTCGATCCCCTCGCCCGCGAGGTGCTCGGGGAGCCATTCGGGGACCCCGTCGACCTCCGAAAGTTCCATTACCCCGGGGTAGGGCGGTTTCGGGTTTAAACTGTCGTACTATCGGCGCCGTCAGTCGCCGGGCGCCTCGGCACGGGCCGGGACCGGCGGGGCGGCGTTCGCGACGAGCAGACAGAGAACCCCACCGATCGCCCCGACGGCGGCCACGCCGACCCCCGCGAGCTGGAGGGCGGATGCGAACCCGACTCGCGGCGTGGCGACGGCGATGATCCAGCCCATCGCGATGGGCGTCAGCGTGTTCGTCAGCCGCCCCCAGGCCTCCGCGATACTCACGAGTCCGGCGCGGAGGTCGTCGGGGGCGAGCCCGGTGATGATGCTCCGGTACAGCGAGAGGGTGAGGCCGAACCCGATGCCGGCGACGGCGATACCGCCGGTCGCGGCCGCGATCCCGGGGGCGAACAGCACGACCGCGAACCCGAGGCCGAGACAGACGTTCGCGCCGACCAGCGGATAGAGCCGGCTCTCGAACACTGCCGTGATGCGCCCGGCCTGGCTCCCCGCGATGGCGAACACCAGGCTCCCCACCGCGACGAGCAGCCCCGCCTGGGCGGGCGTCCCGTCCATGAGCCGGACGGTGATGAGGGAGTTGTAGGTGACGAACCCGATCCAGATCACGTTCGGCAGTCCCCGGGCGAGGACCATGGCGAGCACACGAGGGCGACGCACCAGCCGGAACAGGGTGCGGACGTAGGATCTCGCGCCCGTCATACCCGTTTTCCCCGTCGTGTCTGTCGCTCCTGCCGTCCCGTCTGCGTCCGTCGCGTCGGGCGGCGTCGGCTCGTCGAACCACAGGTACACCGCCGCCGCGACGGGCAGGGCCATCGCGTACAGCAGGAAGGGGTACTGCCACGCGACCACGACTAACGCCCCGGATATCGGCGGGAACACGGTGGCGCTGAGGCCGGACACCGTGAACCGGAGCCCCTGTCCGGTCGCCTCCCTCGCCCCGGCGTAGAGGTCGCCGATGCTCGTGATGATGATCGGCGAGATGCCGGCGAACCCGACGCCCTGCAGCAGGCGCAGGCCGAGGGCGACGCGGAACTCCGTCGTGAAGGCGATGGCGCTCCCCGCCAGCCCGAAGACGACGAGCGCGGCGACGAGCACCGGCTTCCGGCCGTACCGGTCCGCGAGCACGCCGGTGATCGGGATGATCACGATCCCCGGTGCGGTGAACACCGATATCATCAGCCCCACGTCGGCCGGCGACGTCCCGAACGGCTCGATGAGCGAGTTCAGCACCGGGGACAGCAGCGAGGACCCGAGCACCGGGAGGACGTTCGCCAGCAGGAGCAGCCGGAAGTCCCGCTCGCGGAGGATCGCGGCGTCCTCGCCGAACAGGGACTGCAGGGAGAGCACGTTCCTTGGGACCCGTGACTCCGCCCCGTGATTTAAACCGACGGAATCGCACCGGCGCTCACGAACGCACCCCTGAAGTGCCCGCGACCCTACCCTCACCCAATGAGCGACACCGGCGGCGCACTCACCCCGGACCGCCCCGAGGCCGAGCGACCCTTCCGGGTGGACGCCCCGTTCGACCCCGCGGGCGACCAGCCGGCGGCCATCGAGCGACTGTCCGAGGGGTTCATAGACGGCGTGGACGAGCAGACGCTCCTGGGAGTGACGGGCTCGGGCAAGACCAACACCGTCTCGTGGGTGGTCGAGGAGATACAGAAGCCGACGCTGGTCATCGCACACAACAAGACCCTCGCCGCACAGCTCTACGAGGAGTTCA
>JAZKST010000075.1:0-11836 GCA_036625905.1 Haloarculaceae archaeon
GGTCTCGAAGACGCTCCCCGAGGCAGCCCGCACCCTCGGCCGGACGCCGACGCGGGCGTTCCGCGACGTCGTCCTCCCGCTCGTGGCCCCCGGCGTCCTCGGCGGTGCGGCGCTCGTCTTCCTGACGACGATGAAGGAGCTGCCGGCGACGCTGCTGCTGCGCCCGCCGGAGTTCAAAACGTTGGTAACGTACATCTGGACCGCCCAGCAGTCCGGCCACTACGGCCTCGCGGCGGTGCCCGCGCTGGTGCTGCTGGGCGTCTCGGCCGTCTCGATGCTGGTGCTGCTCTACGTGGAGGGGTACGATGTCAAGTGAGGACCTGATACGGACCGACCGGGGGGAAGAGCGCGTCGAACCACGGAAGCCCGCGCCCGAGCCGACGGGCGACGTCGTGCTCGAACTCGACGGCGTGAGCAAGGCCTACGCCGAGACGCCCGTCGTCGAGGGACTCTCGCTGTCGGTCCACGAGGGAGAGCTGCTGACGCTCCTCGGCCCGTCGGGGTGCGGAAAGACGACGACGCTCCGGCTGATCGCCGGGCTCGAACGGCCCACCGGGGGGATCGTCCGGATCGAGGGCGACCCGGTCGCCGGGGCGGGCGGGGCGTTCCTCCCGCCCGAGGAGCGCGACGTTGGCGTCGTCTTCCAGGAGTTCGCGCTGTTCCCGCACCTCACCGCCCGCGAGAACGTCGCGTTCGGGCTGGCCGACCGCCCGGACGACGAGCGCGACCGGCGGGTCGATGACCTGCTCGAACTCGTCGGGCTGACCGAACACGGCGAGAAGTACCCCGAGGAGCTCTCCGGGGGGCAGCAACAGCGGGTCGCGCTCGCGCGGTCGCTCGCGCCCGAACCCCGGCTCCTCCTGCTCGACGAGCCGTTCTCCAACCTCGACGTCGACCTCCGCGTGGAGATGCGCGAGGAGGTCCGGCGCATACTGAAAGAGGCGGGCGTCACCGCGATCTCCGTGACCCACGACCAGGAGGAGGCCATGAGCATCTCCGACCGGGTGGCGGTGATGTACGACGGCCAGCTCGAGCAGGTGGGCACGCCCGAGCGTGTGTTCCAGCACCCGCGCTCGCGGTTCGTCGCCTCCTTCCTCGGCCACGCCTCGTTCCTCGCGGGCACCGTCGACGGCGACGTCGTCCGGACGGGGCTCGGGCCCGTCTCGATGGACCGGATCGACGGGCTCACCCCCGAGTACGACGGCTCGGAGATCGACGTGCTCGTCCGGCCGGACGATATCGCTGTCACCGCCGCGGCGGACGGCGAGGGCAACGGCCGGGTCGTGAACCGCCGGTATCTCGGGCCGACGGTCCTCTACCGCGTCGAACTCGACAGCGGCGACACCATCGGCGCGATGCACAACCACGCCGCGGAGGTGCCGCTCGACGAGCCCGTGGCGGTGGAGCTCGCCGCCGACCACGACTTCGCCTGGTTCCCGCGCGGGCGCCGCCGGATGGCCGACGGCGGCCGGCAGGAGTGACTCCGGTCCCGGCGGTGGCCCGACCGGTTCCGTCCTCGATCCGACCCGAGGGGGTTTGGTCTCCCCCGACGTCGACGGGACGATGACGGGCCGTCCGAGCCGGGAGACGCTGCTCACGCTCGGCGTCGCGGCCGTCGCGAGTACGGTCGTGTTCCTCCTCGCCGTCGAGCTGTTCCCCTACGGTTCCTCCAACCACGACGAGGGGGTCTACCTCCAGCAGGCTCACCTCCTGCTCGACGGCCGCCTGTGGTTCACGACCGAACTCACGGACGCGTTCCGCTGGTGGTTCTTCGTCGAGGACGGGAGTCGGTTGTATCCCAAGTACGCGCCGGTCCCGGCGGCGGTCTTCGCCCTCGGAACGGCGGTCGGGGTCCCCCGGCTCTCGCTCGCGCTCGTCGCGTTCGGGATCGTCGCGCTCGTCGGCCTGCTGACCGCGGAGGCGTTCGACCGCCGGACCGGGGTCGTCGCCGCCGGTGTCGCGACGGCCACGCCGCTGTTCCTCGTGAACACCGCCACGTTCCTCCCCTACGCGACGACGACCCTGCTGAACCTCCTGTTCGCGTACGGCTACGTCCGGGCGGTCAGGACGGAACGGCTCCGCTGGTCGGCCCTCGCGGGGACGAGCGTCGGCCTCGCGTTCTTCGCCCGGCCCTACACGGCCGTGCTGTTCGCGCTCCCGTTCGTCGTCCACGCGAGCTACGGCCTGCTCGCTCCCGCCGTCCGCGACGAGTGGGACGTTCTCGCCGGCCGGCTACTCCGCTACGGCGTCGTCGCCGTCCTCGGTGCGGGCGGAGTGGGGGTGACGCTCTACTACAACGCGCTCGTCACGGGCGACCCGCTGACGTTCCCCTACCAGGCGTTCGCGCCGCGGGACGGCCTCGGTTTCGGGGCCCGCGAGATACTGGGGTACTCCCGGGAGTACACCCCCGAACTGGCGCTCCGGGCGAACCGCCTCGTCGTCGAGGCGTACGTCCTCCGGTGGTCGTTCGCCCCGCCGCTCGGGGTCCTCCTCGCGTTCCTCGGGCTGGTCCTCACGGTCGGCCCCGGGGCGTCGGTGCTCGGTCCCCGCGCGGCCGCCCGGGCGAACGACCGCGTCTACAACGCCTACGACGAGGCGCTCCGGGCGACGTTCGCCGGCGTCGCGGCGAGCGTCGTCGCCGGGAACGTCCTCTTCTGGGGGAACCTCAACGTCCTCGGGGGGCTCTCGGACCCGGCGGACGGCCTGATATCGGTGCTCGGTCCGTTCTACCACTTCGATCTCCTCCTCCCGGTCTCGGCGTTCGCGGCCGCCGGCGCGGTCTACCTGTGGCGGCTGCTCCGACGGTCGGCCGTGGAGTCCGACCTATCGGCGACCGGGATCCGCCTCGCGCTCGCGGTGGTGCTCGTCGCCTCGCTCGCCGTCTCCGGGGCCGCGACGTACGGAGCGCTCGACGACCCGGTCGAACGAAGCGCCGCCTACACCGACCGGTACGAGCAGGCGTACGAGCCGTTCGAGGCACGGACCGGCGGGGACTGGCGCGGCGGCCCGCTCGGTGACGAAACCGCCTTCGAGAACGGGCTGGTGTTCGTCCCGACGCCGTACGGCCCGTGGCTCGGTCACCCGTTCCAGTCGACGTGGAACGACGCCGGGCTAGACGGCGAGGCCGTCTATGCCCTCTCGGGGTCTCCGGAGGAGACCTTCGCCGTCCTCGACGCCTACCCGGACCGGGACCACTACCGGTTCACCTACAGGGGGACGTGGACGCCGGACCCGCGTGGGACGATCCGGAGCGCCGTACAGCCGCTCCGGGTCCGAGACGGGACCCGTCACGAGGTCCGGACTACCGTCGGCGTCGTCGGGACGCCGTCGACGGTCCGGCTGGTCGCCGGCGACCCCGACGCCGACCGCCCGCGTGTGGCGGTCTACGACGTGGCGGCCAGTCCCGGGGGAGACCTCACCGTGACGTGGACCCTCGAGTCCGGGCGTGCGCGGGTGACGGGAGACGGGTTCGAGCCTCGTGGCGATGACACCGTCCGGTTCGACGGGACGACGCGACTGGCGCTGGTCGTGACGTTCGTCCAGGAGGGCGGCGCGACGGTCAGCTACCGACAGGGTCTGACGGTCAGCTCGGACGGGGATCGGGTAGAGCTCGTCTGGCCGCCCGAGACCCGGGTCTGTCGGCTCACGCCGGACTGCGGGTACGAGGGGACCTATCTCGGAGACGGCGGCGACTACCTCGAGGGAGTCGTCGTCGGAACGGACGTGAACACGACCCGGTGACCCGGGTCGCGGACAGCGTGGCCGTCATCGGCCGGGAGGAACAGGAGCGCGAGCGGGCCCTCCGGCGGGCGGTCCGGGATCCACCGGTGACGGTTGACGCGGGGCGTCGCTCAGACGAGTCGCGTCGTCACGTTCACCTGGCGGACGAACACCTGGTCGGTGTCACAGGTGTAGACACCGTCGTCGTCGGGGTCGTCCCACCCGGGCGCGCGCTCGAAGTAGCGGGTCCAGCCGTCACCGTTCGAGGAGTCGACGCCGACCGAGAGGGCCGTCGCGCGGTCGGCGCTCCCCGGGCCCGTCCGATCGAACGGGAACCACAGCGACGTGTCCTCGTGCCGCCCGACGACGGTGACCGACTCGGCGGCGATGGAGGTGGGCCCCGTCGCGTTCAGCGCTGTGAACGAGACGACGGTACGGTCCGGGTCACACGCCCAGGGAGGCGGCGAGAGCACGGCGACGCCGTCGCCGTCCCGGCGGAAGACGGCGTTCGCCTCGTACGCGACAGCGGTGTCGTCGAGCGAGTAGGAGAGCGACCCCACCTCGAAGGTGCGCGTCTCGTCGCCCGAAGGGAGGTGGACGGTGACAGTGACTTCGACCTCGCGTCCGGTGCTGAGTCCCGCCGGGGCGACCGAGAGGTCGCCCGCGCGGAGCGGCGCGCCGTTCGTGCCGATCTGCTGGAACTTGGTCGAGAGCCGGAGGAACGCCTCCTCGGCGTTCTCGTTCTGCTGGTCGTTCTGCGCGCCCTCGAGCGAGTCGAACCCGGCGGTGAACGCCAGCCCCGTCGCGGTCACGATGAGCGAGAACAGGATGACGAAGCCGAGTATCTCGCTCGCGCCACGGCGTCCGAGGGCCCGGGGCAGGAACCGCCGGCGACCGGCCCGTCTCTCCCTCGACCGCCTCCGGGCCGACCGGCCGCCCGGTCGACCCCGTTCCGGCCGTCGGCGTCGCCCTTCCATCTCAGTCACCCAGAGTGAACTCGTCGGCACTCGGGGCGTTGGTAGACCCCGCGAACTCGACGCGGAGCCGGAACTCGTCGGTTCCGCCCACCAGTCCCTCCACCTCCCGCACGCCGCTGTCGCCGCTCAGCACCACCCGGTCGGAGACGTCGACCGAGCCGTCGTCGTGTCTCGCGTAGACCGTCACCTCGATCGTCCCGCCGTTTCGGTCGGCGTCGTAGCCCAGCCGGAGGTCCGAGAGGTCGAGGTTCCGCGAGGTGGTCTTCCAGGAGGTGTTGAACGAGCCGCGTCGGAGGCCGTCGTTCGAGGCCAGCGACTCGATCTCACTGTCGGAGAGCGTCCGGTCGTAGATGCGGACCTCGTCGATACGGCCCTCCCAGAGCGCGTCGGTGTCGTCCTTCTGTGAGCGCCCGACCGTCAGGAAGTCGACGGCGGTCATCGGCGCGCCTCCCGGGGGCGTGCCTGTGCTGCCCGTGTAGCCGAGCTCCGTCCCGTTCACGAACAGCTCGATGCGCTCGCCGGACTCCCAGCGCAGCGCGACGTGCTGCCAGTCCGTCGACTGGACGCCGGAGTCGTACTCGTAGGCGTACGTCTCGCGGTAGCCCTGGTCGACCGCGATACTGCTCTTGAACGTGTTCGTCGCGCCGCCCTCGTAGCCCGAGGAGTCGTACCGGAGGCCGAACTCGTCGTCCTGGCCGTCGCCGTCGTCGTCCGAGGTGTCGAGCAGCCCCGCGTTCGTCCCTGTCGAGTCGGCCTTGACCCACATCGAGACGGTGATCGAATCCTCGTTGCCCATGTACGTCGACTCGGCGTTCCCGTCGAGGAGCCAGTCGTCGGTGCCGTCGAAGTAGTAGGCGTCGCCCCCGTCGAACCCGTCCACTCCCGTTGTGGGGTCGCCCTCGATGTCGAACTCGTAGACCGTGCCGCCGGCGTAGTCCCACGCCTCCGGCGGGGACCCGGACTCGTTGAGTGGGAGCCACACCCGCATATCGGCGCTCGGGAGCCCCCCCGCACCGGGGGCATCGAGCCGTATCTCGTCGTCGGGGTGACTCACGTTCACCTGCGAGCTCGTCGCGTCCCAGTCGGCCGCGGACTCCCAGGTCACCGTCGGGCCGTCACCGAGGTCGAACACGGTTACCTTCGTGACGTAGACGTCGTCTTCGACCCGGTACCGGACCGCGAGGTCGAGCGGGTAGTCGTCCGCGTCGTCGAGGTCACCGTCGGAGCCGTCGGTGAACTCCGCCAGTTCGACCGTGAGGACGTCGTGTGACTCGACTACGGGGTACGGTCCGTTCCCGTCGCCCCCGGCGTCGAGGTCGACGATGGCGCCGTCCTCCGGCAGGTCGAGCGGGTCCCCGTCGTCGTAGTCGACGTACCCGTCGGTCCCCGATGGCGGGACGTCGAGCCGTATCTCGTCGCCGCCGGAGGAGTCCCCGAGTTTCGCGACATCGCTCGTCGATGCGCTCGGGTCGACACCGACGGTGAGTATCTCGGCCTCCGATCCCCAGGTGTTGTTGAACGAGAGTCGCACGCCTCCCTTCACCCCGTTCCCGTCGTAGTCGACCGGGGTGGCGTCGTCCCGGTAGACGAGCCCCGAGACCGGGACGCGCCGCTTCACCGAATCCGTCTCGCCCTCGTCGTCGGTCACCTCGAGGGTGACGGTGTAGACGCCCGGCGTGTCGTACGTGTAGTTCGCCGTCCGCCCGGACCGGGTCGCGTTGCCGCCGTTCGGCAGCCCGAACGACCACTCGTACGTCGTGATGACGCCGTCGAGGTCGTCCGTGTCGTTCCGGAACGAGATGTTCGTGCCGGTGACGGGGTCACCCGGCGAGAAGATGAACCCCGCGATCGGGTCGGTGTTCCCGACGACGGTCCCGGCCGTGCCCGCGCCGCTGATCGACCCGATGCCGACCGTCGAGGGAACGTCCGGCGGGTTCGCGTAGGTCCGGGTCGCCGCGCCGCCCGCGTCCGCCTCGATGGTGATCCCCCCGCCCGGCGACCCTTCGAGGGAGATCGCCGAGCGGTTGTTGAGCGGCTGTCGGACGGTGATCCGTCTGTCGGTCGCCCGGAGGACGAGGCAGGTGTCGGCGTCGAAGCGGGGGCTGTCACAGTCGCTCTCCCGTCCCACCTCGACGGTGTAGCTCACCCCGACGACGCGTCCCGGGACGTCGACGTCGACGGAGGCGTTCCCGCCGTGGCGCGAGAGCCGGTCGGCGGCAGCTACGTCGTCGGCCAGCCGGGCACCGAGCGCGTCCAACTGCTGCCCGGTGGCCCGATCGGTCTCGTTCTCGAGGAACCCCCCCATGGCGAACACCAGCGACGTGACGAGCAGCGTGGTGATACCGACTGCCAGCACGTAGCTGATCGTAGAGGAGAGCCCGCGGTCACCCGACGGTCGGGTGTGCACGCTCAGGCACCCCCCTCCCCGTAGACGGAGACGTTGACGCGGCTCGTGTAGTCGGTCCCGCCGCTCCGCACGTGGCTCCGCAGCGACAGCTGCCAGAGCGTCGGCGTCCAGCAGGGATCGGTGTGGTCGTCCGTGCACCTGTGGATGCTCGGCTCGAGGCCGTCCCCGTTCCGGACGACCAGCTCGTAGACGCCGTAGGCGCTCGACCCGTTCCGGACCCAGACGGAGACGGGGCCCTCGACGACGTCGAGCCCGGTGAACGTACAGTCCCCGCGGTCGGCCGACCCGCGGTAGAGGTCGATCACGACCTCCCCGGCCCGGGAATCACAGGTGACGTCCTCGCTCATCGTGCCGACGGACCCGGTGAGCTGGACGCTCACGTCGTTCGAGCCGCCGTCGCTCTCGACGGCGAGTCTGACCTCGTCCGTTCCGTTGTAGACCCTGACGACGAACGGGTCGGACTCGCTCAGGTTCGAGACGTCGAGCCGCACGGTGAACCAGCCGAGCTGCGTCCGACTCGAGTTCCTGACGAGGTGCCAGTTCCCGGGCCCCCCGGACGTCGGCTTGTCGAGGTGTCCCGACCGGTTCTGGACGACGCGGACCCCGTACTGTGTGCCGGGCGCGTTCCCGTCGAACGTGGCGTTCACGTACGTCCCGGTACCGGTGACGGCCGATTCGTCGTGGATCCGGGTGTAGTTCTCGAACGCCGGCTCGAACGCCGAGGCGACCGACCCGTTGTCCGGGTGGGTCCTGCCGTGGCCGGTACGGATGGCGAGCCGCTGTGCGGCCTCCAGCGTCGACCGTTCGTAGGCCGAGGCGCCGTCCGGCACGCCCTCCCGCCCGCCGACGTCCGCGCTGTCGGTCGTGAACACCGCGTTGTACACGGGGACGAGCGCGAGGAGGAGGACGGCGAGCGCGAGTGCGCCGACGAGGAGCACCTGTCCGCGCTCCCTGCGGGGGAGGGGGTCCCCCCGAGTGGCATCCCCGCCGGGACCGTCGCTCGCGCGGCACGCCTCCTCCTCGCACGGACGGTCGCTCACCATACGACGACGCGCACCTCTACCTGGTTGTACACCGGGCCGTCGACCACGTCGGGGATGGGGTAGTACCCGCCGTCGCCGTCGGCGAGCACGGTGTCGTACTCCCAGAGTTCGGCGTCCCCGGCGCCCGGCGAAGTCAGGGTCATGTTGTCGTACAGCGTCACCGCGTGGGCGGCGACCACGGCGTTCTCGTCGGGCGTTCCCTGGCGGACCATGGTCAGCTGCCGGTCGCGGCCGGGGTCGGCGGTACGGTAGACGACCTCGACGTTGTAGAGGTAGCCCCGTTCGGTGAACGTGGTGTTCAACAGCCGGCCGAGCAGGAGCGGCGGTCCCGCCATCCCGTACCCGATCTGTGGGTTCTCCGCGCCGGCGAACGTCCGACCGTTGGGCTCCCAGTTGCGGACCAGGTAGCTCAGGTCGGTCGGCTCGTCCGAGGCGACCAGCGAGAGCGTGTCCGAGGCCTGCTGTCGCAGCCCCACTCTGACGTCCTCGTCGACGGTCCCCCGCGTGGTCGGCGTGACGACGACGGCCTGCATGGACATGGCGAGCGCCGCGACGACGACCAGCGCGGCGGCGAGCCCCTCGAGGGTGAACGCCTGCCCGCGTCCGGCGGACCTCGGGCCGGGAACGCTCACCACACTCGCACCTCCAGGCGATAGGGCTGGCCGTCGAACCGGACGAGTCGGACGACCGTCGCCGCCGACTGGTCGCGGTACCGCGGTCCGACGGCACACCGATCGCCGCCGCAGGACGTGAGGACGCCGTCGTCCTCCTCGAGCCCGCGGAGAGTGACGTTCAGTTTCGTCGAGTTCCGGAGTGCGAACCGCTTCTGGAGGCCCGTTTCGCCCCAGGGAGTGGGCGGATCGAAGAACGCGACCGTCTCGGCGTCGTCGAGGGTCGTCGGCGACTCGCCCGTCGAGAGGTTCGAGACGAGCGTCCCGGAGACCGCCCGTGCGTACTCCTGTTCGACCTCCGAGACCCCCTCCGTGTACGGGGCGGTCACGCCCGGGACGAAGCTGATGGCGAACAGCGACGCGACGAGGAAGACGCTGATTCCGAGCGCGAAATCGTGGGTCGTCTGTCCGCGGCCGGGGTCCGGGCCGGGAGCGCGGTTACTCATCGAACTCCACCTCCGTCACCTCCACGTCTACGACCGTCGCGGTCGTCGTCGAATCCGGTAGGCCGAACTCGTAGCGCATCACCAGCCTGGTCTCGCCGTACACGCTGGCCGAGTCCGGGAAATCGTAGACCACGATGGCCTGGTTACTCTCGACGTCGAGGTGACCGGTCGCGTTCACGTACGGCTCGAGCGTCCCGTTGAAGATATCCGGCTGCCACCACGCCTCGTTCGCGTCCTCGAACCCGGTCATGTCGGCGCCTGCGAGGTACGCGGTGACGTTGTCGTGGGGGATCACCCGGTCGACGCCGGTGACGTTCGTACACCGGACCTCGTTGTACGTCTTCCCGGTCGAGCCGTTGGTGTGCTCGACAGCGGTGAGCTCCCAGTCCGAACAGGACAGCGATACCGCGGAGACGTTCATCGGCACGGCATCGGAGGTGTTCACGGCGAAGGAGAACCCCGCCCGGATGCCGGGGTCGTTGATGTTCGGCTGGCCGTCGTGGCTGGCGACGTCGGAGTCGTTGCCCGTCGTCTGCGGGACGTAGGTCGTACCGTTGATGGTCATGTTCGTCGAGATGGGCCGTCGGACGATCTGCTCGGTTTCGGTGATGTTGCTGAAGATGCCCGAGAACACGTTCTGGAGTTCGGCCCCGGTCGTCGCCTTGGAGTACGTTCCACCGGAGGTGTTGGCGACCTCCTTCAACAGGGTCTCGTTGGCGTCGTTGCCGAACGCGATCGTGTGGATGACTACGTCCTGACGGGCCGCCGTCCGGGCCCCGGCGATACTCCCCTGGTCGGCCTCGTTCCTCGACGTTCCGCCGTCCGGGTCGTCGTTCTTCCCGTCCGTGAGGAGGATCACGTGACGGTTCCGCGACGCGTTGGACTCGATGTCCAGGACTGCAAGCGACCGGTTCAGCCCCAGGTGAGTGTAGGTCCCGCCGCTGTCCTGGTAGTTCTCGATCGTCGAGTTGAGCGTCGACTTGTCCGAGCGGAAGTAGCGACCGCCCATCAGCAGGTCCCGAACGGACTGCGTGTATCCGACGAGTGCGACGCGGTCCCTGGACTCGTTGGTCAGGCCGACGAACGACTGTGCGGCGTCGATGGCCAGCTCGTTCTTGTCCTCGGTGTCGCCCGGGTCGATCTTGCTGTCCATCGACCCCGACTCGTCCATCACGATGACGACGTCGACGGGCGGCCGGAAGACGACTCCCCCGTCGAACTCCTCGATATCGCCGACGAGCTTCCCGTTCGCGACGGGTCGGGCGGAGACGAAGTAGGTGTTGCCGACCGACTTGTCGATGCTGAAGTTCACGTCGTCGAACCGGTGGTTCACGGGGTCCGGCTCGACGATGGCCGGGTCCTGGAGGTCGACGACGTCGTTCCGAGAGTCGTCGACTGCCGCCGGCAGGTTCGAGGAGTCGAGGGTGAACCCGACCGTCCGGTTGCCCGGGAAGACGGAGACGTCGGTGTCCACCTCCGAGCGGAGATACGCTCCCCACGCGCTGTAGTAGTCGCTCGTGACCGAGACCGTCACGTTGTCCGGGCGACGGCAGCCGGCCGCGTAGAGGGTCCGCCGGAGCTCGCGGGTCCGGAGCTGCGAGGCGGTGGCGTTCTTCCGGAGGTGGAACCGGTCGTCGGTGATCCGCCCCGAGACGTTGACGACGGAGACGCTCACCGTCCCACCCTGGGTCGTGACGTCGGGCGGAGCGACCATCACCGAGTTACCGCCGGAGTCACGTCGCCAGACGCCACCGGCCTGATAGGCCACCTCCCCGCCGCCCTCCTGTGCGAGTCGGACCGATGGCAACGACGTGTTCGCGATGCACGCCCCGCCGTCGACAGCGACCTCGAGCTCCCCACTGCGGTCGACCGTCACTTCGCCCGGGCTCCGCTCGCCGAGCGCGAGCGTCGTCGTCCCGTTACCCGCGGCACTCACGACGCTCCCGAACCGGGCGTCGAACTGCTTTACCAGTATCTCGTCGGACTCCGCACGCGACTGTTCCTCGGCATCGGTGACGACCTGGTCGCCGACGACGAAGGTCAGGCTCGCGGTGACGACCACGAACCCCAGCAGCAGCACGAGACCCGTGACCTCGGACACCCCTCGTGATCCCCCACCTGTGAGTGACATCCGCTTCTGTTATTTATTTCAATCGTCTGGTTTGGATATAATGTTCTCGGCAGTATCGAGGGATGAACCCGTGCGAAGTCACCACGCGCGCCCGGTCTGCAAGCCGTGACCGTTGCCGCATCGGATCGGTGGTCCGCCGCCGCAGTCATAGACCGCGATCGCCGGGAGGCGCGGCCGATCCTTCCTCCTGGGAGTGACGACGTCGATGGCCCCTTTCACTCGCCGAGGTCGATCGGTTATCGGCGTGAATCCGGGGGTAGGCGACCGGCTCGACCGCCACCAGAAGTTGAGACCGCTCGTTTCAATGCATAGGCCGCGGGCACAGTTTGCTCACTGATAACGGGTATTATTTCGAGTCCTTGAACTCGAACCGTGCCCCGCCATCGGTTCCGTCTGTCACCGAAACCGTCCAGCCGTGTGCCTTCGCGATGTCGGCCACGA
>JAZKST010000076.1:0-11557 GCA_036625905.1 Haloarculaceae archaeon
GCCGCGGCGGCGAGCGCGACCACGCCCCAGAGGAGCGCGTAGGCCCCGTCGCCGGCCGGTGGAGCTCCGTCGGTCGGCCCGTCGCCCGCGTCCTCGGTCACGGCCGGTCGCTTCGCCCCACCACGACAAGGGCGTTCTCATCGGACCGTCGCGTCCCTCGTCCGTCTGTCGCCGTCCACCGACCGCACGACACCCTTTTGCCCCGCGCTCGCGAAACACGGGCAACGATGGAAATTGGCTCCGGCTCGGACATGTACCGCCAGCAGATCCTCGACCACTACAAGAACCCGCGGAACTACGGGGAGCTGGAGGACGCCACCTTCGAGCACGTGGGGGAGAATCCGATGTGCGGGGACACGATCAAGATGTACGTGAAGCTCGACGAGGCGGGCGAGACCGTCGAGCACGTCTCGTTCGTCGGCGACGGCTGTGCCATCTCGCAGGCCTCCGCGAGCATGCTCACTGGCGAACTCCGGGGGATGACTCTCGAGGAGGTGCGGGAACTCGACCGCGACGACGTCCTCGACATGCTCGGCGTCGAGGTGACGCCGATGCGAATAAAGTGCGCCGTTCTGGCCGAGAAGGTCGCACAGGACGGCACCGAGATCCACCTCGGCGAGAAGGACATCGAGACGACGAAGACGGAGTAGCCCGGCCCCTCCTCGATCCCCCGTTCCCTCGCGTTACGGTTCCCCCGCTACATCCCCGCCGACCGGCCCCGCCATCGCCTCCAGCGGGACCGGACGAACCCCCCTTCGATTCGACTGCGAAGCCCGCCGCGGTCCCTGGAATCCTCGGTCGGACAGACCACTTTCACTCCGGTCTGCCTACCCTTATGTGATTCCCAGCGCTTGATTTTGGCTGTGCGCGTCCGGCACGCGCGCGGTTCGGGAACCAGAAACGGTAAGTGCCGACAGTGACAGGAGCGAAACCCGACGACGACAGCCGGATCCGAAGGGTTAATTTAACACGCATGAACATCGAACACTACACTATGAAACGCACCTATCTCGACACGAAGGGGAGGCGCGCCTGATGGCCGCGGACGAGCTCACCGCGGGCGAGGTCGCGCTCCCCATCAAGCGAACGGACGGGGAGACCCTGGAGGACCGACTGACGAGCAACGCCTACAGCAACATCCTGCCGGCGCGGTACCTGAAGAAGGACGCGGAGGGCAACCTCGCCGAGACCCAGGAGGAACTGTTCGAGCGCGTGGCGGAGAACATCGCGCTGGCCGAGGCGGTGTTCGAAGCCGAGAAGCGCGGCGTCGAGGTGACGGTCACGCCCGAGCAGGTCAAGCCGGACCACCCACGGCGGGACGAACTGGCCGCGGAGGTGTTCGGCGAGGGGACGACGGTCAACGACGACACCGAGACGGCGCTGACCGCCGAGAACGTCAACAAGTTCGCGTACGATACGGTCGTCCCGGAGCTCCCGGACGGGATCGGCGAGCACGTCGAGTCCGTCGCCGCGGAGTACCGCGAGCTGATGGAGTCGCTCTCGTTCATCCCCAACAGCCCGACGCTGATGAACGCGGGCGACGAACTCCAGCAGCTCTCGGCCTGCTTCGTAAACTCTCCGGAAGATGACTTGACAGATATTCATCAAACTGCCAAGGAAGCCGCGGAGGTCTTTCAGAGCGGGGGCGGTCTCGGCTACGCCTTCTGGCGATTGCGGCCCTATGGAGATCCCGTCGGCTCGACGGGAGGGATCGCCAGCGGCCCGATCACGTTCATGGAAACGTATGATCAACTATGCGAGACGATCGCCCAGGGCGGCACGCGCCGGGGGGCACAGATGGGCGTCATGCGCGTCTCGCATCCGGACGTCATCGAGTTCATCCACTCGAAGAACAAGGACGTCTCGCTGGCCCACTGCCTCCGGCTGAACGACCCCGACGACTACACGTACACCACGTTCGGGGAGGCCCTGGAGGAGGCCCGCGAACTCATCGACGAGGACGGCCGCGTCCCCAAGCACCTCCGGAACGCCGTCGAGGGACACCTCTCGAACTTCAACATCAGCGTCGGCGTCACCGACGGCTTCATGAAGGCGCTCGACGAGGACGAGGAGTTCACCTTCACCAACCCCCGGACCGGCGAACCCCACGTCGCCTCCCTGGAGACGAAAGAGATGTACGATCGCTACGGGCTCGGCGAGTACGTCGAACCCGGCGAGGAGCTCTCCATCCCCGCACAGGTCCTCTGGGACCGCATCGTCGACGGCGCCTACGAGAACGGCGAACCCGGGGTGATCTACCTCGAACGGGTGAACAAGGAGCACTCATTCGATACAGATAAGCATCCTGAACATACTATATTAGCAACAAATCCCTGCGGAGAACAACCCTTGGAGGAGTACGAGGCCTGCAACCTCGGGCACATCAATCTCTCCACCCTCGCCGATTTGGACGCGCCGGACTGGCGGGTCTGGCGCGAGGCCCACGCCGACGAGTACGACTCCGAGGAAGCCGCCGTCGAGGCGTTCCTGGAGGAGGCGATGGACTGGGAGGCGTTCGACCACCGCATCGAGTGGGGGACCCGCTTCCTCGAGAACGTGGTCACGATGTCGGACTTCCCGGTGCCGGAGATCGAGGAGAAGGTCCGCGAGATGCGGAAGGTCGGCCTCGGGATCATGGGTCTGGCCCAGCTCTACGTTCAACTGGGCGTGCGCTACGGGAGCGAGGCGGGCAACGAGATGGCCCGCCAGCTCATGCAGCACATCAACCACGGCTCGAAGTGGGCCTCCCACGAACTCGCCGCGGAGCGCGGTTCGTTCGAGGAGTGGGAGAAGTCGAAGTACGCCGACCCGGTCGAGTACCGCGAGTGGTTCGAGCACCAGACCGGGCTCGACGCCGACGACTGGGGCGACGGCTTCCCCATCCGGAACCACAACACGACGACCATCGCGCCCACCGGGACGACGTCGATGGTCGGCAACACCACCGGTGGCTGCGAGCCCATCTACAACGTCGCCTACTACAAGAACGTCTCCGACGACGTGCAGGGCGAGGAGATGCTCGTCGAGTTCGACGACTACTTCCTGCGGACCCTGACGGCGAACGACATCGACGTCGACGCCGTGAAGCGGGAGGCCCAGGAGCAGATGGCGAACAACGAGTTCGACGGGGTCGAGGGGCTGGACACGGTTCCGGATCCCATCGGCGAACTGTTCGTCGTCACCTCGGACCTCTCGGGCAAGGAGCACGCCGCGGTCCAGTGTGCGCTCCAGGACGGGGTGGACTCGGCCATCTCGAAGACCTGCAACTTCCCCAACTCCGCCAGCAAGGCGGACATGGACGAGGTGTACCGGTACATCTACGACCACGGCGGGAAGGGCGTCACCGTCTACCGGGACGGGACGCGCTCGAAGCAGGTGCTCACCACCCGCGCGGACAACGCCGAGTACGCCGGGATGGACGAGGAGGAGGCCGCGGCGGCCATCCTCGAACACATCGACGACGCGTTCGGCGACATCGAGCGGTTCCTCGACCACGAGGCGGTCGAGGAGCGGCTCGGCGACGCCATCGACCTGCTCGCCGAGGAGGGCGAAGCCGCCGAGGCCGCGGGGAGCGAGTACGCCGAGAAGCAGCCCCGACCGGACGTGCTGCGCGGGGTGACCCAGCGCATCGAGACCGGCTACGGGAAGGTGTACATCACCATCAACGAGGACGCCGAGAAGGGTCGACCCTTCGAACTGTTCGCCAACACCGGCATGTCCGGCGGGTTCACCGCCTCGTTCACGGAGGCACTCGCCAAGTCCATCTCCGTCGCGCTCCGGTCGGGGGTCGACCCCAGCGAGATCGCCGACAAGCTCCGGGGCATCCGGAGCCCGAAGGTCGCCTGGGACAAGGGCGAGCAGATCAACTCCATCCCCGACGCGTTCGGGGTCGCGCTCCGTCGGTACCTCGACGATGAGATCGACCAGCCGTACCCGCGCCAGCAGAACCTCACCGAGGTCGCCGAGGGTGACGACGGAGCCGACGCGTCCGCCGGACGGGCCGAGCCCGAGACCGCACCCGAGACCGACGGCGGTGGCGTCTCCGCGGAGGCCCCGGCCGCGGACGCACCGGTCGACGCCGGCGGCGATGCCACGCAGTCGCTCATCGACGCCGGGGAGAGCCCGGAGTGTCCCGACTGCGGCTCGATGTCGCTGTACTTCTCGGAGGGCTGCAAGACCTGCCAGGCCTGCGGCTGGTCCGAGTGCTGAGCTGAACCGGATCGGAACCGACCCGATCGGTCCCGGCCTCCCGACGCTGTCGGCCGTGACGTCGACGTCCGTGGTGGGTTGACGGGTCGCGAACCCCTGGCAGACGACGACGGTCGCTATCGGTCCCCCGCGGTGAACGCGAAGGCGGTGACGCCGACGAGTACGAGTCCGACGGCGGCGAGGAAGGCGAGGGCAACGAGCGGGCCCCTGTTCCGGCTGAGGTAGGTGGCGCCGCCGATGGCTGGGAACACCGAAGCCACGCCGACGACGGCGAGCACCGTGAGCCGCTGTGGCCGGGTCAGATCCGGATCCATGTCCCATCGACGGGTGTCACCCGATAAAAGGTGGCGACCGTGGCGGGGGACGAATCGGGAACGCCGAGGGGTGGTCGGGACGCCAGGCTGGTAGATGGCCGTCTCAGGCGCGGCCGTTCAGCGGGCAGACGAAGAAGTTCGGCGGGCCGAACCCCGGCCGGCCGAGGTTCACCTCGATGTAGTCGGCGTCGAGGACGTCTTCAGCGCTCGCGAGGGGTGCGTCCTCGTTGAACGCGTCGACGTCGGTCACCTCCGCGTTGTAGTGGACCCACTTCCCGCCGTTCCAGTCCCGGTCGCCGGGCGCGGACTCGGAGACGAACGGCGAGCCCTGATCGGCGCTCACGTCGCCGTTCGCCACGATCGGCCACGTCCCGTCGTGGAGGAAGTAGATCCTGTCCCCCGGATCCGGGCGTTCGTCGAGGGTCTTCACCACGTTCGTCCGCCAGAGCACGTCGTTCGCGTAGACGCGGCCGAACGTCCTTCCGTTGCCCTTCTCGTCGCCCTTTCCGGGGTTCGCCGCAACCCTCCCGACCGTTCCGAGGCCGGCGACGCCGAGTGCCGCCCCCGTCCGGAGCACGTTCCGTCTCGTGTGTTCGCTGTCGTCGATCATGGTATCAGGGGCGTTCGCCCCGGGAACGGGCTCGAAAGCGCCCGTAAAGCCAGTTTTGCGAAATCGTTCCGGACTCCGTTGGGGTCCGACAGAACTCCCTCACGACTCCGTCTAGAATCCGCGCGGTCCGCCGGCGTCGGCCGGGTACCGGGAGGCAGACGCTCGAGGTGGAGGTAGAACCGCCGATGAGAGGGATCGTCGGACTTCGGAACCCGGGCGTTACTTCATCGTGACGTAGGTGAGGAAGGCGAGCGCGACCATCTGGAGCGCCCGCAGCACCGCGACCACCTGCTGGACCTGTGGATCCCCGGAGTAGAGCATCTTCATGCTGAAGAAGAAGTAGATGGCGGCGGCGTTCTCGAGGAGCATCACGGCCGCGAAGGCCACGAGTCCCGCGATCATGCTCGTTCCGAACGTCCGGTAGTTCCGTGCCCAGACGACGGTGAGCGTCCCCAGCAGCAGGACGTTCACCGCCGCCATCGCGCTCGCCGCCAGTATGGTGGTGCTCATCGCCATGGTTCAGTCCTCCGTGTCGGGCTCGGTGTTCGCGTCATCGGTCGGATCCGCCGCGGCCGCTGCGGCCTCGACGTCCATCCGGTCGGTGACCTGCTCGAACGTCTCGCGGTGGCGCTCGAACCGGTCCGTGAGGAAGTAGAGCGCGCCGTACTCCTCGCCGCTGCGCTCGACCACGTCGTGCTCGAGGAGCATGTCCAGGTGGTGGCGGACGGTGTTGTAGTCCAGCGCGACGTGCTCGGCCAGCTGGTTGGCGTTCCGCGGCCGGTCCTCGATGGCACGGATGAGTCTGACCCGGTTCGGGCCGCCGCGTGTGCCGGCCAGGAGGTACCAGAGCGCCTTCTCCATCCGCGTTCGTCTACCCCCACTCCCCTCTCGGGTTTAGCTCCTGTCCTCGCGGTCGTCCGCTGCAGGCACTCCTCGTCCCCGCTCACGGTCGTATCGTCTCGCGGACCCACCCCGACGCTCCTCTCGGGTAGGGGTTGGACTGCTCGCGCGGCTGGACGTTCCCCTCGGCGTCGAACATGCGGACGACGACCTCGTGTCCCGCCCCGGGCGAGTCGTAGCGATGGATCCACTGGCGCCAGGCGTCCCTCGGGTCGCCCGGGAGCGGTTCGGAGAGGGTCGCCTCGCTCCACGAGCGCCCGCCGTCGGTCGATACCTCGACCGTCGAGACGCCGCGGGTCCCCGCGTAGGCGTGGCCGCCGAGCTCCATCCGGCCGTCGTCGAGCCGGTTGGTCGCGTGGAGCTTGGCGACGGGGGTGACCGGGCCGGTCCCGTGCCACCCCTTCTGCTCCCAGTACCCCTTCACCTCCTCGTCGAGCACCTCGATCTCGGTGATCCACTTCGCGTTCACCTCCCCCCAGTGGCCCGGGACGAGCGCCCGGACCGGCGCGCCGTGCTCGGGGGGGAGCGGCGCGCCGTTCATCCGGTAGGCGAGCATCCCCTCGCGGAGCGCCGACAGCGGGAACGCCACGTAGTAGTCGTCGGCCCCGTGGAGCTGGACACAGCACTGCTCGGAGTCGGCGGTCACGCCCGCCTCCTCGAGCAGCGGCTCGATGTCGGTCACGGTCCAGAGGGCGTTGTCCATCTTCTGCCCGTTCAGCGTGTCGCCGACACACCGGAGCGTGACGAACTCCTCGCGCGATTCGCGAACGGTGAGCGCCTGGTAGTCGAGGTCGAACTCCCGCTCGACGGCGCCGGTCACGCGGAGCGACCAGCTATCCGCCCGGACTCGCGGGTTCACGGAGTTGATGTCGACGTTGTAGAACCGCTCGCTGACGAGCGGCTCGATGCCCTCGACCGGGAGCGTCCGTTCCGCGGCTCCATCGAGCAGCTCCTGAACGTCGGGGTCCATCGACCCGTCCGCCCCCGCGGAGCTACCCCCGGCGGCTTCTGCCCCCGACTCCCCGGCAGAACCCGTAGAGCCGACGTTCGTGCCGTTCGATCCGCGAGCCCCGCTGCCGCCGAGCAGGTAGCCGACGAGGCCGACGCCGAGCGCGCCCGCGAGGCCGGTCAGCACCGTCCGCCGGCCTTCGGGGCTGGCTCCCGTGGACGGGCGCCGGCCAGCCTCGCCGACCACGAGGACGGCGGCGGCGGCCCCCCCGGCAGAGAGCGCCGGGGCGACCGACGGCACCAGGAGGAACGCGAGCGCGGCCACCCCCAGTGCGCCGGCGAACGGCCCGACGAGGGGCCCCGCGTGCGGTCGGTCGGCCCGCACCGCGAACTCTCGACCGGCGATCAGGCCGAGCAGCGAGAGCCCCCCGAACGTGACGACCGCCAGCGCGACGGCCGTCAGGAGCGCGACCCGCTGTCCCAGGTCGCCGAGCACCGTGATGGCGAACGTCACGACGGCCCCCGGTGCGACCGCCGCGAGGTAGCCGTCGATCGGTGCGACGACGAACGAGGGGGTGAACCCCGCCGCCGCGTACGACCCGACGACGCCGGCCGCGCCGGCCAGCGCCGCGAGCGCCAGCGTCGGTCCCAGTCCCCGGAGTCGCCCGAGCGTCCCGTTCATACCCCTCCCATGGGGATCACACGTAAACCGTTTCTCCGGAATCGCCCCGAACTCCCTCTAGAATCCTTGCCACTCCGGCCGCGCCGGAGGCGTTCGTACCGTCGGATACGGCGACGTCGCACAGGGGCCTACGACCGACAGTATCAAGCGGGTCTGGCCCTCCGTCGGCGTATGGGAGACGGGACCGGTGGGGGGACGACCGAGGGGAGGCGCCGGGGTGGCCGGTCGTGTCCGATGTGCGATACCCCGATGTTCGAGCGCCACTGCAAGTACGTCTGTCCGCAGCACGGCGTCGTCGTCGACTGTAGCGATCCGTTCACGTTCTGATACGGACGGGGAGCGTACGAGTAACGACGGTGATCCGTGTCAGTCGGTGTGGCGACGATCGATCCGACCGGCGTCCACGTACTCGGCGGCGCTCTCGGCGGCCACCCGTCCGAACACGGCGGCGTTCGTCAGCCCCGTCCCGCCGGGGTAGTTCTCGTAGAAGAGCCCGCCGGTGGAGTTCCCGGCCGCGAACAGCCCCGGGATGACGCGGTCGGTCGTGTCGAGTACCTCCGCGTCGGGCGTGATGGCGACGCCGCCGAACGCGAACGTCATGCCGCCCGTGACGGGATAGCCCGTGAACGGCGGCTCGTCGAGCGCGAGCGCCCAGTTCGACTTCGGCGGTTCGATGCCCTCCGCCGAGTTGCCGTCCAGCGTGTTCGGGTCGTGCTCGCCCGGGTCACCGTCACACGCCGCGTTGAACGCCTCGACGGTCTCGACGGCCCGCTCGGGCCGCTCGATGTCGAGGCGGCGCACGAGCGACTCGATGCTGTCCGCGGTGATGGGCCGCCCCGGACCCATGTGCGCCACGTCGTCGACGGTCTTCGAGTCGACGACGATGAACGCCTCGTGGTACGGTTGCTCGAAGATGCGCCGGCCGAACTTCGCGTAGGTGTGGGCCCGGGCGTCCTCGCCCTCGTCGACGAACCGCTCGCCGTCGTGGTTGAGGATCAGCCCGTACTGATAGCCGTCGATGCGGGTGATCCCTCCCTCGACGTCCGGGGACTGGGCGTCGATGATGGCCATGTGGGCGTCGCCCCACTCGCCGTCCGATTTGGCGCCGACGTCCATCGCGGCGTCGACAGCTTCGCCCGTATTGTACCGGCTCCCGCGGACCTTCATGTTGCCGTAGCCGGGCCCGTAGTAGCGGGTCCGACGCTCCTTGCTCGACCCGTAGTCCCCCGCCGCGAGGATCACCGCCTCGCCCTCGAACCTCGTTCTGCGGCCCTCGACGCGGGCGTCGACCGCCGTCACGTCCCCCTCGTCGTCGCGGTGGAGATCACGGGCCTCGGTGTCGTAGTACACCTCGCCGCTCGCTCCTTCCGAGGCGCTACGCGCCTCGCACCCCTCGAAGATCTCGACGAGGTCGTCGACCATCTCCTCGCCGTCGAGCCACACCCGGCCGGCCGTGTAACCGGGGTGTGGCGCCCGGTACTCCCACTCGAGACCGAGGTCGGTCAGCCACTCGAACGTCTCGACCGACCCCTCGGCGACCCGCTCAGCGAGCCCCTCGTCGGCCCGGAACTGGGTCACCTTCATGATGTCCGAGTAGAAATCCGCGGTCGAGTAGTCCTCGACGTCGAACTCGGCGTCCACGTCGATGTCTTCGGTGGGAATGCGGAACGACTCGGTGAACCGCGTGTGCCCGCCGCGGTGCTCCTCCGGGGACTTCTCGAGGATCGCGGTGGAGAGGCCGAGTTCGGTCGCCCTCACGCCCGCGGCCAGTCCGGCGATGCCACACCCCACGACCACGACGTCGTGTGTCTCCAGTCTCATCGGAGCCTCTTCTGGGTGGTCCGGGCCGCGGTCGGTCGCCTCGTCGCGTTCATGTGCCCGTCAGTCACGGCCGGCGCACAAATAACTGCCGTGGCGAGCACGCGCTTCGCTCCTCACGTCCGTTCGTCACAGAAGCGCCCGAGGCGGGATTTGAACCCGCGTCACGACCGTGACAGGGTCGTATGATGGGCCACTACACCACCCGGGCACGCATCAGTTCGTAACCCGGTTCGAGACTTAAGACTTTCCACATAGGCCACGCTGGCGGGCGTGTTCCCGCGGCGCACGGACGGGTGCCCGTTATCCGAACCGTGCCCGTAGGGACCCACGTGCGACGCAGGGACCTCCTCGCGAGCCTCGGGCTGGCTGGACTCGGCGGGCTAGCCGGCTGTCTCGGTAGTGCGGGCAGCGGCTCGCCCCCCGGTTCCCCGACCGTGACACCTACGCCCACGCCGCGGTCGGTGACTACCGGGTTCGGGGCCGTCGACCTCCCCGTGAACGGCTCGGAGATCGAGACGCGGCTCCCGAAGGACGGCATCCCGGCGGTCACGGAGCCGGCGTTCGGGGACGACTGGGGGGACTGGTTGGCGGTCGACGAGGAGCACCGTCCCGACGAACCTCTCTCGCTCGATGACAGGGCTCCCGTGGTCGGGGTCGAAGGCGAGGCCGTGGCCTCGACGGAGCGGGGCGAGAGCCCCGCGGAGCGCGACGGCGAGGCCCGCGCGTACCCGATGCGGATCCTCGACCACCACGAGGTCGTGAACGACTCCTTCGGCGGGCCGCTGCTGGTCACCTACTGCCCGCTCTGTGGCAGCGCAGTGGTCGCCGTCCGCGAAGTACGGAACGAGGAGACGACGTTCGGCGTGTCGGGGAAGCTCTGGCGGAACGACCTCGTGCTGTACGACGACGCGACGGGGTCGCTGTGGTCACAGCTGCTGGCGACGGCTATCCAGGGGCCGGCCACGGGCGAGACGCTGGAACTCGTACCGGCGTCGCTGTCGACGTGGGGCGAGTGGCGCGAGTCACACCCCGAAACCCGGGTGCTTCTCCCACCGCCGGGCTCGGTGACGGTCGACGGTCGGGACCCCTGGATCGACTACGACAGGTCGAAGTACAGCTACGAGGGGGAGTCACAGGTGGTCGGCTACGACTCCGCCGCGAGCTACACGCTCGTCGTCGGGGTCGTCCACGGCGGAGAGGCGGTGGCATACCCGTTCGAAGCGGTCCGGGCGGCCGGCGTCGTGAACGACCGTGTCGGGGACCTACCGGTAGTCGTCGCGGCGACGGCCGGCGGGTCGCTGGTGGCCTACGAGCGCGTCGTCGACGGGGGGAACCTCCGCTTCTCGGTGGCCGACGACCGCCACCTCCGTGCGGGCGGGTCGTACTGGGAACGGACGACCGGGCGGGCCGTGGACGGGCCCCACGAGGGGACGCGGCTGTCGCGAGCGAACGAGCGGTCGCCGCTGTTCCGCCGTGCGTGGGAGGACTTCCACCCCGGGTCGCGGCTCTGGAGCCCCTCCGAGTAGCACTCGGGCGCCGGTCGTAGCGCGAAGGAAACTGAAGCGCCGTCACGTTTTTTATGTATTGCGTCCACAGTGACGGTGTGCGAGCGGTCGTGGCCCGGACGGGCCGGGTAGCGGTAGCATCGGCCGTCTGATTTAGTAACCCTTATCCGGCTCCCCGGGCAATCCGACTGTAGTATCTCGTGACCGTTTCTTCAACACAAACATGGTAGACGTAAGCCAACACGAACTCGTCCCCGAGCACACGCTCCTCGACGATTCGGAGGTCGAGGCGGTGCTCGCCGAGTACGGTATCGAGCGCACGGACCTGCCGAAGCTCAAGCGGCTGGACCCGGCGGCCCCCGATGGGGCCGAGGTGGGTGACGTCGTGAAGATCGTCCGTGACTCCCGAACCACCGACCGGGCGGTGGTGTACCGACTGGTGATCGACTGATGGACACGGCAGACCGACGAGCCATCTCGCGGGGGTACTTCTCCCGCGAACGGCTCGCCGAACACCACTTCCGGTCGTTCAACGCGTTCCTCGGGCGGGGGATGCAGGAGGTCGTCG
>JAZKST010000077.1:0-11333 GCA_036625905.1 Haloarculaceae archaeon
CCATCATCACCGTCACTGCCATCGTCTCCATCATCACCGTCACTGCCATCGTCTGCCGGATTGACCGTGATATTCACCGTCGCCGTGGCGCTGTCGCCGTCATCATCGGTCACCGTGTAGGTGAAGCTGTCACTGCCGTTGTAGCCGGCGTTCGGCGTGTAGTCGAAGGTGCCGTCGCCACTCATGTTCACGGTGCCGTGGGCCGGCTCGTCACCGGCCGCGACGCTGTAGGTCACCGGCACGTCACCCAGGCCGGGGTCGTTGCCGGACACGTCGTCACTGAGCGTGGCGTCCTCGTCAATCGTGAAGCTGTCGTCGGCGGGCGCCGGCGTGTCGTCCGCCGTGACAATGCCGTTAACGGTGCCGGTATCGGTGCCGCCGTTGCCGTCGGAGACGACGTAGTCGAAGCTGACCGGCCCGTTGTAATCGGCATCCGGGGTGAAGGTCACCTCGCCGGTGTCCGAGACGTTCACCGTGCCGTTGGGCACGGCGATGGTCTGGGCGCTGCCCGGGGTCAACGGGGTGCCGGCGATCGACTCGACGGAGAGTGTGTCGTTTTCGGGATCGGTGTCGCCAGCCAGGAGATCGATCGGCCCGGAGGTGCTGTCCTCGGCGGTGGTGAAGTTGTCGTCATCGGCCACCGGAGCGTCATTGGCGCCGTTGACCGTGACCGTCAGCGTGGCGGTGTCCGTGCCGCCGTTGCCATCGGCCACCTGATAGGTCACCGATGTCGTCGCACTCTCGCCGACCGCCAGGTCGTCGAAGTCCGTGCCCGGATCGAAGTCGTAACTGCCGTCGGCATTGATCATGAACGCACCGCCGCCACTGCCCGTGACCGCGCTGCCGACATTACTGCTAGCACCGTTCACCTCAGCGATCGTGAGCGTATCGTTCGTGTCCGGATCCGTGTCATTGGCGAGAACATCGCCGCTGGTCGGGGCATTCTCGGTTGTGCTGTCGGTGTCGTCGCCAGCCACCGGTACATTGTTCTCGCCGTTCACCGCAACGGTCAACGTTGCGGTATCAGTGCCGCCCTGGCCGTCACTGACCTGATACTCGATGGTCGTATCCCGGCTCTCGCCGACAGCCAAGTCATCGAAGTCCGTGCCCGGATCAAAGTCGTAGCTGCCGTCGGCGTTGATGGTGAACTCGCCACCATCACTGCCTGCGACTGCATTACCGACATTGCCCGCGTCACCGCCGACCTGGGCCACCTTGAGCGCATCGCCGTCCGGCTCCGTGTCGCTGTCGTTCGGGTTGAGCACGCCGTTCGCCGCGTTGCGATTGATCGACGTATCTTCGTCGGTGCTGTCGGTATCGTTCGCCGCCACCGGAGCAGGGTTGTTCACCGTCCAGGTGAAGCCCGCGGTCTCGCTGCCGCCGTTGCCGTCGTCGACGCTGACCGTCACCGCGTAGGGACCGCCCGTCGAGGCGTCGAAGTCGAGCGTACCGCTGATCTCGCCCGTGTTCGGGTTAATGGTTACGCCATCGGGCAGACCAGCGGCGGTATAGCTCAGATCGTCGCCTTCGGCGTCGGAGAACGCAGTCGACGTATCTACCGATATCGCCTCGCCGTCGTCGCTGGTCTGGTTGCCCAGGCCGGTCGTCGTCGGCGCGTCGTTCACGCCGGTGACCGTCACTGTCAGCGTCGCCGTGTCGGTACCGCCCTCGCTATCGGTCACCCGGTAGCTGACCGTGGTCGTGCGGCTCTCGCCGACCGCCAGATCCTCGAATTCACCGTTCGGGTCGAAGCTGTACGAGCCGTCGCCGTTGACCGTGAACTGGCCGCCGTTGTTGCCCGCAACCGCAGAACCGAGGTTGCCGCCAGCACCCTCAACCTGGTCGACGGTGAGCGCATCGCCGTCCGGCTCCGTGTCGCTGTCGTTCGGGTTGAGCACGCCGTTCGCCGCGTTGCGATTGATCGACGTATCTTCGTCGGTGCTGTCGGTATCGTTCGCCGCCACCGGAGCAGGGTTGTTCACCGTCCAGGTGAAGCCCGCGGTCTCGCTGCCGCCGTTGCCGTCGTCGACGCTGACCGTCACCGCGTAGGGACCGCCCGTCGAGGCGTCGAAGTCGAGCGTACCGCTGATCTCGCCCGTGTTCGGGTTAATGGTTACGCCATCGGGCAGACCAGCGGCGGTATAGCTCAGATCGTCGCCTTCGGCGTCGGAGAACGCAGTCGACGTATCTACCGATATCGCCTCGCCGTCGTCGCTGGTCTGGTTGCCCAGGCCGGTCGTCGTCGGCGCGTCGTTCACGCCGGTGACTGTGACCGTCAGCGTCGCCGTGTCGGTGCCGCCATTACTGTCGCTGGCGGTATAGCTAACCGTAGTGTCACGACTCTCGCCATCCGCCAGGTCGTCGAAATCACCCTTCGGGTCGAAGCTGTACGAGCCGTCGCCATTGATCATGAACTCGCCACCGTTGTCCCCGGCAGTGGCATTGCCGACGTTGGCGCCGTCACCGTCGACTTGAGCAATCGTGAGCGTGTCGTTGGTGTCCGGATCGGTGTCGTTGGCCAGGACATCGGCGCTGGTCGAAGCGTTTTCGGTGGTGCTGTCGGTGTCGTCAGCGGCCACCGGGATGTCATTGGCACCGTTGACCGTTACTGTCAGCGTGGCGGTGTCCGTGCCGCCGTTGCCATCGGCCACCTGATAGGTCACCGACGTCGTGGCACTCTCGCCTACAGCGAGGTCGTCGAAGTCCGTGCCCGGATCGAAGTCGTAGCTGCCGTCGGCGTTGATGTTGAACGCACCACCATTGTCGCCGGTGGTAGCGTTGCCGACATTGCCGGCAGCGCCAGCTACCTGCGCCACCGTGAGCGCATCACCATCGGCATCCGTGTCGTTGGGGATCACACCGTTGGCGGCATCGCGGCTGATGGCCGTGTCTTCATCGGTCGTATCGGTGTCATCAACGGCGACCGGTACGTCGTTGACCGCCGCGACGTTGACCGTCACGGTCGCCGTATCGCTGCCGCCGTTGCCGTCGCTGATGGTGTAGTCAAAGCTCGCCGTACCGTTGAACTCGGGAGCCGGTGTGAAGGTCACCGTGCCGTCGCCATTGAGCACTATAGTGCCGTTGGTGGCGTTGTTCACGGCCGTAATCTCGAGACTGTCACCGTCGACGTCGGTGTCGTTCGGATCCACCAGATCCGCCGGGCCGTAGGTCGCCGGCGTGTCCTCGGTAGCCGAGACCGTGTCGTCATTGGCGACCGGGGCGTCGTTCTCGCCATTGACTGTCACGGTCTGGGTTGCGGTGTCCGTACCGCCCTGCCCGTCGCTGACCTGGTAGGTAATGGCCGTATCTCGGCTCTCGCCCACAGCGAGGTCGTCGAAGTCCGTGCCCGGATCGAAGTCGTAGCTACCGTCCGCGTTGATCGTGAACTGACCACCGTTGTCCCCGGCGGTGGCATTGCCGACATTGCCGGCGTCACCCTCGACCTGAGCAACACTCAGATCGTCGGTGTCATTGCCGCCATCGCTGTCCGTGCCCGGGCCGGTGATGACATTACCCGAGGTCGGGGCGTTCTCGCTCGTGGTGTCGGTGTCGTCGGCCGCGATCGGCGCGACGTTGTTCGACGTGATTGTGAAGGTCTGATCGGTGGCGCCGCCGTTGCCGTCATCGGCGGTGACGCTCACCTCATAAGGTCCTTCCTGCGAGGCGTTGGCCGGTAGATCACCGGTGATCGCTCCGGTATCCGGATCGATGGTTACGCCATCGGGCAGACCCGCGGCGGTATAGCTCAGATTGTTGCCGTCGGGGTCGGTGAAGGCGTCGCCGGCGGCGACACTGATCGCATCACCGTCATCGGTAGTGACGTTGCTGATCTGATCGGCCACCGGGGCGTCATTCTCGCCGGTGACCGTGACGGTCAGCGTGGCGATGTCTGTGCCGCCGTTGCCATCACTGACTTGATAGGTAATGGCTGTATCCCGGCTCTCGCCGACAGCCAGGTCATCGAAGTCCGTGCCCGGATCGAAGCTATAGGATCCGTCGGCATCGATCGTGAACACACCACCATTGTCACCAGTGGTGGCATCACCGACGTTGCCGGCGTCACCACCGACCTCGGCGACCGTGAGTGTGTCGCTCGTATCCGGATCGGCGTCGTTGGGCAGCACGCCATTGGCCGCATCTTGGCTGATGGTCGTGTTCTCGTTGGTGCTGTCGGTGTCGTCAGCGGCCACCGGGACGTCATTGGCGCCGTTGACCGTCACTGTCAACGTCGCCGTATCGGTGCCGCCTTCCTGGTCGCTCAGGGTGTAATCGAAGCTGTCCGTCAGCGTCTCGCCAGAGGCCAGTTGCTGAACGGCCGTGGAGGTGTTGTTCAGGTTGTAGGTGTAGCCGCCACCCGAGTCGATCTGCAGCGTGCCGTGGTTGCCCGTCACCGCCGAGCCCACGTCGCCGGAGTTGCCGTCCACTGCGGAAACCACCAGTTGGCTGGCCGGGTCGTCGGGATCGCTGTCGACGCCGTTGCCGTCGTCGTCATCAATAACGTTGCCGGTGGTGGTGGTCGGGCCGTCCTCGGTCACCGCGCCGGTGTTGTCGGTCGCCGTTGGCGCCGGGTTGGTCACCGTCCACTCGAACGTGTCGGTCTGCGTGGCGTTGGCCGTGCCGCTGTTGTCATCGGCCGTGATCGTGACGCTGTAGGGGCCGTTCTGGGAGGCTGAGTCGTCGATCGTGCCGCTGATCACGCCGGTGTTCGTGTCGATCGTCAGGCCGGTCGGCAGCGTGGTGCCGGCGCTGTACGTCAGCGTGTCGCTGGCATCGACATCGGAGAAGTTGCCCGACACATCCACCGAGATGGTCTCTCCATCGACATTCGTCTGGTCCGGCAGCGCCGCGTCGAGCGTCGGCCGGTCGTTCTCGCCGTTGATCGTGATGGTGAAGGTCTGGTCGGTGCCGGTGTCATCGCCACCGTTGGCGGTGCCGCCGTCATCCGTCACGTCCACGGTGACGGTCACCGTTTCGCTCTCACCGTCGGCCAGGATCTGGCTCGGCGTAAAGGCCAACGTGTTGTCGCTGCCGTCCGAATCCGTGAAACCGGGCTGGGTATCGAACAGTTCGGCAGCGGTGAAGTTGGTTCCATCGCTGACATCGGCAACGTTGAACGAGATCGTCTGGCCGCTTTCGTCACTGCCGCCACCCGGGTCCAGCGAGTCCATGAAGCTGGTCGCGGTCTGCGAACCATCATCTTCATTGACTGTGAAGTTCTGCGACGGGCTGGCCGACGGCGCGTCGTTGACCGGGGTGACCGACGTATCCAGACTGGAAACATCCGACCAGATGTCGGTGTCGCGGTTCGGGTCATCACCTACAACCTCGGAGATATCCACACTGGAGTTGAAGCTCTGGTCCGCATCTGCCAGCCTGATATCGAGATCGCCCGGCGCGCCATTGTAATCGCCAACCGGCACGAAACGCAGCCGGGCATCATTCGGCAGGATGATGGCGCTGGTATCCCCCGGCGTGGCGATATCGGTCCAGCTCCCACCGTTGTCAGTGGAGTACTGCCACGTGCCCTCGGTGCTGGCGTCGGCGGCATTGCCGACGATGGCGATGCCGCCCAGACTGGTGCTGGCATCGTTACCACCGATGCCCGTCTGGACGTCGGTGCTGTCGTCGAACACACCACTAAACAGATCGGCTACCGTGTCACCGGTCGGATCCGTGGCGTCCTCGTCAGCCGCTGGCAGCGTTGCATCACCCGTTGCGGACGGCGGATCGTTTTCATTCGTGACGCTGGTCTGAATGGTGACGCTGTCCGCCGACCAGCGGCCCATTTCACCCGTGCCGCCCTCGCTCGACAGATCCTTCAGGTCGCTGGCGTCCGCGCTCTCGTTGATGGTGTCGATGGTGTCACCATCGGCCAGTCGGATGTCCAGCGTGCCCGGGGTGCCGTGGAAGTCGGCGGCCGGGTCGAAGCGGATCTCGCGACTTGCATCGACCACCAGGGCATTGCTGGCGTCCAGCCCGCTCGTCGGCGCGTCGATCCAACCGCCACTCCCGTCGCTGACCTGCCAGGTGCCCTGCGCGGTGTCATAGCCGGTTGACCCGGTGATGGCCACGAAGCTGAGCGGGGTTGCGGTGTTGCCGCCACCCTCATCTGTCTGGTTGTCCGTCGAGTCGTCATAGTTGCCGCTGAGCAGCGTCGATAGCGTCTCGGGGGGCCCGGTCTCATTTTCGCCGGTTTCGGTAACGTTCTCCGGACCACCGAAGGCGTCCGGGCGGTCGTTGACCTGCGTGACATTGGTATCCGACTCTTGAGTGGTGATTATGGCGCTTCCGTTGCCGGTGTTGCCCTGGTCATTGACTGTGACCGTGATGGTGTCCGGGGCAACTTCGTCGGTATGGAAGTCGGCATCGGGCGTGTAAACCAGCCCGTCCAGCGCGGCATTGATCTGGCTCTCGGTGCCGGTGATGGTCAGCAATGCGGTGCCATCGCCCACCAGCGTGGCGCCGGAGCCGCTCGCGGCTGTCACGATGCCGTGGTCGACCGAAACGTTGGCCACCATGTCAGCGCCGAAGTCGTCGGGATCGCTGACAGAGAATGCATTGCCGTTGTCGCTGGAGAAGGTCAGGCTTTCGTCCTCAGCGACGCTCTGGCTGGACGGATCGTCCACGGACGGCCCGTCGTTGGTGGCAGACACATCGATATCGAATGTGTCCTGGACGGTATTGTTGCCGTCCTCGCCGACACCTTCCTTGCCGTTGCCGTTGCCCGTGGCAGGGTCCCGGTCGTCGGCGGTGACCGTCATGAGGATGGTTTGGTCTGCGTTGGGATCGCTCGGGGCGTAGTCCATGCTGTTCATGGTCGCCTGGACGTCCGCTGCCGTGCCGTTGACGGTAACGTTGGCAGTACCGCCATTTGTGACGGTGGCACCACCGGAGGACGTGAGGTCGATCGTGCCGTCGGAGGTGCCGCCCTGGGTGGCCGCAATCTCGACGGTTATGAAGTCATCCGCCCCCTGATCGGTGTCGGCCGTGTCCGCCACAGCAAAGCCGCTGATGGCGATGCTGGTGCCGCTGTCGAGGGTCTGGTCGGCCGGTACGCTCAGGGTGGGCTGGTCGTTGACCGGGGTGATCTCGATGTCGTTGTCCACCACATCGGTCCTCTGGCCGTCGGCGTGGTCGAAGTCGGCGAACGTGGTTCGCAGATAGAGTTCGCCGGTACCCTGGACAGGGCCGTTGTAGTCGGGGGCGCCTTCGAACTGGAGGTCGTTGAGCGCGGCCTGTACGTTGGACATGGGACCGGTCAGGGTAATCGTGTTGCTGTCATCTCCGGAGGATGCAGTCAGACCGGTGGTATCGCCCAGGAGCAGGCTGCCTTGGGTATTGGCATCGGCAAGTGTGGTCCGCGCGCTATCAGTATAGAGCTCCACGGTGGCCGTGACGTCCTCCCCGAAGCTGTCCGCGTCGGTGAGGGTGAAGCCATCCAGGGTGACCTGGCTGTCCTCGTTGACGCTGTAGGTGTTCGTGTTGGTGATGCTGGGCGCGTCATTGTCATTGGAGGCGCGCAGGGCGATGTCCTGAGTGACACGGTTATTGGCCGCGTTGATTGGCGTACCGTCGGCGTTGTCGGGGCCGGGTCCACCGTTGGCGCCGGAAGTGAGGCTACCGCTGCTATCGTAGAGCCGGTCGTCGGCGGTGACGCGGATCGTGTAATCGTCGGCATCGGCGTCGGCGCTGAAGGCAACGGTCAACGAGCTCAGCACGTTGTCGATTTCCGTCTTGGTACCCTGGACGATGAGCGACTCTGTGTTCTTGCCGGAGACTAAGGCTGAATCGCTACTGGGGTCAGCAGCGGTGTAGTCCAACTCCGCGTCGGTGACCGGGTTATCGGCGTTGTCGAGCACGCTGAGCTCGACCCGCATGAAGTCGGTCTCGTTCGACTGAATTCCGTCGTCTAGGTCAGGATCATCCACGGTAATGGTCGGGATGGCCGTGGTGCCGGCACCCGAGGCAAAAGCGTCGAGCGAGTCGGGTGCATCCAGTTCCGGCACGTCATTTCGCTGGGCGATGTCGATGTTGTAGGTGGATGACGTGGCCGACGTTCCCTGGGGGAAGGTCTGCGTGTCGTTGGCCTGCCAGTCGCCGTCACTGACGATATAGTCGAACGAGTCGGCGTTGCCGTAGTCGGCGCCTTCGGTACCGTCGTGCTCGTACTGGATATTGCCGTTATCCAGATCGACCTGGGTGAAGGAAGACCCAACGCCGACTGGCTTACCGTTCAGCAGAAGCTGGCCGTGTGCCGGGGCAGTGGTGATGCGGTACTGGCGCTGGGTGCTGGAGCTGTCGTTGTCGCCGAAGGACAGATGGGCGCCGGACACGGGCGTCGGCTCGCCGGTTCCGGGCACGCCGTTGATGGTGTCGTAATTGGTGGCGCCGCCTATGGTGGCGGTATCGCCTTCCAGCACCGGCCCGGCCTCGTCCGTTGTCAGCTGGGTTTTCGAAACAAAATCAGGCTCCGGCGGGTCGTTGATGGGGAAGATGACGATGGGCACGTTGACCTGTGCGCCCGTGCTGCTGGCGTTGGTGGCCGTAGCATCCCCCGAACCCACGCCGGCATCGTCCACGGGGGTGATAGCAAAGTTGTCGGTGAAGTTTTCCGTACCGTCGTGGGTGTATTCGAGCTCCCCGTTATTGAGCTGGGCCCGGGTGACCGTATCACCCGCCGTCACCGCCGCGCCGTCGAGCGTGAGCGTACCGTTGCCGGGCAGGCTGTCGATGGTGAAGTTCAAGTTCTGATTGGCCGCAAAGCCGGTCTCGTTGTCCGAGGCCGAGTTGTCGGGGTCCGACAAGTCGATTTGCGCGCTCGTCAGCGTGACACTCTGATCCTCGTTGACAAACGCGGTGTCCGTCTCGGCCGACGGCGGGTCGTTCTGCGGGGTGACGTCGAGGTCGAAGGTCTGAGCGTCCGAGGTCGCTTGTCCGTCCGATACGGTGTAGTCAAAGGAATCGACGAAGTCCTCGCCGCCGCCATGGGCGAAGGTGACATTTCCATTGTTGACGTCCGCCTGGGTGAAGCTCTGGCCCACTCTCAATCGCTCTCCGTTCAGGCGGATATCGCCGCTGGCGGGCAGGCTGTCGAGCCGATAGACGATCTCACCAGGGGATTGTTCGTTGTCGCTGGCGTTCAGCATGGACGACGTCAGGGAGACGGTTTCACTCTCCAGAAGAGCCGCCGTATTGCTGCCTCCCGGGGACGGCGGGGTATTGGTCGGCGCGTCTGCCGGCACCGGGTCCGGGTCGGGCGTGACGCTGTCGGTGACGTTGACAGTGAAGTTGTTTTCCGTCAGCGGGCTGTTCTGGGCATCGGTGTCGTAGATGCCGCCCTCGCGCACATTGGGAAGGATGCGGAAATCGCCGTCCTGGACGGTGAAGGAGAAGCTGTCCGCGCGTGTACTGTTCATGGGCGCGGGGTTCTGGTTGACATACTGAACCAGGCCCGCGTCGATATCGGCTTGCGTGAAGCTGGCGCCGGCCTGCAAGGTCTGGCCATCGACCTCGAAGTAGCCGTCGGCCGGATCGGGCACGTCGGTGACGGTGTACGTCAGCGTGTCGTCCGCCGTGTCCGGATCGGTGAGGCCGAGCATGTCGTCGGTGAGCGTCAGGCTGCTGCCCGAGCTCAGGGTTTGCTCCTCATTCGTGGTCAGCGTCGGGTCGTCGTTGTTCGGGTGGATGTCAAGGTCGACCGTGCCCGGGGCAGTCTTCGGATTGCCGGCGCCGCCGCCGTTGTCGGTCACGCTGACGTCGAAGCTGTCCGGTGCCGGCTCGCTGCCATCGTGGCTGTAGGTGAGCTGAGTGATGTCAGTCACCACATCGCCCGCGCTGACGGGGTTGCCGTCGTAGTACAGCGTGCCTTCCGTGGGCAGGCTGTCGATGGTGTATTCGGTGATGGAGTCGCCCTCGGGGTCGGTGATGTTGATCGCGCCGCGCGATCCACCGAGGGTGGGCAGATTCCCATTGTTATCCAAGCGCACATCGGTCTCGTTCTCGATGACCGTGACGGTGCCGCCGACGCTGGGCGGTTGGTTGACCGGTTCGAGGTTGACCGTCACCGGCTGATCGGTCAGCAGACCACCGGCGCCATCGTCGTAGGTCAGGTTGAACGTGTCGGTCCCGGTAGATGTGACCTGGGAGCCGTCGTGGACGTAGGCGAGGTTGTCCAGGTCCTCGGCGGCCAAGGTCGAACCGGTGGTGACCGGGTTGCCGTTGAACGTGAGGCTGCCCTGCCCGGGCAGTGAGGTGATCTTGATGATGGTCTGTTGCGCGTTGTTGTCGATCTCGCTCAGACCCAGTTCGCCTTGCGTGAAGCCCTGGCCAGATGGTGTCGGCGCGGCGAAACTTGCCGAGCCGCCCTCATCTACGGTCAGGCCCGTGGCGTTGCTCTGGTCCACCGCCGGAGCGTCGTTGACGGCGGACACCGCGAGGTTGTCGACCGTGTAGGAGGTGGAATCGCTGTTGGTGGTGTCGGTGAAGGTGATGTGGATGTCCGGATCGTAGCCGGAGACCTGGCTGTTCTGATCCGCCTTGGGCGTGAAGGTCATGCCGTCGAGGGCGTCGTTGATCTCGGCGACAGAGCCTTGGATGGTGACGGCGTCGCTGCCGTCGGTGCCGCTGGTGGCGCTCGCGTTAGTGTTGGCGAGGTCCACCGTGCCGCCGTTGACGTCGAATTGCGCCTCTATGACGACATCATCCGGGTTGCCGTCGTTATTGGCGTCGGTGACGCCGTCATCGGCATCGGCGACGCTGATGCCGGTGATAGTGAGGGGGGTGTCTTCAGGGGTCGTGCGCGGCTGGTCGGCCCCAGTATCCGTGACCTGGGGCGCGTTCGGCGAGCCGGACTGTGCGGTAACAGGCGCCGCCAGACTCACGCTGCCGACAATAATCATCGACGTGACCACGAGGGTAGCGACGCTGATACTCCAGGCTACTTCGAGACGTTCGCTCATTTAGGAACTCCCCTCGCGCACAATTGATGAAATTGCGCCAAGCTCTTATCTGCGACACGGACAGGCACTATTGCTCAAATGTGTTAGGAGCATCGAGAAATAACTTGTCATATACTTCCATTGTTTTTGCCTTTCTACTGAGAGTTGGTTCAAGTAAGCGTATGCATTGATAGCCCCAGTCTCAACTTCTGTGAGCCTATGGTGGAAGTTGAGACTACACCCGCTATGGAGGGGCGGTATGCGTATCTCACCGATATTCCGAAATCGACTGGTATGGCACGTAATACCCCATTTCATCGAACCATGTCGATAGCCACTCGTCGGCAGTTGGCTCATCAATCTTTCCAGCATCGATCGCAGCCAACAGAACCCCGA
>JAZKST010000029.1:0-40809 GCA_036625905.1 Haloarculaceae archaeon
TCTTCGACGACCCGCACAACGACGGCGAGCACGCCATCCTCGGCAACACCGAGGTCCTGAACCGGTTCGTCGACGACCTGCGCTCGATCGCCGCCCGCCGCGGGAAGGAGGAGAAGATCATCTGGCTCGACGGTCCCACGGCCACGGGGAAGTCGGAGCTGAAGCGGTGTCTGATCAACGGGCTCCGGGAGTACTCGAAGACCGACGAGGGGCGGCGCTACACCGTCGAGTGGAACGTCGCCGGGGCTGCGGGGTCGAGCCCGGGGATGACCTACGGCGACTCGTCCGTCTCCGACGAGGACGACTGGTACGAGAGCCCCGTCCAGGTCCACCCGCTCACGGTGTTCCCCGAGGAGGTTCGCAGGGAGCTGCTCGCGGAGCTGAACGACCGGCTCGACGACCACATCCCGGTCCACGCCGACGGCCGGCTCGATCCCTTCTCCCGGGAGGCCTACGACTACCTCGAGGAGCAGTACCGCCGCGGCGGCGAGGAGGCGCTGTTCTCCGCCGTGACGGACGAGGACCACCTCCGGGTGAAGAACTACGTCGCCGACGTGGGTCAGGGGATCGGCGTCCTCCACTCCGAGGACGACGGCACGCCCAAGGAGCGGCTCGTCGGCTCCTGGATGCACGGAATGTTGCGGGAACTCGGCTCGCGCGGACGGAAGAACCCCCAGGCGTTCAGCTACGACGGCGTGCTCTCGCAGGGCAACGGGCTGTTGACGATCGTCGAGGACGCCGCCCAGCACGCCGACCTGCTCCAGAAGCTCCTGAACGTCCCCGACGAGGAGACGGTCAAACTCGACAAGGGCATCGGGATGGACATCGACACGCAGCTGGTGATCATCTCGAACCCCGACCTGGAGGCCCAGCTGAACCAGCACGCCGAGCGGTCGGGCGCCGACCCGCTGAAGGCCCTGAAACGACGACTCGACAAGCACGAGTTCACCTACCTCACCAATCTCTCGCTGGAGGCCGAGCTCGTCCGCCGGGAGCTCACCAACGAGACGGCGGTGTGGACCGCCGACTCCTACGAGGAGCTGGCCGCGGAGATCCGCCGACCCGTGACCGTCTCCGTGCGGAACGTCCGCCGGGAGGTCCGCGAGCGGGAACTCGCGCCCCACGCGGTCGAGGCGGCGGCGCTGTACGCGGTGGTCTCGCGGCTCGACGGCGAGGACGTCCCGCCCGGGCTCGACCTGGTCGACAAGGCGGTCATCTTCGACCGGGGCTACCTGCAGGACGGCGACGAGCGTCGCGAGAAGGACGCGTTCGACTTCTCCCCGGACGCCGACGACGGCGAGACGGGTATCCCGGTCACGTACACCCGGGACGTCATCGCAGACCTGCTCCACGAGACGCAGGACCGCCACCACCCCGACCTCGAGGTCGAGAACGTCATCATGCCCCGGGACGTGCTGAACGCGATGGCCGAGCGGCTCGGCGACGCGCCCGTCTTCTCGCCGAGCGAGCGGACGGAGTTCGGGAACCGGCTCGTCCCCGTGAAGAACCACGTGTTCGGCGAGCAGGAGCAGGACGTCCTCGAGGCGATCATGCGCGAGAAGCGCGTCGACGAGGCCACCGTCGAGGAGTACATCGAGCACGTCTACGCGTGGGTAGAGGGCGAGCGGATCGAGAACGACCGCGGGGAGTACGTCGACCCCGACCCGCTGAAGCTGAAGGTGTTCGAGATCGAGCACCTCGGTCGGTTCGACGAGGCCGACTACCAGGGTACGGACCCGGAACCGGCCGTCGAGGAGTTCCGCCGGACGAAGGTCGTCACCGCGCTGAACCGCCACGCCTGGCGCAACCGCGACGAGGAGTTCCGCGTCGGCGACGTCAACCCCAAGGAGATCCCCGTCATCGAGGCCGTCCTCGGGAGCCACGACTGGGACGACGTTCGGAGAACGCACGAGGATTTCGACCCCGCACAGTGGGACGACCCGCCGTCGGGGACGGAGACGGCGGCCGTGAAAGAGCGGACGATCCGGAACATGCAGGAGCTGTTCGACTACAGCGAGGCCTCGGCCGAGCTGACGAGCCGGCACGTCATGAGCCAGGTGAGCTACAGATGGGAGTAGGTGACGTGTTCGGGACACGCGGAGTGGCTGATGACAACGACGTCAGCGTCTACCGAAGCCCTCGGCCGCTCGACTCCCGCGGACCACGCTGCGCTCCTCGGCCTCCCTCCGGTCGGCCTGCGGTGCTTGCGGGTCCGGGGTTCGCCGAGCGACCTCGCCCTTCGGGAGTCCACCAGGGCCACCGGCCGTCGAGCGATGGCGTGCCTGCCCTCCCCCGTTCGCGGCCGACGAGACGGCCGCGAGGCCAGTTCGACGGCCCGATCGGGCGAACAACTCGGCCGCCGAGGACCGAGAGCGCCAGCGAGCGTGTCCGAGGCCGGGGAAGGGTGGGCCTCCTGGCAGGCTCGGAAAGGGCGAGTGGGCTCGGCGACGGCGGGCGACAGCAAGCCGAGCGGAGCGAGGCGAGCGTCGCTGGACGAGCAACGCGAGTCCAGCGGAACAAGCACCGCAGCGACCGGAGGGAGCGAGGAGCGCAACGAGCCCCCCGAGTCGAGCCCGCGAGGGCTTTCCAGGCGTTTCGACAATCCACGATGACCCGATCAGCGAACCGGAACGAACCGACGGAGAGAGAGGCTGAAACGTAATGGGACTGAGAGACGACATAGAGAGATACAGAGAGGTCGGCGAGGAGCGCCGGCAGGACCTCTCGGAGTTCATCCAGTACGGCGACCTCGGCCAGTCGCTGCCCGAGGAGGTGAAGATCCCCATCAAGATCGTCGACCTCCCCGAGTTCGCCTACGACCAGCGGGACATGGGCGGGGTCGGCCAGGGCGACGGCGACACCCCCGACGTTGGCCAGCCGGTCGGCGAGCCACAGCCCCAGCCGGGCGACGACGACGGCGACGAGGACGGCGAGCCCGGCGAGGAGGGCGGCGAGCACGAGTACTACGAGATGGACCCCGAGGAGTTCGCCGAGGAACTGGACGAGGAGCTCGGGCTCGACCTCGAACCGAAGGGCAAGAAGGTCGTCGAGGAGAAGGAGGGGGACTTCACGGACCTCACCCGCACCGGGCCGGCGAGCACGCTCGACTTCGAGCGGCTGTTCAAAGAGGGGCTCAAGCGCAAGCTGGCGATGGATTTCGACGAGGGGTACGTCCGCGAGGCCCTGAAGGTCGACGGCTGGGGGCCACAGCGGGCCTACGAGTGGGCCCGCGAGAACCACCTCCCCGTCTCCCGGGCGTGGATCGAGGACGCCTACGCCGACATCTCCCGCGAGGAGCGGACGACGTGGGAGAGCATCGAGGAGATGGAGACGAACGTCGAGGAGGAGTCGACTGCCAACCGCATCCGCCGGGAGGGGATCGAGCAGATCCCATTTAGACGAGAGGACGAGCGCTACCGCTACCCGGAGATCATCGAGGAGCGCGAGAAGAACGTCGTCGTCGTGAACATCCGGGACGTCTCGGGGTCGATGCGCGAGAAGAAGCGCGAACTCGTCGAGCGGGTGTTCACACCGCTGGACTGGTACTTGACCGGCAAGTACGACCACGCCGAGTTCGTCTACATCGCCCACGACGCCGAGGCCTGGGAGGTCGACCGCGAGGAGTTCTTCGGCATCCGATCGGGCGGGGGGACCCGCATCTCCAGCGCCTACGAACTCGCCGCGGCGGTTCTCGAGGAGCGGTACCCGTGGAGCGAGTGGAACCGCTACGTGTTCGCCGCCGGTGACTCGGAGAACTCTTCAAATGACACCGAGGATCGGGTCATCCCGATGATGGAGGAGATCCCGGCGAACCTCCACGCGTACGTGGAGACCCAGCCGAGCGGGAACGCGATCAACGCCACCCACGCCGAGGAGGTCGAGCGACACTTCGGCCGCGAGGACGCCTCGAACGTCGCCGTCGCATACGTCTCGAGCCCCTCGGACGTGGTCGACGCCATCTACGAGATACTGAGCACCGAACAGGAGGCCGTGGAGGCCGAGGCATGACGTACCACCGCACAGCATGAGCGACACCGAACGCAGACACCGACAGCGCACCGCCGAGGGGCTGGAGGAGCCCGTCCGGGAGGCGAACGAACTGGCCCGGAAGCTCGGACTCGATCCCTTCCCCGTGAACTACTGGATCGTCGACTACGACGAGATGAACGAGCTCATCGCCTACGGGGGGTTCCAGCACCGCTACCCCCACTGGCGGTGGGGGATGCAGTACGACCGCCAGCAGAAGCAGGGGCAGTTCCTCGGCGGGAAGGCCTTCGAGATCGTCAACAACGACAACCCCTCCCACGCGTTCCTCCAGGAGTCCAACGACCTGGCCGATCAGAAGGCCGTCATCACGCACGTCGAGGCCCACGCCGACTTCTTTAAAAACAACGAGTGGTTCGGGCTGTTCGCCGACGACCCGGACGCGGCGGCGATGCTCCAGCGCCACGCCGAAACGGTCCGGGAGTACATGGAAGACCCGGAGGTCGACCGCGAGGACGTCGAGGCGTGGATCGACCACGTGCTCTGTCTGGAGGACAACATCGACCAGCACCGGCCGTTCACGACCGCCGAGGAGTGGTCGGTCGAGCCTCCCGAAATCGAGGACCTCGACGAGCAGCTCGGGGACCTCGACCTCTCCGAGGAGGTCCGCCGCGAGGTGTTCGACGAGGCGTGGCTGGAGTCCCAGCAGGCCGAGGAGGGCGGCCCGACGTTCCCCGCCGAGCCCGAGAAGGACGTCCTCGCGTTCCTCCTGGTCCACGGCAAGCGCTACGACGGGGAATCGGACCGCGCCGTCGAGTTCGAGGAGTGGCACCGGGAGATCCTCGAGATCCTTCGGAAGGAGGCGTATTATTTTGCCCCCCAGAAAATGACAAAAGTAATGAACGAAGGGTGGGCCGCCCTCTGGGAGTCCCGGATGATGACCGACGAGGCGTTCGCCGGCGACGACGAGTTCATTTCCTACGCGGACCACATGGCCCAGGTGCTGGGCTCGTCGGGGCTCAACCCCTACAAACTGGGCATGGAGCTCTGGGAGTACGTCGAGAACTACACCAACCGCCGGGAGGTGATAGAGCGGCTGCTGAAGGTCGAGGGGGTCACCTGGCGGAACTTCCACGAGACGGTCGACCTGGACCTGGTGCTCGACCTGCTCGAGCCCGACCCCGCCGTCGACGACGTCCGCCCGGAGACGCTCGACCGGCTCGACCCCGGGGACCCCCGGGTCGACGCCGACGCGCTCGAACGGGCGAAGGCCGGGGCGGTCGACGTCGAGAAGTACCCGTGGAAAGTGCTCGCCTACGAGGGGCTCTGCGAGCGCCACTACTCGCTGGTCAAGCCCCAGAACCGCGGGTTCATAAAACGGGTGAGCCAGAACGAACTCGAACGGACCGCCCGCTACCTGTTCGAGGTCGACCGGTACGGGAGCGTCGAGGCGGCCATCGCGGACGTCGACCGCTCACGGGGCTGGGACCGGATGCGCGAGATCCGCGAGTCGCACAACGACGTCACGTTCCTCGACGAGTTCCTCACCCAGGAGTTCGTCGACGAGAACGACTACTTCACCTACGAGTACACCCACACGACGCGGGACTACCGGGTGACCTCGACCGACTACGAGGACGTGAAGAAGAAGCTGATGCTGCAGTTCACCAACTTCGGGAAGCCCACCATCACCGTCCAGGACGGCAACTTCGAGAACCGGAACGAGCTGCTGTTGGCCCACCACTACAACGGCGTGATGCTGGACCTCCCGCAGGCCAAGCAGGTGCTCGAACGGGTGTTCGAGCTGTGGGGTCGGCCGGTGAACCTGAAGACCATCGTCAAGGAGGTCGACGACCACGACATCGAGGTGGCCCGGCGCCGCGACCGCGAGCCGACCCCCGAGGAGCGGGGGAAGCTCGTCCGGTACGACGGCGAGAGGTTCGAGACTATGGACCTGCCGTGGGAGGACGTCGAGGACATCGCGGCGACGGACGTCGACTACGACACCAAGCCCGAGGAGTGGCTGGCGTAGCGGCGGGTCCCGTCTTCGCCCGCCCGCCGTGAACCGGTCTCGTTCCCGACGGATCGCCACTCACGAGCCGAACGGCCAGCGAGACTATAACGGGTCGTACCGAACCTCCGGTCAGTGTCGAACCGACTGGGATCGGAGCCGGAACGGGGGGAGTCGGGGCTGGCCGAGACCGAGATCCACGACGTCCTCCGGAACGACCGGCGACGGCTCACCATCGACTGTCTCCGCGAGGCCGAGAACGGCCGGCTGAGCGTCCGCGAGCTGGCCGAACAGGTCGCCACCCTCGAGACCGGGCAGGACCCGGCCCCCCGGAACAAGCGCCAGTCGGTCTACGTCTCGCTCCACCAGACCCACCTCCCGAAGCTCGACCAGCTCGGCATCGTCTCCTACGAGTCGGACGCCAAGATCGTCGACCTGGAGGACCGCGTCCGCGAGGTGGAGGTCTACATGGAGGTCGTCCCCCGGTACGGCCTCTCGTGGGGGGAGTACTACTTCGCGCTCGGGATGCTCGGGATGCTCACCACCATCGCCGTGCTGATCGGCGTCCCGGGCATCGCAGCCGCCGGTATCACCGCCGTCGCGGCGGCCTTCTTCGTCCTCCTGATGGCGTCCGCGATCTACCAGGTGTACAGCCAGCAGGACCGCGTCGTCTTCTCGCGTATCCGGGACTGATAGGGCTTATCGTAGCTGTCCGTAGTTTCTCTACCCGGGACCGCGTGACCCGAGCACGGTGGCGGATCGGATCCCCCGGCTGGCGACGGTAACCCTACGAGGAGCGGACCGACGGGAACGGCGGGGGACGTCCGAGCGACCTGCCGAAGACATACGGCGACGGACTGCCACGGGTGGGTATGCGTGAAGACTTCGAGGTCCGAACCGAGGATCGGCTCGACGTCGTCGACGTGACGGACCGGGTCGAGGACGCCCTCGTCGAGGACGCCGAAGGGACCTGTACCGTTTTCGTGCGGCACACGACCGCCGGTATCGTGGTTAACGAGGCCGAAACTCGGTTCCTCGAGGACGTCGAATCGTTCCTGGGGGATCTGGTCCCCGACGAGGGGTGGGAGCACGACCGGCTCGACGACAACGCGGACTCGCACCTCCGGACGCTCCTCCTCGGCCCGGGGGAGACGCTCCCCGTCTCGGACGGCGAACTCGATCTCGGGACGTGGCAGTCCGTCCTCCTCGTGGAGTGTGACGGTCCCCGGACACGGACCGTCGACGTGCTCGGATAGGGTCCGGGCCCGTCGAGCCGTCGCGGGCCGGATTCGGCGGTCGCCCCGGCAACGTGGTCCGGTTCCTCACGAGCCATGCGCGTCCGGGCCCTACACGGGGCATGACCGACACCGCGGTCGTCTGGTTCCGCGACGACCTCCGGGTCCACGACAACGAGACGCTCGCGAGCGCCGTCGCCGGAGCGGACCGGGTCGTCCCGCTGTACGTCTTCGATCCCCGGGAGTACGGCGAGGGGATGTTCGGGCTCCCGAAGAAGGGGCCCTACTGGGCGCGGTTCCGGCGCGAGTCCGTCCTCGACCTGCGCTCGTCGCTTCGCGACCGCGGCGGCGGCCTGCTGGTCCGGCACGGCGACCCGCGGGAGGTGGTCCCGGTGGTGGCCGACTCGTTCGATGCGGACGCCGTCCACGCGGGGACGAAACCGGCGACGGAGGAACTGGCGACGGAGAACGCGGTCCGCTCGCGGCTGGCCGAGCGTGGCGTCCCGCTGGAGCGGTCCTGGACCCACACGCTCTACCGCGTCGAGGACCTCCCGACGCCGTACGACCGTATCGACGACACGTTCACCCCGTGGCGAACGGAGGTCGAACGCGAGGCGTCGGTCCGCGACACCCTCTCGACGCCCGCGAGCGTCCCGACGCCGGAGTTCGAGCCCGGAAGCGTGCCGACCCTCGACGAGCTGGGCGTCGATGGCGACCCGGAGCCGGACGAGCGGGGCGTCCTCGCGTTCGAGGGCGGGGAGACCGCGGGCCGCGAGCGAGTGCGGACGTATCTCTGGGAGGACGATCACCTCCGGAACTACAAGGCGACCCGGAACGGCCTGCTCGGGCCCGACTACTCCTCGAAGCTCTCGGCGTGGCTCGCCCACGGCTGTCTCTCGCCGCGGTACGTCCACGAGGAGGTGAAGCGCTACGAGGACGAGCGGGTCTCGAACGAGGACACCTACTGGCTGGTCTTCGAACTGCTCTGGCGTGACTTCTTCCAGTTCCAGTTCCGCAAGCACGGCGCTGACTTCTTCGCGCCGAGCGGCATCCGCGGCGTCGAGAAGCGGTGGCGGGGGGACCACGAGGCGTTCCGTCGGTGGGCAGACGGCGAGACCGGGGTGCCGTTCGTCGACGCGAACATGCGGGAACTGAACGCGACCGGCTACGTGTCCAATCGCGGGCGACAGAACGTCGCCTCGTTCCTCGCCGACTTCCTCGAGGTGGACTGGCGGATGGGCGCGGCCTACTTCGAGTCGACGCTCGTCGACTACGACGTCGCGTCGAACTGGGGCAACTGGGCCTATCAAGCAGGTGTGGGCAACGACTCCCGGGACAACTACTTCTACGTCCCCCGGCAGGCCGAACGCTACGACCCGGACGCGGAGTACGTCACACACTGGCTCCCCGAACTCGAACCGCTCCCCCCGGAGTACGCCCACCACCCCTGGCGGATGAGCGAGGCCGAGCAGGCGGAGTACGGGCTCCAGCTGGGTCTCGATTATCCCGCGCCGATCACCGATCCGGACGAGCGGTACGACGCGATGCGGTGACGGCCTCTCGGGCGTGAACGGCGTACCGTAGTGACTGTTCGGACCGTTGTCGCCATCCGCGGTCGCTACAGCCGGGTGACGGCCACGAGTTCGCGAAGACGTCCTCGCGCTCCAGTCGCGCGAGCTTCGCCTTCGTCTCGTCGGGGACCTGGATGGACGTGCTCATGTGTATGCGTCGCGTATGCGTCATCCGTAACGCGTCGTGTATGCGGGGTGAGAGCGTTTCGCCGTCGCGCCGACCCCGGGCGACGAGTCGGTGGTGCCGTGCGGTGCTGAGACACTAGCACGCTCTACCGCGAGCGAGGGCGTAGCCCGAGCGAGCGGCCTTTTTCACCCATGTTTTTGCAAGCGGGGGTGCCCGCAGCGAGCGTAGCGAGCGAGGACACCCCCCGCAGCAAAAAGATGGTGGGCTAGAAAAAAACGGTCCCGTGGTGCCGGGACCGCTCCTCGCGTCCCTTCCCGCGGACGGTGTCGAGTCGGGCGACGAGCTGTTCCCGGAGGTCGCCCGCCGGGAGGAGTTCGTCGACCTGCATCGTCGATGCCTGTGCCCGGATGTCGACGTACTCCTCGAACTGCTCCTTCGCGCTCTCGACGAACGCCTCGCGCTCGTCGGGCTCCATCTCCTCCAGTTGTCCGCCGAACAGCGCGTGGACGGCGGCCTGTGGGCCCATCACGCTGATCTCGGCGGAGGGGAGCGCGAGCGTCGCGTTCGGGCCGAACGAGGGACCGGCCATCGCGTAGATGCCGGCGCCGTACGCTTTTCTGGTGATGACACAGAACTTCGGCACCTGCGCGTTCGACGTGGCGTAGATGAACTTCCGCCCCCGGCGGAGCACCCCCTCGCGCTCGACCTGCGAGCCGATCATGAACCCCGGGGTGTCACAGAGGTAGATCAGCGGGACGTTGTAGGCGTCGCAGGTCCAGACGAAGCCGGCGCCCTTGTCCGCCGAATCGGGGAAGATGGCCCCGGAGACGTGGTCGGGCTGGTTGGCGATCACGCCCACCACCTCGCCGTCGATGCGCCCGAGTCCGGTCACGAGTTCGGGAGCGTACCGGGGTTTGAGTTCGAACCAGGAGTCCCGATCGACCAGTCGATCGATGACCTCGTGGACGTCGTACCCGCGGTTCGGCGTCTCCGGGATGACGGCGTCGAGCCCCTTCGGGTTCTTCCCGGGCGGTCGTGCCGGCTCGGAGGGCGGCGACGCCGTGTAGTTCCCCGGGAGGAGGCCGACGAGTTCGCGTACCCGCTCGGCGGCCGTCTCCTCGTCGGGCACCACGAGGTCGGCGCTCCCGGAGTGGCGGGCGTGGACCTCCGGGCCGCCCAGCGACTCCATGTCGACGTCTTCGCCGGTCATCGCCTTCACGATGCGCGGGGAGGCGATGGCCATCCCCGAGATCTCCTCGACCATGAGCAGGAAGTCACAGAAGACGGGGGTGTATGCGCTCCCGGCGACGTCGGGGCCGTAGAGCACCCCGATCTGTGGCACCTGTCCCGACATGACACACTGGTTGTAGAACATCTTCCCGCCACGGTAGCGGTCCATGTGGGTGTCCCCGGGGTCGCGCTCCTCGGCGTCCAGCCGCGCACCGGTCGAGTCGACCAGCCGCAACATCGGGATACCGAGGTCCATCGCCCGCTCCTGGATGCGGATCACCTTCTCGACGCCCATCCCCCCCAGCGACCCCGCCTTGACGGTGTAGTCGTTCGCGGTGAACGCCACCTTCCGGCCGCCGATGACGCCGACCCCCGTCAGGAGGCCGTCGGCGGGCAGTTCCGAGTCGTCGCCGTGGCGGGCGAACGTGCCGTCCTCGTAGGCGATCTCGTCGAAGACGAGGTCGAGCCGGTCGCGGACGAACAGTTTGCCCAGACCCTCGATCTTCTCGAACCCCCGTTCGGGGCCGCCCGAGAGGATCCCCTCTATCTCCTTGCGAAGCCGCTCCTCGCGGTCGGTCACGACGCCTCCCTCCTCGTCCCAGTCCTCGCCGGCACGGGCGAGATCGCGGCCGTCCCGGCCCTTCAGCTCGACGGCCGTTCCGAGGTGCTCGGCGACCGCCGTCGCGATGGCCTGTGCGATCTCCGCGTCGGTCTCGTCGTCGATGTGTATCTCCATGGCTCCTGGGCTCCTGACGCGGTCGCCAGCGGGCGCGGGCCGCGAGGGCGACGCCGGTCTTGGTTCCCGGTCGGCGCACGGACACTTATCGGTGTGGGGGCCGGTCCCGACCACTGCCGGCCACGGGAGAGGAGTTCTCGAACGATTTATCAGGAACCTCCCACAACTACGACATGCATCATGAGTCTCAACGACGACGAGAGGAGCGACCTGCGCGACCAGATGGTCGAGGCGTTCGAGGGAGCGGACTACCCCATCAACAGCCCGATGGACCTCGTCCCCGGGCTTCCGAGCGGGCCGTCCACGAAGTTCGAGGCCGGCGACTTCTCGATGACGGCGATGGAGCTGAACACGAAGCTCGGGAGCGGCGAGTTCCCGTACGACAGCGTCGACGCGTTCGTCGACGACGTGATGGACCAGCTCGAGGAGCAGGACCTGATCTAGTCGAGTTCGTCGCTCGACGCCAGCGGCCCGTCGAGCCGCTCTTCGACCTCCGCCTCGAGCTTGTAGCGCTGGACCTTCTGGGTGGCGCTCCGCGGGAGTTCCTCCACGAAGAACACCCGCCGCGGGTGGGCGTACGTGGCGACGTGGTCGAGGCCGAACCGGCGGAGTTCCTCCTCGGTCGCCTGAGCGCCCTCCTCCAGGACGACGAACGCGACGGGGGCCTCCCCCTTCACCTCGTGGGGAGCCCCCACGACGGCGGCCTCGGCGACGTCCGGGTGTTCGTAGAGCGTGGACTCGACCTCCGTAGGGTAGACGTTCTCCCCGCCGACGATGATCATGTCGTCGGCGCGGTCGACCATCCAGAAGTAGCCGTCCTCGTCGACGCGGGCGATGTCCTCCGTGTGGAAGTAGCCCTCGTCGTCGAAGGTTTTGCGGGTCTTCTCGGACAGTCCGAAGTAGCCCTCGAAGACGTTCGGCCCCCGAATGGCGATCTCGCCGGTCACGGATTCGGGGTCCTCGAAGTCGAGGTCGGGGGCCGGGAAGGGCCGCAACTGCTCGGCGGAGACGCGCGTCTCCCGGGTCTCCGGGTCCACGAGCTTCACGTCGATGTTCTCGAGCGCGGGACCGATACAGCCGGCGGACTTCCGGACGCCGTGGGAGGGCTCGACCGTCCCGGCGGGGCCGGTCTCGGTCATCCCCCAGCCCTCCACCATCGGGACGTCCCAGGCCTCCTCGATGGTTCGTCGAACCTCGTCGGCCAGCGGCGCGGCCGCGCAGTTGACGTACCGGAGGGTGGAGAGGTCGTAGGCGTCGGGGTCCTCGCGGTAGGCCCGCCACATCATCGTGAACATCGCGGGGACGCCCGCGAACGTGGTCGCCCCGTGCTCTTCGATGCCCGAGAGCATGTTCGCCCCGTCGGGTTCGGGCTGGAGGTGCATCGTCGCCCCCCTGTAGAGGTAGGTCCCCATGATGGCGTTCAGCGCGTAGATGTGGAACAGCGGGAGCACGAGCACGATGGAGTCCTCGGCGTCGACCGCGAGCCCGCCGAGCGTGTAGCACTCGATGGTCGAGAGGAGGTTCTCGTGGGTGAGCAGGACGCCCTTCGGCTGCCCGGTCGTCCCGGAGGTGTACGGCTGACAGGCGACGTCGTCGTACGCCCGCTCGGGCCGGTCGAACTCGGTCCCGTACTCGCTCTTGAGGTGCGAGTAGTTGACGATGCCCGCGCCCTCGTCGCTCACCCCGGGGAGGAACAGCGTCCCGACCTCGGCGGCCGAGGCGAGGTCCCGCACCTCGTCGGCGAGCAGCGGCGACCCGATCACGTGGTCGGCGCCGCTGTTCTGAAGGACGTAGACGAGCGTCTCGGGGGCCATCCGGAGGTTCAGCGGGACCGGGACCGCCCCGGCGCGTATGACACCGAAGTACGCCTCGGGGAACTGGGCCGTGTTCGGGACGAACAGCCCCACGCGGTCGTCGGGTTCGACCCCGTGGTCGACCAGCGCGTTCGCCACCAGGTTCGCGTCCTCGTCGAGCTCGCGGTAGGACGTCGACCCCCCGAACGAGGTGAAGGCCGTCTTCTCGTCGTATCGGTCCGCCCCCATCGCCAGCACGTCCCCGACGTGTCGCAGGGGACCGCCGTCGTAGTGCTCCATGGTACCGCCGAACGGTTCGATGGAACCAGAATAAAAGTTCGTGTGGGCTACGACGCTCTACGCCGCCCCGACGACGTACAGCACGGCCACGGAGGCGGTCACCCCCAGCCCGAGCAGCCCGTAGTTCGCGAACGTGTCGTCCGCCCGGGTGACGTGCAACGAGATCGGATCGGCCGGAACGGGCCAGAAGGGGTTCACCCCCATGGGGGTCAGCATGTCCGCGAGCAGGTGCGAGCCGATAGCGACCACCCCCAGGACCACCCCCAGTCCGACCCCGGGGAGCGTGTCGACCGGCTGGTATGACCCGACGCCGAGCGTCCCGCCCACGGCACCGAGTACGGCCGCGACGAGCGCGAGGAACAGCAGCGAGTGGGTCGGCCCGCGGTGTCTGATCGGGAGCCCCTGGTCGACGTCCGGGAGCGTCGCCAGCCACAGCACCACGCCCGCGCCGACGAACGCCAGGATCGGGTCCGAGCGGAGCAGCAGGTACCCGACGGGCGCGTACGCCAGCAGCGCCGCCCCCCAGTGACCGATCCGGTACACGCGTCGGCTTCGTCTCGATCCGGGTTCAAGCTGTGGGCCGCCGGTTCCGTCGGGGTTATCCGGACCGCCGCCCAACGTCGCGGCATGGACGTCTCGGGCGTGGACGCCCTCCTCGACGCGTTCGGACCGTTCTTTCTCCCCGTGGCGCTGTTCGCCGCGGGGGTGGTGGGCTACGGGTTCCTGTTCCTCGTCGGGCGCCTGATGGCTGCGGAGGGGGCCGGGTGGTGGACCGAGACGGCGGAGGGAAGCGATGACACCACCGACGCGGAGCGACACGAGGGCTGATCCGACCCGATCTCCGGGGAGGCGCATGCGGTCCGATTATCATAAAAAATCCATTATCTTTCGAAACCGTCTCACATCCGGTGACCTGACGTGGCAACTACACAGTCCCAGAGAGACGTCGCATCGCGCATCAGCCGGGCGTTCGTCGACGCGTACAACACCGGTGAGATGGACCGTATCGACGACTTCGTGACGGACGACTTCGTCTGCCACCACACGGCCACCACTCCTTTCTCGGCGGTGAGACGACTCGAGCGACACGTCCGCCATCCCGGGCCGCCCCCGTTCCCGGCGACGCGACCCGTAGGGCTGGGAGCCGATGTCGGCTCCCGTCCCTGCTGGCGCCGTGCCGTCGACGGCATGTTTTATCACCCGTCCGAACGCATCCCGGCCATGTCGGACGGCCCGAGGCGTGTCCCAGCCGAAGAGGCGCTGGCGGTCTTCGAGCGACGGGCCGACCCGCGGGCGCCGCTCACGGCACCCGAGGTCGCCGAGGAGCTCGACTGCGCCCGACGGACCGCCCACGCGAAGCTCGAGGCGCTGGCCGAGCGCGGCGACCTCCGGACGAAGAAGGTCGGGGCCCGCGGCCGGGTCTGGTGGCTCCCGGCGGACGCCGACCGTCGGAGCGAACACGAGCGGGCGCTACGCGAACTCCACGACGCCAGCCGGCGGCTCATCCGTGCCGAGACCCGCGAGGAGGTCTGCGAGGTGGCGGTCGACGCCGCGCGGCGGGTCCTCGGACTGCCGCTGAACGGGCTCTGGCTGTACGACCCCGACGGGGAGGTCCTCGAACCGGTCGCGTGGTCCCGGGAGGGCGTCGAGCAGTTCGGCGAGCCCCCGGCGTTCCCCGTCGAGGGGAGCCTCGTGGGCCGTGTCTTCCGCGAGGGCTCCCACCGGATCTACGACGACGTCACGACCGAGGCGGAGCCGTACGACCCGGAGACGCGGGTGCGGAGCGAGCTCGTCCTGCCGCTGGGCGACTACGGCGTGATGAACGCCTCCTCGCCGGAGGTCGGCGCGTTCGACGAGGTGGACGTCTCGCTCGGCCGGGTGCTGGCGGCGAACGTCGAGACGGCCATCGAGCGGGCCGACCGGCTCGCCGAGCGGCGCGCCCGTCGCCGGGAGCTCGAGCGCCGACACGACGAGCTGGAGCGGTTGAACCAGCTCAACGCGCTGGTCGAGGAGATCATCCGGTCGCTGGTCGGCGCGGCGACCCGCGAGGAGATCGAGCGGACCGTCCGCGAGGCGCTCGGCGACTCGGAGTTCTACGTCGACGCCCGGGTCCTCGAACGGGGCGCCGAGGCCGGGAGCGTCGTCCGCAGGGCCGGACCGATCCGTTCGGCGTTCGAGGACGGGGTCGTTCGGATCGTTCCCCGGATCGCGACCGACGAGCGCGTGCCCGACTCCCGCCGGGAGGCGGCCGCCGGGGACGGGGCCCGGTCGTGTCTCGTCGCGCCACTGTCGTACGCCGACACCGTCTTCAGCGTGCTCGTCGTCCACGCGCCCTCGCCGGACGCGTTCAGCGAGCGCGAGGCGACGGCCTTCGAGACGCTCGGCCGCGTCGTCGGGTTCGTCATCAACGCGACCAACAATCGCCGACTGCTGCTCGGGAACACGGCCGTCGAGGTCGAGTTCGCCATCGGCCCGTCCGACGCGTGGTTCACTACCGTCTCCGAACGGCTCGGGTGCACGGTAACCGTCGGTGGCGTGGTGCCGACCGAGGGGGGGTCGCTGCTCGAGTACGTGACCGTCGAGGGGGGACCGACCGACGCGGTAAGGGAGTCGCTCGCGGGAACGCCGGCCGTCGAGGAGGTCCGCGTCCTCGCCCACGACGGCGACCGGTGTTCGCTAGAATGTGCCGTCCGGGAGGACGAGGCGGGCCTGCGGGTCATCGCCGAGTACGGCGCCAGCCTCCGGACCGCACGCGCCGTCGACGGGACGGGGACGATCACCGCGCGGTTCCCGGCTGCCGACCCGGCCCGCGACGCCGCGACGGCAATCGAGGAACGGTTCGACGGCGCCGAACTCCTCGCCAAGCGGGTCGCCGACGTCTCCGAACGGTCGGCGCCGACGGTCCGACAGCGCGTCGTCGAGCGGCTGACCGACAAGCAGTTCTCCGCGCTCCGGGCGGCGTTCCTCGCGGGCTACTACGACTACCCGCGGGGGACCACGGCGGAGGACCTCGCCGGCTCGCTGGACATCGCGCCCTCGACGCTGCACCAGCACCTGCAGGCCGCCCAGCGCAAGCTGCTCGCGACGGTACTCGAGGGTACCTGATACGGTCGTGCGTACCCGTTTTCGGTGGTCTTCGGGAGTATCGGCGTTTCGATACCGTGAGACGGGAATCGAACCCCTGAAGCGGAACTAACTGCGCACGACCGTATGGTGGGTACCGAAGCACGACGGCATGAGGCTATTACCCCCCGCACGTCATGGCACCACTGGCCATGGGACGACTCCCGTTTACGGTTCGCGCCAGGTCCCCGCCAGCGTGGCGGACGGCGGCCCGCCCGGTCCACGTCCGCGTTCCCGTTCGGCCCTCCATCGTCGCGTCGCCCGCCCGACGACGCCGACGGCCACCGGCGGTCGGCCGACTCGCGGCACGTCGCCCGCCACGGTCGTCCCACGAGGCCACCGACGGCTCCACGACCGGTCTACCCGCGTCCGACGGGGAGAGCGGACGACCGGGCTCCGGTCGGTCTCGTGGACCCGGAGGGGAGGGGGAGAGCACCCATCCGTTCGGCGACCCCGTAGCGTAGGGTTCTCGAACCGCGGTACGACCGTTCCCGGGCGTTGTGCTGTCGGTCACACCTACGTTGATCTCGGTTACACACCCGTCCAGTGTGCAGTGCCGGGACGGTGTGTGACCGGTATCGACACTCCGTTCTCCCACGACCGATAGTACTACTCCCGCGGGTGCGTGTTCGGCTCGCCGAACCGCGAGACGTCGTCGATCGTCCCGGGATCGACGTCCTCGAACGCGTCCCGTGCGACGACCTCCCTGTGGACCGCGTCCGCGCCGTCGTAGATGCGGTAGGCCCGCACGTTGGTGTAGAAGTCCGACAGCGGGAGGTCCCCACCGATGCCGTTCGCGCCGCAGGCCTGGACCGCCCGGTCGACGACGTCCTGGACGGCGTTCGCGGCGCGGTACTTGAACATCGCCACCTCCGTCCGGGGATCGGCGCCCTCGGTGATCTTCCGGGCGACGTCCCGGGCCATCAGCCTGACCACGTGGAGGTCCGTCTCCGCGTCGGCGACCTCGAACCGGAGGGCCTGCTTCGCCGAGAGCGGCTCGTCGAACGCCTCCCGCTCCGCGGCGTAGGCCTTCGCGACGTCGAGCGCCCGTGCCGCGGTCCCGGTCTTCTCGATACCGAGCCACACCCGGCTGTGGGCCAGCACCCGCTGGAAGAAGGCGAACCCCTCGTTCGGCTCGCCGAGGAGGTTCCCGGCGGGGACGCGGACCCCGTCGAACGTCATCTCCGAGTGGACCGGCTCGCCGGCGACGTGGTCGCTCATGTGTGCGATGTCCCGGTGTAGCTCGAGGCCGGGGGCGTCCGTCGGGACGACCAGACAGGAGATGGCGTCGTGTATCGGTGCCTCGGGGTCGGTCCGCGCGAAGACGAGGACGACGTCGGCGTCGCTCCCGCCGGTCACCCACCACTTGTGGCCGTCGAGGACCCACTCGTCGCCCTCGCGCTCCGCCGTCGTGCGTATCATCGTCGGGTCCGAGCCCCCGCCCTGGATCGGCTCGGTCATCGACAGCGCCGAGCGTAGCCGCCCCTCGGCCAGCGGGCGGAGCCACCGCTCGCGCTGGTCGTCGGTCGCGGCGAGCTGGAGGGCGTAGAGCCCGGCCTCGTCGGGCCACGGCGGCGCGTGGACCGCGGCGGGCCCGATCCGGGTCCGACCGAGCGCCTCGATGACCGGGACCTGCTCGCGGAAGGTGAGCCCGAGCCCGCCGTACTCCTCGGGGACGCCGGGCCCGAACACGTCGTACTCGCGGGCCCGGTCGTGGAGGTCGACCAGTCGGTCCCGGGGGAGTTCGGTCTCCGAGCGTAGCTCCCGCTCGACGTCGACCAGCACCTCCGAGACGAACGCCCGGGTCCGCTCGGCGACCGCCGTCGCCCGCTCGCTGTCGTCGTACTCCATGCGCTTCCGGCTAGAGCGGATGCGATATATACTGTCCGACGCCTCCCCGGGCGAACGGACCTCGGAACGGGAACGAGAACGGGCCCTACCACTCGGCCTTCATCAGGTCGGCCGCCCGCTCGGCGACGGCGATGGTCGGCGCGTTCGTGTTGCCGCCGGGGATGGTCGGCATGACGGAGGCGTCCACCACCCGTAGCCCCTCGACGCCGTGGACCCGGAGGTCGTCGTCGACGACCGCCGCGTCGTCGTCGCCCATTCTGCAGGTCCCGGCGGGGTGGTAGACGGTCTCGACGGTCCCGCGGGCCCACTCGGCGATCTCCTCGTCGCTCTCGACACCCCCACCCGGCCACACCTCCTCGCCGCGGACGTCGTCGAACGCGCCCTGTTCGGCGATCGCCCGGGCCATCCGGACCCCCTCGACGAGCACCTCGAGGTCGGCCTCCTCGGTCAGGTAGCGCGGGTCGATGGAGGGCGCGGCCAGCGGGTCGGCCGACCGGAGGGTGATCCGCCCCCGGCTCTCCGGGCGGAGCTGCGTCACCCCGATGGAGAAGCCGTCGCCCGCTTCCGGGTTGTCCAGCCCGTGTCGCATGAAGTACGCAGGGACGAAGTGGAACTGGAGGTCCGGGGCGTCTAACTCCGGGTCGGTCCGGACGAACCCGCCGGCCTCGGCACCGTTGGAGGTGAGCGGTCCGCGCCCGAAGAAGAAGTACTTCGCGTAGTTGCGGAGCGTCTCGGCGTCGTCGAGCGTCCCCGGGTCGGCTCCCGTCGCCCGATAGATGTTGAACGCGAACAGGTGGTCCTGGAGGTTCCGCCCGACGCCCGGCAGGTCGATCCGCGCCTCGATGCCGTGGTCGGCGAGGTGGTCGGGGTCGCCGATGCCGGAGAGCATCAGCAGTTTCGGGGAGTCGACGGCCCCGGCGCAGACGACCACCTCGCGGTCGACGTGCGCGCGGTACTCGCGACCGTCCTGCCGGAACGCCACGCCGGTCGCGCGGTCGCCGTCGAACGTCACGCGGGTGACGTGCGCGCCGGTCTCCGCACGGAGGTTCGGTCGGTCGAGCGCGGGTGTGAGGAACGCGTCGGCGGCGCTGCAGCGCTCGCCGCCCTCCTGGGTGAGGTGGTAGAGGCCGACCCCCTCCTGGCGCTCGCCGTTGAAGTCGGGGTTGCGCTCGTGGCCGGCGGTGGCCGCGCTGTCCACGAACCGCCGGGAGAGCGGGCGCGGCGAGCGGGGTTCGGCGACGTTCAGCGGCCCGCCCATCCCGTGGAACCGCGACCCGCCCGGTTCGAAGTGCTCGCTCCGCCGGAAGTAGGGGAGCATCTCGTCGTAGCCCCAGCCCTCGTTGCCGAGGTCGGCCCAGTGGTCGTAGTCGGAGGGATGCCCCCGGACGTAGATCATCGCGTTGATCGAGGAGGAGCCGCCGAGGGTCTTCCCCCGGGGCCAGTAGAGCCGCCGGCCGGCACACTCCGACTGTGGTTCGGTGTAGTACTCCCAGTCGACCGAACTCCGGAACAGCTCCGTGAACCCGGCGGGGACGTCGATCTCGCGTCCCTCGTTCGGCTCGCCAGCCTCGAGGACCAGGACCGACCGGTCAGACCGCTCGGTGAGTCGGGCCGCCATGACACAGCCCGCCGAGCCGGCTCCGACCACCACGTAGTCGTACGTGCCGACCGTCCGTTCCATCTCTGTCGCACGAACAGTCCCGAGTGACATAAACGGCTACCCCGGGCCGACCGGTGCTCCCGCCGGGATCCGCGAGTACCCGAACATCTTCGGGACAAGCCTGACGTGCGGCGACGGCACAGGGGTATCCATGAGCACACAGACCTCCCGGGAGTCCCGGGACGACGCCGTGACGACCACCGTTGAGGTGAAGGCGACGGGTCACGTCCGGACCGCGCTCGAGGCACACCGCTTCGAGTTCACGTTCGAGGGAGCTACCCTCCGGGAGTTCCTCGAGGCGTTCCTCGAGGAACACGACGTCGCGGACCTGCTCATCGCGGAGACGGGGGCGGAAGCCTCGACCGAGGGGTGGGCGCGGCTCCCCGACCTCGATGCGCTCCCCGGACGGTGGGTCGACAACCCCGAGGGCGAGCAGACCCGACCGTACGCCCGGGTGCTCGTCAACGGCCGGTTCAACGAACTGCTCGACGGCTTCGACACCGAACTGGAGGACGGGGACCGCGTGGCGCTGGTGAACCCGTTCATGTACTGCTGCTGATCGGGGGCGATCGGCGTTCGCCCGCGGGCGGACGTCGGGGTGGCGTCCGCTTTCACCCGGCCGGGGGACGACGACCGCTACGGCCACCCCTCGACGATCTCCTCGAACTGCTCGTGGTCGTGGCCGTAGACCACCTCGGCGTCGTGGCGGCGCTCCAGCTCTTTGGCCGTCCGGACGCTGTCGAGCCACGCCTGTCGGTTCCAGAGCAACCCGGGACCCATCGGCCACTCCTTGCGGTAGTTCGCGGCCACGTCGGCGAGGTCGCTCGTGAACAGCAGCGTCCCGTGCCCGTCGAGATGGAGCATCGTCCCCAGCATCCCGGGGGTGTGGCCCGGAAGGTGACGGAGCTCGAAGTCCTCGAACGGCGTCTCGCGCTCCCGGTGGACCAGCCGCCAGTTCAGGTCGTGGTGGAAGTCCTCGAGGACGTACCCCGCGCTCCCCTCGTTCGTGGTCGCGCTGAGGTAGGCGTACTTGAGCTCCTCCTCGTGGACGAACACCGGAACGTCCGTCCCGGAGAACCGCTCGAGTCCCCCGGCGTGGTCCATGTGGAGGTGGGTCTGGACGACGTAGTCGACGTCCTCGACGGCGTGGCCGACCCGCTCCAGGTCCGCATCGAGCGAGTGCTCCCCGGGGTCCTCGACCGGGTAGGCGTCGAAGAGCCCGGCGGGCCAGTGCCCCTCGCCGGCCTCGGGGTGTGCCCCCGTGTCCCAGAGCACGGTCCCCTCGGGGTGGTCGATCACGAGGTTGTAGATGGGCGACTCGACGAGCTCCAGGTCGGGGTTCGGCTCGGACTGCCTCGCGACAGTGTGGGCCTCCTGCTGGAAGTTCCGGTCCATGCGGATGGTCCCCCGGGGGACGACCGTGACGTCGGCGTCGGTCATGGTAGCCCCGTGCCGCGGGGCGGTCCATATCTCTTGCCCCGCCCCGGCGGCGGTGTGACCGGTCGGTGGACGTGGGCTCCGACTGCCGGACCGACGCGCCCGGCCGCTCCGGAGGGCGAACGCTCTTTGTTCGTCGGGGTTCTACGGGTGGTATGGAAGAAACCGAACTCGCGACGCTCGGCGGTGGCTGTTTCTGGTGTGTCGAGGCTCCCATGAAGGAGCTCCGGGGGGTCCGCGAGGTCACCTCGGGCTACGCCGGCGGCCACGTCGAGGACCCGACCTACGAACAGGTCTGTTCGGGGAAGACCGGCCACGCCGAGGTCGTCCGGGTCGAGTTCGATCCCGACGCGGTCTCCTACCGCGAACTGCTGGAGGTGTTCTTCGCGATCCACGACCCGACGACGGAGAACCGACAGGGCCCGGACGTCGGCTCGCAGTACCGCTCGGCGGTGTACTACCACACCGAGGAGCAGCGCGAGGTCGCAGAAGCGCTCGTCGAGGAGCTCGAGGCCAACGGCACCTACGACGGTATCGTGACGGAGGTCGAGCCCCTCGAGACGTTCTACGAGGCCGAAGAGTACCACCAGGACTACTACGAGAAGAACCCGAACCAGCCCTACTGTGCGGCACGGATCCCGCCGAAGCTGGAGAAGGTCCGGGAGCGGTTCTCGGGGAAGGTCCGCGGCGTTCAGTAACCCCCGTAGCCCAGCAGCCGGACGGCGGTCAGCCGGCCACCAGAAGCACGTTCGTCGTCGAGGCGAACACGCCGAGAACGGCCAGCGTGGTGAGGGTGTCCCCTGCCCCGTAGGTGGCGGCGGCGGCCGCCCACAGCCCGACGAAGCTCTCGTCGCTGAACGGCGTGTCGGAGAGCGACGGAACCCGGTCGATCGCGGTCACGGTGGGACCGACGGCTCGTCTCCTGTTAGCGTTTCTGGCTGGTACGCCTCGGGTCGTCACCGATGCGGGTCCCGGCGGCGAACTCGTGGTACGGCCCCCTCGCCCGGCTCGAGCTATTCCCTCTCCCCGGTGGCGTCGTCGTCGATACGGATCTCGACCGGTTCGTCCCGCACTCCTGTGTCCTCGGGTTCCGGTGACGGCGCCTCCGCTTCGAGCGCCTCAGCCGCCGGCCAGCCGAGCTCCTCGCGGACGAGGTCGACCGCCTTCGAGACCGCGCCGACCGACCCCAGGTAGGCCCCGCCGACGCTCGCCTTCGCGGCCCGGGCGGCGGTCCCCCGGAGGACCGTCGGTCCGACCTGTGCGACGGCGCCGTCGCCGATGGAGACGACCCACCCCGGGGAGTCGAAGTCGAACCCCTCCAGCCGGGGTCGGAAGCCGCCCCCGCCCGAGCGCTCGTGCTCGACCAGCCGGGCGACGTTCGTGGCCGCGACGCGGGCCGCACGGACGGCCGACTGCGCGCTCGCGGGGACCGCCTCGCCGGAGGCGTCGACGATCCGTGCGGCGTCGCCGACGGCGAAGGTTCGCTCGCCGAGCCGGAGGTCCGCCCGGACGACCGGACGGTCCCCACCGGTGGCCTCGCTCCCGGCGATGCCCCCCGTCCAGACGAACGTGTCGTACGGCAGCTCGCCGCCGCCGGAGAGTTCGACGGCGTCGGCCGTCGCGCCCGCTACGGTCGTCCTCGTGCGGACGAGGACGCCGCAGTCCTCCAGCTCCGAACGGATGGCGTCGCCGAACCTCGTCCCGAAGCTCGGCGCGACCTCGTCCAGCTGCTCGAGGAGGATCACGTCGGCGTCGAGGCCCTCCTCCTCGGCCAGGGCGGCGAGTTCGCCCGCCACCTGGACACCGGAGAGCCCGGCCCCACCGACCACGGCCCGGGGAGCGTCGCTCGCGAGGAACGACTCGCGGATCCGGCGGGCGTCCTCCAGACGCTTCAGCGGGATCGCGTGCTCGACGACGCCGGGGAGGTCGTAGAACGCGGTGGTGGCTCCGAGCGCGAGCACGCCGTAGTCGTACTCGACGACCTCGCCCGACTCGAGGGTCGCGACGCCGGCGTCGGCGTCGACGGACTCGACGTACCCCTCGACGACCTCGGCACGGGCGAGCACGTCGGCGAGCGGGACGGTGATGTCCTCGGCCAGGTCGGGACGCCGGACGACGCGGTGGAGTTCGTGCTGGACCAGGTGGGCCGGCGAGTCGTTCACGACGACGAGTTCGACCTCGTCGGGGAGGCGGCGCTCGAGACGGCGGGCGGCGGTCAGGCCGGCGTATCCGGCTCCGAGGACGGCGACGGGCATACGGCCCGTAGGGTCCTCCGCGGTTTGAGGGTGCCGTCTCCGGCGAGGATCCGCTCCGGTAGCCACCGGTGAACCGGGTGGAGGTGGCGAAACCTTTCTACCCACGGCTGCGAGGGGTTGGCATGGAGAAGGTCTCCATCGACGACGTCGACGCCGTGCCACACTGGATGGGTGCGAACACGAACCGCAGGCCGCTCTCGCGGGCCATCGAGGGGATGGGCTTCGCGACGACTTACCTCGAACTCGAACCCGGTGACGCGTTCTCGGGCGGGTTGCACACCCATACCGACCAGGAGGAACTGTTCGTCGTCCTCGAGGGGACGGCGACCTGGGAGACCAAGGAGGAGGCGGGCGCAGAGCCCACCCGGACCGAGGTCGGGCCGATGGAGGCCATCCACTTCGGGATGGGTGACGTCTACCAGACGGGGCGCAACGAAACCGACGAGGTCGTCAGGGGGGTCGCCATCGGCGTTCCCGGGAGCCGGCACACCTGGGAGGGGACCAGGGCGCTCATCGACTGCGAGACCTGCGACGAGGAGACCGTCTTCACCATCGAGGCCGAGGGTCGGATGCCGGACGTCGAGGACACGACCATCACCTGCACCGGGTGCGGGACCGACCTGGAGGTCTGATACGATCGTGCGTAATTAGTTTCGCGTCACGGATCGGCGGTCCGTCGCATCGGTCTCGACACGCCGATGTTCCCGAAGACTACTGAAGATAGGTACGCACGACCGTATGAGGACGCCGTGGCGGTGCCGGTCGGCGCTCGCTCCGTCGACTCAGAACAGCGCCTCGTCCGCCTCGAGCACCCGTGCCGGGTCGCCGACCCGCCAGACGCGCGTGTCGATGCCGAGGTCGGCGACCGCCGACTCGACGCGCTCGACGTGCTCGCTCGTCGTGTTCACGTAGACCGACGCGCCGGTGTCGACCGAGAAGTAGACCGGAACGCCCTCCTCGCGGAGGTCCCGGACGGCCTGGAACACCTCGAGGGTCTCGGGCTTCCAGTAGACCCATCCGGCCGGGCCGGTCATCGTCGTCGCGGCCAGCGAGAGCGAGTCGTGCTCGGCCGTCTCGAACGCCCGGTCGAAGTCAGCTCCCTGCAGAGCGTCGCGCATCTCCGCCAGCTGCTCGTGGATGTGTGCGAGCCGCGCCTGGAACATGTGCGAGTCAGCGGCCTCGGCGTGGGCTTCTTCCGTATGCTTGAACGCGGGTATCTCCGCGGCGACGACCCGCACGTCCTCCTCGAACGACTCGGGGACGTCGATGCGCTCCGAGCGACAGTCCCGGTCGTTCAATCCGGCCCGGAGGTGCGAGAACGCGCCGGTCACCGCCCGGGCCGCAGAGGAGGAGCCCCGACGGGCCACCGCGGACATCTGTGGGTGGGTCAGGTCGAGCCCGGCGGCCGCACAGAGCGCCACTGCGGCCGCCGCAAAGCCCGACGAGGAGGAGCCGAACCCGATGTTCGTCGGGAAGTCGTTGACGCTCTCCAGCCGCACCCGGTCGTCGGTCCCCGCGAGGTCCCTGACGTGGTCGACCACGCTCCGGATTCGCTCGGCGCCGCGGCCCTCCACCACGTCCCCGTCGACGACGTACTCGTCGGCGTTCAGGCCGGAGTCGAACGCCGCGGTCGTCTTCGAGTGGGAGGGTGCCGTACAGAGGCTGATGGAGTCGTGGTACGGGAGCCGCAGTTCGGGGTCGCGCATCCCGTGGTACTTCACGAGCCCCTGGATCGGGTGGGCCTTCGCGGTGGCCTTGTTCATGCCTGCGAGGGCGTCCGACGGACTCTTAAGGGGTTCGGGTGGACCGCCTCGCTACGCCCCTCGGCCCTCGGCCGAACACCCGGGTTCCGCCGGGGCCGTGCCTACTCCTCGACGAGCCCGAGCTGTCTCAGCGTCTCCTGGTTGTCGAAGTAGACCCGGTGTGCCTCGACCCTCCCGTTCGCGACCTCGATGGTGGCCATCTCCCGGATCTCGACCTCCCGTCCGGTCGGCGGGATCCCCTCGAACTCCCCCTCGTGGGTCATGGTCAGCGTCGCCTCGTACATCACGGTCCCGCCGCTGGAGACCATCCCGGTAACGTCCACGTGGAGGTCCGGGAACCCCGACAGGATACCGCGCATGTACCCCTCCAGTCCGCCGCGTCCGTGCACCTCGCTCCCGTCCGGGTCCGCGTGGACGAACGACCCCGAGACGAGTTCCGGTAGCCGTTCGAACCCGCGTTTGTTCCACATCTCCACGTAGTCGTTCGCGACTCGTTCTGCGTCCGCTGTGGTCTGTGTCATCGTGTGACACCAGGTGTCGCTCGCGGCCACAGGGGTTTGGCCTTACCTCGTGGGAGGTTTCCCAGGGTGTGGACGGAACCAGTGACCCGTGGAGGGCGTATCAACCCGTGATACACGTTCTATCCGGGTCACGCAACGGTGATCGCCCGGCTCGTGGTTTTTTGTCACGTGGTATGTTAGGACACAGCATGAAAGGCGCTCTGGAGGAGATCGGGTTCCTGGCGAACTCGGCGAACCGCTTCCGGGTGCTGGGCGCGCTCTCCGGCGACCCGGCCTCGCGACGCGATCTCCAGGAGGAGACTGGCGTCCCCCGCTCGACGGCGGCGCGGGTGCTCGACGACGCAGAGGACCGTGGGTGGGTCGACTCGGAGGGGAGCCGCTACTGGCTCACGTCCGCGGGAGAAGCGAGGGTTTCGGCGTTCCGCGAGTACGTGGCGACGACGGAGGGGATGCGGCACCTCGGCAAGGCCATCGAGTGGCTCCCGGAGCCGGCCCGCTCGCTCGACTTCCGTCACCTCCGGGGCGCGAGGATCACGACCCCCACCGAGGCCAACCCGACCGCGCACTTCGACCGGGGGATGGAACTGCTCCGGGCCGCCGAGGCGTACCGCGGACTCACGCAGAACTCCCTCCCGCAGTACATGACCGAACTCCGGGACCGCGTCGTTCGAGACGAACTCGACTTCCAGGGTGTCCTCGAGCGGGGTTTCGTCGACGTCCTCGGCGAGGACCCCGAACGAGCGGCACTCTGGCGGGATATCGCCGACCGGATGTGGCTGTACGACGGGCACGTTCCCCTCAACATGCACGTCGTCGACGGGACGGCGCTGATCTGGCTCTGTGACGAGAACCACGACGGCGAGGACGTGATCGTCCAGGGCCTCCTCGAGAGCACTCACCCGGCGGTGGTCTCGTGGGCGGAGTCACTGTACGAGGAGTTCCGGGACGAGTCCGCACCGATGGAATCCGGGATGTTACCCTCCGAGTGACCGGATCTTCGTTTCCTCTGCCGATCGCAAGTCGGTCGGTCACCATCCCGATGTCCCGTCTCCTCCGTTTCGTCCCCACTCGTCAGACGCCACGCTGTTGCTGTAGCGGTGCTGTGCGGTGCTGGACGATCAGTACACTCACCCGCGCCGAGGCGCCGCAGGCGCCGAGGAGCGCTTTTTGGCATGAACGGGTTTTTGACGAGCGGTTCCCGACGCGAGCGAAGCGAGCGAGGGAACCGCTCGCGAAAAAGAGGTTCAGGGCCAGGTCCCGCCCTCCGAGTACGCCCGGTACACCCGCTGGAGGGCGACGACGTACGCGGCCATCCGGAAGCTCGGGAGGTCGTGTCCCTCGTAGGCGGAGACGAGCCCGTCGAACGCATCGACGATGTGCCGTTCGAGTTCGTCGTTCACGCGGGACTCGGGCCAGTAGAACCGCTGGCGGTTCTGCACCCACTCGAAGTACGAGACGGTCACGCCGCCGGCGTTCGCGAGGATGTCGGGGAAGACGTGGATGTCCCGTTCGGTGAGCACGTCGTCGGCGTCGGGGGTGAGCGGGCCGTTCGCGGCCTCGACTATCACGTCCGCGCTCACCTCCTCGGCGAGGTCGCCGTCGATGGCGTTCTCCAGCGCCGCCGGTACCAGGAGGTCGACGTCCATCGTCAGCAGCTCCTCGTTGGTGAGCTCCTCGCTGGCGCCGGGGTAGCCCGTCACGGCCCCGGTCTCGTCCTTGTGGGTCCGGACGGCGGCGGCGTCGAGACCCCCAGGGTCGTGGATGGCGCCGGAGGAGTCCGAGACGGCGACGACGCTCGCCCCGAGTTCGGACTCGATGAGCCGGGCGGCGACCGAGCCGGCGTTGCCGTACCCCTGGACGGCGACGGTCGCGCTCTCGACGTCCTCCCCGAGGTAGTCGAACGCCTCGCGGGCGGTGAGCATGACGCTCCGACCGGTCGCCTGGACCCGACCCTGGCTCCCGCCGGACTCGATGGCCTTCCCGGTGATGACCCCCGGGGCCGTGGTGTTCTCGAGGGTCTCGAAGGTGTCCTTGATCCAGTTCATCTCCCGCTGGCCGGTGTTGACGTCCGGCGCGGGGATGTCCCGGTCCTCGCCGATGATCGGCCTGAGCTCCTTTGCGAACGACCGGGTGAGTCGTTCGAGCTCGTCCATCGAGAGCTCCCGCGGCTCGACGACGATGCCGCCCTTTCCGCCGCCGTAGGGGATGTCGACCACGGCGCACTTGTAGACCATCCACCCCGAGAGCGCCTTCACCTCGTCGCGGGAGACGCCGGGGTGGTAGCGGATGCCGCCCTTGTAGGGGCCACGGTCGCCGTTGAACTGTGACCGGAACGCCTCGAACGTCGAGAGCGAGCCGTCGTCCATCTCGACGGTCAGGTTCGCCTCGAGGACTCGCTCCGGGTGTTTGAACCGCTCGAGGACGTCGGCGGGAACGTCGACGTACGCCGCGGCGTCGTCGATCTGCTCCTGTAGTGACTCGAACGGGTTTACCTCCTCGGACATGGCGGACGAGTCGGGCAGCGTCCCGATAAGACTGACGGGATAATATCACACCATACAATCGGTACAGCTTATACGCCGGCGTCCGCTCTCAGTCCCAGGCGCCGGCGGCTCTCGCCCGCTCGCGGACCCGTTCGGCCTGTCCGATCACCGGCGCGTCGACCATCTCCCCGTCGACGCGGAAGACGCCGCGACCCTCGCGTTCGGCCCGTTCGGCGGCGTCGAGCACGCGCCGGGCCCACTCGACCCGCTCCGCCGGTGGCGTGAACGCCTCGTTGACGACCGGGACCTGCGACGGGTGGATGCAGATCTTCCCGTCGAACCCCAGTTCGAGCGCGAACGCCGTCTCCTCGGCCAGCCCCTCGGTGTCCTCGATGTCCGTGTGGAGGGTGTCGATGGCGTCGACGCCGGCGGCCGCCGCCGCGAGGACGACGTGCTCGCGGGCGTAGAGCACCTCCGTCCCTTCGTCGGTGCGCGTCGCGCCGACGTCGGCCGAGAAGTCCTCCGCGCCGAACGCCAGTGCGTCGACGGGATCGGCGGTAGCGATGGCCTCCGCGTGAAGCACGCCCGCCGCGGACTCGCAGATGGCGACGATCGGCGCGTCGACGTCCCGCTCGTCGAGGATTTTCGCGAGCGTCTCGGCGTCCTCGGCCGATTCGGCCTTCGGGAGCATCACGCTGTCGACGCGGTTCCCCGCGAGCGCTACCCGGGCGTCCTCGTCGGCCACGGTCGGGTCGGCGTTCACTCGCACGCACACCTCGCAGTCCGGATCGAACTCGGCGTCCGAGAGCACGTCCGCGACGGCCTCCCGCGCCTCGGCCTTCCGGTCGGGGGCGACGGCGTCCTCCAGGTCGAATATCACTACGTCCGCGCCCGAGCCCGGCCCCTTGCGCATCATCTCCGGCCGGTCGCCCGGCGAGAACAGCAGACTGCGTCGTGCCATAGCGTCGGCTCGATGCGACGTGACTTCTCGCTTTCCCCGACAGTCTTTTGCCCGACAGCGCCGACCCGCGGGCCATGACCGGGCTCTACTACGAGGAGTTCGAGGTCGGCGAGACCATCGAGCACGAGAAGCGCCGGACGGTGAGCGAGTCCGACAACCAGACGTTCTGTGACATGACGATGAACCAGCAGCCCCTCCACCTGGACGAGCCGTTCGCCGCGGGGACGCAGTTCGGCGAGCGACTCGTCAACGGGCTCTACACGATGAGCCTCGCCGTCGGCCTCACGATTCCGGACACCACCGACGGGACCATCGTCGCGAACCTCTCCTACGACGGCGTCGAACACCCGAACCCGGTGTACCACGGCGACACGATATACGCGCAGTCGACCGTCACGGACAAGCGCGAGACCAGCGACGGCGGGCGGGGCGTCGTCACGATGCACGTCGAGGCGTTCAAGATCGAGTCGGAGGGGGAGGACACGCTCGTCTGCGAGTTCGACCGGACGGCCCTCTCGCTGAAGCGCGAGCACGCCGCGAACGGGGAGCAGCAGTAACCGGAGGCCGGTTCTGCACCGTCGAAGAGGCGGCTCAGCACCCCGACCCGTCCGCGACGCCGACGACCCACCGCCAGCGCTCCTCGAAAGTCCCTTCGAGCGAGCCGAGGAGCCCGGTCGCCTTCCGGACCCGTTCGGCCGGAGGATCCGTCGGGTAGAGTCGGGTGGCCATCGCGGGGATGGCGTGGAACCGTTCGACGTTCCCGGCGGTCGTCGCGAACCGCCAGGTGCCGGTCTCGGCGTCGAGCGCCGACGTGACGGCGGCCTCGACATCGTCGGTCCCGGTCGGCGAGCGCGACTCGCGGTCGAGCGACGCGAAGACCCCGATCCCGTCGGCGTCCACCCACCCGAGCGGCGCCACGGCACCGACGACGCCGCCGGGGCGACAGACCCGCCTCGCCTCTCGGACCGCCACCGCGGGGTCGGGGACGAGGAAGAGCGACGCGGTGAACGCGACGCCGTCGAAGGTGTCGTCGGGAAACGGCAGGTGATCGAAGTCGCCCTGCACGCGGTCGGCCGCGTCGTTCGCCAGGAGCATCCCGTGGCTGACGTCGAGTGCGACCGTTCGCGATCCGACGTCCGCGAAGACGGCCGTGCTGATGCCCGTCCCGGCCCCGGCGTCGAGGACGACGTCGAGGGGTCCGTCGGCCCGCGGGGTCATCTCGGCGACCAGCAGTCTCGCGAGGGCTCCGAAGCGCCCGGTCCGGCGCTCGTATGCCTCGTAGGCGTCGACGCTCGCGTCGAAGTTCGCCCTGACGGCGGCCTTCAGCCCCGTCACGGCTCCTCGGACTGTCGACCCGCGGAGTCGGACGCGCCCGGTCCGATACTCGTGTGCGGTCGTTCGGGGAGCGACTCGTGGGGTGGAGAGCTCCCCGCCAACGTCCGACGGGCTCCGGCTCCGATCATGACGACGGGTCGACCCCCGAGGACAAATATAGTAGCGTTCTTCCAACAGCGAGAGAATCCCGGTCTTCAGGCCGGGCGTGAATCGCGTCCGCTTGGTGCCACAGCCCACCGGAGTCGGCCTGTCTGGGACCCCAACGCTTGGTATACCGTCGGACAGAGGCTTCGATAGATTCGACCGGTGGCGTATCCCCGGTCGAAAGTATCAACCGTTCTGTCAGACGGTATATCAGCCGCGTCCACAGTCCACACACGGGTTCCACCGACTCCCGATGGCTGGCGACCGTGAGAGTCCGACCGCACTCCACCCATGTTTGCGGTGCTCCGCAAGCCCGGTTCATGGCCTTCTGCCGACAAGGTGTGAACGGAGCCGGTACAGGAACCGTGAGGTTCGACCGCTCGGGAGAGAGCCACACCGAGAAACCGTGTGGCGATGACTCGTTCGCGGAAGGGAGCACAGGTGACGGTGCCACGGGACGCTCCCGGTCGAGGATCGAAACCCGCCCCACCGACGCCGGGAGAGACGGTCCTGAAACCGAACCGGGCCGGCCGGGTTCCCCGCTGTGGAAGGGAAGCCCCGTCGCTTACGGCGGGCGAGGACATCACAGCCGGCGCACTGCGTGGTACCGATTCGTTACCGGGTGGCTCGACCTCGGACGTCACGGGTCGCCCCGTCGACGGAACGGTTATGCGGCGACCGGACGACCGCCGGGTATGGAAGACCCTCCCTCCACCGAGAGCCCCGCGGGTTCGGACCCCGATGCGGCCGCGGTCGCCGCCGGGTTCGACTGGCTCGCGCTCGGCGAGGACGAGTCAGTCCTCTGGGCCGACACGCCGCACGAGATGTCGCTCGTCCCCGCGTTCGTGGTCGGGATCCCGCTCTCGCTGGTGCTCGTCGGGATCCCGATACTCGTCGGGGCCTACCTCTCGCACCGGAACACGAACTACGTCGTCTCGACGGCGGCGCTCTACGTCAAGACGGGGATCCTCTCGCGGAACGTCCAGCGCATCGAGTTCGACAAGGTCCAGGACACCTCCTACCGACAGTCGTTCTTCGGCGCGCAGTTCGGCTACGGGACCGTCTCCGTCGAGGCCGCTGGCGGGGGCGAGGTGGCGTTCCGGCACATCGAGAACCCCCGGGAGGTCCGGGCGCTCGTCGACCGGCGAGCCGAACTCTCCGCCGACCCGATTCCGGGGACAGTAGAGCAGTGGGAGGCCGTGCTTACGGAGATCCGGGCGGTTCGAGCGGCGCTCGCGCGCTGACCGCTACACCGCGTTCACCTCGCTGGTCGCGACCGTCTCGCTCACTGCCACCGTGGGGTACCTCGCTGCGGTGTTGGCCACGCAGGGGCTGTTCGGCGACGTGCTCGCCCGGGACGTAGGTCTCGCCGGACCGGGGTGGGCGGTGTTCGTGGAGTCGATGCGGCAGTGATACGGACGGTTGTAGTCTTTTACCGGTGACCGCCGACCCCGTACGGGCGGTCACCGGCAAACCGTTACAACCGTCCGTATGAGCGGGAACCCTGCCGACGCCCGCTTACAGTACCGTCCCGTGTTTCTTCTCCGGGAGCTCCTTCTCGACGGTTTCGTAGAAGGCGAACCGCTGGACGAGCTCCTCGCGCAGGTCGGAGGGCGGGGCGATCTCGTCGATGACCACGTCGCTGGCCATCCGGTGGACGTCGATCTCCTCGCGGAACTCCTCGCGGAGTTCGGCCTCCCGTTCGGCCCGCTCGGCCTCGTCGTCGATGTCGGCGAGCCGATTGGCGTAGACGGCGTTGATGGCCGCTTCGGGGCCCATGATGGCGATCTCCCCCGAGGGGAGCGCGATGGTCGACTCGGGGTCGTACGCCGGGCCGGACATGGCGTAGATACCCGCGCCGTAGGCCTTCCGCACGACGACGCACTGCTTGGGGACCGTCGCCGAGGAGGTGGCGTAGATCATCTTCTTGCCCTTCTCTAGGATCCCCTCCTTCTCGACCTGCGAGCCGGCCATGAACCCCGGCGTGTCACAGAGGTAGAGCAGCGGGATGCTGTACGCGTCGCACTTCCAGATGAACTCGGCGGCCTTCTGTGCGGCGTCGGGAAAGATGGCCCCCGCACGCCGTGCCGGCTGGTTGGCGACGATACCCACCGGCCGGCCGTCGATGCGTGCGAACGCGGTGAGTATCTCGCTCCCGAACTCCGGTTGGAGTTCGAAGGTGGAGTCGTGGTCGACCACCCGCTCGATGACGTCGTTCATGTCGTACCCGCGGTTGGGCTCTGCGGGCACCACCTCGTCGAGGCCCTCGGGCGAGCGCGTCGGGGGGCGGGACTCGGCCCGCGGGGGCTTCTCGTCGCTGTTGTCCGGGAGGTACGTGATCAGGTCCGCGACGAGTTCCCGGGCGTGCTCCTCGTCCTCGGCGACGAGGTCGGCACTGGAGGAGTGCTTCGCGTGGACGTCCGCGCCGCCGAGGTCCTGCATGTCGATCTCCTCGCCCGTGACCATCTTCACCATCCGCGGAGAGGCGATGGCCATCGCGGACATCCCGCGGACCATCACGGTGAAGTCTGCGAACACGGGAGTGTAGGCCGCGCCGGCGATACACGGCCCGTAGAGCACGCAGATCTGCGGGACCCGACCGGAGAGCATCGAGTGGTTGTAGTAGTACTTCCCGATGCCCTCGCGGTTGGCGAAGAAGCCGCTCTGCTCGTCGATCCGCCCGCCCGAGGAGTCCATCAGGTAGAGGACGGGTCGGCCGGTCTTGAGCGCGCGTTGCTGCATCCGGAGGAACTTCTCGACGCCCCGCTCGGCCATCGAGCCCGCCTTCACCGTATAATCGTTGGCCATGAAGTGGACGTCCCGGCCCTCGAACTCCGCGGCGCCGGTGATGAGCCCGTCGGCAGGAAGGCGGTCCTCGCTGTCGAAGTGCGCAAACCGTCCGTCCTCGAAGCGCAGTCCGTCCTCGCCGAACCAGAGGTCCATTCTATCGCGGACGAACAGTTTGTCCTGCTCGGGGAGCCGCTGTTTGTACTTCTCGGGGCCGCCCTCGAGGATGTCGGCGATCTCCTCGCGGAGCCGCTCCTCGCGTTCCGTGGGACCGAGGTCGTCCTCGAGGGGGACCTCGAGTTCGGCGGACTCGACGGCGGCGGGTTCCTCGGCGTCGCCGACGAACACCTCCACGTCGCTCTCGACGTGGGCGGCCAGCGCCTCCGCGATGGCCGAGGCCTCCTCGACGCTCGCGTCACCGCCGATACGTACCTTCATGTGGGGACCCACCTCCGGTCGACCTATACCGTTTTCGGGGGCGTGGACCGACTCGCGGATCCACTCGGAGAGCCGAGACCGTCCCGCGACGAGGCGGTTCAGAACGGTTCGGGGGCCGCGACGCCGGGGGCCCGCCCGGCGACCGTCTCGGCCAGCTCGACCGGTCGGTCGGAACCGACGGCGTCGCGGGGCAGGCTCAGGCCAGCGCGTCCTCCAACCGCTCGATGAGTTCCGGGTTCCCGACGTGGACGGGGATCCGCTGGTGGACCTCGTCGGCCTCGACGTCGAGTATGGAGCGCTCGCCGTCCGAGGAAGCACCGCCCGCCGCCTCGATGACGTGTGCGACGGGGTTGCCCTCGAACTGGAGCCGGAGCTTCCCGTTCGGCGCATCGGCGAGCGCGGGGTAGGCGAACAGCCCCCCGTACGTGAGCACCTGGTTCACGTCGGCGACCATCGCACCGCCGTATCGGAGTTTCAATCGATCTTCCTCCAGGCCCTCGACGAACGCCGCGAGGTCGCCAGACCAGTCGGGGACCCGTCCGCCGATGCCGTAGACCGTCGGCTCCTCGGGGAGCGCGAGGTCCTCCTGGAGGGGTCGGCGGACGATGGGCTCCCCGTCGACCCCGTCGGTGAGGTGGTCCGCGTCCGTTCCGCCGTCGGCCGGCTCGAGCGCGAACTCGGTGACAGGACCGTCGGTCGCGAGCACCATCGTGGTGATCGGCCCGAGCATGACCCAGCCCGCGGCGACGATGCGGCGACCGGGCGCGGGGAGCGGTGCGTCGTAGACGGCGAAGATCACCCCCATCGGGTTGTTCGACCGGAGGTTCGAGGAGCCGTCGAGCGGGTCGACCGCGACGTGGTGGCGCCCCTCGCCGTCGCCCTCGACCACCGAGGGCCGCTCCTCGCTGGCGTACGAGCCCACCGAGTCGACGGCGAGGAGCCGCTCCTCGAGCAGCGAATCCGCCCAGACGTCGGCCTCGAGCTGGTCCTCCCCGGAGGGGTTCTCCCCCTCCGTGTAGGTCCGGCGGCCCACGAGCCCGCCGCTCACCTCGACGGCGGTCTCGGCCACCGTGTCGACGATCCGTTCGACGCTCATCTCAGGCCTCGGCGGCGGCGAGCGCCTCCTCGACGGTCGCCTCCTCGAAGATGACCTGCTCGAGGGCGTCGAGGATGCGCTCCGGGTTCTCGCGTTGCCAGACGTTCCGGCCGACGGCGAGGCCCTTCCCGCCGGCGTCGACCGTCGCCTTCACGTCGGTCAGGAACGCCTCGTCGGACACCTTCGACCCGCCGGACATCACGACCTTCGTCGGCCCGGCCATCCGGACGGCGTCGGCCATCGCCTCGGCCGAGCCGGGGTACTTCACCTTCGCCACGTCCGCGCCGAGTTCGAGCGCCAGGCGGGCCGCGTACGCGATCGTTCCGGGCTTCGTGTCGTTCTTCAGCCCCTGTCCGCGCGGGTAGGACCACATCACGACCGGGAGCTCGTAGTCCCGGGCGGCCTCCTGGGCCTCGCGGAACTCCTCGACCATCTCGATCTCGTGGTTCGACCCGCCGTAGACGGTGAATCCGACCGAGGAGGCGCCGACGTCGTAGGCGTGCTCGACCGAGCAGTTCACCGCGGAGTCGGGCTCGCCCATCCAGAGGTTCGACGTGCCGTTGAGCTTCATCAGGAGGTCGACGTCGTCCTCGTAGGAGGGGTAGAACGCCTCGGCGATCCCCTTCTGGACCGCGATGGAGGTGACCGCCGAGTGGGTCGCCGCCTCGAACGTCCGCTCGGGATCCGCGCTCTCGGGGACCTCCTCGAAGTCGACCGGGCCGTGTTCGAGCCCGTGGTCGTACGCGAGGATAAGGACCTTGCCGTCCCGACAGAGCGCCGAGTCGTCGATGGGTATCATACGGCCGGGTGTGGGCGGACAGCACTCAAGAATCTACTGGACGGGTTCCCGGCGGTGGCGTCCGACGCGGCGGCTTATCGATGTGTACTCGACTTCGAAGCAATCGAGGTGCACGTCGCGACGGCCGCCCCCGAGCGGGACCACACTTTAGCCGGCCCGGCGATAGAGGCTCGTCCATGCGCGAACTCTCCGAGATCGAGACCGTCGGCGTCGTCGGCGCGGGGACGATGGGCAACGGTATCGCAGGGGTCGCGGCGACGAACGGCTACGAAGTGGTGATGCGCGACGTCGAGCAGTCGTTCGTCGACCGCGGGATGGAGGCCATCGAGGACTCGCTCTCGCGGTTCGTCCGCAAGGAGGAACTCACCGAGGCCGAAGCGGACGCCGCGGTCGACCGGGTGTACGGGACGACCGACCTCGCGGACCTCTCGACCGCCGACCTGGTCGTCGAGGCCGTCGTCGAGGAGATGGACGTAAAGCGGGACGTGTTCGCCGACCTCGACCGGGTCTGTGAGGAGGACGTGGTGCTGGCGACGAACACCTCGACGCTCTCGATCACGACCATCGCGGCCGCCACGGATCGACCGGAACTCGTCGTCGGCCTCCACTTCATGAACCCCGTTCCGGTGATGAAGGGTGTCGAGCTGGTGGTCGGGGAGAGGACCGACGAGGCGGTGGTCGACCTGGCCCACGACTTGGCCGAGAGCCTCGGGAAGGAGACCTGGAAGGCCGACGACAAGCCGGGCTTCGTCACCAACCGCATCCTGATGCCGTGGATCAACGAGGGCGTCCGGGCCTACGACGAGGGGGTCGCTGCCAAGTCGGATATCGACCGCGGGATGACGCTGGGGACGAACGTCCCGATGGGCCCGCTCGAACTCGCCGACCACATCGGGCTGGACGTGGTGCTCGACGCGACCGAGACGCTCCACGAGGAACTCGGCGACCGGTACAAGCCGGCGTATCTGGTCAAGCGGAAGGTCGACGCGGGTGATCTGGGGAAGAAGTCCGGCAAGGGGTTCTACGAGTACGACTGATACGGTCGTGTGTAATCCTGTCCAACCAGGTCGCATACATCGTGTTCCGACGGATGAGCAGCTCCGGTCCGATAGGGGATCGAAAGTAGTTAGACACGACCGTACGAACCGCTACTGGTGGAGCGGGGCACCTTCGAGCAGAGTCGTCGGCCTCGTCCCAGAAGGCCGCCGGGACGTCACGGAGCGGGTGTGGGTCCCCGAGCCACGACTCGACGTCCGGGTCGGCGGCCGCCGTGGCGACGTCGAACCAGACCGCGTCGTCCTCGTCGGCGGCCTCGAGGAGTACCGAACCGACCGTCGGCTCGGGGAACGACTCGTCGGCCGACCCCAGCACGTCCGCGAACGGCCCCACCTCGAACGTCCGGGGCTCCGGTCGCTCGACGGCCCGTCGGTCAGCCCGCGGAACGGGTGGCCGTTGTGCGCCCAACCCACCGCGCGGTCGATACCTGTCCACTCCAGGAGCCACGCAACCGTCTCGGCCATCGCCTCGTCGCGCACGTCCACCGCACCGTGAGGGACGTCGACGCGGTAGCTCTCGGCCGAGAAGCGCACCGCCGCGGCGAGCCTCCGCAGGTGGCCACGTGCGAGACGGTGGTCCACCGCACCACCCCGTCTCACCCACTCGTCCTCGTTGGCGTCGAAGCGTGCCTCGAGCGTCGCCACCGTCTCCCGACCGGTCTCGACGTGGTCGGCCGCCAGGGGGAACCGTTCGCCGCTCGGAACAGTCAAGTACAAACAACCGAACCCACGGACATGGACTTCAGCCCGACGGCCGAGCAGAAGCAGATCAAGGAGATGGTCGCGGAGTTCGTCGACGAGGAGGTCGTCCCCAGGGCCGCAGAGATCGACCACGAGGACGAGTTCCCGGCCGACCTCGTCGACGAACTCGCCGACCTGGGGCTGATGGGGATGCCGTTCCCCGAGGAGTACGGCGGGGCCGGCCTCGACTACCACGCCTACCCGATGGCGCTGGAGGAGATCTCGCGCGGGTCGGGCGGCCTGGGCACCATCGTCGCCGCGCACATCTCGCTCGCGGGCAACATGGTCTACGAGTTCGGGACGGAGGCCCAGACGGAGGAGTACCTGGAGCCGCTCGCGCTGGGGGAGGACATCGGCGCGTTCGCGCTCTCCGAGCCGCAGGCCGGGTCGGACGTCCCCGCGATGGACACCACCGCCGAGCGCAACGAGGACGGCTACTACATCGACGGCGGGAAGCTCTGGATCTCGAACGGGTCGGTCGCCGATACGGTGGTCGTCTTCGCCAAGACCGACCCCGACGCGGGCAAGGGGGGCATCTCCTCGTTCGTCGTGCGACCGGAGGAGGACGACGGGTTCGTCGTCGAAGGGACCGAGGACAAGCTCGGGGACAAGGGGTGTCCCACCGCGGAGCTCCGGTTCGACGACTGCTTCGTCCCCGAGGAGCGCCGGCTCGGCGAGGAGGGCGACGGCTTCGTCCAGGCGCTGAAGACGCTCAACGGCGGGCGCATCACCATCGCTGCCCGCTCGGTCGGCATCGCCCAGGCCGCGCTCGACGCCGCACTGGCCTACAGCCAGGACCGCGAGCAGTTCGACCGGCCCATATCGGGATTCCAGGCGATCCAGCACAAGCTCGCGGACATGGACACGAAGACACGGGCGGCACGCCTGCTGATGCACGACGCGGCCGACCGGAAGATCCGCGGCGAGCGGTACATCAAGGAGGCGGCACAGGCCAAGCTGTTCGCCAGCGAGGTCTCCCGGGAGGTGGCCAACGAGGGCATCCAGATCCACGGCGGCTACGGCTACACGAAGGACTTCCCCGCCGAACGGTACTACCGCGACGCCAAGCTCAACGAGATCTACGAGGGGACCAGCGAGATCCTCCGGAACACGATCGCGAACGACCTGCTCGACTGAACCGGTTCGCCCCATCGTCCCCCCCGGTTCGACCGTCACGTGGGAATCGCCCGCCGGCAGAACCACTTCCGCTCCGCACGGCTGGCTCTGGATCGTGATCTCCGCTTGCCCCCTCCGGGTCCGACGGTGGCTCACCGTCTCCCCCGAGTCGGCCGAGTTCCACGGCGAACCGACGGCGAATCCCCCGGGTCCGCGGCCGTCTTCGGGGACCCGTACGGGAACGTCCACGGCCTGCTGGAGCCGGCGGAGTAGGGGGGTCGATAGCCGGCGGGGGTCGTCCGACGGTACCGAGCGGCTCCCGACCACAGGCGGCGCGATCGGCCGGAACCGGAAGGTTGGCGTTCGGCCCTCCCCTGAGGTTCTCACATGAGTTCGGACGTCGCGCGGGAGGGGGGCATCACGGCGCGGTACCGCGAGACGGACGAGGAGCGACTCCTCGAGTTCGAGCGAACCCCCGACGTGGCTGGTGGGGAGAGCGGTCCGGTCGCCACGGCGGCCGTCGCCCAGAACCGTGAAGGGTACGCGATGCTGAAGGTCCGGCCGACCGCGGACGGCGACGAACTCGAGCGGTACTACGGGTTCGACATGGCGCTCGACCACGCGGCCGAGCTGTTGGGGGTGCCCGTCACCGACCTCCCGGTCCCCGGGACCGCCGCCGACATGGGGATGTAGCCCCGGCCGCAGCAGCTGTTACCGGTTCGACCGCCGATGATTCCCCGAGGGCGAAGATTTTCTTCGGAACACCGAACTGAAACGATGGGAACCCGAAACCATTAACCCCGACAAGCCCGAGGTTTCGGTTGACCTAAGTCCATGGCAACGCTGGAAATCAAGAACCTGCACGCGGAAGTAGCGGAGGAGGGTGGCGAGACCATCCTCCGGGGCGTCGACCTCGAGGTCTCCTCGGGCGAGATCCACGCCCTGATGGGCCCCAACGGGAGCGGCAAATCGACCCTGGCGAAGATCATCGCCGGCCACCCCTCCTACGAGGTGACCGAGGGTGAGGTCCTGCTCCACCTGGAGGAGGGGGACTTCGGCGAGGCGTTCGAGATCCCCGAGGACAAGCGGGTCTGGGACCTGCTCGACCTCGAACCGAACGAACGCGCCGCGCTCGGCGTCTTCCTCGGGTTCCAGTACCCCGCCGAGATCGAGGGCGTCACGATGGTGAACTTCCTCCGGACGGCGCTCAACGCCAAGCTCGGGGAGCGCGAGGAGCTCTTCGAGGACGAGGAGACCGACGCGGAGGACGACGAGGACGACGTCGGCTACGACACCTCGCCGATGGAGGGCCCCGCCGACGAGGGGGAGGTCGGCGTCGCCGAGTTCCAGCAGCTCCTCGCCGAGAAGATGGAGCAGCTGGACATGGACGAGAAGTTCGCCCACCGCTACCTCAACGCCGGGTTCTCCGGCGGCGAGAAGAAACAGAACGAGGTGCTTCAGGCTGCCATCCTCGAGCCGTCGATCGCCGTGCTCGACGAGATCGACTCCGGACTGGACATCGACCGGCTCCAAGACGTCTCCCACGGCATCAACGCTCTGCGCGACGAGCAGGGCTCGGGCATCCTCCAGATCACCCACTACCAGCGGATCCTCGACTACGTCGAGCCCGACCACGTCCACGTCATGCTGGACGGGAAGGTCGCCAAGAGCGGCGGCGCGGAGCTGGCCGAGCAGCTCGAGGACGAGGGCTACGACTGGGTCCGCGAGGAAGCGTTCGAGGCCGCGTAACCATGACTGGTTACGCACAGGCTAATAAGCAACCGCACACAAACACGAGTGACTAACACCATGAGTTCCGAACAAGACCACCTCCAAGAGACCGACACCGAGGCCCGCTTCGAGTTCAAGAAGGAGGAGAAGTCCGCCTTCCGCTCCGAGAAGGGTCTGACCGAGGAGACCATCCGGGTGATCTCCGAGGACAAGGACGAGCCCGAGTGGATGCTCCAGCGCCGGCTGCGCGCGCTGAAGCAGTTCCAGCAGATGCCGATGCCGACCGACTGGCCCGGCCAGCCGGACCTCAGCGAGGTGGACATCGACGAGATCGTCCCCTACATCCGCCCGGACATCGAGACCCGCGGCGGCGCGGACAAGTGGGAGGACCTCCCCGAGGAGATCCGGGACACGTTCGACAAGCTCGGAATCCCCGAGGCCGAACGGAACGCGCTGTCGGGGGTCGGCGCTCAGTACGAGTCGGAGATCGTCTACCAGAACATGCAGGAGCAGTGGGAGGAGAAGG
>JAZKST010000030.1:0-40783 GCA_036625905.1 Haloarculaceae archaeon
GCGGGGCGAAACGGCCCTCGCTACGAGCGAACAGGCGGACTGCTGGCTGTGCCATCCAGCCGTTATCCCTATCTCCCCCATCCGAAGCGAGACTCGGGAGTACCTTCTTGTGGATGTTCTCCGCGCCGTTGATGTCCGCGTTGGCGACCGTCCCGCACGACCCACAGATGTACAGCCCGCGCTCGACGCGCTGGTTCCCGTCCACGGTGCCACAGGCCGAACAGGTCTTGGACGTGCCGCGTTCGTCCACCTGCTCGACGCGGATGGCCTGTCCTTCGGCCTTGTATTCGAGCATCGACGTGAAGCGGTCGAACGCCCACCCGTGCAGACGGAGGTTTCCACGCTCGCCCCAGTCCTCACCGTCGCGGATGCCCGACAGGTCGCCCACGACGATGGTGCCGACGCTCCGCTCGACGCACCGCTCCACGATGTCTTTCGACAGGGTGTGCAGAAAGTGCGACCGGCGCTCGGTTCGTTTCCAGTCGAGGCGGTCGGCCTCGGTGGACGCCGAATCGTCGCACTTGGCGCGTTCTTTCTGGAACCAGTATTCGTCCTGTTTGAACGCCCAGCCGGGGTACAGCACCCCTTCGTCTCCGAACGACATGGCGGCGATGTTCGAGATACCGAGGTCGATTCCCGCCACTGCGTCACCGGGCGGGTCCGGGTCGGTTTCGTGGCGGCACACAAAGTGGAGTCGCCACTCGCCACGGTCGTAGACGCCCCGGACCTGCTGGACGTTTTCGATGTCCACGTCGGAGTCGGCGTCGTACTCGCAGAGGATGAAGTCAGACCACGACTCCTTGAGGTTACGGCCCTTCGAGAGGCGGACGCCCGGGAATGTGGTCCGTTTCGATCCAGATGCGCTCGGCTGCCCACCGGGCGACGTTCCCGAGTTTCGAGGCGGCGATCCCGAGCGAATCGACGTCGTCACGCACCTGCCGCTGGTTGCGGATAGACGCAACGTGAGTGCGCGTGACTGCCCGATTCGCCATACGTAGCCTGTATAGCCGAACAAACCAGTATCTTCTGATGGAATATCCGGCCAGCTATCGGCGGCGGTTACGGCACCAAGCTTACGCGATTCACGCTCGCCGTGAACGGCGGGACTCTCTCACTGAAGAAGGTAGACCCGCTACCGGGTGGGTCGGAGGGTGCGACGGCGGCCGGCACCGACGGCTTGAATTACTGTCGAACATCCCCCCACCGAACGCGATGGGAGGCACACATCGGGATACGTCCCGGTTATCCGGGCCTCCCGAGGGATGTTTTATGCTCATGGGTAATCTTTTATCGGCGGAGGACCGATCCGCAGGTATGGCCACGAGAGAGTGCGAGCCGGCCGCGCCCCCGTTCGGTATCGCCCACGCCACGGTGGTGCCGACGAACTTCGATCCCGATGGGGCCGGCGACGAGGAGGCCCGGACCGAGGGGTGACGCGTCGACCGGCCGAGCGACGGACGCAAGCAAGAAGGTTCATGTAGCCGCCTCACGGCTTTGAGGACATGGGTCTGTTCGACCGGCTCCGCGGCAACGACGGGCCTCGCGTCGCCTTCTTCGGTATCGACGGCGTGCCCCACAGCCTGATCGCGGACAACCCGGACACCTTTCCGAACCTCGCCGCCCTCGCCCAGGAGGGGAGCGGCGGTGCCATCGACAGCATCGTCCCGCCGGAGTCGAGCGCCTGCTGGCCGGCGCTGACGACCGGCGTGAACCCCGGCGAAACCGGCGTTTACGGCTTCCAGGACCGCGAGAACGGGTCGTACGACACCTACGTCCCGATGGGGCAGGACGTCCGGGCCACCCGCATCTGGGACCGCGTGGCCGACGACGGCCGGGACGCGACCGTGATGAACGTCCCCGTCACCTTCCCGCCACAGCGGAACGTCCAGCGGATGGTCAGTGGGTTCCTCTCGCCCTCCGTGGAGAAGGCCGCCTACCCCGACGAGCTCCGGAACGACCTCGAGAACTCGAACTACCGGATCGACGTGAACGCCAAGCTCGGCCACGACGAGGACAAGTCCGAGTTCATGGAGGACGCCCACGACACCCTCGACGCCCGGTACCAGGCGTTCCGGCGGTACGTCGAGAAGGACGACTGGGACCTGTTCTTCGGCGTGTTCATGACGACCGACCGAGTCAACCACTTCCTGTTCGAGGACTACGAACGCGAGGGGGAGAACAGGGAGGCGTTCCTCGAGTTCTACCGGAAGGTCGACCGCTACCTCGGCCAGCTCCGCGAGGCGCTGCCCGACGACGTGACGATGGTCGTCGCGAGCGACCACGGGTTCACCTCGCTGGACTACGAGGTCCACTTCAACGCGTGGCTCGAACAGGAGGGGTGGCTCTCCTACGACGGCGAGGACCACGACTCGCTCGACGACATCGCCGACGGGACCCGGGCCTACTCGCTCATCCCCGGACGGTTCTACATCAACCTGGAGGGCCGCGAGCCGCGAGGACGCGTCCCGGAGGACGAGTACGAGTCGACCCGTGCGGAGCTGAAGGAGGCCCTCGAGGCCCTCGAGGGCCCCGACGGGAAGCCCGTGGCCGACCGCGTCGTCACCAAGGAGGCGGCGTTCCGCGGCGACCACGACGACATCGCGCCCGACCTGGTCGTCGTCCCGAACCACGGCTTTGACCTGAAGGCCGGGTTCAAGAGCCACGACGACGTGTACGGGACCGGGCCGCGCAACGGGATGCACTCGTTCGACGACGCCTGCCTGTTCGTCGACGACGACGCCCGCATCGTCGACGCCGACCTGTTCGACATCGCCCCGACGCTGCTCGAACTGCTCGAGGTCGACGTCGACCGCGCGGAGCTCGACGGGAGCAGCCTGCTCCAGGCCTGACGGGGACACCGGATCCGCGCCGGGCCACCCGAAGCTATAGGCCCCCTCCGGCTCCCCACCTCCCATGCGAGAGACGCGCGTACCCCGGCCGTCGACGGCGTTCCGTGCGACGGGGACGACCGGATCGCAGAGCCGAGCACCGGAGGAACGACCGCCGCGAACGGGGGGTGATCGCCGGTGACGGTGGACCCGGAGTCGGCGCCGCTCGCCGGGACGGCCGAGACGCTCCGCGAGGGCGACCGGGTGGTGACCGACCACGTCGACGACACCCTCGAGCGTATCGCAGCCATCGACCCCGACCTCCGGGCGATGGTCGGCGAACCCCGCCGCGAGGACCGCCTCGGGGCCGCGGCTGCGGGGGTCGAGGCGCGTCACCCCGATCCGGACGATCGGCCGCCGCTCTACGGCGTCCCCGTCGGGGTGAAGGACATCTTCCACGTCTCGGAGCTACCGACGCGGGCCGGCTCGGAGCTCCCGCCGGGGGAGCTCGCCGGGCCGCAGGCCGACGTCGTCTCCGCACTGCGGGACGCCGGGGCGCTGGTGCTCGGCAAGACCCACACGACGGAGTTCGCGTACATGGAGCCGGGGCCGACGCGAAACCCACACGACCTCGGGCACACGCCCGGCGGATCGAGCAGCGGGTCGGTCGCGGCCGTCGCGGCGGGGCTCTGCCCGCTCGCGCTCGGGACACAGACCGTCGGCTCGACGATCCGCCCCGCGGCGTTCTGTGGCATCGTCGGCTTCAAGCCGAGCTTCGGCCGTATCGAACGGGGAGGGCTACTGATCGTCTCCGAATCGGCCGACACCGTCGGTCTGTTCACCCAGGACGTGGCGGGGATGGAACTGGCCGCGTCGATCTGCTGTGCCGACTGGGACGGCGACGTTTCGGCCGGCCGACCGGTACTCGGCGTCCCGGACGGCGCGTACCTCGACCAGGCGAGCGAGGCCGGGCGCGCGGGGTTCGAGCGCGCGGTCCAGGAGCTCGCCGAGGCGGGGTTCGAGGTCCGCTACGAGTCGGTCTTCGAGGACATCGACGCGGTCAACGACCGCCACCGGGCGCTCGTCAGCGCGGAGATGGCCCTCTCGCATCACGAGTGGTTCGAGCGACACGAGGACCGCTACGCGGACGCGACCGCGGAGACGATCCGCGACGGCCGGGCCGTCGACGCCGAGACGCTCGCGGCGGGACGGGCGGGACAGCGCGGCCTCCGGGAACGGCTCGGCGAGCGGATGGACGAGGCCGGCGTCGACGCCTGGGTCTGTCCCGCCGCGCCGGGGCCGGCGCCGGAGGGGATCGAAGACACGGGCGACCCGGTGATGAACGCCCCGTGGACCCACGCCGGGGTCCCGGCCGTCTCGCTCCCCGCGGGGACGGCCGACGGGCTCCCGCTCGGCCTGCAGATCGTCGGACGGTACGGCGCGGACGAACGGCTCCTGGCACGCGCGGAGCGGCTCGCCGCGGCGCTCGACGGTTCGGCGGTCGGGAGCGACTGACGGGGACGGCGGCCGTCCGTGTCAGAACTCGTCGATGACCGGGATACCGACCGTGTCGTACTCGGTCATCGCGGCGAGCTTCTCCGAGGTCGCCTCCAGGGGGACCGTCTCTGAGACGACCTTCGAGGGGTCGATCTTGCCAGCCTCGATGGTCCGGAAGATCTCGTCGTAGCGGGCCGGCTGCATCCCGTAGGAGCCGACGAACTCGATCTCAGTGAGCACCATCCGGTCGGTCGGGAGCGACACCTCCCCACCCTCCTCGCTGGTGGTGAGACCGATCTGGACGTGCTGGCCGAGCTTGCGGAGACACTCGACGGAGTTCCGGCAGGTCTCGGCGATGCCGAGCGCGTCGACCGAGACGTTCGCACCCCCGTCGGTGATGTCGCGTATCTCGCCGGGGACGCTCTCGACCGCCTCGGCGTCGACGGTGACCGAGGCGCCGAGGTCACGCGCGAGGTCGAGCTTCTCCTCGAACAGGTCGACGGCGACGACGCGCGCGCCGAGCGCGTCGGCGACGTGGACCGCCGAGAGGCCGACGCCGCCACAGCCGTGGACCGCGACCCAGTCGCCGGCCTCGACGTCGGCCTTGTGGGCCAGCCCGTGGAACGCCGTCATGAACCGACAGCCCAGTCCGGCCATGTCGACCGAGGAGACGCCGTCGGGCAGGCGGACGGCGTTGTGGTCGGCGGCCGGGACGTGGACCTCCTCGGCGAACGCCCCCTGTGCCCGCGGGTCGAACCCCAGCGAGAGCCCGTTGTCACAGACGTTCGAGTGGCCCTTCCGGCACATCGGACAGCTCCCGTCGCCGAGGTTGAACGGGACGGCGACGTGGTCGCCCTCGGAGACGTGCTCGACGTCGGACCCGACCTCGACGACGTGACCCGCCGGCTCGTGGCCCATGACGTGGCCCTCCTCCCACCGGTAGGGGAAGTCGCCCATCCAGCCGTGCCAGTCGCTCCGGCAGATGCCACACGCCTCCAGTTCGACCACCACGCCGTCGGGGTCGGCTTCCGGCGCGTCGACGTCGCGGACGTCGAGCGGGTCGCCGTAGTCCGTGAACACAGCGGCTCGCATGGCTCGGGGGTCGACCAGTCGGGGTAAATAGTTACGCCCGGCGGCGGGGGTCCGGCCCGCCCGGTCGACGCGCGGGCTCCGGCGAGCAGCGGGTCACCGCGGGCGCCCCCAGTATTGACGTGGGACCGCCGGTATCTGTGCGCGTATGCAGCACACCGCCAGGGAGCCGCCGAGGGGGGCGACTCGTCGATGACCGCCGACCCCGTCCCGTCGCTGGTCGACCCGGACTGGCTCGAGACCCGACTGTACGAGCCGGAGCTGCGCGTCCTCGACTGTACGGTCCACCTCGAGTTCGACCCCGAGACGGGAGCCAGACGGACCGAATCCGGTCGCCCGGACTGGGAGCGGTCCCACGTCCCGGGGAGCGCGTTCGCGGACGTCCCGGGGGACCTCTCGGCGGCCGACCCGTCGTACCCCTACGAGCGCCCGTCGCCCAATCGGTTCGCCGACGCCATGGAGGCGCTGGGGATCGGCGACGACTCCCGGGTCGTCTGCTACGATTCGGCCGGGAACGCCTGGGCAGCCCGGGTCTGGTGGCTACTCCGGGCGTTCGGCTTCGACGACGCGGGCGTCCTGGACGGTGGCTGGAACCGGTGGACCGACGAGGGTCGACCCGTCTCGACCGACCCGCCGGCAGACCGGGAAGTGACGTTCACGCCCGAGCCGTGCCCGGATCTGTTCGTCGAGCGGGAGGCGGTGCTGGAGGCCATCGACGACGAGGGCTGTCGTCTGGTCAACGCGCTCCGGCCGGAGGACCACGCCGGGACCGGCCTCGTGAAGTACGGCCGGCCCGGGCGGATCCCCGGCAGCGTCAACGTCCCCGCGGTCGGCGAGGAGGCCATCGTCGATCCGGCGGACGACACCTACCTTCCCCGCGATGCGCTCCGCGATCGGTTCGCAGAGGCCGGCGCGACCGGGAGCGATCGGGTGATCACCTACTGCGGCGGGGGCATCGCCGCCAGCAGCGCCGCGTTCGCGCTGCACCTGCTCGGCGTCGAGGACGTGGCGGTCTACGACGGGTCGCTCTCCGAGTGGGGTCGGACCGATCTCCCGATGGAGACCGACTGATACGGACTGTTGTCGTCCGGTACCGGCGATCACCGAGTCCGAGTGCTCGACGGTAACTCGGTACAACAGTCCGTATGAGCGGGGACGGCTACTCCTCGACGTCGACCGTCTCGATGGCGACCTCCTCGCGGGGCTGGTCGTTGCGGTCGGTCGGCACCGAGCCGATCTCCTCGACGATGTCCATCCCGTCGATCACCTGGCCGAACACGGAGTGTTTATCGTCGAGGTGGGGCGTCGCGTCGAGCGTGATGAAGAACTGGCTACCGTTCGTGTCCGGCCCGGAGTTGGCCATCGAGAGGACACCGGGCCCGTCGTGGCGGAGTTCGGGGTGGAACTCGTCGTCGAACTGATAGCCCGGACCACCACGTCCCGTCCCCGTGGGGTCCCCACCCTGGATCATGAACTCGTCGATGACGCGGTGGAAGACCACGTCCTCGTAGAGGGGTTCGGTGCGCGTCTCGCCGGTCTCGGGGTCGGTCCATTCCTGCTCGCCCGTGGCGAGACCGAGGAAGTTCTCGACGGTCCGGGGGGCGCGCTCGGCGAACAGTTCGACGGTGACGTCGCCGTGGGTCGTCCGGATCGTCGCGGTCGGGTTCTCGGGGTTCTCGACGTTTCGGCTCATACCCCCAGGAGGGCAGGACCGCGCAAAAGGGTGGCGGTACCGCTACTCGCCGGTCTCGGCGATGGCCGGGCCGTCCTCGAACCGGAGCGGGACGGGCTCGGTCGGCGCACGGCCGAAGCGGGCCTTCCGGGCAGCGAGCGTCACGACGGGACCGCCGTCCTCCTCCACGTACGTCTCGAGTTCGAGGACGGTGTCGGCCACCGCGAGGGTCAGGTCGCGTTGCAGGGCGCGAGGGTTCATCCGGAGACAGTGCAGGACGGCGACGCTCTCGGTGGTCCGGACCGCCCGGACGAGCGTGTCGAGGAACGACCGGTAGCGCTCGCGACCCTCGCGCTCGAGTTCGGTGACGGGATCGAGGACGACGATCGACCGGGCGTCGAGCCCCGAGAGGCCACCTGTAGGATCGTCGAGCAGGCTCGAACCCGTCGCCTCCCGCACGTCGATGGCGGCGTCGACCGAGCGGTCGGCGTGGGCCCGAACCTCGGCGGCCCCGCGGAGCGTCGTCAGGTACCGCCCCGGGTTCCCGGCGGCCGGCGGGTAGAGCAGTTCCTCGCTCGGCGAGGCCGGGTCCGCGGAGAGCGCGAGGACCGACCCGGGACAGAGCGGGTAGCCCAGCCGCTCGTCCAGCCCGTCGACCCCGAACCGGATGTGATCCGGGTCGTCACTCCCGCGGTCGCCGCCGTCCTCGGCATCACCGTCGGGACCCCCGGGGCGCTCGCCGGCCATCAGAACGCCCGCAGGTCCTCGAGTACCGTGGCGGCGGTCCCGTCCTCGATGGCCGCGCGGGCCGATTCGAGGCCCGCCTCCAGGTCCGCGCAGTCCTCGCGGGCGTAGATCCGGAACGCGGCGTTCAGCGCCACCGCGTCGGTGAACTGGTCGGTATCGTCCCGGGCGGACCCGCCCGTCCGCCCGGACCCGTGCTCACCGCTCAGGACAGCCTCGGTGATCGACGCCGACTCGCCGGCGACGTCCTCGACAGCGAGGTCCTCCGAGTCGAAGTCCATCCCGTACTCGGGGGTGCGGATGTCGAACGCCTCGACGTCCTCGTCGCCTCGATTCCAGACGGCGACCTTCGTGTCCCCGGGCCGGATGTCGTCGTACCCCTCCATCCCCTGAAACATGATGACGCGGTCGACGACGGCCGTCTCGCTCGCCCGGAACGTGCTGATGATCCGCTTTGCGTACGGCAGGTGGTAGAACGAACCGAGGTGGACGCTCGCCCCCGCGGGGTTCGCGAGCGTCTCGATGGTGTTGACGAACGTCCGGACGCCCATCCGGTCGCGCCGATCGAACAGGTCGTGGACCCGGGGGTTGAATTTCGGCTGGTAGTAGAACCCGAAGCCCGTCTCGTCGACCATCCCGGCGGACTCGGCGGGCTCCAGCTCCGTCCGCACGCCCAGCTCGTCCAGCACGTGCTTGTAGGCGTCCTGCTTCTGGGTGGGGACGCGGTCACCGGAGTGGGTCACGACGGGCGTGCCGGCGGCGGCCGCGACCACCCCGGCCGCGACACCGAGGATCGCCGTCCGACCCTTCCCGTCGTAGTTGGCGCCACAGTCCACCGGGTCGACCTCGGGCGCCGCAGTCTCGACGGACTCGGCCATCACGTCGACGTAGGCCGCGAGCTCCTCGGGCGTGTTGCGCTTCCAGCGGTTCGCCAGCCAGAACGCCCCAAGCGTCGTGTGGTCGGGTTCGTCGTCGAGGATACGGCGCATCGCCTCGGTCGCCTGCTCGCGGGTCATGTCGTCCGCGGACTTGTGCCCGGAGCCGACCACCTCGGTCATCAGCCGCTCGAGCGGCCACTCCCCGTAGCGTTCGGTCGCTTTCGCCATACGCGTCCTCGGGCCGCCGCGACCAAAAAGGCGTCCTATCGCGCGACGCAGGCGGTTCGCTCCCCGCGGGCGGCCGGGGCTCCCCCGTCACCGGTAGCGGACGACGACAGTCCGTATCAGCGCTCCCCCGTCTCCCGCCGACGGGCGAGCCGGTCGAACTGTTCGGTCACGAGGCCGTTGACGCGGTCGGGCTCGCGGATCGAGGCGAGGACGAACTCCGTCCCGCCCGTCCCCGCGGTGTCCAGGTGGACCGAGCCGACGCCGACGAGCCGTTCGCCGAACGACTGGCCGAACCCCGTGTTCTGCACTCGCTCGAGCCGGACGTTGGTCACGGTCCGCGAGAACAGTCCGTGCTTCTCGTAGGCCTCCTCGGTCGTGAGCACGTAGGTCGTCACCCGGGTCCGGACGTACGCGGCGACGACGAGCAACAGGCCGAGCAGTGCGACGCCGCCCCCGACGAGACCGAGCGATACTGGCAGATCTGCCACCGGGGCGACGCCGACCGCGACGGCGACGCCGACCGCCGCCAGGACGGCGCCAAAGACGATCGACCCGCTCTCGGTCACCAGGCTCGGATGACCCGTCCAGACGACCGCCTCTCCTTCCGTCAGCGTCACCCAGTCCGGCGCGTCCCCGCTCATAGCGGTATCGAGAGGGCCCGGGCTGATGGGTCTTTCCGCCGAAACGTCGTCCTCGGCCCCCGCGGATCCCCCCGCCGTCGCTCATCCGCCGGCAGTCGCCCCCTCGACCGGGAGGTCGGGGTCGACGCCGACGAGGTCCGCACTCGTCTCCCAGAGCCGGCGGACCGCCCAGTCGTCCCGGGCGGCGGGAGCGGGCCGGCGCCGGCGCGTCCCGTCGAAGTACGCCCCCGAGACGTCCGCTACGTCCGGCGAGGCGGCGAGGTACGCCAGCGCGCGGCCGCCGTCCTCGACGGTGTCGGCCGTTCCCGGGAGGAACTTGAGTGCCTTCCACCCGAGCGAGAACGGGAACGCGAGCCCCCGCGAGAACCCGCTCCCCGGGATGACACCCGGGTGGAGGCAGTTCGCGGTGCACCCCTCGGGGAGTCGGCGGGCGAGTTCCCGGGTGAACAGCACGTTCGCGAGCTTCGAGTCGGCGTAGGCCGACCACCCGGAGAGCCCCTCGGCCCGGTGGAAGCGCTCGAAGTCGATGCTCCCCGACCGGTGGGCCTCGGAGCCGGTGGTGACGAGCCGCGCGCCCTCGGCGAGGTGGCCGGCGAGTTCGTGGGTCAGCAGGAACGGCGCGAGGTGGTTCACCGCGACCGTGAGCTCGTAGCCGTCGTCGCTCTCCCGGGTCCTGCTGGTGAACAGGCCGGCGTTGTTGCACAGGGCGTCGAGGGGGTCGTGCTCCCTGCTGACGGTCGCAGCGAGGCCCCGGACGGCGTCGAGCGAGGCGAAGTCCGCCCGGAGGAACTCGGCCGATCCCCCCGCGTCCGCCACCTCTCGGACGACCCGGCGCCCGGCTTCCGCGTCGCGGCCGTGGACGAGGACGGTCGCCCCCCGGGCACCGAGCCGACGGGCCGCGTCGCGACCGATACCGCTCGTCGATCCGGTGAGGAGGTAGGTCCGCCCGGAGAGGTCGGGCAGGTCGAGATCCATGTCCGGTGCAAGAGCGGGGAGGGGAAAACGGTACAGGGCCGGAACGGATGGGCCGCTGGAGGATTCGGCCCCGACCGATCCGGCCACCCGTCGAACCGGTTCGGTACCGCGTGTATCCGACAGGCGTACGTAGGGTGGCGCATGGTATCCGAAGGCGACACCGCACCGACGTTCACCGCGACGGTCGCGAACGGCGACGTGGAACCGTTCGACCTCGGGGACGGCCCGGTCGTGCTGGCGTTCTTCCCCGGCGCGTTCACCCCGCCGTGTTCGAACGAGATGGTGGCCCTGCAGGAGCGCTACGGCGAGTTCGTCGACGCGGGCGCGACCCTCCTCGGCGTCAGCGCCGACTCGGCGTTCTCGGGGAACGCGTTCCGGGAGGAGCACGGCATCGAGTTCGACCTCGTGAGCGACATGAGCCGGGAGATCATCGACGCCTACGGCCTGGAGATCGACATCGACGAACTCGGCCTCCACGGGGTCGCGAACCGGGCCGTCTACGTCATCGACGAGGACGGCACGGTCACCTACGAGTGGGTCGCCGACGATCCCACGAACGAACCCGACTACGAGGAGATGCTCGCGGCGGTCCGGGTGACACCGGCCTGAACGGCATCCCGGCACCCGTCGGACCACGAGAGGGAAGTCGAGCCGATCGACCACCACTTCCCGGCCAGCGACACCGGCGAACGAAAACCATACGCGGGGGGACCACCTATATCGGGCAATGAGTCAGGGGGCGGCGGCCGACGCCGGCGGGCCGGACGGGGACTGGCGTGCGAGCCTCGACGAGGTGGACGCGGCGCTGATCGACGGGTTCCAGAGCGGCTTCCCGGTCGAGGAGCGACCGTTCCGGGCGGTCGGCGAGTCTCTCGGCGTGAACGAGACCGAGGCGCTCGCGCGGGTCGAGCGCCTCCGCGAGCGGGGCGTCTTCCGACGGTTCGGCGCGGTCCTCAACCCGCCCGTGATCGGCTCCTCGACGCTCGCCGCCGTCTCCGCACCCGAGGACCGCTTCGAGGAGGTCGTCTCGATCGTAAACGGCTACCGACAGGTGAACCACAACTACCGCCGCGACCACGAGTGGAACGTCTGGTTCGTCGTCACGGCCGGCACCCGCGAGAAGCGCGACGGGATCCTCGACGGGATCGAGGAACGCACCGGCCTCTCCGTGCTGCGCCTCCCGATGCTCACCGACTACTACATCGACCTCGAGTTCCCGGTCGTGAACGAGGACCGATTTGCGAGGGAATCGCTAGACGAGACCGAGGTGAACGCCACCCGCATCTCCGAGGAGGCCACGGCGGGCCTGACCGACCTCGAACGTCGGCTCCTGCTGGCGATACAGGACGGCCTCCCGCTCTCGGCGACGCCCTACCGCGACGTCGCCGGGACGGTCGACGCGCCCGTCGCGGACGTCCTCGCGGCCATCGACCGGCTCCTCGGCGACGGGTCGATAAAGCGCATCGGCTGTGTCGTCAACCACGTCGTCACGGGGTTCGACGCCAACTGCATGGTCGTCTGGGACGTCCCGGACGAGGAACTCGACACGCGGGGCGAGGCCGTGGGTCGGCTCCCCTACGTCACGCTCTGCTATCACCGGCCGCGCCGCCCGGAGCTGGGCTGGGAGTACAACCTGTTCACGATGGTCCACGGCCGAGAGGAGAGCGCGGTCGACGCGAAGGTCGACGAGCTCGCCGCCGAGCACCTGCCCTTCGCCCACGAGCGGCTCTACTCGACGGAGACGCTGAAGCAGACGGGCGCACGTTACGACCACCTCGTGAGCGGGAACGAGCGATAGGGAGTGACGTCGCCGTCGGGTCAGCGGTTCGCGGTCAGCACCAGGAACGGCCCGACGAACAGGAGGGCGATCCCGAGGAACTGGAACTCGACGGGCTGGAGCGAGGACGGTCCGGTCGGTGTCACGAACATGATGAACCCGAAGACGACCGTGTTGATACCGATGATCTTCTGTGACTTGAGTGGCAGGGCCGCCAGCGTCGTCAGGATGTAGAGGAAGAGGAGCGCCTGCCCCACGTTGTACTGGAGGAGGAAGCTGTCGACGACCTGTAGCGGTGGCGCGAACATCCCTACCCCAACTCACGATACCGACCGCTTAAGATTTCCGTTACTCGACGCCGCGCGGGCTACCGGTCGGTCTCAGCGGGAGCCTCGCCGTCCGGACCGGTGATCTCGAGCGGCCGGAGGTAGAGGACGAACAGCAGGAGTACTGTCCCGGCGTAGCCGACCGCCCAGACGTACGCGCCGAGGACGCCGTAGCCGGCCTGCGAGAGCGCGAAGTCGGCGAGTCCGGACAGCGCGACCCCGCCGGCGAGAACGAGCACGAACGACAGCCAGCGCGGCGGATCGACGCCCACGACCTGCGGGAGAGCCATACCCGACGTTCGTCCCCCGAGCGCGTGAAACTGACGGTTTCGGTGGACGGGAAGGCCCGGATCTCTCGCGCGAGGTTCGTCCGTTCGGGGTGGGTCCCGTGCGTCGGACCGACCGCCGCCTTCGAACGCCGGTCGGCCGAAGCGGGGGACCGTAACACGCCGTACCACTGCGTCGACGCACTCATGAGTCCCGGCGGCCACCCGGGAGACATGGACGGGGACTACGAGTACCGAGAGGCGAACAGCTCGACGTTCGACCGGTACGTCCGGTACGCCTTCCGCCCGACAGCCGGTCCCCCGGATGACGAGTCGACCGATGGAGAGGCCACGGACGAGGGAGCGACCGACGACGAGACGGACGGGGACGGTCCAGAGGTCGAACGGTTCGAGCGCGGGCTCTACCGACCCGACCACGGGGACCCGGTCGCGGTCGCGGGCTACCACGACTTCCGGGCCCGGATCCGGGGGGCGTACCACCGGCTCGGCGGGGTCACGCTCGTCGCCACACCACCCGAACACCGCCGGCAGGGGTACGTCCGAGAACTGCTGGGACGGATGCTCGAGGAGTTCCGGACCGAGCGCATCCACCACTCGGCGCTCTGGCCGTTCGAGCGGTCGTTCTACCGGCGGCTCGGCTGGGAGACCGGCTCGCGGTACCTCCGGGTCGAGGCGCCGCCCCGACAGCTCCGGTCGGCGGGCGCCGACCGGGACGGGGAGTTCCGACCCACGGCGGCCGAGGAGTGGGAACGACTCCTCCCGGTCCACGGGGCTCAGGGTGCCGGCCGCGGGCTCCACCTCGACCGGACGGAGGCGTGGTGGCGCCGGCGGATATTCGAGGGCTGGGGGGACGACCCCTACGTCTATCGCTGGGAGGACGAGGACGGCGGGATTCGGGCGTACCTCACGTACGTCATCGAGGACGGCGACGGGGACGACGGGCGGGTGCTGAGCGTCCGCGAGTCTTCGTGGGCCGACCCGCTCGCCCGCCGGCAGCTGTGGCGCTTCCTCGGCGACCACGACTCGCAGGTCGAGCGGGTGAAGTTCGTCGCGCCGTTCGATTCCGAACTCCCGCTCTTGGAGGCGGTCGATGACCCCTCGTCGGTGACCGTCGAGATCGAGGCGGGCCACATGATCCGGCTGGCCGACGTCGCCACCGGTCTCTCGGCGCTCGCGTACCCCGACGGGGCGAGCGACGAGCTCGGGATCGCGGTGCGGGATCCACTCGTCGACGCCAACGACCGGACGTTCGCACTGTCGGTCGAGGACGGGAACGCCGACTGTGTCCCGGCCGAGGGCGAGATCGATCCGGACGTCTCGCTCGGCGTCGGTCGCCTCTCGCAGCTGGCGGTCGGCTACCGCGACGCCTCGACGATGGCCGCGGCGGGCCACCTCGACGCGCGCCCGGAGGCCGTCGAGCGGCTGGACTCGCTGTTCCCGGCCGGGCCGGTCTGGCTCCGCGAGGGGTTCTGATACGGGCCGTCGCGATGGAGAAGCGCCACGGCGAACGGGAGGCTCACCGGTGGGACCCGAGGCCGGGCGTCGGGCGGGTGGTCGGGGTGGCCGGTCGGAACGAGGAGCGACTGGAGTGGTTCGGGGGTCCGTTCGACACGCGCCGCCGTATCCCGGCCGGGGCGTGGCCGATACGCTCGGTTCGGGGTCAGTCGGCCGCGACGTCCTCCGGCTCGGGTGCGCCGTCGACGAGCCCCTCAAGCCGGTCGACGAGCGAATCGATGCCGGCGTTCAGCTCCTCGACGTGCCCCTCGATGTCCTCGCCGGGGACCGCCCCCTGCTGGGTGGCCTCGACGACCCCGTCGTTCTCGAGCATCCGGAGCGAGTACCGCACCTTGTGCTCGGGGATGCCGGTCTCCTCGGAGAGCCGAACGATACCGATGGGGTGGTGCTCGATGACCGCCGCGAGCACCCGCAGGTCGCGGGACTCCTTCTCGAGCTGGTCCGCCAGGCGCTGTATCATCGCTCGACGCTTGATCCGGCGGGGCGAAAACACTACCGGAGCGATCCTGGAGCCGTCACGGGGCGTACGGCACCGGGTCGTGATCGGTCGCCACCGTTCGGACGATCCCCGTGTGACCCGATCGTTACGACCGGCCTACGAGCGCCGCCCGCCCCCGATCCAGTCCCGCAGTCCCGTTCTATCGTCGGCTCCCGACCGGCGCGACCGCGAGGACCGCGAGGGCGAGCGGCCCGAGGAGCCAGGCGAGTAGCCCGGCGAGCGAGAGCAGCGGTGTGCCGGAGGACGGCGCCTCCGCGAGCGAGACGTCGAGGACGCTCGCCAGGACCAGTCCCCGGTAGGCACCGGTCGGGGAGAACGCGAGCACGATCGGGAGGGCGTCGGACGGGAACGCGGTCCCGATGCCGGCGACGATGGCGAGGTCGATCCCGACGACCAGGGCGAAGACGGCGCCGATACCGAGCGCGGCAGCCGAGCGCGGCCCACCGGCGGCCGCGGAGACCGCGACCGCCACGGCCAGCGAGACGAGTGCGAGTAGCCCCGACAGGACGACGAACCGGACGAACAGGACGAACGAGTCCGCGCCGGCGTGCGAGGCGAGGACGGAGGTCTTCGCCCCGCCGGTCAGCGCGACGAGGACGGCGACGAGGAACAGTGGCACCAGCACGGCGAACAGGAGGACCACCGAACGGCCGAGGTAGACGGCGAGGAGGTACTCCCGTCGGTCGAGCGGATACGTCCTGACGACGTCGAGTTCGCCGCGCGTCCGGTCGCCGAGCACCGCCCCGTAGCCGAACGCGACCGCCAGCGCCGGCACCAGCACCTCGACCGGCGTCAGCAGGTTCAGCACCGCCGGGACGTACCCGGTGGTGCCGGCGACCCACGCCAGGCCGACCACGACGGCGCCGAACCCGCCCGCGAGCGCCAGCAGCGACCGGGTCCGGAGGACCGTCGTGTACTCGCGCTCGACGACCGCGAGGAACCGGTCGAGGGCGACCCGGCGCTCGGGGGAGAGTCCCGCGAGCCTCGACCGGGTCCCGGACCCAGCGGCTCGGTCGGCGTCGGACTCGCCACTCACGGTTCCTCACCTCCCTCGGCGTCGTTCCCCCCACCGGAGGTCTTCCCGACGCCGTCACCGTGGGTCCGTACCGTCAGCCCGGCCGTCGGGTCCGCGACGTACTCGGCGAACACCGCCTCGAGGGCCGAGTCGGCGTCCCCGCGGAGGTCCCCGGGCGCTCCCGAGACGACGATACGGCCGTCGTCGAGCAGGAGGATCCGATCGCTCCGCTCGACGCCGCGCGCGTCGTGTGTGGCGAGGAGGACCGCCGCCCCCTCGTCGACGATCCCCTCGACGACGTCGAAGACGTGCTCGGTCATCCGCGGGTCGAGGTCGCTCGTCGGCTCGTCGAGCAGGACGAGCGGCGGGTCACCGAGCGTCGCCTGGGCGATGCCGAGCAGCCGGCGCATCCCGCCGGAGAGCGCCTCGGTCCGGCGGGCGGCGGCGCCCGTCATTCCGACCCGGTCGAGCGCCGCCTCCACGTCCACCTCCCCCGGGAGGAGGTCGGCGTAGAACGAGAGCGTCTCCCGGACGGTGAACCGGGGACGGAACGCGGGGGACTGTGGCAGGTAGCCGACGGCTCTCGGACCGCCCGCCACCACCTCGACGGTGCCGCCGTGGGGCGAGAGGCCGGCGAGCGCCCGGAGCAGCGTCGTCTTGCCCGATCCGTTCGGGCCCACGACGGCGCCGACCCGGCCCGGTTCGAGCGAGAGCGAGACGTCCTCGAGGACCACGAGGTCGCCGAACGACCGCGAGAGTCCCTCGACGCGCAGGGCCGGCTTCCGCCCGGTCGCGGCTCCCCTCTCACTCTCGTCCGGGCCGTCGGTCGCCTCCTGCTCGTCGCGCTCGTCGGACCCGGTCACTCCGCCGGGAGCCCGCTCGGCGGTCACGCGCTCACCTCCGTCGCGTTGGCCGCCCCGTCCAGCGTCGAGACGACGTCCGGTCGGACGGGTCGGGCGAGCGGTGCGGTGTCGACCGCCCCCGTGCCGCGCAGGCCGGGGACGGCGTCGCCGAGCGCCCTGGCGGCGGCGACGGCCGGCGAGTGGGCGAGCGTCCGCGCCGCCCCCACTCGTCCGACGAGCGGGTCGACCTTCCCGGTCGGGCTGTACTGCCGATCGAGGACGCCGTCGCCGTCGCGGTCGAACCCGGGAGCGTCGGCCCAGTGGTTCCCCCGTCCCTCGACGGTGAGCACCCGTACGGGACCGAGCGCGGCCGTCACCGGACGGTCGTTGTGGACGAAGTCGTTGGCGACGACGCGGTCCGTCGGGAGTATCGAGGAGGCACGGAGCCCGACCTCGTTGTACGCGACGACGTTGCGCTCGTACAGCGAGCGACGGGAGGGCGTCTGGAGCCCGTACCCGTTCCCGACGAGGAGGTTGCCGGCGACGTACGACCGACCGCCGGCGACGTTGATCCCCGCGTTGCTCGACCGCACGTCGTTGCCGACGAGGGCGTTCCCCTCGGGCCGGGTCATCACGATGATGCCGACGTTGGTCTCCCGTGCGGTGTTGTTCGAAAGCAGCGCGTCGGAGGTGTACATCAGGTGGACGCCGAAGCGGTTGCCCCGCATCCGGTTGTCCCGGACCACGATGCCGTCCGAGAGGTGGGTGTAGACGCCGTCTCGCCCCTCGAGGAACGTGGAATCCTGGACGACCGGCCGGGCGCGCATCGACATCACGCCCATGAACCCGTCCGTCCACTCCTCGCTCCCGACGACGGTAACCCCCTCGACGACCGACCCGTTCGTGTCCCGCAGGAGGACGCCGTTGGCGGGCGTCCGGGTCCGGACGCCGCGGACGAGCGTGCCGTTCACACCGACGACGTCGACGGCGGCGTCGCCGAAGCCGTAGCCCATCTGGACGGCGTAGTCCCAGTCGGTATCGTTCCCGCGCTCGACGTCCGGCGACGTCTCGTTGCCGACGCCCGTCACCCGCAGGTCGACGACGGCGACGTTCGAGGCACGCACCCGGACGACGCTCCCGTTGCCATCACCACGGAAGTGTGTGGCGTTGCCCGCCCCGCGGAGCGTCAGAGGTGTGTCGATCGTGACGCTGGAGACGTCGTAGGTGCCCGCCGGGACCCGGACGGTGGTGTTCGGCGGGGCACGCTCGACGGCCGCCGCGACGGTAGGTGCGTCCTCGCCCACGACGACCGAGACGGGCCGTTCGAGGAGCGGACGGGTCGCGACGACCCGTCCGTCGGCCCACGCCCGTCGCTCGCTGACGGACTCGCGCATCCGCTCCCGGGTGGCCGCCCCCGTCCCGAACGACCGCTCGCGGACCTCGCTCCACGCGAGTGCCTCGCCGCCGTGTGCCTCGACGAACGACTCGGCGGCCGCCGCCCCGGAGAACGGGACGACGACCGGCCCAGCGGGGGTTCGTGCCTCGCTCCCGACGACGTAGACGGCGTCGCTCGCCGGGACCCACCCCGCTCCCGCGCCCGGCGAGTCGGGGAGCGTGAGGTAGCCCTCCGAGGAGAGTTCCACGCCGCTGTCGGCGAAGTCGGTGACGAACACCGCGAGCGGCCGGCCGACCGTCGCCTCGCGACCCTCGCTGTTCAGGTGGTCGACGAGCGTCCCGACGCCGTAGTAGCCGACGACGTACCGGTAGCCCGAGTAGAACGCCTCGGCCTTCGGGACGACGAACGACCCCGACCCGCCGTCGGCCCGGACCGTCACCGCGCCCGTCAGCCCGAGTTCGATGGTGTCCTCGAACGGGACGGGGTCGTACTGCCGGCCGCCGGTCACGTCCACGGCGAACGCGGAGCTCCCGAGGAGGAGGACGGCCGTCAGGACGGCGAGGGCGGGTCGGGGGTCCATCGACTCTCACCCGGCACTCGATCGGCAAGAGCTAATCGGACTCCGCCGGTTCCCGCCCGGTGAGAACAGCCGCTCCCCTCAACTCTTCGCGTACAGTAGCTCCATCGAGGAGCAATACTGCGGCTCCGATGGTTCCGATGCACGAGGAGACACACCCCACCCGTCACGTTCACACGTACCGTACGGACTCCGACTGCGATCGGCTCGACCGCGATCGCCCCGTCACTCGTCGGACCGCTCTCGTTGCCGGCGCGAGCGCCGCCACCGTCGCCCTCGCCGGCTGCATCTCCTTCGGCGGCGGATCGGCGCCCGACCCCATCGCGCTGGATGCCGACCAGGCGTGTGACAACTGTGGGATGGTCGTCCAGAAGCACCCCGGCCCGGTCGGACAGGTGTTCTTCGAGGACAAATCCCCCGAGGGTCACGACAACCCGGCGTACTTCGACGCGCTCAAACAGTGCATGTTCCCCTACCGGCTCGAACGCGAGAGTCGGGGATGGACCGTGGCGGCGCAGTACGTCACCGACTACAGCACCGTCGACTACGACGTGACGACCGACGGCGGTGACACGTACGTCTCGTCACACGTCGAAGCGGAGGCGTTCGCTCCCGCCGAGGGGCTCTACTACGTCGTCGAGAGCGAGGTGAACGGCGCAATGGGACCCGACTTCGTCCCGTTCTCCGAGGCGTCGGACGCGACCGCGTTCGCCGAGAAATACGGCGGCGACGTCGTCGAGTACGGCGACATCGGGGAAGGACTGATCGGGGCGTGACGAGGGGTTTCCGATCGGAACGTGGCGTAACGGTGCGGAGCGTGACGGAGTGATGGAGACGGGGTGAGAACGCGGGGTGATGAGGGATGACATGTGACGGGACAGTAGTTTAGTCCCTCGACACGTAGTAGTGTATATGACATACACGACTGCGGCGGACGCCGGCCGGAAGCCCCGACGTCTCGACGACGGCGAGGGGTTCGACGACCTCCGGGAGTCGACGGGGCTGCTGCTCGTCGAGTTCTACACGAACGGCTGTTCGATGTGTGCGGCGATGGAGCCGGTGCTCGGGAACGTCGCCCACGCCACGGACGCGACGGTGGCGATGGTGAACGCCGGCTACGCGTTCGATCTCGCCGAGCGGTACGGGATCTCGTCCGTCCCGACGCTGCTCCTGTTCGAGGACGGCGAACTCGTCGGCCGGCTCTCCGACGGCTTCCAGGGGGCCGACGCGGTGCTGTCGTTCGTGGAGTCGGACCGGCGCGACTGACCCGCGCGACTGACCCGCGACGGACGGGGCGGCCTCGTCACGGAGGGGTGTTCCCTGCCGTGCCCGGGAGGACGAACCGACGGGGACCCCGCCATCCCGGGTCGAACGGCGTCAGGTCCCGACCTGGACGAGACTGGCGCCGGCGACGATAGCAGCCACCGCGGCCAGCACCCGACCCGACCGGGGGATCTGCCGCTCGATGCCGTAGGTGATGGCCAGGATGAGCAGCGGCATCGTGTTGATCAGCGGGACGACGGTGATCACGCTCCCGGACTGGAGGGCGAAGAAGTTACTCAGCCAGCCGAGGAAGTTGAACCCGCCCGCGAGGACGAACGCGCCGAGGACGGTCCGACCGACCCGGAGCTGGCCGCTCGCCGCCCCCGCGAGGGCCGCCCAGCCGGTGAAGACCACGAGCGCCGGCGTCTGTGTGACCGCCGTCGCGACGATGGGGTCCGGAAAGCGCGCGAGCCCGTAGTCGATGAGCACGAACGCCCCGCCGGTCGAGACCGTCGCCGCCGCGGGGTAGAGCAGGTCGCGGGGGTTCGCCCCTGCGAACTTCGCCCTGACGACGTCCTCGACGTCCCCCCCCTCGTCCCCGCGGGCGAGCTGGAGGAGGACCACCCCGCCCACGACGAGCGCGATGCCGCCGCCCGCGACGAACCCGAGGTCCTCCCCGAGGGTCGCGACGGCGAGCAGGACCGACACGACGGGGTACGCGCCCATGATCGCCGCGGTGACGCTCGCCCCCACCCGGTCGATGCCCTCGTAGTAGAGGAACCGGAAGAGGGCGGGGTATGCGACGCCGGCGACGAGGAACGGCCAGAGGCCCCCGATCGTGAGGGTCCCCGGGGGGATACCCCGGGCGAGCGCGAGCGCCCAGAACCCAGCCGTGACGACGAGCGTGCTGTAGAAGGCGGCCGCCAGCGCCGGCGACGCGCCCGTGTCCGTCCACGACATGCCGTACTCGACGACGACCGTGTAGCAGGCGAACCCGGCGGCGGCACCGAGCGCTAGCATCCACGGCTCCAACCCGGCTACTGCCATGACACCCCGGGAGTCCACGGCCCCCTATTTGGGTGTTGTCCACAGGGGACGTGGCCAGGGGAGACGTGGCGGGAAAGCGGTCCGGCGCCTCCGGTCCGACGAGATGCGAGAGACGAAGGTAGACCGTGCCCGTGACGGGTTCCGGCCGACGAGGACCCGCACCTCGAAGTTCGACGGTCACGACTGAAACCCGTCGGGGAATCCCCGACGGGGAACAGCTTGGGGGGGAGTGGAACGAAAGGGTCAATGGGTGAACGCACAGCGTTTCGTTCCGGTTGTCGTTCGGTGACAACACGGCTTCGATGTTGTGCCTGGTACACCAACACCGTTTTGTACCCGTCCTCGAACCGGGACCGCGGGAGGAATCGACGCGGACCACCTACTCGGCAGTCAGCTCCGAGACGCGCCGCCACAGGACCGAGCCACCACGTTTCAACGGATCGTACGCGACGGCGATCAGCACCGACAGTCCACAGACGAGCAACAGCAGGCCGAGGATGGCCGACACCTCCCGGTAGAGCAAACCACCGACGCCGAGGTCCGCGGCGGCGACCACGAGAGGAGGAAGGGCACGACGAAGGGACCTCATTGTAGTGAGACGACGGACCGCCACACAAAAAGTCGCTTCCTACGCTCAAAGAGCGATTGTCGTATCCACGAGATCCGTCCACAACGGGTCGCCCCGTGGACGCGTCCGAGGGAGAGGGCCGCGTGGGGGGAACGCCAGTAAAGCTTCGACACCTCGGGGACGACGTTCCAGCGTGTCCGGCGTCTGAGCTTCGCGTTCTCGAACAACGTCGGGGAACGAAGTGGGCCAGCTCGGATTTGAACCGAGGGCCTCCCGGTTATCAGCCGAGCGCTCGTACCTGGCTGAGCTACTGGCCCGGTCGACGCATCACGAACTACCGCCGAGAGTCGTTTAAGCGTTCCGCTTTGGCAGACCGAGGGGCCGTCTAACACGCCGAGGAAAGCGGGGTAGCGACAGCGACCCCGGTTCCGGGATCAGTCCTCGGAGGTGCCGGCGTCCCGCGGGTCCCGGTCGTCGGTGTCCTCGAACCGGTAGTCCGATTCGTCGACCTCGACGGTCCGGCCGCCGCCCGTCTCCCCCGCACCCGGGAACCCACCGGTGTAGACCGACCCCGTGACCATCCCGTCGGCCTTCGCGTCCAGATAGGGCGTGACGACGTACTTCTTCAGGAGCACGCGGATCGGGTAGCGCGTCGGCGGGAGCACGAGGACGAGCCCGACGAGGTCGGTGACGAGCCCGGGAGTGAGCAAGAGCGCCCCGGCAACGAGCAGGAGCGCCCCGTCCAGCAGCTCGTCCGTCGGGATCTCGCCGGCGCTCACCTTCGATTCGAGCTTCCGGAGCGTGTGTCGCCCCTCCGCACGGACGAGCAGCAGCCCCACCAGCGCGGTGAGGACGACCAGGGCGACGGTGGCGACCCCGCCGAGCTGCGTGGCGAGCACGACCAGCAGCATCACGTCCAGCAGCGGGACGAGCAGCAGGACGCCGACGAGACGCAGGTCCATACAGTGGGTAGGTGTTGGGGTCTTGTAACCCTTTCCTGACGCGGCCCGTGCGGTCGCTCGCGAACCGCTCCGGACCGTTCCGAGAGTGATCTCTCCGTTCTACCGACGGGAAGGTTCGCTATCGGTCTCCACGAACCGCTCGGTGCCCTTCCTGACGAGGTACGGGAACCGTCGAGCGAGGTACAGTCCCAGCTTCGTCTGCCAGTCGGCCGTGATGACCGGACGGGTCGACTCGATCTTCCCGGCCAGTTTGCGGCCCACGTCCGCGGGCTCGCTCATCAGGAACGCCGGATAGCCGATGCCGGCCGCCGGCTGGGTGTTCGTCAGCGGGGGATGCATCAGCGTGACCGAGACGTCCGTGTGCTGCAGTTCCAGCCGGAGCGAGCGGACGAGCGCCTCGATCGCGCCCTTCGTGGAGGCGTACCCGGAGAGCCCCGGGTGGCCGACGAGCCCGACGCCGGAGCTCACGTTGTGGACGATACCCTCGTCCCGGGCCCGCATGTGCGGCAGGACCGCCCGGATCGTCCGGACGTACCCGAAGTAGTTCACCTCGAACTCCCGGCGGGTGTCGGCGACGGTCCGGTCCTCGAAGGGGGCGAACCCGACGATCGCGGCGTTGTTGACGAGGACGTCGATCCGGCCCCATCGGTCGAGGATCCCGTCGATCGCCGTTCGGACCTCGTCGTCGACCGTCACGTCACAGTCCTAAAAGCGCGTCCGGTCGGGGTACGTCTCCCGGAGCGACCGGAACCGCTCCCCCTCGATGTCGAGCCCAGCGACCCGGTAGCCGTCTTCGAGGAGCGCGGCCGACAGGTGATAGCCGATCCCCCCGTTCGCACCCGTGACGACGACGACCCGTCCCTCGGACGTGCTCATAGTACCGTTCGAACGCTCCCCCCGGACATTACTCTATTGACAGGTGGTTCCGAGAGTGCCGGGCGAGTGAGCCCGACCCGAGGGTCCTCAGTCACGCCGACGCCGGGTCGTCGACCGAGCCACCGTACCACCGAACGGCAGGGCTTTCCCGGCCTCGCCTCCAATCCCGACCATGACCGACGACGCCGACGACACCGACGACTCACGCGACGACGGGGGCGGGGATGGAGCGGGTCCCACGGGCCGTCACGGGACGCTCGTCGACTGGCGAGCGTGGGACCAGACGGCGTTCGATCGCGCCGAGGCCCGGACCGAACCCGTCCTGCTCTACCTCACCGCGCCGTGGTGTGTGGCGTGTGCGGAGATGGACGCCGAGACGTTCTCCGAACCGCGGCTCGCCGCACACGTCGGCGAGGGGTTCGTCCCGGTACGGGTCGACGCCGACCGCCACCCGCGGGTCCGCGAGCGGTACAACATGGGCGGGTTCCCCTCGACGGTGTTCGCGACACCCGCCGGGGAGGTGATGACCGGCGCGACCTACCTCGGGCCCGACGGATTCAGGGGGATACTCGACTCCGTCCGGGAGCTGTGGGCCTCGAAGGGGGCCGACGCCGGTCGGGTCCCGCGCGCGCTGCGGGACCCCGATCCGCCGGGCGGGACCGTCACCGCGGATATCGAGGCGCACATGGTCGAACAGGTCGTCGCCTCCTTCGACGAGGAGTTCGGCGGCTGGGGGCAGGGCGGTAAGTTCCCGCTCCCCCGTACGGTGGAGTTCGCGACCAAGCGCGACCGCGACCGCGCGGCCCGAACCCTCGAGGCCGTCCACGCGCACCTCCACGACACCTACGACGGCGGCTTCTACCGCTACGCCGAGAACCGCGACTGGGCGGGGCTCCACCGCGAGAAGCTGCTCGACGAGAACGCCGCCGTCCTCCGGGCGTTCGTGACCGGCTACCTCTACACCGGCAAGGGGACCTACCGCGAGGCGGCCGAGAGCGGCGCGGACTACGTCACGACGACGCTCTGGACCGGCGAGGCGTTCGCCGGCAGCCAGGCCGGCGGCGACTACTACACCCTCGAGGCGAGCGACCGCGAGGATGCCGACCCACCACACGTCGATACGACCGTCTTCGCCGACCGGAACGGGCTCGCCGCGGACGCACTGTTGCGTCTCCACGCCGTCACCGACGCCGACGCCCCCCGGCGGTACGCCGAGCGCGCGCTCGACCACGTCCTCGAGGCGCTCGTCGACGACGGCACGGTCACTCACTATCGCGACGAAGAGAGGGGCGAGACCGGCGAGACGGGCCTGCTCGTCGACGCTGCGCGGCTCCTCGCCGGTCTCACCACCGCCGTCCAGGTGACCGGCGAGGACCGCTATCTCGGGGGCGCACGCGATGTCGCCGACGGGGTGCTCGGCCTGCAGGCAAAGGACGGCGCCTTCCTCGACGGCCCAGCGGACGGACCGGGCCTGCTCGACCGCCGCCTGCGCCCGCTCGACACGAACGTCGAACTGGCGGACGCGCTGGTCGATCTCGCGTACCTGGCCGACGACGGCCGGTACCGCGAGGCGGCAGGGGAGGCGCTCGCGGCGTTCGCCGGCGCGGCGGAGCGGATGGGCGTCGAGGTGGCCGCCTACGCCACCGCCTGTGCCCGCCACCACTACGACCCGCTGGTCGTCGAGACCCCACCGGCCGGGACGGACCTCCACCGGGCCGCCCTCCGTATCGCGGACCACGAGAAGATCGTCGTTCCGGGGGACCGGGAGACGGCGGTCGTCCGTCGCGGGAACGAGCGCTCGGCCGCTGCGACCGACCCGGCAGATCTCGCGACACGCGTCGGCGAAACCGATCAGCCCTCACTGGAGTGATGTACTGTCGGACGTACGCCCCCGTGCGACGTCGCCGACCCGTCGAGGCGACGATGCACGAACAGGTACGTCCGACAGTATACGGACGGCCGCCGCCCGGTCACCCGGGGTGCCGATCGGCGTCCCGGCGGGTCGAACGCCACCGAACCGGCCACCGGAGCCGGCGACGGCGAGGGCGGCGGCCCATCGGCGACACGGAACACCGGAAACTCCCGGTGTGTTTATACTAGCTCACGATCTCCGATCGGTGATGGCAGACCTGAGAGATCTCGGCATCTCCGAGTACGAGGCCCGGACCTACCGGTCGCTCCTGGAGACGGGGCCGACAACCGCAAAGGAGTTGTCCCGCGTCAGCGACGTCCCGATGGGTCGCATCTACGACGTCCTCAACGGCCTCGAAGGGGCAGACATGGTCCGATCGCAGTCCGCCAGCCGCCCGAAAAAGTACGCGGCGGTCGAGCCGACGACCGCCCTCGAGCGTCTCCTGGCGGACAAGCGGCGCGAGCTGGAGCGGAAGGCCGACCAGTACGAGGGGATCGTCGAGGAGCTCCAGGAAGAGCTCGAAACCGCCGAACCCGTCGAGGAGACGTTCTGGACGGCCGCCGTCGGCCCGGCGGAGGTGGTCGACCTGCTCGTCGAGCGGCTGGCGGCCGCCAACGAGCAGGTCGTGTTCGTCCTCTCGACGTACACCGAGCAGTTCTTCGAGGCGCAGGTCGACGGCGTCGACGACCTCATCCTCGACGAACTCGTCGCGGGGCTCGACCGAGGCGTGGCGGTCCGCCTGCTGATGCGCCCGGACCTGGTCCCGCTGCTCCCGGAGTCGATCGGGACGCGGTACCGCGAGTCGCTGTCCGGCCACGACCGGTTCGAGGTGCGCACGAGCGGGAACGTCTCCGGGACGTTCGCCCTGATCGACCGCGGCGAGACCGTCATCGAGGTGCCACACCCCCTGGACGCCGAGGAGGTGTTCGGGATGATCGCCCTCACGGACCGCGGGTTCGCCGGGTCGGTCCGGACGGAGTTCGAGCCCCGGTGGGCGTCTGCCGAGCGGCCCGCGCTCTGATACGGACGGCTGTACACCGTCGGACGGACGTCTGACGTAGCCTTTTGTGCGAGCACGGGCAACTGCTCCCTATGGCCAGTCTCTCGGAGGTGTACGAGCGGGGCAGAGGAGGGGCCGACCTCCGACGGCTCTACGCCGGCGTCGGGCTGTTCCTCGTCGGCGTCGTGCTCGCGGTGACCGGACTCGTCTTCGGGACGTCGACGTCGGTCGCCGAGGCGTTCGGGCTGGGGGTCTTCGAGGCCCGCGAGGTCGCCGTCGTCGCCGCCGGCATCGGGCTGCCGTTCACGTTCCTCGGCGTCGTGACCGTCCTCCCGCAGTCCGGACGCCGGGTGAGGGTCGCCTCGGCCGTCGGCACCGCGATCTCCCTGTTCGGCGTCCTGCTGTTCCGGGAGTTCTACCCGATGCAGTGGTACGGGATGCCGACCGACTACACGCTCCCCGTCTCCGCGATCTACTTCCTCGGCGTGCTGACGACGTTCTGGGCGGTGTTCGTCGCCGTCGCGAACTTCAAGACGCGAAACGACCCCGGCGGGACGGTGAAACTCGAGGTGACCAAACAGGGGCGGACCCGGGTCGTCGAGGTGTCGAACGAGGGGCTCCGGAACCGCCTCTCGGGCATCGGCTTGCTCGGAAGCACCCCCGACGGCGAAACGCCGACGCAGACCGCCTCGAGCACCTCCGACCCGGCACCGGTCAGCGACGGCGGCTCCGCGGCCACCGGGGGCCACGACGCCGAGTTCCTCGACGAACCGTCCCCCGACCCCCGCGGGGACGTCTACTGCGGCAACTGTGCCCACTTCAAGTACGTTCGGACGAACGAGGGCATGGAGCCGTACTGCGGGTTCCACGGCGAGGTCATGGACGACATGGATGCCTGCGAGCAGTGGGAGGGCGCTAGCGCGGGCATCGACCGCACCCAGTAGCGCCGCCCTACTCCTCCGCGTCGAGTCCGGCCAGCGTCTCGCGGACCCGGTTCCAGTGGCTCCCCTTCCAGAACACCTGTCCACACTCCGTACAGCGCCACTGCGGGGTCGCCGACGGTTCGGGAGCGTAGTCGGGCGTCTCGGCGTCGACGGGCACCGGCTCTATGGAACCGTTGCACCGCCCACAGCGCGACGGTCGCTCGTCGAGGTCGAGCGGGACGCCCGCGTCAGCGAGCTCCCGGAGCTGGTCCGTCGGTTCGCGGGCCGTCAACAGGAGCGAGCGCTCGGCCCGCTCCGCGAGCCGGACGTCGCGGGTGAGCAGCGTCCGTCCCTCGGCACGGGCGAGCGCCTGGACGTCCCCGTCGGCCTCGACGTCCCTGTCGAGGGCGTAGGCCGCGTCGTACCCGCACATCCGCAGGTAGCTCGCGAGCGTTCCGAGCATGACGTCGAGCAGGAACGGTCCCTCGGTTTCGGACTCCGCTCCGGATGCGGATCCACCCTCGCCGCTCACAGCCCCAGGAACGCTCGCACACCCTCGGCGTCGCGGGTGTTCAGCACGTCGTCCGGTTCGGCCCACCCCCGACGGGCGGTGTGGACGCCGTAACGGAGGAACTCGAGGTGGACCGGCGCGTGGGCGTCCGTGTCGACGACGATCGTCGCGCCCTGCTCGACGACGGTCTTCACCGCAGCCCCCCGGAGGTCGAGTCGGGGGGGGTAGGAGTTCACCTCTAGGGCGACGCCGTGCTCGGCGGCGGCTTTCCCGACCGTCTCGAAGTCCAGCGTCAGTCCGGGACGCTGGTTCAGCGTCCGGCCCGTCGGGTGGCCGACGATATCCGTCTCGGGGTGCTCGATGGCGGCGACGATCCGGTCGGTGCCGTCGCCGTCGAGCGCGGCGTGGGGCGAGGCGATCACGACGTCGAGTTCCTCGAGCGCGTCGTCGCCGACGTTCAGCCTGCCCTCCCGATCCAGGTTCGCCTCCACCCCCGTGAACACCTCGAGATCGGCGGCCTCGGCGGCCCCACGCACTTCGGTGACCTGTTCGAGCAGTTCCTCGTCCGAGAGGCCGACGCCGCCGACGATGCCCGGCCCGGTCGCGTGATCCGTGACCCCGTAGTAGTGATGGCCGAACTCGGCGGCCGCGTCGAGCATCTCGGCGATCGAGTGCTTGCCGTCCGACCAGTCGGTGTGGGTGTGCAGGTCTCCCCGGACGTCACCGACAGTCAGGAGGTCCGGCAGGTCACCGTCGATGGCGGCGTCGACCTCGCCGCGGTCCTCGCGCATCTCGGGGGGTATCCACGGCAGGTCCAGGACCTCGTACATCCCTTCCTCGGTCTCGCCGGCGACCCGCTCGCCGACGCGCTGTCCTCCGTCGAGCCCGTCCGAGGACGTTCGGGAACCGTCGGTCCCGTCGGCCGAATCGGGTCCCTCGACCGCCGAGACGTCGAATACGCCGTACTCGTTCATCTTCAGGTCGCGCTCGATCGCCCGGTTCCGCAGGCGGACGTTGTGGTCGCGGCTCCCCGTGAAGTACTGCAGCGCCGCGCCGAACTCCCCGGGGACGGCCACCCGGAGGTCGACGCGCAGCCCGTTCGATCGGACGGAGGCCTTCGTCTCCCCGGCCTCGATGACCGCGTCGGCGTCCTCCCAGTCCGTGAACGCCTCGACCGCCCGCTCGCCGTCCCCGCTCGCGACGAGTACGTCGACGTCGCCAACGGTCGGCCGCCACCGCCGGAGTGACCCACCGGTGTCGGCCCGCTCGACGGCCTCCTGGTCCCGTAGATAGTCGAGCAGCCGGTCGGCGACCGGCCGGGCGTCGCCCAGCAGCGCCCGCTCGCGGGACTGCCGGGCGAAGGGGACGGCATCGATGATGTTACCCTCGGTCTTGGCCCCGTAGCCCTTCACCTCCTGTATCTTCCCCTCGCGGGCCGCCGCCTCGAGGTCGTCGAGGTCCCGCACGTCCAGCGCCTCGTAGAGGTCGCCGACGGTCTTCGGACCGACGCCCTCGACCGCGGTGAGCGCGTCGATGTCGACCGGGAGCTCCGCCCGCAGTTCCTCGAGTTCGGCGATCTCGCCCGTCTCGAAGTACTCGACGATCTTCGAGGAGATGGCGTCGCCGACCCCCTCTATCTCATCGACGGCGTCCCGGCCCTCGGCGGCCAGCGCCTCGACGTCCGTCGCGTGTGCGCGGACGTTCTCGGCCGCCCGGCGGTACGCGCGGGGCTTGTACTCGACGTCCATCGCCTCCAGGCGGTCGGCGAACTCCTCGAGCAGCGCCGCCACCTCGGCGTTCCGGGTCATCAGCGTACCCCCCGGCGCTTCGAGGAGTCGTCGTCCCGGCCGAGCACCTGCTTCAGGAAGTTCATCCACCGCTTCCGATCCATCGTCTCCTGTCGCTTCGCCTCGGCCTCGACGTCCGTGGGGCCCAGGCCCTCCAGGGCCTCCAGCGCCCGGTCGATGCCGACGATGGACTCGGCGAGCCGCTCACCCTCCTCGAAGTCGACCTCGTCCTCCTCGATACGCTGCTTGCGCTGGAGTCGTTCGCGCCGGAGGTTCCGCTTGGCCTCCTCGACCCGCTCGCGCTCGCCCGGCGGCACCGTCTCCCGGCGCTTGATCTCGAAGACGAACTCGTGGAGGTCGACCTCCTCGCCCTGTACGGTGATCCGTTCGGGGATGGAGACCCCCACGGTCGCCCCCTCGCGCCCGATGCGTTCGAGGAGGAGTTTTCGCTCGTACTCGTCCATTCCTTGCCCGCTCCTCGGGCGGCCAGCATCAAATATGGACTGGACGCGGTGGCCGGGCCTCGACGGGTCGACGACGTCGCACGGGGGCGTACGATGGACAGTATAACCCTTCCGCTCCCGGGTCGAAACCCACAAGCGGGCCCCTCACACAGGGAGTTCATGGGCGTCCTTGGCCGGTACGAGCCGCTGGTTGACGACATGGCGGCGTTCCGCGCGGCCTGCGAGCGGCCGCTCCCGTCGGTCGTCCGCGTCAACACGATCAAGGCCACGCCGGACCGCGTCCGCCGGGCCTACGACGAGGCCGGCGTGGGCTACGAGACGGTCGGGTGGCACGACGGGCTCCTCCGGCTGGAGGGGGAGAGCCCGGGGAACTCCTGGCCGTACGTCCACGGCTGGGTGTACGGCCAGGAGGAGGTGTCGGCGGTCCCCGCCCAGGTGCTCGACCCCGCACCCGGAGAGCGGGTGTTCGACGCCGCCGCCGCACCGGGGAGCAAGACCACGCAACTGGCGGCGCTGATGGACGACTCGGGGCTCCTCGTGGCGAACGACAACAACCTCGGCCGGCTCTCGGCGCTCCGGTCGAACGCCGAGCGGTGTGGCGTGACGAACGTCGTCGTCACCAAGCAGGACGCCCGGAACGTCTCCCTGAAGCCGTTCGCGGACGAGAAATTCGACCGGGTCCTCGTCGACGCGCCCTGCTCCTGCGAGGGGACGATACGCAAGAACCCCGACGCGCTCGACGAGTGGACGCCCTCGCACGTCGAGGGCATCGCCGGCGTCCAGAAGGGCATCCTCAAGCGGGCAGTCGAGGTGACCCGCGAGGGGGGGACGGTCGTCTACTCGACCTGCACGTTCGCGCCCGAGGAGAACGAGGCGGTGCTGGACTTCGCGCTCGGCGAGCGGGACTGTCGGCTCGTGGAGTTCGACCTCCCGCTCGAGGCCTCGCCCGGCGTCACCGAGTGGGAGGGAGAGTCGTTCGACCCCGCCGTAGAGCGGGCGCGACGCATATATCCCCACCAGAACGACACGGGCGGGTTCTTCGTCGGGAAACTGGAGGTCGGCGCATGACCGAGAACCGCCCGCAGGTCTTCGAGCGCCTGCCCGCGACCGCCGAGGACCGCCAGGTCGAGGCTCGCCCGACCCGCGAGGCCGTCGTCGAGTTCTGGACCGACCGGTACGGCCTCCCGTCCGACACGTTCGAGGGCTACACGTTCTGGGAGAAGGGCGCGGGAAAGGTGTGGGCGTTCGCCGCGGACCTGCCGGCCCCCGCCGACGTCGAGGCGATCGGGATGACGTTCCTCCGCACGGGACAGGAGCACTGGAAACCCACGACCGACGCCGTCCAGCGGTTCGGCCGCGACGCGACGCGGAACGTGATCGAGCTCGACCGCGCGGAGTCCCGACGCTTCCTGGCCGGCGAGACCCAAGACCTCCCGCGGTGGCACGGCGACTGGGGGTACGTCATCGCCGCCCACGAGATCGCCGGCGACCTCGAACCCATCGGGGTCGGACTCTACCTCTACGGAGAACTCCGGTCGCAGGTGCCTAAGGGCCGGCGCCGGGAGCTGTGATCGCATCCCGCCCCGACGGGCCCGGCGCACCGCCGAAACCGCGCAAGGATACGGAGCTGCCCGAGCACACCGGCAGCCTGGTCGACCAGGCAGTGTGGCTTTGTAACACGATGCCCGATAACGTGATAAGGTGGTACAGATTCGAAAGGAAAACCCACTCGCCGGAGAAGCCCAGCCACACTGTGTGTGCCTTTTGTGATGGTATTCGCGGCGACGGTCCATCCGCTTCTGGCCGTCGCCTTTGACGCCTGATTTCCGCTCGGGAGGCTCTGCCTTGCCCCGGGAGGTCACTTCTCGCGGAGGACGCCGCCGCCGAGTCCCTCCCACTCGACGCGGTAGCCGAGCCGCGACAGGGCGGCGCTCGCGTCGTCGATACCGTACTCGTCGAGCACGGCCTCGGCGTCCCCGAGGGACATCCCCGCGTCGAGGCGTTCCTCCAGCGACTCGAGGACCCCCGGTCGGACGAGCGTCCGCCCCACCCGTTCGTGCTCGGGGAACCGCTTCCCCTCGATGGCGGACTCGCTGACCCCGTACGTCCCGGCGAGTTCGTCGAGCGTCGTCACGTCCGCGCCGGGGACCACCTCGTCGGGCAGGTCGGCGGCGCTCTCGTCGACGAGACGGTCCTCGTAGGCCCGGAGGGCGTTGCGGACGTCCTTCACCCGGACGCTCCCCCGGTAGGGGATGGCGCCGTCGGTGAGCGACTCGACCTCCTCGCCCACCCCGAGCGACTCGTCGACGGCGACGAGGAACGCGACGTCTTCCAGGTCGCCGAACCGCAAGAGCTTCTTCTCGACGTACTCGGGCGTCCAGAACCCCATGATCTCGAAGAAGACACGGAACCCGCCGTGTTTCCAGTCGAACGCGAAGTCCGGGATGACGACGTGCTCGCCCGCGGCGAGCGGCTCGGGCTCGCGGGTCAACTCCCAGTCGAGATCGAGCGACTCGAACCGGCCGGCGAAGTCGGCCTCCACCGCCGAATCGTACGTCGGCTCGACGACCGGGTCCGTTCCGGGGACCGTGACGTCGCCGGTCGAGAGCCGGAGCGTGCGTTCGGTCCCGCGGTCGTCGACCGTCGCCGCCAGGTGCCACTCGGCCGACGTGGCGACCGTCCGGAGGAGCCGGGCGAAGCGCGTCCCGTAGCGGCGCGACCGCCGGAACAGCGCGTCCGGACCGGTGACGACCACCTCGCGCCCCTCGGGAGTCCGGCGGATCTCGTAGAGCAGGCGGAGGCGCTTGATCGCCGAGATCAGCCGTCGGGGGTCGGAGGAGCGCACCCGGACCTCCGTGGCGTCGAACAGCGCCGTCCCCGCCAAGGAGAGGTCGTACTGTGCGACCAGCTCCTCGGGTCCCCACCGCGAGTCGAAGGTAGCGAGCACCTGTCGGGCCTCGAGGTCGGCGTACAGCGAGTCGGCGACCTCGGTCGGCGTGACGTCGAGCCGTTCGGCGGCACGGTCGAGCGCCGCCTCACGTTCGGCTTCGGTGACGACGCCGGCGGCCTCGGCGGCGTCGAACGCCGCCTCGCGGGCCCGCTCGGGGTCGACCACGGCCCGAGTCTCGAACGTCGCCTCCCGCTCCAGGAGCTTGGCGAACCCGCGGACGAGCTTGAAATCCGGCGCCTCCCCCTCGACGTCTGCGAGCGCCTCGTCGAGTTCCGCGCGCGAACGGCCGACGTGGCCCTGGAAGATGCCGAGGACCCGTGCGGCCGTCTCGCGGGCCGCCGGCTCGTCGCGGGCGAACTGCGGGTGGTAGCCGCCGCCGGCGCGCGACACCCGGAGCAGGTCCTTCGTCAGCACTACCGGGAGTAGTCGTTGGTGGTACTAAATCTCGGCGGGGACGATGTGGGTTCTGCTGCCGACAGCACGGACGTTTCTCGGAAAAGCCAGTACGGAGCGGGGGATATCACCTCGAAAGCCCCGACCGACGAGGTGGCCTACCGCGCGCCGATTCTCTCGGAGGACGAGCTCGAGGCGTTCGACGACCCCGACGGTATCGGGGCGGAGCTCGACTCGCTCGGTCGCGTCGTCTCGGAGGTCCTCGAGAACGACTACCTCCGGCGAGACGAGAACGGGTTCGGGTTCTTCGCCGACGACTACACCGGCGAGGAGGGGTTCGAGTGGTAATCCGGGTCCGGGGTCCGGGTGGCGAGGGCCCGGTCAGTCGTCGTGGTCGACCGCTACCGGACCGACGCGGGTCGCCTCCCGTTCCGGGTTGGCGAGCCTCGCCAGGAACTCGGCGGCCCGATCCTCGCCCGTCCCGATCAGGCCCTCGATGAACGACGGGGTGCGGTCGAGCTTCGTCGAGTGGTCGTAGCCGGCGCCGAGTTCGATGCGTCGGACGGTCGTCAGCGAGAACCGCTCGGCCGGGAGGTAGCCCTTCTGGACCCACTCGTTGACCCACTCGATGAACCGCAGCTCCTGGTTGAGCGAGATGTTCCCGGCGAGCTCGTTCCGGCGGTCGGCGATGTCGACGAGCGACTTCGGGGTCTCGGCCCGCTCCTGGGGGTTGATCTGGACCACCCACAGCTCGTCGGGCTTCCGATCGGCGTCGACGGTCATCAGGTCCATCACGGGCGGATTCTGGCTGAACAGGCCGTCCCAGTGGTCGTGGCCGTGTATCTCGACCGCGGGGAACAGCTCCGGGAGGGCCGCGGACGCGAGCACCGCCTCGGCGGTGACGTCCTCGTTGGTGAAGGTCTCGAAGACGCCGCCGTTCACGTCGACCGTGCCGACGACGAGTTCGGGGGCGTCGCGGCTGCAGAGGTCGGGAATCGAGTCGAAGTCGATGCGCGACTCGAGCGTCTCGGCGATCTGCTCCTGACCGTCCCGGGCGGCGGGATTGGCGTACGGCGAGAGGCTCGCGGACGGGAGCCCCATGTTTCGCCACCGGGCGCCGGCGACGAGCCAGTCGTTGAGGAGCTGGTCGGCCGGGTCCTCCGCGGCGAGATCCGCCCAGAGCGCGTCGAGCAGGTCGACCGCCGTCGACTCCTCGCCCGTCACGAGGCCGTACCACGTCGCCAGGGCGTTGAACGCCCCGCCGGAGGTACCGGAGATGCCGACGAGTTCGTAGTTCTCCGGCCAGGCCGACAGCAGCCCCCGGAGCACCCCGGCGGTGAACGCGGTGTGGCTCCCGCCGCCCTGACAGGCGATGGCGACCCGCGTGGGACGGCCCCCGTCGCCGTCTCCGTCGGCCGCGGCTCGTGTGTCCGCGGCTCGGCCGTTCGTTCGCGCTGGTCGGTCCGCCATCACTCGTAGGTGTGGACGTAGCCCCCGTCCCAGAGGAGATCCGCGCCGTTGAGGTGCCGAGCGAACTCCGAGAAGCCGAACGTCAAGAGGTTGGCGACGTCGACGGGCGCCATCATCGTCTTCGTGCGGGCCTGTCCGAGCATCACGTCCTCGACGACCTCCCGCTCGGTGATACCTCGTTCGCGGGCCGTGTCCTCGATCTGGTTCACCATCAGGGGGGTGAGCACGTAGCCGGCGCTCACGGAGAACGACCGGAGCGAGCCCTCGCCCTCGGCGGCGATCGAGCGGGTGAGCCCGGTGAGCCCGTGTTTCATCGTGATGTAGGCCGCCTTGTCCTTGGTCGCGTACTGGCCGTGGATCGAGGACATGTTGCCGATGGCACCGACGCCGTCGTCGGTCGCGCGGATATGCGGCATGACGTACTTCGCGAGCATGAACGGCGCCCGGAGCATCACGTCGTGGAGGAGGTCGTACTTCTCGGGAGGGAACTCCGGGATGGGGGCGATATGCTGGAGGCCGGCGATGTTCGCGAGGTATCGGAGGTCGCCTTCGTCGGCCGCGGCTTCGACGATCCGCTCGATGTCCTCGTCGTCGGTGAGGTTCCCGACGACGTGGGTGAACGTCCCGGAGACGTCGCAGTCCTCGGCGATGGCGGCCGTCTCCGCGAGGCCCTTTTCGTCCACGTCCGTCCCGACGACGGCGAGGCCGTTCGCCGCGAGGACGACCGCCGTCGCCTGGCCGATACCGGATGCGGCGCCGGTCACCAGCGCGACGTTCTCGGTCGTGAACCGGTCGTCCGGCACCGTCAGGAACTCCTCGGGGGTCAGTTCGGGCGGTGTGAGTTCGAACTCGTCGCTCATGTGAACGGGTGGTCGGAGGTCGGCGAGCGGTTTAACGGCATCGTGGCGAGTCCCCGACCTGTCCGGGGAGTCCGCAGTGGCGCCCAGAACGGACGACACGCTCCGGGCGGAGATACCTCCCGTCCGGGAGTGATACCACATCACTGTCGGTTCCCGCGGTCCGCTATCCCCTCCCTCGGTTCATCGCCCACCACGTCCGCCCGGCGGGCCGTCCCGTCCTCCTGTCACTGGGATGTCACGGTCGAGGACTGCGGGAGGACGACGGCATGCGGCCCTGATGGCGACCGCCGGGAGACGAGTCAGCCGCGACGTCGCGCCGCCACCCGCTCCTCGGCCGTCTCCTCGGTGACGACCTCGTAGAGGATGGCCCGGCCGCCGTCGTCCTTCGGCCGGAGGACGCGCCCCAGCCGCTGGGTGAACTCCCGCTCGCTCCCGCTCCCGGAGAGCACCACGGCGACGTTCGCGTCGGGGACGTCGACCCCCTCGTCGAGCACGTTCGCGGCGACGATGCGGGAGTACCGGCCGTCCCGAAATCGCTCCAGGATACGCCGTCTTTCGGCAGCCGGAGTCTCGTGGGTGATGGCCGGGATCAGGAACCGCTCGGAGAGCCGGTAGACGAGGTCGGTGTAGGCGGTGAAGACGATGACGCGGTCCTCGCGGTGCCGGTCGAGTATCCCGGCGAGCTCCTCGACCTTCCGCTCGGCGTTCATCATCACCTCCCTCGCTCGCTGTTTCGCCAGGAGCGCCTCGCGGGCCCGGGGGTCGTTGCCCGACCGCTTGACGAGCTCGCGGTAGTCGCTCCCCGAGCGCATCTGGATCCCCGACCGGGCGAGGTAGCCGGTGAAGGTCCCCTGGAACTCCTCGTAGCGCTCGCGCTCGGCGGGGGTGAGCGACACCTCGGTCCGTTTGATGTCGAACGCCGCGAGGTGGTCGCCGGCGAGGTCCGCCGCGGAGAGCCGGTGGACGACCGGCCCCACCAGCTCCTCGATCACCTCGTGGGCGCCGTCGGGTCGCTCGAACGTCGCCGTGAGCCCGAGTCGGGCGGGCGCCGCGAGCAGCCGCCCGATGTCGCGGTAGCCCTCGCCACCGAGGTGGTGGACCTCGTCGAAGATCACGAACTCGAACCGGTCACCGAGCTCGTCCGCCCGGAGGTACGCGGAGTCGTACGTCGAGACGGTGAGGGGTTCGACGCGCTGTTCGCCGCCGCCGAGCCGCCCGATCGGGACGTCGAACTCCGTCGTCAGTTCCCGCTCCCACTGGTCGAGCAGGTCGATGGTCGGGACGACCACGAGGGCCGGCCTCGAGAGCGCCTCGATGGCCTTCAGCGCGACGACGGTCTTCCCGCTGCCAGTCGGGAGTTCGAGCACGCCGCGGTCGCCAGCCCCGCGCCACGCGTCCAGCGCGTCGCGCTGGTACTCCCGGAGTTCGTAGTCCGAGGCGAGGGCGGGGAGTTCGGGGAGCGAGAGGACGCGGTCCTCGGGGTCGATGCCACGTTCGGCGAGCGCCCGGCGGAGGGCGGCGTAACGGAACCCGGGCGCCCGGCCGGTCTCAGTCCGGGGGTCGTACTCGACGTCCGGCAGGTCCTCGAGGAGGTCCCGGGGAGCGCGAACCCGGACGGTCCCCTCCTCGAACGTCAGCCGGACGGCGGCGTCGGTCACGTTCGCGGGTGGGAGGTGACGGGGCTTGAATCCCCCGTCCAGCGTGGTGTCGGACCCGGACGGGCCGTGCGTTCGACCGCGTCCGTGGACCCGTTTCTCAACCCTTATACGCGCCGCGGCCCCTCGTTTCGGGTATGAGCGAGAACGAGCGTGCCGACGGGGAAACGCCCGACGGCACCGCTGCCGAGGGTGACCCGGCGACCGACGGCGCCGCCGAGGACGGCGAGCGGGCCACCCGCGAGACGGAAGTCGGCGTCGGGACCGACGAGGAACTCCGCGAGCGTGTCGCCGAGGCCGACCCCGAGGAGCTCGCCCGGGAGATCGCCGCGCTCCGCGAGCGGGCCGAGGACGCCGAGGAACGATCGGACGAACTGGAGTCGAAGCTCAAGCGCAAGCAGGCCGACTTCCAGAACTTCAAGAAGCGCCAGCAGCGAAAGCTCGAGGACCAGCAGCGCCGCGCCACCGAGGACCTCGTAGAGCGGCTGCTCGACGTCCGGGACAACCTGGTCCGGGCGCTCGACCAGGACGAGGACGCGGACATCCGGCCGGGCGTCGAGAAGACACTCGACCAGTTCGATCGGGTGCTCGACGCCGAGGACGTCCGGACCATCGACCCCGGGCCGGGCGAGGCGGTCGACCCGGAGCGCCACGAGGTGCTGATGCGCGTCGACTCCGAGCAGCCCGCCGGGACCGTCGAGGGGGTCCACCGACCGGGCTACGAGATGGGCGACAGGGTGCTCCGCCCGGCACAGGTCACCGTGGCCGAGGAGTGATCGGTCGGTTCGACAGAAGAGTCCGCGTGCGGTTCAGTATAAATCCCGCGACCACGGCTGATGCCGATCGAGAAAACCGCCCGACTAGAGCGGGGTGGTCCGTCGCTTCGTCTCGGGCCATCTAGTAATCTTTAACGGGCACAAGCGGCTACTCGTAGCCAACAATGGCGAGTAACAAGATCCTCGGTATCGACCTCGGTACCACCAACTCGGCGTTCGCGGTGATGGAGGGGGGCGACCCGGAGATCATCTCGAACGCGGAGGGGGACCGCACCACGCCGTCGGTGGTCGCGTTCACCGACGACGGCGAGCGGCTCGTCGGGAAACCGGCGAAGAACCAGGCCGTCCAGAACCCCGAGCGGACGGTCCAGTCCATCAAGCGCCACATGGGCGAGGAGGGCTACACGGTCGAGATCAGCGAGGCGTCCGCGGACGCCTCGGGCAGCCGGACGCAGTCCGGCGACGAGGGCGAAGAGTACACGCCGGAGCAGATCTCGGCGATGATCCTCCAGAAGATCAAGCGCGACGCCGAGGACTACCTCGGCGACGAGGTCGAGAAGGCCGTCATCACGGTCCCGGCGTACTTCTCGGACAGCCAGCGCCAGGCGACAAAGGACGCCGGCGAGATCGCCGGCTTCGAGGTCGAGCGCATCATCAACGAGCCAACCGCGGCCTCGATGGCCTACGGGCTGGACGACGACTCCGACCAGACCGTCCTCGTCTACGACCTCGGCGGGGGGACGTTCGACGTCTCCATCCTCGATCTGGGTGGGGGGGTCTACGAGGTCGTCGCCACGAACGGAGACAACGATCTCGGGGGCGACGACTGGGACCAGGCCGTCATCGACTGGCTGGCCGACGACTTCGAGGCGGAACACGGGATCGACCTCCGCGAGGACCGCCAGGCGCTCCAGCGGCTCAAGGACGCCGCCGAGGAGGCGAAGATCGAGCTCTCGAACCGCAAGGAGGCCACGATTACCCTCCCGTTCGTCGCCGCGGACGACGACGGCCCGAAGGATCTCGAGGCGACACTCTCGCGGGCGAAGTTCGAGGCGCTCACGAGCGACCTCGTCGAGCGGACGGTGGGCCCGACCGAGCAGGCCCTGGAGGACGCCGGCTACTCGAAGTCGGACATCGACGAGGTGCTGCTCGTGGGCGGGTCGACCCGGATGCCGCAGGTCCGCGAGCAGGTCGAGGAGCTGACCGGCCAGGAGCCCCGCAAGTCCGTCAACCCCGACGAGGCGGTCGCGCTCGGCGCGGCAATCCAGGGCGGCGTGCTCTCGGGCGACGTCGACGACATCGTCCTGCTGGACGTCACGCCGCTCTCGCTCGGCATCGAGGTGAAAGGCGGGCTGTTCGAGCGGCTCATCGAGAAGAACACGACCATCCCGACCGAGGAGTCGAAGGTGTTCACCACCGCCGCGGACAACCAGACGCAGGTGCAGGTCCGGGTGTTCCAGGGCGAGCGCGAGATCGCCAACGAGAACGAGCTCCTGGGCGAGTTCCAGCTCGCCGGCATCCCGCCCGCGCCCGCCGGCACCCCGCAGATCGAGGTGACGTTCAACATCGACGAGAACGGCATCGTCAACGTCGAGGCCGAGGACAAGGGCTCGGGCAACAGGGAGGACATCACCATCGAGGGCGGCGCCGGCCTCTCCGACGAACAGATCGAGCGGATGCAGGACGAGGCCGAGGAGCACGCCGAGGAGGACCAGCGCCGCCGCGAGCGCATCGAGGCCCGCAACGAGGCCGAGTCCGCGGTCCAGCGCGCCGAGACGCTCCTAGAGGAGAACGAGGAGAACGTCGACGACGACCTCCAGGCGGACATCGAGGCCGCCATCGGGGACGTCGAGGAGGTCCTCGAGGACGAGGACGCCACGAAGGAGGACTACGAGGAGGTCACCGAGGCGCTCTCGAAGGAGCTCCAGGAGATCGGCAAGCAGATGTACCAGCAACAGGCCCAGCAGCAGGCCGCCGGCGGCGCGGGCGGCATGGGTGACGCCGGTCCCGGTGCGGGTGCCGGGCCGGGCGCAGGAGCGGGTCCCGGTGGTGCCGGTCCGGGCGCCGCCGACGGCGACGGCGAGGACTTCGTCGACGCCGACTTCGAGGACGTCGACGAGGACGACGAGGAGTAGCGCGGCCGCAGGGAGCGTAGCGACCGAGGCCGCGGCCATTCGAGCGGTGAGCGGAGCGAGCCGCGAGGAGTGGCTGTTTTCCCCGCCGGCCGTTCGGCGACGTGCCGCACGACGGGTCCTCGACCATCGGAACGGGGGGAACCAGCACACTACCGTTCCGGTCGCCCGGCTCTTCGGGGCCCCCGGGCGGTGGTAGACGTCGTCGAGCGCGTCGAACGGAGTGCCGGTACACCCCGCCCTATCGCCTGTTCACGGGAGCCGTCGACAGGGGCGGGCGGAACAGTGTCAGCCAACGTCTCGGGACGTATCCGTCCTCTGGGAGGTCACCCGGCACTCGCCTCGCTCGACGCCTCCACGCCCTCGCGGTCCGCCAGGGCACTTCCGGTCCGGAGCAGGTATCCGATGGCCAGCATCGTCAGGGCCAGTACACAGACGACGCCGAGAA
>JAZKST010000078.1:0-10961 GCA_036625905.1 Haloarculaceae archaeon
CCGTATCAGTAACAGCGGGCCTCGACGCGCTCGTCGTAGAGCCGCCGGAGGAGCGTCGTGATCGGGCCCCCGCCGACCGAGAGACCGTCGACGGACTCGACGGGCCGTACCTCCCACGTCGAGTTGGTGAGGAACGCCTCGTCGGCCTCGCGCACGTCGTCGAGGTCGTAGCTCCCGGTCTCGACCGAGAACGCCTCCCCCTCGGCGATGTCGAGCACCACCTCGCGGGTGATACCGGGCAGGAGGTCGCCCGGCTCGGGGGTCTTGAGCGTCCCCTCGGCGACGAAGAAGACGTTGCTCGTCGCGCCCTCGGCGACGTTCCCCTCGACGTCGCGCATCAGCGCCTCGTCCGGACGGTGGGTGTCGGTCCTCGCCCGCCGGAGTTCGAGTCGGGCGAGGATCCCGTTCAGGTAGTTGTGCGTCTTCGCGCCCGCCGGGAGCGCCACGTCGGGCACCCGCCGGGTCTTCACCGACTGGACGACGGCGGGGCCGTCCCAGACGTCCTCGCCGTCGAGGCCCCCACTGGGGAGTCCCTTCACGACGACGACGATCGTCGGGTCGACCGCCTCGCGGGGGGTGAGCTTCCCCGGCTGGACACCCCGCGTGACCGAGACGCGGACGTAGGCGTCACGGAGGTCGTTGGCGTCGAGGGTCTCGGCCACCCGGAGCGGGAGGTCCCCGGGCACGGCGTCGGGCATCCCGAGCGCCTCGCAGGTCCGTTCGAGACGTGCGGCGTGACGGTCCCACGCGAACACCTCGCCGCCGTAGGCCCGTAGCGTCTCGAACGCCGCGTCGCCGTAGCGAAAGCCCCGGTCGTCGACCGGGACGGTCGCCTCCTCTCGCGGGACCAGCTCGCCGTCGACGTGGTAGCGCATCCGGCTCGTCCGGGGCCTCGTGGGCGGCCGTCTTCTGCCTGTCGGAACGAGCGTGAGGACCCGTCACCCACTGACCGGGGCGGGGAGCGCCGGACGGCCTCGGATCGCGACCGGCGTGGCTCCGGCAGGACACGCGGCCGTCGAGGGAACCGGACGAACAGCCGCGACGAGCACTATCCGTCGAGCCGTTCGCGTGCCGAGGCCTGCCAGTCGGCGATGCGCTTCTCGGAGATGCCGGACTCGTCGGCCAGGTCGGCGGCGTCGGCCTCGGCCAGGTCGGCTACCGACCCCACCCCGGCGTCGGCGAGGCGCTTGCCGTAGGCCTGTCCGATGCCGCTGATGACCCGGACGGACTCGTCGTCAGGGTCCATCCCGTCGGCGTCGATACCCTCCGTGGCGCCGGCGTCGGTCCCGGTCCCCGGATCGTCGGGCGTCGGCCCGGCGGCCTCGGCGGGTTCGGCGGCCTCCCCGGGCTCGTCCGGCTCCTCGACGAGCGATCCGGTCGAGGCCGCGGCGTCGGTCCCCTTCACCGCGGCCTCGGACCCGGCGTCGACGGTCGTCGGCTCGTCCGGGTCGTGCTCCATCCGGACGTCGGTCGACCGTGGTCCGGTCCGCCGGTCGGACCCGTCGTCGAGACCCAGTATCGAGCGGATCGTATCGAGCAGTCCCATAGGTACGAAAAGTGGGAGGTGGTACTTAAATCCGTTCGCAGGGAGCCGGGTGTTCCACGAGGTCGTCCGTGCTCGGTCACAGCCGGGCTCTGAGCGCCCGGTTCATCGCCTCGACCGGGGCCTGGCGCCCCGTCCAGCGTTCGAACGCCGCGACCCCCTGGTAGAGGAGCATCCACGCGCCGTCGACGGTCCTCGCGCCCGCGGCCGCCGCGTCGCAGAGGAGCCGCGTCTCGATCGGCCGATAGACCGCGTCGAGCACCGCCAGCCCGCCGTGGAGCGCCGCCGCGGGGACCGGCGTCGCGTCCTCCTCCATCCCGACGCTGGTGGCGTTGACGAGCACCGACGCGTCGGCGAGCAGGTCGTCGAGCGCACCGAGGGAGTGGCCGGACGCACCCTCGACCGCGTCGGCGAGCTCCTCGGCCCGTTCGAGGGTCCGGTTGGCGATCCGGACCGTCATCCCCGCGTCGGCGAGCGCGAACGCGGCCGCCCGGCCCGCCCCGCCGGCCCCGACGACGACCGCCGCCCCGTCGAGGGCGACGCCGTGGCGCTCGAACGCCCGGACGACCCCCTCGGCGTCGGTGTTGTGCCCCGTCGGCGTCCCCCCGGAGAGGTCGACGGTGTTGACCGCGCCGATGCGCGCGGCGAGGTCGTCCGGCTCCACCAGATCGAGGACGTCCCGCTTGAACGGGATGGTGACGTTCAGCCCCGCGATGCCGAGCGCCGCGGCCCCGTCGAGCGCCGTCGGGAGCGCCTCGGGCGCCGGTTCGAACGTGACGTACCGGGCGTCCATCCCGAGTTCGGCGTAGGCGGCCTCGTGCATCGGCGGCGAGAGCGAGTGGCCGACCGGGTTGCCGAGCAGACCGAACACCTGCATGTGACCGGAGGTCGACGGCCGGCCGCATACGTGGTTCGGTTGTAGTAGCGTTTGGAACCGATGACACACTCCGGACGGGGGCGTCCCTCCGACCGTGGGTAAGGACTTCCAAACGCTACTACAGGCCGCCGGCGACCTCGGGCGTGGCTACGAGTCCCCCGCGTTGACTGCCACGACGGGCACGTCGGCGCGTCGGATGGTCCGTTCGGTCGTGCTGCCGAGGAGGTACCGGTCGAGACCGGTCCGCCCGCGCGTCCCCATGACGATCAGGTCGACGTCGTGTTCGTCGGCGTACGCGAGGAGGGCCGTCGCCGGCGACCCCTCGCGGACGTCGGTGACGGCGTCCAGTCCGGCCGAACCGGCCCGTTCCGCGATCGCGTCCGTCGACCGTTCCGCCTCGTCTAGGAGCCGCTCCCGGAGGTCGGCGACCGGCGCGAAGTCGGGGTTCGCACCGAGTCGAGCCACGTCGACGACCGAGAGGGCGTGGACGCGAGCGTCTACCCGTCCGGCGATCGCGAGGGCGTGGTCGACCGCGGCCGCCGCGTGCTCGCTCCCGTCGGTCGGAACGAGGACGTCGGTGTAGTCGCCAGCGGGACGGTCCCGGTCCGTCGCGCGGACAGTCAGCACCGGCACCTCCGCGAGTCGAACGACGCGCTCGGTCACGCTCCCGGCGAAGTACCGGTTCAGGCCGGACCGGCCGTGCGTCCCCATCGCGATCAGATCGACGCCCCGGTCCTCGGCGTACTCGAGGATCGCGCCGGAGGGTTCGCCCCTGACCATCGCCGTCCGAACGCGGCCCCCCTCGCCAACGGCGGTCTCCACCGCGCCGATTGCCTCCTCGCCTTCCGCCTCGAGTCGCTCGACGAACGCCTCGTCCACACCGCCCGCGTCGAACAGGCCGGCCGCGGCCTGGACGTCGAGGACGTTGAGGAGGTGGACCGTCGCGTCGAACGTGCGTGCGAGGTACGCCCCGTGCTCTGCCGCTCGAACCGCGTGCTCGCTCCCGTCGGTGGGGATCAGAACGGTCTCGTACATGGTTCTCGGTAGGTAGCTGGAACGTCGCGGGCTAAATAGGGCGGTGGACGTCCTCACGGGCAGGGAATCGTCCGGACGCGCGTTTCGTGTCCCGCTCGAACGGTGCCGTGGGGTGGGTATTAGTGCTCCCGAGAGAAACGATACCGTGCTCGATGTCCAGAAAAGCGACCTTCGAGGTGTTCCGGGACAGCGCGGGGGAGTGGCGGTGGCGCCTCGTGGCCTCCAACGGGAACATCATCGCGGACAGCGGCGAGGGGTATCGGTCGAAGCAGGGCGTCGAACGGGGGATCGAGAGCGTCAAGCGGAGCGCACCGGACGCGGAGGTGCGGGTCCGGGAGGACGGCTGATACGGACTGTTGTAACGATGTACCGGCGATCGCCGATCCGGTCCGGGCGATCGCCGGCAAAGGACTACGACAGTCCGTATGAGGCCTCCCGAACGGACCGACCGTATCCCTCTACCGCTGAAACCACCGAATCCGGCCGAACAGCGGTCCGAGGACCCCGAAACGTGGTTCAGTCGGTGAAACCGGAAATCCGGTGTTTCGGGGGTCAGCGGCCGTGTATCCGGGCGCAGGAGCCGTATCTTGTGAATTATATGTGGGGGCGCTCTGTTCGAAGGTGAACGGAGACGACACGACGATCCTCAGCATGAACTCGAAACCACTCCGGACAGGTCCTCGGACGCGCATCGCCCCCCGTCACCGAACCGGCGGTCACCCATGAGGCGGCAAGCGTACCGGGCCATCGGGGCTGCACTCGTACTGACCGTCCCGTGGATCCTGCTGTGGCTCGCGACGTCGGTGCTCCCCTTGATCATCACGGTCCTGGGCGTCGGGTACGAGGTCCCGGCGCTGTTCCGGAACGTCTCCACGCTCACGACCGTCGCCGTGAGCGGGCTCTCGGTGCTCGGCGCGGCCTTCCTGCTCGCGTGGGCGGCCGAGACCGCCGAGAAGGACGTCCCCCGGGCGTTCGCCATCGCCGTCCTCGCGGTGCTGGCGGTGGCCCCCGAGTACGCTGTCGACGCGCTGTACGCATGGAACGCGGGCGTCTACGCCGGCACCGCGCGCGGCATCGAGGCCGGCAACCTCGCCGTCGCCAACATGACCGGCGCCAACCGCATCCTCATCGGGATCGGGTGGGCCGGTATCGCCCTGTTCACCGTCTATCGCAAGGGGTCGTCCTCGGACCCCGCCGTCGAGAAGCGCTCCGGGCACCTCGCCGACGTCGTGACGATCGACCGCGACATCGCGCTGGACATCGTCTTCCTGCTCGCCGCGACGGCCTGGGCGTTCCTCGTCCCGCTGAACGGCGGCATCGACGGCCTCGACATGCTCGTCCTCGTCGGACTGTACGTCGCCTACATCGTCATCATCCTCCGCGGCGACGTCGACCCCGCCGAGGAGCACGTCGGCGTTCCGGCGTACCTCCAGCGGTTCCCCAAGCGCCGGCGGGTCGCGACCGTCGTCCTGCTGTTCGCCTACTCCGGGCTGATGATCTTCACCGCGGTCGAGCCGTTCGCCCACGGGCTCGAGGAGCTCGGACAGAGCATCGGCGTCCCCTCCTTCTTCATGATCCAGTGGATCGCGCCGCTGGCCTCCGAATCCCCGGAACTGATCGTCGTCCTCTACCTGGTGAACAAGGCCCGCTCGACCGCGGGGTTCAACGCGCTCATCTCCTCGAAGCTCAACCAGTGGACACTCCTCATCGGGACGCTCGTGGTCGTCCACTCGCTCGCGCTGGGCCGGTACGGGGTGCTCGCGTTCGACCAGAAGCAGGCCGCGGAGATCTGGATCACCGCGGCGCAGTCCTTTTTCGCCATCTCGATCCTGGTCAACTTCGAGATATCGGTCAGGGAGGCGCTGATGCTGCTGGGCCTCTTCGTCTCGCAGGTGGTCCTCGAGTTCCTGCTGCTCCGGGAGGCCATCGCCCTCCCGCTGTCGAGCTACGACCTGCTCCTGGTCTACACCGGGATCTACGTCGTCCTCGGCGTCGTGCTGTTCGTGTCCCGTCGCCGGGCGCTCCGGGGGATATTCCGGCAGACGACGGGGACGGTGAGCGACGCGTTCTCGGCCGAGGAGAGCCGGTTACGAACCGACGACGACTGATACGGTCGTGCACACCTATTTCCGGTGATCTTCGGACCCATCGGCGTGTCGAGACCGATGCGACGGACTCGGATCCGCGAGGCGGTACCGAACCACACATGACCGTATGATAGACCGTCGACGGCTCGCCGGTCCTGCCGGGAGAGTCACGACGGCCCGTGCGACACACCGGACCCGGGACGGTCCGGCCCCAGGGTTCCGTACCGGGACGACTCGATACCACGGGGGTTAATCCCGACCGGCCGCAACCGCCGGCCGTGCTAGCCATCGTCGTCAGCAGGGCAGACTCCGCCTCGGTCCACGTCGGCGAGCGCCTCCGGGACCTCGCCGACTGGACCGCGAGCGAGGACGGGTCCCGCTCCGACGCCGAGGGGGGTGGGCGCTACCACACCGCACGGGGGGTCGAGCTCCGCGAGTTCGACGACCTCCACCTCGACCTCGAACGGCCGGCCGACGCGTTCTCGGAGCGACCGGACCTCCTCGTGTTCGCCTCGCGGCACGCGGGGGACACCGGCGCGCTGCTGACCGCCCACACGACGGGGAACTTCGGGCCCGCCGACTACGGCGGCGAGCCGAACGCACTCGCGCGGGCGGCCCCGAACGCGCTCGCCCGTATCCACGAGGCGTTCGAGCGGCACGCGCCCGAGGGGTACGACGTCGGGATGGAGTGTACCCACCACGGGCCGACCGAGGTGGGCGCGCCGTCGCTGTTCGCCGAACTCGGCTCCGGCGAGGCACAGTGGGCGGACCCCGCCGGTGCCGAGGCGGTCGCCCGGGCGGTTCTCGACCTCCGGGGGATCGACCCGGACCGCGAGCGGCAGGTCGTCGGCTTCGGCGGCGGCCACTACGTCCGGCGGTTCGAGCGGGTCGTCGAGGAGACCGACTGGGCGGTGGGTCACGTCGCGGCCGACTGGGGACTGGAGGCGATGGGCGACCCCCGCGACCCGGCGAACCGGGCGCTGATCGGCCGGGCGTTCGAGCGATCGGCCGCGACCCGCGCCCTACTCGACGGCGGGGACGACAGCCCGGCGATGCGGGAGGCGATCGAATCAGCCGGGTACGAGGTCGTGGGGGAGACGTGGCTCCGCGAGACGTCGGGGGTACCCCTGGCGCTCGTCGAGCGGGCGGGGGAGGCGCTCTCCACGGTCGCGGACGGCCTCCGCTTCGGCGCGGCCGCCGAGGGGTCCGACGGCGGGTTCGAGGTCCGATCCCTCCCCGCCGACCTGCTCGCCGAGGCCGTCGGCATCGATCGCGAGGGCGCACGCGAGGCGGTCGCCGACCGGGCAGTCGCGTTCGAGACCACCGAGAACGGGACCGTTCCCGACGGGCGTGCGGCATTCGTCGATCCGACCGACCGGACGGCCGTCGTCGACGGTCTCCTCGAAGTCCTCCGGGGGAAGTACGACTCCGTCGAGCGCGAGGGCGGGGTAGCGGTTGCGCGGACCAGCGGGTTCGACCCGGAGAAGGCCCACACGCTGGGTGTCCCCGAGGGACCGGCGTTCGGCCGGCTGGCCGCCGGGCAGTCGGTCGAGGTCGACGGCCGGGAGATACCCCCGGAGGCCGTCGAGAGCGGGACCGAACAGCGGTTCCCGCTCGGTCACTCCGACTCCTCGAAGACGTAGGTCAGCATCACCTCGTCGACGGCGACCGTACCGTTCCCCTCGACGTGCCGGTAGATTGCCCTGGCCTCCTCGGATTCGAACGTCGGCCGTTCGAGGATCCGCACAGCGTCCGGACCTACGAGCCTACCCCGCGTAGTTCCCTGTTCCCTGCTACCGATACACTCGGACCGGGGCACTCCTGATCCGACCCCCGGCACCGCGGGTCAGGGTCCCGAGAGCTCCTCCTCGACATCGGACTCGCTGACGTACGAGGCGAAGCGGACGCCGAGGAGGCTGATGAGGATACCCGAGAGGACGAACAGCGCGAGCCGCGTCCAGACCGAGAGCGCGATACCCTCGACGGAGACGGGACCGAGCTCGACAGCCGGGACCGAGAGGGGGTCGATCGCCCCGGCGCGCTCGAGGAAGTACGCGGAGAACCCGCGGACGACGAGGCCGACGGCGACGACACCGAACGGAAGGTTGAGAAAGGACGAGCGGATGCCCTCCTCGGCGAGCAGTTCGTCGAGGAGGCGGCCGGTGGCGACGGCCAGCGCCGCGAGCGCCAGCCACGGGACGCTGTCGAAGACGAACCGCATCACCACGAGGAGCGGTGCCGGATCGGCCATCCCGGAGACGCCGATGACACCCGCGAACACGCCGACCAGCGCCAGCCCCGCACCGACGACGTAGGTGACCAGCGACACCTGGCCGGCGTAGAACGCCTCGCGGAGCACGCCGGGGAGACGGGCCAGCAGGTCGTCGACACCGAGCCCCTTGTAGAGCAGGAACATCCCGATGACGGCCGCGATGGCCGACACCGCGACGGTCAGGCTGTCGACGAGCAGGAGGAGCAGCGGGAACGCGAGCAGCGTCACGCCGATGGGGACCAGCACCGTCCCTCGGAGCTCCTCGTCGCCGAGGAACTGCTTGAGCAGGTAGTAGGTCGACTCGATGTCGTGGGCCTGCCGGACGACGACGCGGTCGACGGCGTCGACGCGGACCCGGGACTCGACGATGGGGAGGAGCCGCTCGTCCTCGGCGCTGTCGATGACGACGATAGCCGAGTCGGGGTCGTACCGCTCGACGAGCTCGTCGGTCTGGTTCGCGACCGCGCGGTCGGCAGCGACGGGATCGGCGGTCCGCCGGCCGGAAACGACGGCGACGATCGCCTCCTCGCCCGTCTCCTCCAGGTCGCGTGCCACCCGGAGCGCCTCGAGCAGGCAGTTGACCCGGGAGTCCTCCGGGTCCTCGGTCCCGGCCTCGACGACGAGCTCCCGGACCGCCTCGGTGCCGACCAGCGGGCCGTCGGGGGCGAGCCCCCCGCGGTCCACGCACACCACCAGCGTGCTCACTACAGGAGAGACGGAACCCGCGGGTAAAAAGACTCGTCGGTCGGGATAGGTGAACTTAGGGGGCCAGTTCATGAGTCAGCCGGTCGAACGCGTGCGGTGAGTCTCGGCAACGACCATACGTTGGATTTCCACCACTCTTGTGACAGTCATGTAGTCCGGCAGGGGTGAGTTCGAAGTAGAATCGAACCGAAACGTATTCTCCCGAACGCGGAGACACTCGTGTATGGGCGATTCAGAACTAACCCACTACGAAGTCCGTGCATCGCGTGTCAGCCCGAAACGAACTCGCGTTGACACTGGTGATGCGGAGTTCATCGTCGGAAAGGACGTAAACCCCGTGGAGTATTTCCTCGGATCTGTCCTGGCCTGTCTCAACTCGACCGGGACGATGGTCGCCCGCGATATGGACATCGACATCGAGTCACTAGAGGCAACGGTTGAGGGAGATGTGAATTACGCGACCTATCGAGGGCAAGAAGTCGAGGACCGTGCCGGACTCCAGCGATTAGACGTGACGCTTTCGGTCGAGACAGAGGGCGATGCTGACCTCGACGCATGGCTTGCGTCCGTGAAAGAACGGTGTCCGGTCACCGATAACGTCCAAAACGAGACCGGTCTCGACGTCACCCTCGATTGAAATGAGCCAGTAACGATCCGTGGCAAGCCGGACACGAGGCATCCGGCCTTGCTTCGGGGTACGCCGTCGACGGATTCGCGCTCTGTATCTCGTCAGTGCAGTCGAAGACCATGGGCACCTCATCGACGAGGCCATCGCCGCGGCGAGCGACGTGTTCCTCGACGGGTATCGGAACTACGCCGACCAACTCCGGGATCGGATCGGCGAGAACATTCCAGACCAGTAGCGGTGGGGTCTCAGTTCGGCGGTTGCTCCGGCCTGTCCTTGCTCGTCGCGCTCACGGGATTGCTGGTCGGCTATCGACAGTTCGAGCATGCGGACCTCGGGTGAGCACTGCGTACACGGGGGGATATGAGTGGTTTTTAACCCAGCCTGTCCGAAACGTCGGTGGACAATGGTCCCCCCGACACGTCGTGCCCTCCTCCACGGAGCCGCAGGGCTCGCCACCGGGCTCGCCGGGTGTAGCGGGCTGCTCGACGACTCGGCCGAATCGACGCGCACAGTACCACGCGACGGGAGCAACGGCGGTCCTGCGTCCGGATCAGTAACGGATCCGGAGACACTCCTGCTCCGCGTGGCCACCGGTCGCCCGCCGATCTGGCTCGCAACGTCCAACAGCGAAGACAGTGGTCGTCCGACCGCAAGCGAGCGTGACCGCTGGCGCGATTCCATCGTCGTTGACGACACGCCCCGTGCTGATCGTCTCAGTGTCGTTGATACTGCAGACCGTGAACAGGTCGAGCTATTTTTCGGAGCGACGGACTTTGCGACAGAGACAATCTACGTCGAGATGGGGGCGGTCGAGGAATGTTTCCGACTCGATCTCTGTCACGTTAGCTGGACACCGACTGAGATCTCGACGGATTACACCCGACAGAGCCGACCGTACACGGAGCGCTGTGCGGTCGACGAGTGGGTCATCGAGGCTCGCCTCATCCGGATCCCCGACGCGTTAGAGGCCGACGACGTGAACAGCTACTCGTCCTCGATCGGGACCGGAGCCTGCGACCGCCGCCAGGGACGCGCTGAGGGGGAGGCTGGAGCCGCTTCTGCGTCCGACAGCGAGAGTAATGCCCGGATAGGGATGACAACGATCGATTCTGGAGGTGGCCAGCGATGAGCGAGGAGCGTGCGCCTACGACAGAGCGGGGCCGGATGACTCGCCGGGGAGTGCTGGCACTGGCCGGAACGAGTGTCCTTGCTGGCTGTAATGGCTTCGCTGGATTGGGGGGCGGGCAGGAACCGACGATACGAGCCTATGACCTGCCGGACATCGACCCCGACGAGGATCCGGAACCAGCTGTACCCGAATCGGTTCCCGTCGACATCGCCCCAGATCACTTCGACGCTGCCCGGAACAGGATCACGACACTACTCGCAGAGCTTCCGACGCCGCTGGGGCCGGGGGATATCCCGAACGGCTATATCCGCCAGCAACTCTCCGACGCTGCGACCGACGCCACCACCGGGCTCGACGACGCACGCAATGCTCCAACGGGACTGGTGGCACTCGAATCACTCCGGCGGGCACGTGCCGAGGCCCGGTACGCCGCCGCTGGATGGGCAGTCGCCGACCGGGACCTCTCGGTTGGACCCATCCAGCGGGTGTACAGGCAGGCCGTCTCGGAGGCCCAGTCGGTTCGGGATGCCCACGAGTACGTGGGCGCTGATCCTGTCCGAGCGGCGGTCGTTCACAGTCGTATCGAGGACACACTGGAGCGAGTGATCGACAGTAGAGTGCCCTCACGGGATGCGAACCAACTCCTGTACATTGCAGAGTGGGGTGAGGAAGCCGAGTCAGCGCA
>JAZKST010000031.1:0-39934 GCA_036625905.1 Haloarculaceae archaeon
GGGGCCGGGGGCGCTCGCCGCTTGTCGCTGCCTGGCTGTGCCCTCTGGCCCCTGGGGCGGTGGGGACTTCGCGCCGACGACGCCGAGACCGTGGGGGGTTTCGAGACGTTCTATTCACTGGTGTAAAGAATGACAGAAACGTCTTGAAAGCCCACCCGACACCCACACTCGATCACCACACGACCGCCATCGATATGCCGTCACCGCCCACACGTCGAGTCACAGATGAGCGAGGACACCGGTTCCGAGGACGAGCGGAGCTACCGTCACCTCCACGTCGAGGACGCGTACGACGCGCCGAGCCTCACCGACCACAAGTACGAGCTCGACGAGGCGGTCGGCGCCCGGGAGTTCGGGTTCAACGTCTACGTCGCGAGCGAGGGGCAGCCGATCCCCTGGGGGCGACACCACCACCCCGAGCACGAGGAGGCCTTCTACGTCCTCGAAGGCGGGATCGTGGCCGAGATGGGGCCCGAGGGCGAGACCGAGACCCTCCACGTCGGGCAGGACGAGGCGGTGTTCGTCCCCCCGGGGACCTGGAACCGCGCGGTCGCCACGGCGGACGGGACCCGGGTGGTCGCGGTCGGGGCACCGAAGGCCAGCGACGGGGCCGTCATCAGGGAGCCCTGCGGGGCGTGTAGCGAGTCCACCGGCCGGGACTACGACGTCGAGGAGGGCGGCGACGTCTACGTGCTCTACTGTGCGGAGTGCGGGGTGGAGGCCGACCGGCTCGTCGCCGGCGTGCGGTAGCGAGAGCGGTCGGCCGGCTACAGTCGGTCGGTGTCGATCTCCACGCCCGGCGGCGAGACGACGAGAAAGCCCCGGAAGTGCATCAGGTCCCCGCCCATCTCCTTGACGTCGCGGGCGAACCCCGCCGCGAGCTCGTTGAGGTCGCCCTCGACCGCGAGCACGAGCACGGCCCCGCCGGAGACGGCCTCGATCCACTCCTCCGGCGGGTCCGACCCGTCGAGCACGCCCAGCTCGACCCGTCCCTCGCGGTCCGGCTCGTCCAGTTCACCTTCGGCCGTCTGCAGGTCCAGGTCGAGGTCGAACCCGTCGCCGCTTCCGCTCATACGTCGCTCTCCGCACCGGGTGAAGAAAAACGGTCCCATCCCACGGACGGACCTAACCACGTACCGGTGGTGGTCCGGACGGGGTCGGAGGCGGCCTCGACCCGCTCTGCAAAGGGTTTCAAGGCTGGACGCCCAACCCGCGAGGAAGGATGCCCGAGATCGGCGAGGACGCGGACTACGCGGAGCGTGCCGCCGCGAAGTCCCAGGTGACGAAGGAGGCGTGGGAGGCGACCATCGAGGACATGCACGCGATGGCAGAGGAACTCGAGGAGCAGGGCTGGGAGGTGGCGGCCATCGGTGCCGGTCACACGGCCCCGGAGAGCCCGCGTGCCGAGCCGGAGGGTCGGTACGGGCTGACCTACACCGTCCCGGACAACTACGCCGACGAGTTCCGCGAGGCGTTCCGCGAGGACGGCTTCGAGCGATACGAGGTCTACCGGGAGGAACAGGAGGGCACCGCGTTCCAGGTGACCGCGCTCTACGACGGGGAGACGTCGACGGCGATCCTCCTCGCGGGGGCGTACGAGCTCCGGCACGCGAACCCGCTGATCGCGACGGCGATGAAGGTCGGCGAGATGTACTCGCACGTCCGCCTGCTCGACGGCACCCACCTCGGGAGCTTCCGGCACGAGGGCTACGAGCTGTTCTTCCCCGACGCCGACCGCCGGATGAACGAGGTGACAGAGGAGGTGGAGAAGGCGATGGGGATGGTCGAGGGCGACGCCGACGCCGAGACCGTCCGACGGATGGCCGGCGACGAACCGGAGCCGAACGTGAACGCCCGCGTGGGCATCGACGCCGACCCCGACCCCCTGGAGGCGGAGGCCGGGAAAGCCGCCGCCGAGGAACGAGCGCGGGAACGGGCGAGCGAGGCGGAAGACGAGAACTGACGTCCGGGCGGGGAGAGACACGCTCTCACCTGGAGATCCGGCGGTTGTGTGAGCCACCTGCGAGACGACGGCGACGTTTTACCCCACCCAGTCGACCGATCGCACGGATCCGAGGTAAACCCGACCGCCATGCGCCTGAAGACCGAATACCGCCGTTCGGAGCCGGGAGAACCGTTCGAGAGGGAGTGGGCGTGGAGGGGTGGTGCCGTGGCGGGGTTCGTCGCGACGGTCGTGATGGGCCTCGCCATCACCCTCATGCAGCTGTCGGCGCTCAGGGTGGCGATCGCCGGGCTCTACGGGTTCGAGGGGAGCCTCGCCGTGGGGTGGGCGGCCCACCTGATACACGGGTCGCTGTTCGGGGCCGTCTTCGCCGCGATACTCGCCGATCCGGGGCTCTACCGGGTCAGCGAGTGGATCTGGAAGACGGTCGTTGCCGGGGTCGTCTACGGCCTGGTCCTCGCCGTGATCGGGGCCGGGATCGTGATGCCGATCTGGCTGGGCGTCGTCGGGGTCCCGATGGCGTCGTCCATCCCGAACGTCACCGTTCCGCTCCTCGTCTGGCACGTCGTCTACGGGCTGGTCCTCGGGGGGCTGTTCCCCCTCGTCGAGGAGGTGTAGCCCCCTCCGAAGTCGTCCGACCGTCGACCGTATCGTACGGACGGTCGTCGTCCGTATCAGCGTAATGCAAGGTGGAGCCCCCGACCACGAGGAGCGAGCGTAGCGAGTGAGTAGGTCGGAGAGGGAACCGACACGGTACGATACGAACCACACTCGATGGCTGACCGACTCCCCCACCGAACCATTACTCACATAAAGACGAAGGCACACGTCCGAAATACGGATGGAGGTCCGTCGCACAGTGCCCGTCAAACTCGACGTGACAGACAGCGATGCCGACCTCCTCCACGAAACCATTTCTGAGTTCCTGTGGGCCGCTAACTACGTCGTAGACTACGCGTGGCGAGTACAAGACCACGAGCAAAGCCGAAATTCAACGCCTACGACGATGTACGGGCAGAGACGCGGCTGCAAGCGAATCTCGTCCAGAACGCTCGTAACAAAGCCGCCGACGCTGTACAGAGAGTCGTTGCCCGGTGAAGGCAGGGCGACTACGCGGGGAAGCCGAACTTCACAGCTCCGATGCTCGTCTACGACAAGCGGTGTGCAACGTTCAACGACGACCACGCGACGCTCTCGACCGTTGAAGGACGTATTACTGCCGAGTACGTCCTGCCCGACGAGAGCCGCGAAACACCACACTCGGAGTACCTGTTTGACGACGACTACGAAGTGACGGGCGCAGAACTCCACTATCGTGGTGGCGAGTTCTACCTTCACGTCCGAACAAAGGCGGACGTAGAGTTCGAGACTGCCGACGAAGGCAACGACGGGCACAGCACAGTCCTCGGCGTTGACCTCGGCATGGAAAACGTCGCCGTCACATCAACAGGCTCCTTCTGGAACGGATCGGCGTTGAACCACTGGCACCGCGAGTTCGAGAAGCGACGTGGGTCGCTCCAACAGGTGAGTCCCGCCTACACCTCCCAACGGTGTTCCAACTGCGGATTCACTCACGAAAACAACCGCTCCACCTCGGACGGACAGGACGTATTCGAGTGCGTGAAGTATCTCCGCTCGGCGCAAACGTCGTCGGGCGGAGGCGCACCCGTAAACGTGTGCTTGAATCGCGGGACGTTGAACGTGAACGGCGATTACGAGCCTGCCGCTGACGGCGGCCAGAACGGGAGTCCACGCGAAAGCCACCGAAAGACGGCGTCTTTCGAGGCCTCGGCGGAGTTTCACTCCGCCGGTGGCCCCACCCTCAACGAAGCGAACGGCGAAGCCGTGAGCGAGTAGGGTGGGGTAGTTTACTCGACGAACTCCACGTTCGTGAACTCGAACCGGGCACCGCCACCCTCGGCGTCGGTCACCGCGACGTCCCAGCCGTGGGCGCCGACGATGGAGCGCACGACCGAGAGCCCGTAGCCCGTGCCGTCCTCGCGGGTCGTGAACCCGTGGTCGAACACCCGCTCGCGGTAGTCCTCGGGGATACCGGGACCGTCGTCCTCGACGTAGAACCCGCTCCCGTCGTCGAGCGGTCCCACGCGGACGGTCACCGACTCGGTTCCGTCCTCGCGAGCCTGCGAGGGAGGGCTCGTGGAGCTATGCTCCACGCTGTTCCGCAGGAGGTTCTCGAACAGTTCGCGCAGCCGGTCGGGATCGGCCATCACCCGTGGGACCGGCTCGTAGGGGAGCGTCGCCGAGGCCGGGAGCGTCCCCTCGCGGGCGGTCCCGAGCACCGTCTCGATGTCCGTCGGCTCCGGGCTCTCGACGAGCTGCCCCTGTCGGGCGACCCGAAGCAGGTCCTCGACGAGCCGCTCCATCCGCTCGGTCGTCTCCTCGATCGCGTCGAGGTGCTCCGCCTCGTCCGTCTCCCGGTAGAGCTCCAGCCGCCCGTCGATCACCGTGAGCGGGGTCCGGAGGTCGTGCGAGAGGATGTCGGTGAACTCCTTCAGTCGGTCGTTCCGGCGCTCGAGCGACCGCTCGTACTGCCTGTGGGCCGTCGTGTCCCGGACGACGACCGTGTAACTCCCGGGATCTCCATCCTCCGGTTCGTCCCGCTCCACGAGCGTACACGTGCCCCAGAACTCAGATCCGTCGGCCCGCCCGTGCCAGCGCTCGTCGTCGATCGGGCCCCGGTCCGCTGCGTCCAGCAGGGCATCGGCGTCCGGCGCCGACCCCCCCTCGGCGAAGAGGGCGTCGAGCCTCCGGCCGAGCAGGTCCGCCGCCTCGTAGCCGTAGAGATCGCGCGCCTCGTCGGACCACGACGCGACGCGGCCGTCGGCGTCGAGCGCGAACCGCACACCGGTCGGCGTCGGTTCCGTGTTGGTCCGACCGGCCGCACCCGCGACGTCCCCGCCATCCGCCGTGTGCGCCGCATCCACCGTGTCCTCCGCCGGTGGGCCGGGGGACTGGGAAGTCATATGGAGAGCGAAAGTACATCCGGACTACTGAAGGACGTGCATGGCAGGTAATGGGGTTTAGTGCGGCCGTCACGGACGGTCCTCCCGGGGCGGGCACCGTCGTGGCGGCTACACCTCCCGCTCGTCGTCAGCGGCCACCATCAGCGTGTTCCGGGTGAGTGCGGCGATGGCACGACGGAGCCGCTCGGTGATCGCCTGGTCGGAGACGCCGAACTCCTCGGCGAGGTCGCGCGTCGACATCCGCCGGGGGATGTCGTAGTAGCCGGCCTCGACGGCGCGGACGAGCGTCTCCCGCTGTGGCTGCGTGAGCCCGAACCACGGCCCCCCCTCGGGCTTCGTCGGGTTGTAGACGCGGGTGATCTCGAGGTCGATGCGGGCGTCCTCACAGTGCTCGCCGAACCGCGAGAGCGCTTCGTGGGAGGGAAAGCGTATCTCGAACGCCCACCGGTCCCCCGAGCCCGTTCCCTCGATGAGCTGTGCCCGCGTCTCCTCCATCGCCCCGAAGAAGTGGTCCCTGGAGGTGTCCCAGTCGAGCGCGTAGAGCACGTGGCCGTCGTGGGCGTTCACCTCCTGGACCCGCTCGACCGACGGGTGTCTCCGGACGCGCTCCTCGAACGAGTCGCGGAGGTCGTCGTGGACGACGAAGAACGGGACCGGTCGCTGGCCCAGCGGAACCATCGTCTCCAGTTCGATCGTGGCGTCCGGCGTCGAACCCAGGATGCGCCCGAGTTCGAAGTCATCGGCCGCGAGCTGGAGTTCGGCGATGACGCTCATTCGAATCGGTGGTACGCCAATACGTCTTGCAGAATAAAAAGCGGGTGCATGGTACGCCAGCCCGTTTAATACCCCATAATAAATAATATGGGTTCGTGGCTGTGTTCCGCCGCGGCGGCTCGGGTGCGGTGGACGAGCACGCACACCCGGAGACGGCGTCTCGGCGGCCCAGGAACCCGTGTTCGGCGTCCGCACGGATGTGAAACGACTTAGTACGCGGGCACGGGAGGTAGGGTCATGAAGATAGCCGACGCGATGACGCCCCGGGAGGACCTCGTGACGGTCTCGCTCCCGGGTACCCGGGAGGAGGTCCTGGCGTACTTCCAGGAGCGGTCGTTCTCCTCGGTCCCCGTCGTCAAGCCCACCGAGGACGGCGACGGAGAGACGTTCCGCGGGCTCGTGACCCGCGAGGCCCTCATCGAGCAGCCCGACGAGGACCAGCTGGCGCTGCTGGTCGAGGAGGTCCCGACGACGACCGCCGAGGCGACGCTGACGGACCTCGCCGCACTGATGCGCGAGGGCGACCACCGGCGCATCCCCGTCGTCGACGGGCGGCTCGAGGGCATCGTCACCATCACCGACGTCGTCAGGGCGATGGCGAACGACGAGGTCGACGGGGAGACGCCGGCCGGCGAGCTCGCCAGGCGGCACGTCAACTGCGTCCACGTCGAGACGCCGCTCCCGGTCGCCGAACGGGAGCTCTCCTACGCCGACGAGGCCTACGGCGTCGTCCTCGACGGCGAGGGCGACCCCTGCGGGATGCTCACCGAGGTCGACATCATCGACGTCGCGCGGGTCGTCGAGGGCGAGGAGTCGACCGGCGACGCCATCGCCAACCAGGACGACGAGTGGATGTGGGAGGGCATCAAGGCGGTCGGAACGCGGTACATGCCCACCCGGAACGTCGAGATACCCGCCGAACCGGTCCGGGAGTTCATGACCGAGGACCTCGTCACGGTGTCCGGTCGGCGGACGGCCCGGGAGGTCGCCCAGCTGATGCTGTCACACGATATCGAGCAGGTACCGCTGATGGAGGCCGGCGAGCTCGGGGGGATCGTCACGGACATGGACCTGCTGGAGGCGCTCGTATGAGCGAGGGCGAGCGCACGAACCGATCCGGGGCCGAGGAGGACGTCGGCAGGGAAGACGAGCTCCGGACGGTCGCGGAGCTCGCCAAGCGCCGGGGCTTTTTTTTCCCCGCCGTGGAGGCGTACGGCGGCGTCGCCGGCTTCTACACCTACGGCCCGCAGGGTGCCTCGCTCAAGCGAAACGTCGAGGGATCGTGGCGGGACCGGTTCGTCACCCGCGAGGGCCACGTCGAGATCAGCGCGCCGGACGTGATGCCCGAGCCCGTCTTCGAGGCCTCGGGCCACCTCGACGGCTTCGACGACATGATTATCGAGTGTCCCTCGTGTGGCGCCTCCCACCGCGCCGATCACCTCGTCGAGGCCGCGACGGGCATCGAGGACGCCGAGTCGCTCCCCATCCCGGAGGTGGAGGCGCTGTTCGAGGAGCACGACCTCGCGTGTCCGACCTGCGGCGAACCGCTCGCGGGCGTGCCGGTCGAGGAGTTCAACCTCATGTTCGAGACCTCGATCGGCCCGGGCTCGGGTCAGCCGGGCTACCTCCGGCCCGAGACCGCCCAGGGCATCTTCGTCGAGTTCCCGCGGCTGAAGGAGTACGCCCGCGGCCAGCTCCCGTTCGCGGTCGCGCAGGTCGGCACCGCCTGGCGCAACGAGATCAGCCCGCGGCGCTCGCTGATCCGGGTCCGGGAGTTCACGCAGGCCGAACTCGAGCACTTCGTCGACCCGGAGACGGACGAGCCCCCGCTGGAACGGGTCGAGGACGTCGAACTGATGCTCTACCCCGCGAGCGAGCAGGCGGCCGAGGACGGCGAGTACCTGACGACCACCGTCGGCGAAGCCGCCGAGGCCGGCGTGGTCGACCCGTGGATCGCCTACTACCTCGGCGTCGCCCGGGAGTGGTACGAGTCGATCGGCGTCGACATGGATCGGTTCCGGTTCCGACAGCACCTCGGGGGCGAGCTGGCCCACTACGCGACGGACTGCTGGGACGCCGAGGCCGAACTCGGCGGCAACTGGGTCGAGATCACGGGGTTCGGCTACCGCTCCGACTACGACCTCTCGAAGCACGACGCGTACAGCGACGAGGAGTTCACCGTCTTCAAACAGTACGACGAGCCGCGGAGCGTCGAACGGGCGACCGTCGACCCGGACATGAGCACGCTCGGCCCGGAGTACGGCGGCGCCGCGGCGGACATCGCCGACGCGCTCGTCGACCTCGCGGCGCGGGACCCCTCGGCGTTCGACGGCGAGGAAGTGACCGTGGAGGCCGACGGCGAGAGCTACACCGTCCCGACCGAGGTTGCGGACTTCTCGGTCGAGACGGTCACCGAGTCGGGCGAGCACGTCACACCCCACGTCGTCGAGCCCTCGTTCGGTATCGGCCGTATCGTCTACACCGTGCTCGTCCACGCCCACGAGCGAGACGTGGTCGACGACGAGGAGCGAACGTACCTCGAACTCCCGGCGGGCGTCGCCCCGACGACGGTGGGCGTCTTCCCGCTGATGTCCCGCGACGGCCTCGACGACCGGGCGCGCGACCTCGCCGCTGACCTCCGCGAGGCCGGCTTCGACGTCGAGTACGACGACTCGGGCAACATCGGCCGTCGCTACCGCCGCCAGGACGAGGTCGGCACGCCCTACTGCGTCACCGTCGACTACGAGAGCCTGGAGGACGGCACCGTGACGGTCCGCGAGCGGGACTCGACCGAGCAGGCCCGCGTCGACACGACCGCCTTGCCCGCTGAACTGACCGCGCTCCGGACCGGCGCGAAGTCGCTGTCGGACCTCTGAGGGTCCACCGATGGGAATCGAACCCGACACCCGACCCATCAGGCCGGAGGTCGAGCGCCGACTCGTCCACGCGACCGGGGCCGCCATCCCGCTGGCCTGGGCGGTCGGGCTCGTCGAGTGGTGGTCCGTCCAGCTCGCGTGGACCGTCGCGCTGGCCGTCGCGCTCGCGCTCGAGGCCGGTCGGCTCTCCGGCCGGGTCGACCTCGCCATCTACGACCGGCTCACCCGCGAGTACGAGCGGGACAACCTCGCCGGGTACGCCCTCTACATGGTGAGCATGACGCTCGTCGCCTACCTGTTCGCCTTCGAACCCGGGGTCACGTTCGGGGGGGTCCTTCCGTTCCGGCCGGGCGTGGCGGCGGCGGCGATGCTGATGCTCGCGTTCGCCGACCCGGTGAGCGGCCTGCTCGGCTCGGGCGAACTCCGGAAGCGCGTCCGGGTCCTGCTCGCGACGTTCGCCGTGGCGACGCTCGTCGCCGTCCCGTTCGTCCCCGTCCTCGCGGCGGTGCTGGGGGGCGCGGCGGCCACCCTCGCGGACGGGGTCAAGCCCGTCGTCGCGGGCTACGTCGTCGACGACAACCTCACCATCCCGCCGGCCGCAGCGGTCGGGATGACCGCGGGGTTCCTGCTGCTCTGATACGGACTGGTGTAACGCTGCCGCCGGGCCCCTACCACTTCGTGATGCCCGCCTTCCCGTGGGAGTAGGTGAGGACGCCGAGGAACGTCGCGACGCCCGTGAGCGCCATCGCCCCGCCGAGGAAGAACACCCACTGCATCCCGGCCCCGTCCATCAGGATACCGCCGACGAGGGGGGCGAGGATGCTCCCGGGGAGCCAGACGATGTTCCGGATGCCGAACGAGGAGGCGATGCCGCTGCCGATCCCCTCGTCGGCGAACGTGGCCATGCTCGCCGGCTCGCGAAAGCTGTCGGCGACGCCCAGCAGGGCGTTCAGGAGGAACACCACGAGCAGCGTGGGCGTCACGAGGATTCCGAGCGGCAGCGAGAGCTCGAAGGATAGCGGCGCGCCCAGGAGCGGAGCGAACGGGATCGCGAGCGCGACGAGCCCGTAGACCGTCCCGCCGAAGGCGACGAACGCGGCGCGGCCGTACCGGTCCGAGAGCCGCCCCGTACGGGGCTGGCCGAGCATGTTGGTGAACTTCTCGGCGGCCACCACCGCGCCGACGGCGACGGCGCTCGCCGCCAGCCCGCCGCGGGCCGCCGAGACGCCGACGTAGATCGGCACCCAGTTGCGGACGAGCGTCACCGCGACGGCGTACTGCGCCCGGAAGCTCGTCATCGTGACGATGCGGCGGTTCAAGGCGAGGCCGGCGAACGGGTTCCCCCGGACGGAGCTCTCGTCGGGGGGGACGAACCGCTCGACGCCGACGAGCGCGAGCGCCAGGAGGACTGCGAGCAGGCCGAAGACGGCCTCGAACCCCGCCAGTTCGTAGATCGCGCCGGCACCGAGCGTCCCGAGGATGCCCGCGGCCATCCGCCAGCCGTTGTACTTGCCGATGACGTTCGCGCGCTCGCCCGCCGGGGCGAGTTCGCTCACCAGTGCCAGCCCGAGCAGGCCGGTCCCCACGATGCCGAACCCCTGGAGGACGCGGGAGGCGAGGAAGCCGTAGCTCGTCTCGATGACCGCAAAGGAGAGGTAGGCGAGGACGCTCACCGCCAGGGAGGCGAGCAGCACGGTGCGCTTGTCGTAGCGGTCGCCGGCCCACGCGACCGGACCGATGCCGACCGCACGGGCGATGGCCAGCGCCGAGACGAACAGCCCCACGAGCGCCCCCGACGGGTTCAGGAGGTCGATGTACGTCGGCAGCAGCGTGACGACGGTGATGAACCCGAAGCTGCTGGCGAACGTCACCAGGTACAGCGAGTAGTACTGGAGGGTGTCTCGGGCCACTTCTCGCGTGTGTCCGCCCGTCGGACGGGATTATAGCTGTCGGTTCGACCGACAGGGCGTGTCGCTCCCGCCGCCCCCTCGGCAACGGCCCACCGAGGCCGACCCGCCGGCGAGCACCCCGGTCCCCTCCGAGCTTTATTAGTCACGGGCACCCAGGTCCGACGATGACCGTTTACGAGGCGGATCTGCCAGGCGTCGGCAAGAAACACGAGATAGAGCTCGGCGACGGGACCCGGCTCGTGGTCGTCACCCACAACACGGGCAAGCGGGAGGTGTACCGCCGCGAGGACCCGGACGCGGACGCGACGAAGCTGTTCGAACTCTCCGACCGGCTCGCCCGGCAGGTCGGGACGATCCTCGAGGGGGCGTACTTCCAGCCCGTCCGGAGCGAGGGGCTGGAGACGATGCTCACCGAGGAGACCGCGATCGAGTGGGTGAAGGTCGTCCCGGAGTCGCCGCTGGTCGGCCGGACCCTCGCCGAGGCACGGATTCGACAGGAGGTCGGCGTCTCGGTCATCGCCGTCCAGCGCGGCGACGAGGTGATCGAGAACCCGGACGGCGAGACGGAGATACGGGCCGAGGACACGCTCGTCGTGCTGGGCTCCCGGGAGGCCTGCCAGGCGCTCGAGACCCACGTCACGCCCGGCGACGGCAGCGAGGAGGCGGGCCCGGACGACGAGGACGGCGACGGGTCGCCGGTCGCGTAGATGGCGGCCGGTTCGACGCTCCTCCTCGAGCTGGGGGCGGTGTTCGCCGCCGTGGCGGTCGCGGGCGGCATCGCCCGACTGGTCGACCAGTCGGTCATCCCGTTCTACGTCCTGGCCGGCATGGTCACGGGTCCGTTCGTCCTCGGACGGCTCGGCGTGCCCGCGATCCCGGACGGGGAGGTGCTCACGCTCCTCGCGGAGCTCGGGATCGTCCTGCTCCTGTTCTTCCTCGGCCTGGAGTTCAGCCTCGACCGGCTGCTCGAGCGGCGCGGCCCGATCACCCGCGCGGGGCTGATCGACCTCCTGGTGAACTTCCCGGTGGGGGTCGCCATCGGCCTCGTCCTCGGATGGACGCCGGTCGAGGCGCTCGTGCTGGGCGGGATCGTCTACATCTCCTCGTCGGCGATCATCACGAAGTCGCTTATCGATCTGGGCTGGATCGCCAACGCCGAGAGCGAGCCCATCCTCGGGACGCTCGTCTTCGAGGACCTGTTCATCGCGGTCTACCTGGCGGTGCTGTCGGCGCTGCTGCTCGGCGGCGGTGGCGGCCTCGAGGGCGCGCTGGTCGACGTCGGCGTCGCCGTCGGGTTCCTGTCCGCGCTCGTCGTCGTGGTGTGGTTCGGGACGGCCGCGTTCGAGCGGCTGCTGGCGGTCGACTCCCAGGAGATGACCGTCGTCCGGACGCTCGCGGTCACCGTCACGGTCGCCGGGGCGGCGCTCGCGCTCGGCATCAGCGAGGCGGTGGCCGCGTTCTTCGTCGGGATGGGGTTCTCCCCGACCGACCACGTCCACGACCTCGAACAGCTACTGAGCCCGCTCCGGGACGCGTTCGCGGCCGTGTTCTTCTTCTGGATCGGCATCGGGACCGACCCGAGGCTGATACTCGGAACGGTGGGGCTGCTGGCCGTCACCGTGGTCGCGACGACGCCGCCGAAGCTCCTCAGCGGCTACTACGGCGCGATGGCGTTCGACCTCGACCGGCGTCGGGCCGTCCGCACCGGGGCCGCGATGGTCACCCGCGGGGAGTTCTCGCTCATCATCGCCGCGCTGGCCGCGGGCGGCAGCGGGGTCGTGCTCACCGAGACGATACCGGCGCTGGCCGTGGGTTACGTGCTCGTGATGAGCGTCCTCGGTTCGGTGCTGATGGACCAGTCGACGCTGCTCGAGCGGTTGCTTCCCGGAGGCGAGCCGACCGGGGGTGCGTGAGCGGCCCCGTCTCCCCTCCCAGTCGCGGTGAAGCGCCGGACGGTCACGAAGTCCGGCACGCCGGTTCACTTTCACTCCGGCCTGCGAACCCTCATTAGCGGTGGGGCAGTACCCGGTACCGAACAGCGATGGCGGCGACCGACGCGGAGGGCGAGACGTTCGTCGACCGGCCGCTCGTGACGCCCGGGCTGCTCGAGCGCCGGGAGTACCAGCTCGAGCTCGCGGAGGCGGCGAGCGCCGAGCACACGCTGGTCTGTCTGCCGACGGGGCTCGGGAAGACGGCGGTGTCGCTCCTGGTGACGGCCCACCGCCTCCACGAGTACGGCGGGACGTCGCTGCTGCTCGCCCCCACGAAGCCGCTCGTCGAACAGCACGCCGCGTTCTACCGCGAGGGGCTCACGATCCCCGACGAGGAGGTGGTCGTGTTCACCGGCGAGGTCAGACCCGACGACCGGGCGGCGCTGTGGGACGACGCCCGGGTGGTCGTCGCCACCCCGCAGGTCGTCGAGAACGACCTCATCGGCAACCGGATCTCGCTCGCGGACGTCACGCACCTCACGTTCGACGAGTGCCACCGCGCGACCGGCGACTACGCCTACAACTACATCGCCGAGCGCTACCACGCCGACGCCGACCGTCCGCTCGTCACCGGGATGTCCGCCTCGCCGGGCGGGGACAAGGAGGCCATCCTCCGGGTCTGTCGGAACCTCGGGCTCCGCGAGGTCGAGGTGATGACCGAGGCCGACGCCGACGTCGACGAGCACACCTACGAGACGACCGTCGACTGGCAGCAGATCGACCTGCCCGAGGAGGTGCTCGAGGTACGCGACGAACTGCAGGCGGTCGTGAAGTCGCGACTGGAGAAGCTCCGGGAGCTCGGATTGACGCGCAAGTCCGATCCAGGGCTCTCGGAGGGCGAGATCCGGAAGATGCAGGCGAAGGCCCGGGAGCTCATGAACAACGACGACTCCTCGGGCTACGAGGCGATGAGCCTGCTCGCGGAGCTCCGGAAGATCCGCACCGCCGTCACGTACGTCGAGACCCAGTCGGTGGAGTCGCTCCGGCGGTACTTCGAGCGCCAGCGCGAGGCCGCCCGCTCCTCGGGCGCCTCGAAGGCCAGCCAGCGGTTCGTCAGCGAGCCCAAGGTGAAGGAGGCGATGCGCCGCGCGGAGGCGTACGACGACATCCACCCCAAGTTCCGGCGGGCGCGTATCCTCCTCGCGGAGACGCTCGGCATCGAGGGCGGCGACCGCGTCATCCTGTTCACCGAGTCCCGGGACACCGCCGAGACACTCACCGAGTTCCTCGGCAACCACTTCGACGTCGAGAAGTTCGTCGGTCAGAGTGACACCGAGGGCAGCGAGGGGATGACACAGACCGAACAACGGGACACCCTCGATCGCTTCCGCGACGGCGAGTTCGAGGTGCTCGTCTCGACGAGCGTCGCCGAGGAGGGCCTGGACGTCCCGGAGGTCGACCTCGTGCTGTTCTACGAGCCCGTCCCGAAGGGCATCCGCTCCATCCAGCGGAAGGGCCGGACCGGCCGCCAGCGCGAGGGCCGGGTCGTCGTCCTCATCGCCAACGACACGCGCGACGAGGCCTACTACTGGATGTCCCGCAACGAGGAGAAGAAGATGGAGGAGGAACTCCGGAAGCTCAAGGGCGCGGCGGGGGACATCGAGGCCGAACTGGACGCGGGCGAGCAGGCCGGCCTGGAGACGTTCTCGGCGGCCGATGCGTCGCGGGGGGTCGACCACGAACCGGAGCCGGCACCCGACCCGACCAACCCGACCGACGAGACGACCGGGACGGCGGACGCGGGCGGGAGCGAGGCGGCCGAGCGAGCGGCGGCAGAGCCGACGGACACGGACGCGACGACCGGCGGGAACGGGCCGGGGGAGCCGGCGAGCACGGGGGCCTCGAACGGGGGACAGTCCGGTCTCGCCGCGTTCGCCGGGAACGGGTCGACCGACGTCGACGCGGGGGCCGGTGAAGCGGGGCCCGACGTGGCCGACGCGACCGATTCGGTGGACGAGGACACGGACTCCGAAGAGGATGGGGGGGTGACCGTGGTCGCCACTGCGGGGCGCGACGCCGCTGTCGAGGTGGTGATCGACCAGCGCGAACTCGACTCGCACATCGCGCGCGACCTCTCCCAGCGGGAGGGCGTGACGACGCGGCTGGAGACCCTCGAAGTGGGTGACTACGTCCTCTCGGACCGGGTGGTGGTCGAGCGCAAGTCCGTCGGGGACTTCCTCGACACGCTCACGGGCGGGGATCGCTCGATGTTCGAGCAGGTCGGCGCCGCCGCCCGGCACTACGCCCGGCCGGTCGTGGTCGTCGAGGGCGAGGACCTCTACGGCCGGCGGAACGTCCACCCGAACGCCATCCGTGGGGCGCTCGCGTCGCTGGCCGTCGACTTCGGCGCGAGCGTCCTCCGGACGAGCGACACCGACGACACCGCCGAGCTCCTCTACGCCATCGCCCGGCGCGAACAGGAGGACGACGACCGGTCGGTGAGCGTCCACGGCGAGAAGGGGTCGAAGACCCTCGCCGAACAGCAGGAGTACGTCGTCGGTGCCATCGCGGAGGTCGGCCCCGTGACCGCACGGTCGCTGCTCGCGCACTTCGGGAGCGTCGAGGCGACCATGACCGCCGACCGCGAGGCGTTGCTCGAGGTGTCTGGCGTCGGCGAGGTGACGGCCGACCGGATACGCGAGGTGGTCGGGAGCGCGTACGCCGACCAGGATGCCGACGGAGGGGAGCTGGGAGCGGACGAGGACGAGGACGGGGACGCATAACGGGCTACCGGAACGGCGGCCGGCCGATACCTACTGCCGCCCGGCCCGCCGGGTCGCCTCCAACGCCTCGGCGGTCTCGCGAGCGGCGGCGACGAGGTTCCGCTTGCGGGAGAGGTCCGTGGTCGGCGTCTCCTCGGCCTCCCGGGCCACCGCGGCGAGCGTCCGTTCGAGCGACGCCCGCGCGGCCGCGACCCCCTCGTCGCCGGCCGGTTCGTGGCCGGTCGTCCCTTCCGTGTGACCGGTCGGCCGGGACTCGGCGGTAGAGCGGGTCGACCCTGCCGACGGGGTAACCGTCGACTCCGGCCCGCTCGCAGCGTCGGCCTCCGGCTCGACGGCGACCCGGTCGTCGGTCGGGGACCCCGTGGCGACGTCGATCTCGGTCCGGTCGGTGGGGTCCGCCGGGCCACCGGGAGCGCCAGCAGCCTCGTCCGTGGTCGCGTCGCGGGTAGTGGCGTCGTCTGGCTCGTCGGCGGTGTCGGCGGACGGACCGCCGACCTCAACGTTCCTATTCGACGACTCCGGGCCCGTCTCCGCGTCAGCCGGGGACTCCTGTACGTCCGCCTCCGCCCCGCGAGCACCGTTCGGCCCCTCACAGGAGGGACAGAACTCCTCGCCCTCCCAGCGGAAGATGGGGCTCCCGCAGTCGTGGTGCTTGTTGGTCATCGTCGCGCCCTTCAGCAGGAGTTCGCTCATCCGCTCGCTCTGCTGTCGCTTCTCTCGGTCGCGCTCGAACTTCTCACGGAGTTTCTCGCGCTCGGCCTCCTTGTCGAAGTCGCTCATACACGAGGGCAAGCGGCGAAATCGTAAAAGGACTGCTGTGGAACGACGAGGAGTAACGGTCTGCGAGGTCCGAACGATCGTCGAGAACCAAAGTGAGACGCCAGCGTTCGACAGAAGAGGATCAGTCACGCTGTGACGGTCAGTAGTGCGGTTTGCGGTCGCTGTAGTCAAGCACGACGTACCGCTCCGAACGGCGGAGTCCTCGTGAGCGTCAGCGAACGAGGACGTAGGTGAACGAGCAAAGCGAGTCCACCTGAACCGCGAGGAGCGGTTTTTTCACCCATGTTTTTGAACCGGGGGTTCCCGCAGGTCGCGAGCGGAGCGAGCGACCGAGCAGGCCCCCGGTTCAAAACAGATGGTGGTTAACAAACGGGCTTCGGGTTGACGCCCATCCCCTCCAGCCGTTCGGTGTACTCGTCGTAGGCGGTCCCGATGGCCTCGCCCGCCGCCTCCTCGGCCCGCTCCCAATCGCCGTCGCTCTCGCAGTGCTCGGCGAGCAGGTCCAGCGCCCGCTCCAACTGCGCGTCGAGGTCCTCACCCATGTCCCGGAACGACTGGGCGGTCTGCGGGTCGGCCTGTCCGACGAAGAAGCCGGTCGTCTGGCTCTTGGACGCCTCGGCGGCGAGCGTGCGGCCGACGAATCCCCCGACTCGTTCGACGGTGTCCTCGAGCGCCCGGAGGTACTCGTGGATGGTCGGAACCTCATCGCTCGGCTCGTGCTCGTCGAGCTTCCCGGCGACGGTCTCGTAGTGCTCGCGTTCCTCGCTCGCGGTTGTCTCGAACGCCTCGGCGACTGCCGAGTCGGCCTCGCTCTCGGCCCACGTCGCGTAGGTCTCGGCCGCGTAGTGTTCGGCGTCGGCGGCCGCCCCGAGCACCGCGTCGGTTTCCATGTCCCCCATCGTATCGGCGTACAGCGACTTCGAGGAGCCGAGCCGCGAGAGCGCGGTCCGGTTCGCCTCGCGCACGGCCTCCGTGAACTCCTCGGGTGTCATGGGCCGGGGTACGGCAGGGTGTGGCTTGTAGCTGCTGGTGACGTGGGGAACGCGTCACTCCAGCGCTCGTCCGCAAAGAAGTATAATCGGTGTAGTCGATATTACGGTGTCCCCGGGGGACCGGTTATTTCGCGTCTCCTGCGGCGACGGGACCGCGGTCTCGGGGTCTACGACACCCTCGATCGGTCACTCGGCATCGCCAGCGGAAACGGGACCACGGCGTCGCGGCCTCCGGCACGCTCGCCGATTACTCCGCGTCTCCGGTCTCCACCGGCGCGCCGACGAGGTTGCCCCACTCGGTCCAGGAGCCGTCGTAGTTGACGGTGTCCTCGTAGCCGAGCAGCTCGTGGAGCGCGAACCACGCGATCGAGGAGCGCTCGCCGATGCGGCAGTAGGCGACGGTGGTCTCCTCGCCGTCGATGCCCTGCGCCTCGTACAGTTCGCGGAGCTCGTCGGCGGTCTTGAACGTCCCGTCGTCGTTCACGGTCGCGGCCCACGAGATGTTCTGCGCGCCGGGGATGTGGCCGCCGCGCTGGGCGGTCTCCTGGAGCCCCGGCGGGGCGAGGATCTCCCCCCTGAACTCCTCGGGGCTGCGGACGTCCACGAGGGGAATACCCCGGTCGATGGCGTTCTCCACGTCGTCGCGGTAGGCCCGGATGGACTCGAACGGCCCGCGGGCCTCGTATTCGACCTCGGGGAAGTCGGGCGTCTCCGTCGTCGTCGGGTAGTCGTTGTCCAGCCAGTAGTCCCGGCCGCCGTCCATCAGCCGGACGTCGTCGTGGCCGTAGTACTTGAACTGCCAGTAGGTGTACGCGGCGAACCAGTTGGAGTTGTCGCCGTAGAGGACGACCGTCGAATCGTCGGAGATCCCGTGTCCCCCCAGCAGATCCGCGAAGTCCTCCTTCGAGAGGATGTCGCGGGTCGTCTGGTCCTGGAGCTGGGTCTCCCAGTTGAACCCGATCGATCCGGGCGCGTGCCCCTCGTCGTAGGCCTCCGTGTCCACGTCGACCTCGACCAGCCGGTGGGCCGGGTCGTCGCTTCGGAACTCCTCCAAGTGCTCCTCCACCCAGTCGGCGGAGACGAGCACGTCCTTGGCGTAGTCGGTCATAGTGCGTGCCCCCCTACGCACCCCATCCTCTTATCCCCTACACTCCCGGTACGTTCGGCCACCTGAACGGTCAAGCGGCAACATATTCCGGTACCAGCGAGTGTCATCTGTCCATGCCTGCCGTACCGACCGCGACCGGCGGAGCGTCACGGGCGTCGGTCAGGCCCGGGAACGAAATAGCAGATATTGCCGGTTTCCCTCGGGCGGGGTCACCTCGGCCGGCGTCGCGTGGTTTGAAACCCCGGCGCCCGAACGGGGGGCATGGACGACATCGTGGTTCCCACCGGCTGGGTCGCCGACCGACTCGGATCCCCCGAGGTCCGCGTCGTCGACGTCCGCGACGCGTGGGAGTACGACGGCATCGGCCACCTGCCCGGCGCGGTGAACGTCCCGTTCGACGCCTTCAGGTCGGAGGAGGGCGAGGCGGGGATGCTTCCCGGAGCCGAGGCGTTCGCGACGCTGATGGGGGACGTGGGGGTCTCGGAGACGGATCACCTCGTCGCCTACGACGACACCCACGGCGTGTTCGCCGCGCGGCTACTCGTCACCGCCGAACTCTACGGACACCCCAGGGAGCGGCTCCACCTGCTCGACGGCGACTTCAGTGCCTGGCAGCGGGAACACCCGACCACGACCGACGCTCCCGAAACCGAACCGGCCGAGTACCGCGCCGCCTTCGACGAGGGCGGGCCGCTCGTTCCCACGGAGGCCGTCCGGGAGGCGCTTTTGGACCCCGACACCGCGATCGTCGACACCCGCGAGGAGTGGGAGTACGAGGAGGGGCACATCCCCGGCGCGGTCCGGCTCGACTGGCTCGAACTCGTCGACCGGGAGTCACGCGGGCTCCGCTCGGATGCCGAGAACCACGAGACGCTCGAATCGCTGGGCATCACCCCCGAAAAGCGGGTGTTGCTCTACTGCAACACCGCGCGTCGCATCAGCCACACCTACGTCGTCCTCCGGCACCTCGGCTACGACGACCTCGCGTTCTACGAGGGGTCGCTCACCGAGTGGGAGCGCGAGGGCGGCGAACTCGTCACCTAGAGCCGGGTCTACGTGCTCGACGGGCTCTCGTCGGCGAGCAGCGACACCACCTCGACCAGCACCGCCACGGCCAGCGGCCCGGCGATGAACCCGACTGGACCGACGGTGAGGACGCCCCCGGTGAACCCGATGAAGTAGAGGCTGGTGGGCAGGTGGGCGGCCCACTCGGCGAGCCGGGGGCGGATCACCGCGTCGGGGGCGAACCCGATGAGGACGAGCCCGATCGCGGTGACGAGCACCGCCCGGGTGACCTCCCCCGACAGGACGTCGACGACCGCCAGTCCGCCGACGAGTGCGCTGGGACCGACGACGGGGACGAACTGGAGCAGTCCGGCGAGGACCGCCAGCGTGAACGGGGCCCCGTAGCCGAGCAGGAAGAACACGACGAACGCGACCAGGAAGGTTCCGGTCGCCGTCGCTGCCTGCAGGACGTAGATGCCGAACAGCGTCTCGCGCACCCGGCGGTCGAGCGCCTGGACGACGTCGTGGTACTCCGGCGGGACCACCCCGAGGAGGGTCTCTCCGGCGGCGCCCGGCCGCAGCATGAGCGCGTACAGGAGGATGGCGAACAGGAACAGCTGGAGGGCGATCACCGGCGCCGCGGCCGCGAGACCGAACGCGACGTCGGCGAGCAGGCCGCGCAACGAGTCCAGGATGGCGACCGTGTCGATCGTGTAGACGAAGCTCCCGAGGGGAATCTCGACGACGTCGGGTATCCGTTCGAGCAGGTCGAACAGGACGCGCCGGCGGCGGTAGAGGACGAACGCGAGCGGTGCGAGGACGATGAGGACGAGCGCGAACGCACCCGTGGCGACCACGGCGCTCGCCACCCGTTCCGAGAGTCCGCGAGCGACGAGCCAGCGACGGACGGGGTAGAGGACGTACGCGACGGTGACCGCGAAGAAGACCGTCGAGAGCACCTCCATGAGTACGACTCCGGAGAGGACCAGAACCGCCACGAGCAGCCCGGCGAGCACCAGCCGACGACGGAGAGCGTTGCTCGGCACGACCCCGGGTTCCGCGGGTCGGCACAAAAACCTGTCTCGGGCCCGAAACACGGAGTCGGCACGGCGCATGTGAACGGACTCCACGCGAAGCGCCAGAGTCGAGAGACCGCACGACTGCGGCTGGACGGAGCCCCGTTGTGACTGGAAACGAGCGTCCGACGCGCGTCCGATATCCGTCGGATGGTCCGCCGTCGTACACGGGACTCAATACACTACTTTCGAGACCTCTGTCGGCGCGACTCCCGGAACCGCTCGAGGGCGAACGAGAGCATCTCCGGGCCGACCGGACGGAACTCCTCGCGGTCCGGGCCGAGCAGGTCACGGACGGAGTCCCAGGAGTCGCTCGCGTACCGCTCGTCGAGCAGGACGCGCACGCCGACCTCCTCGGGGCCCCGGATGACCCGTCCGACGGCCTGGCGGGCCTTTCGGACCGCGGGGGTCGACAGGGCCGTCCGGAACCCCTCGGACGACGACGCGCCCGGCGAGCCGTCCGGGCGTGACTCCCCGAACCGTCGGTCGTAGGCGGTCCGGACCGCACGGGTCCGCGGGGAGGCCGTGTTGACGATGGGGACCCCGCAGACGACGGCGGCGTACAGCCGGTCGCCGCGGTAGTCGACCCCCTCGGTGAGGGTGCCCCGGAGCGACGTGACGAGCACCTTCGGCGGGCCGTCGAAGAACGCCGTCTTGAGGTCCTCCGTGACCTCGTCGACGCTGGACTCGTCGAGCAGGACGGGTTTGTCGACGTCCGTCGCCGCGCGGAGGACGCCCGCGGCCCACTCCGCCTCCGCGTAGGACGGCATCCCGACGAGGACGTTCCCGGGACCGGCGGCGACCTGCCGCATCGCGCGGGCGTGGGCCTCCCTGACCCGGTTCTCCTCGCCCGGGGCGCCCCGGTTCCCGTAGGTGAACTTCGGGGCCTTCACCGCGAAGGAGGCACGGTTCTCCTCGGGGAATTCGAGGCCGTACACGCGCTCGACTACCGGCCGCCCTTCGTCGGCGAGCGCGTCCAGTCCCGTCACCGCCCGGAAGACGTCCATCGGCTCCAGTGTCGCCGACATCAGCACCCCGCCGCCGAACGCCCCGAGTCGCTCGCCGATGACGTCCCCGGGCACGCAGTTGTGCAGCGCGAAGCGGGCGTTGTACGCCCGCCGCCAGGAGTCCCGCGGGGCGACGTCGTTCCAGGTCCGCTCGAGTTCGATCTCGCGGAAGAACTCCGCGTGACCGGCGCGGTTCCACGCCGCCAGCGTGCGGCCGACGCCCGGTGCCGACCGTCGTGCCTCGCCCTCGTCGTCCTCGTCACCGGCGTCTTCGACCCGGTCGAGCACGCCCGCGACGGTCGCGCCGACTGCCTCCGCTCGTACCCAGTCGTCGTCGGCCCACCCGGCACGCTCGGCCCACTCGGTCAGGTCGTCGACCGCCGGCTCCTCCGGGTCGCGAAGCGGTATCTCCGCGTCCGGCAGGTCCGGCATCGACTCGCGCCACCCGGGGTGTTCGGCGTCGAGGTACTCGACCACCCGGTCGTCGAGGTACTCCCGAAGATCGACGAGGAACTCCCGGGTCCGCTGGAGCGCCTCGACGCCGACGCTCGCGTCCTCTAATTCCGCGCGTATCTCGTCGACCGGCCCGGTTTGCCGGCCGGTCTCTTCGGTGAAGGCGAGGGGCTGGACGACCTGGGCGATCTCCCCGACCGCGTCCCGGAGCGCGGTGTCGGAGACCCCGCCGCCGACCAGGTCCCGAACCCGCGGTTCGAGCATGTGCGCCTCGTCGCAGACCACGAACGTCCCCTCGTCGAGCAGCGCGCCGGTGAACGACTCGACCGTCGTCGGATCGAACGCGTGGTAGTAGTTCCCGACGACGACCTCCACGCGGGGGAGCAGCGCCCCCATCACCGAGTGGGGGCAGGTGCCCGCCTCGACGGACAGCCGGACGAGGTCATCGGGCTCGACGAGGCCGAGTTCGGTGTGGTCGAACGGGACGGCCTCTACTGGCGAACCGTCTTCGGGGAGGTCCTCGAGGTACTGCGCGTAGAACGGACAGAACTCCACCTCGCTCGTCCCCGCCCCGTGCTCGGGCATCTCCCGGGGGTACGGCGATTTCCCGCCGGCGGATTCCAGATACGTCGCCGCGCCGCCGTCGTCGGCGCCCGAGTCGGCCAGGCCGATCTGCTGGCTCCGGGCCTGCTGGGCGAGCGCCCCGGCCGTGGTGTCCTCGGTCAGCCCCCGCGTGCGCTCCCGGAGGCTCTCGCACCGGTGGTAGACGTTCCCGTCGTCGATGCCGCCCGCGCCCTCGCGGTTGTACGGGCAGACGTCGGCCTTCCCCACGAGTGTCAGCCCCGATATGGGGTCCCACCCGCCGGGGAGGTTCGCGTTGATCGTCCGGAGGTCCTCCTCGAACTGCCGGAGCTGCTGTTTGACGCTCGTGAGGACGAACACGCGCTCGAACGCCGAGTCCGGGTCGCGGACGAGATAGAGGCCGGCGGTGAGCGCGAGCATCGTCTTCCCGGTCCCGCAGGCCCCCTCCAGGATCGTGAACCCGGACTCGCGGGCGGTCTCGACGGCCGTCTCGACTCCCTCGGCCTGGTCGTCGTACGGCTCCTCGTGGCCGAACACGTCGCGCCACGCCGGGTTCTCGTCGCTCTCGTCCCCGTCCGCAGTCACGTCGGGTGGTCGGGACGCGCCGGCCATAGGACTGTCGAAGGGTGGTCCCGGCATCGGACTTGAAGCTTCGGCCCAGTCGGGGTGGGGCGACCGACGTGGGTGATCGGGCGGGTGGGAGAACAGTTACCACCCCCTTCACCCAGGATAGGACACATGGCCGACGAGTTCCTCGACGAGTTCAGATCGTTCGTCGAATTCCTCGGGAACCTCTGGGGTGTCCTCGCGGGGGGCTCCGCGCTCTTCCCGCTCTCGAACCTCCTCTTCGACGTGATCCCGACGGACCCGGAGGTGATCTGGGCCCTCGCGTACGTCGGCGACGCCGAGAGCCTCCTCACCACCGTCGCGACGATCGGGAGCCTCTTCGTCATCCTCTGGACGTTCGGCCAGCGGTACCGGTTCGAGGGCTGGCCGCGACGAGGGGTCCAGCGGCGGGCTTGGCTGACGTTCGGTGGCGCGATGGTCCTGCTGGTCGTCTACCTCGTCCTGTACGCCATCGCCGCGTCGGGCGGAGAGGAGGTGATCGTCGGGCCGACCACGGAGAGTAGCGACCTCGTCTTCGTCCTCTACCAACTGGCTATGCTGCTCGTGTACGCCGGGATCTTCGCGCTCATGACCCGCTCGTTCGTCCTCCTCGGCCTGGTCGAGTACCTGGACATCGAGGAGTAGGGTCTCGACGCGGGCTCACGCGGGTTCGACTACCACCGACCCGACAGCCTCATACTCGTCGCCGAAGAACCAGTCTTCCGTGCCGCGGTTCGCCTACCCGTGTCCCGGCTGCCGGACGACGAGCAACGTCCACGACGCCGCCTGTGACTACGAGGGGACCGACCGGGCGGCCATCGAGGGGGCGTACGTCGACGTGCTCTCGCGGCTCTCGGCCGGCCCGTTCGGCGAGGACGACCTGAAGGAGGACCTCGAGGAGTGGACGCCGCTCCACCAGGCCGCGCTCGGACGACTGCGGGGCGACCGTCGCGCCGAAGAGGTCGAGGGGGAGCTACGGCTGCTGACGACCGAGGAGTACAAGGAGCGCGTCGCCCGGCCCACCCGAGAGCCGCTGCGGACCATCTACGAGAAGGGCTCGGTACCGGGTGCCCACGACAACAGCGTCTTCGCGCTCGTGGCGTTCTACGAGATGGTCGGGCTGACGTGGCCCGAGACCCGCGAGCGGGTCGTCGAGTGGCTCCACGACTCGGGGACGTGGGCCCGTGGCGGCTTCGAGGAGTCCTCGCCCGAGGAGCTCGTCGACGCGAAGAAGCACGTCTACGATCAGGGGTACGGCTGGAAGGAGAAGGCCACGGCCGCGAAGGCGGTCATCGACCGGTCGCTGTGACCGTGAGCCTCGTCGACCTCCCCGTACGCGTCGCACCCGGCACCCGGCGTCGCGCGCTCCTGGCGGGGGTGCTCGCGCTCCCCCTCGCGCTCGTCGCCCCGCCGGCGGTCCTCCTGGTCCCGGCGCTCGTGGCGCTGGTGGTCTGGTTCAACCGCGACCCCCAGCGCACGCCGCCCGAATCGGGGTTCGTCTCACCCGCCGACGGCCGGGTCTCCGTGGTTCGCGAGGAGGAGGACGACGGCGAGACCCGCGTCCGTGTCGGCGTGTTCATGAACGTCACCGACGTCCACGTGAACCGCGCGCCTGCGCCCGGTACCGTCGAGTCCGTCGAACACAGCCCGGGTCGACACCTCCCCGCGTTCACCAAGGGCTCCGACCGGAACGAGCGGGTCGTCATCGACTGTGGCGGGTACGAGGTGACGCTGATCGCGGGGGCCGTCGCCCGTCGGATCCACCCGCTGGTCGAGCCCCACGAGAGGCTCGACCGTGGCGAACGCATCGGACACATCACGCTCGGTTCGCGGGCGGACGTGCTGTTCCCGCCCGGCACATCGCTCGATGACGTGCGCGTCGAGCGCGGCGAGAAGGTGCGGGCGGGCGAGACGGTCCTCGCGGACAGGTGACACGCCGGAGAGCGAGGGGACGGGAAAGCAGACGGGCGGCGGCCGCGGGGGGCTACCGGTAGGGGGACGTGGTCAGTCGCTCTGGATGCGCGGAGCGAGCATGTACGTGACCTGTCCCTTCGCCTCGGCGATGTCGAAGTGGAGCTTGACGGGGAACTCCTGGCCGAGCTCGATCTCGACCTCGGCGTCCTTCGGGATGGCCTTGTTCATGTCCTTGAGGTAGTCGAGCGAGAACAGCGAGCGGGCTTCGCCGGCGACGAGGTCGATGAGGTCCTCGCGGGTCAGTTCGAGGTGGACGTCGTCGGTGTCCCCCTCGGCGTCGACGTAGAACAGCTCCTCGTCGGCGTCGACCCCGAGCGCGATGTGGTCGCTGACCATGTCGGCGGCCTTGACCGCGCGGTCGATGTCCCGGCCCTCGACGACGATGGTCGCCGGGAGGTCGAGGTCGGGGATGTCGGGCTCCTTGCGGATGGATTCGGGATCGATGAGCGCGAGCGTCCCCTCCAGGCCGTCGATGCGGACGTGGAGCTTGCGCGTCTCCTCGTCGAGTTCGAGCTGGACGAGCTGGTCGGTGTCGGCCATCCCGACGAAGTCCTCGAGCCGGGCGAGGTTCACGCCGATGACCCCGCCGTCGGTCTCGTAGGACTCGAACGCCTCGACGTCGAGGGTCAGGTCGACCATCCCGACGTTCGCGGGGTCCACGGCGCGGATCGCGAGGCCGTCCTCGTTGAGGTTGATCTTGCACTCGTCGACCAACACGCTCACCGAGTCGAGCGCCCCCCGGAGCGTCTCGGCACCCACGATAGCCTTGAACATACGGGGCGTACGGAAGGGCCTGTTAAAACGATTCCCGTTCGACGCGAGAACGGGCCTCCTGTGGCGGTCTCGGCCTCTTTTCCTCCCCGGTTCCTCGCCGGAGTGCTCGGCCCTTCTACCGTCGGACAGAACGGGTCAGTACGACCGCTCGGCGACCACGTCCCCGTCGGCGTCGCGGACGGTGACGGTGTCGCCGTCGTTGTTCCAGACGGCGCTCGAGCGCCCCCAGTAGACGGACGTCCCGGTGTCGGTGCCGCTCCCGGTGTAGAGGGTGACCCGCTCGCCCGGTTGGAGGGTGAACGAGTCGAACGTGTAGCCGTGCCCCGCGGCGTCGCTCACCGTCCACCCCGAGAGGTCGAAGTCCTCCGCCCCCGTGTTCTCGAGGACGACGTACTCGTCGTTCAGATTCTCGTTGTCGTTGCCCTCGGCGTCGGCGTTGATCTCGACCACGCTCATCCGCCCGTCGCTCTGCCCGGTTGCGGGCGTCGCGGTTGCGGTCGCGCCGGCGGCGGTGTCGTTCGCGCAGGCCCACAGCCCCGTTCCGGCCGAGCGGGCGGCCGACTCGGCCTCGCGGAACCGCTCGCGTTCGGTGAACGTGGACTCGTAGACCCGGGCGAGCCCCTCCTCCAGCAGCAGGCGGTTGAAGTTCTCGCCGTCGACGACGAGATACCCGAGCAGCCGGCCGTAGTAGCCCCGCCGGTCCGAGTCGGGGTCGAACCGCAGGCGGACCGTCGCGTCCGCCAGCCGCTCCTCGGCGAACGCGCTCGCCCGATCGCCGTAGCGCCGGAGACACCGCTCGCCCGCCTCCGTCTCCGGGACGCCATCGAACTCACCGGGCGTGTTCGACGAGTGGACCTCCGGGGTGTCCACCCCCAGCAGGCGGACGGTGTCGGCGGTCCCGTTGCCGAACCTGATCTCCATCGTGTCCCCGTCGACGACCCGGACGACCGTCACCCGAAACCCCTCGCCCGCGATCGTCGGCGTCCCGCCCGCCACGGCCGCTTCCCCACCCTCCCCCGGCGCGGGTCCGGGGACGCCACCGGCACAGCCGGCGAGTACCGCGAACACCACGAGCGCGAGCGCCACCGACCCCCGGTCCATACCCGCGGGTGGACCGGCCGACAGGTAAAGCCGCCGGCCCCGGAACCGTCCGCGACCCGGCCGTCGCCCCGTTTGCGGCGACCCGGCCGTTTAAGCGCGTGCCAGGCGTACACACGCCCGATGACTGAGGGTGACAGCGGCCGGGCGGACGGGAGCGGGGACGACGACCCGGTACGGGACCTCCTCCTCGAACACTCCGACCACCGGGCCGTCCGGGCGGTGTTCGACGCGCACAGCGGCACCGGATCGGCCGACTCGACCGGCCCAAGGGCCCCGGCCGACCCCGTCGACCTGATCGAGGCGATGCGGATCACCGACGGCGAACTCGCCCTCGTCGCACGGGACGGTGCGGCGGACGTCTACGTCAGGTGGAACCCGAGACGCTCGAGGTTCGAGCACCTCGCGCTGTGGCCGCCGTGGACGCTCGCCGGCTACGACCACGCCGACCGGGACGGCGCGAGGTCACTGCTCGACGACGCGACGAACCTCCGTCCGGTCCCCCACGACGAGACGCCGTTCGCCTCGCCGGGGACCCTCGCGTCGCTCGGGGACCCGCTGTTCTGAGCCCCGACTCGACGTCGGGCGCGTGGCAGAGAAGAACGTACTGTAGCGGTTCCTACACGCCCCGGCCCTGGAGCTTCTCCTCCTCGGGCATGTCGGTGTTGGACTGGCCCTCCATACCCTTGCCCGTGTTGGTGGCGATCTCCGCCAGCGTCTCCGGATCGTCCCAGCTGTTCACCGCCTCGACGATGGCTCGGCCCATCGCGTCGGGGTTCTCGGCGCCGAAGATGCCCGAACCGACGAAGATGCCGTCACAGCCGTGGTGCATCATCAGCGCGGCGTCGGCGGGGGTGGCGATGCCGCCGGCGGCGAAGTTGACCACGGGGAGCCGACCCATCTCCGCGGTCTCGTGGACGAGGTCGGCGGGCGCCTCGTGTTCGCGGGCCCACTTCTCGCACTCCTCGAAGCTCTTGCCCTCGAGTTCGCGGATGGCGCTCTTGATCGCCCGCTGGTGGGTGACGGCCTGGTTAACGTCGCCCGTACCGGCCTCGCCCTTCGTGCGGACCATGGCGGCGCCCTCGTCGATGCGGCGGAGCGCCTCGGGGAGGTTCCGGGCGCCACAGACGAACGGCGCCGTGAAGTCGCGCTTGTCGATGTGGTACTCGTCGTCCGCGGGCGTGAGCACCTCCGACTCGTCGATCATGTCCGCGCCGGTGGCCTCGAGTATCTCTGCCTCCTTCGTGTGGCCGATCCGGGCCTTCCCCATCACCGGGATGGAGACCTCGTCGATGATCTCCCGGAGGTCGGCGGGGTCGGCCATCCGGGCGACGCCGCCGCGCTTCCGGATGTCTGCGGGCACGGCCTCCAGGGACATCACGGCGACGGCGCCGGCGTCCTCGGCGACCCGCGCCTGCTCGCGCGTGACGACGTCCATGATGACCCCCCCCTTCTGCATCTTGGCGAACCCGCGCTTGACCAGATCGGTGCCGCGACGCAGTTCCTCCAGGTCCGTGGCCTCCGACTCGCTCATACACGACCGGTGGGGTCGGACCCACTTAACCGGTGTCGTTCCGGAGGCTCGATCGTCGAGCACGGAACTTTCGAGGCCGGTGTCCGGTCGCTGACGGTCCCCCCGCCCCCGGCCGGACCGTCCGGGGGCGCTCTGCTCGTCGTTCGCCGCCGTCGTACGGACGCCGTCGAAGGACCGACGATCCCACCGCCGCTCGACGGCCGGAGCCCCGTTCGATCAGGGACGGTCGACGTACGGACCCGGGGTGTTTTTAGCTGACGGCGCCGGAACGAACGGTATGGCAGGAAGGAGCGGTGGGGCTGGTGAGGGGACGGTCGCCGGTCGCCTCCGGCGGCTCTACGACCGGCGGTTCCCCTCCGACGATCTTCCGCCCCGCGAGCCGCTCCCGCGGTACGTCGCGCCCCTGCCGGGGTGGCTGGAGGACCTCGGCCTGCGGCTGGTGTGGCCCGTCGTCGCCGCCAACCTCGCCGGGACCGCCTTCGGCTTCTGGTTCTACCGCTTCCAGTTCACCATCACGGACCCCGTCATGTGGCCGTTAGTGCCCGATTCGCCGCTGGCGACGCTGTTGATCGCCCTCTCGCTCTCGCTCTGGAAGCTCGGCCGGTCGAACGAGTACCTGAACACGCTCGCCTTCTTCGGCTGCATCAAGCTCGGGGCGTGGACGCCGTTCGTCCTGCTCGCCTTCCCCGCCGAGTGGCCCACGGGCTCCCTCGCCGCCCTGGGGCTCGTCGGGTTCGTCTGGCAGTACGGCCTCTATGCGTTCCTCGTGACGGGCCACCTCGCGATGGTCGTCGAGGCGTTCCTGATCCACCGCTACGCCGCTTTCCGGGTCGGTGCGGTGGCGCTCGCGGCCGCCTGGTACACGCTCAACGACGTCGTCGACTACCTCGTCCCGGTCGTCGGCGACCCCCACCACACGCTGCTGAACGTGGAACCGTACCTCGGCCCGGGTCGGGGATTCGACCACACCGTGCCCGCACACGACGTGGCCGCCGCCGCGGCCGTCGTGCTCACCGTCATCTGCGTCTTCCTCGCGATGGCGACCCGGGTCCACGAGGTGCGGAACGAGCACGGCGCGGAGTGAGGATCTACCGGCGATGTTCGGACGGGCTCGGGTATCGACGGTAGGTGACCACGACGGCCCGGATCAGGCAAGCTCCTCGGGTGCCGCGTCGGCGTGGGCCCGCACCCACAGCCGGCCGATGCGCGAGAGTCTCGTCCGGTAGGAGTTCCCGTGCTCCTCGCGCTCGACGTACCCCTTCCCGCCGGGACCCAGTCGGTCGACGTTGTAGATGACCTTCGACCGGAACGCGTCGGTGTACTCCTCGCCGAGCTCCTCGGCGAGCGTCCCCGCGAGTTCGCTGACGGACTCGAACTCGCCGTGCTCGCCGAGCGTGAACAGGACGAGCTCCTCGAACGGCTTGACGTTCGAGAACGGCGCGACGGGGAGTTCGACGACGTGCGAGCCGTCGATCTCCTTGGCACCGATGGTCGTCCCGCGCTCGTCGAACTCCGCGAGCAGACTCCGGACGGAGCGGAGCCGCTCGCGGATCCGCTCGTCGTCGACCGGCTCGTCCGCGAGGAGTTCCTCCAGCAGGTCCACCCCCGCCCGGAGCTCCTCGGCGAGCTCGGTCTCGAGGTACTTCTCGGGGACCGTGTAGTAGGTGTGAACGCGGTCGCGGTCGGCTTCCCGTTCGACCATAACTGAATGAGCGGCGGTCGCGAACGCAAAGGAGACGGTGCGCGGCATCGCGCTGACGTTGACCCACACCTCCCCACCGGAGTCGAGCTCGTCGTTGATGAGCCGGTAGGCCTGCTCGAACGCGGCGTCGTAGTCGTAGACGTCCTCGACGACGAACCGCTCGGTCTCCGCACCCAGGAGGTTCGAGAAGTCCGTCTCCAGTTTCTCGGCGAGCCGCCGGGAGTACTCCACGTTCGTCTCCGAGCCGACCGCCCCCTCCAGGAGGACCACCCGGTCCACGTCGACCCGGTCGCGGACCAGCGGCGCGATCAGCCGGTCGTAGTCGAACCCGACCGGCACGACGTGGGTCTGCATACGGGCCGGTTCGCCGGGGGTGATTATGAATGTCCTCAACTGCCGTACCGGCCGGCGCCGACGACCACTACCCGAGGCCCGATACGGCCGACGACCGACTGTATGACACGACCAGCGGATTCATATGGGGGCCTCTCAGAGGTGGGACATGAACGACTTGGAGGGCGGAACGGGGAGCTGGGAGGACGACGAGGAGACGCCGGCCGACGAGGTGCTGCGGGTCGTCGCCGAGAGCGAGGGGACGAGCGCACGCGGCATCGCGACCGCGCTCCGGTACCAGGTGGAGGAGGTCGAGGACGTCCTGGAGGACCTCCGGGCCAACGGCGAGGTCGAGAAGGACGCCGACGGGATGTGGGTGGTGCCCGACGCGGCCGGCCCGGACGACCCCTACATCTTCTAGTCCGCGCGGAGCCCCTCGAAGTAGACCGTGCGGTCCTCCCCGAACGCGGGCGAGGTCACCAGCGAGACGCCCACGGTGAGCACCAGCCCGAGGCCCATCCCGACGAGACTGGCCGACCAGCCGCCGATATAACTACCCGGAACGAACGGGAGGAAGACGCTGGCGAGGTAGAACAGCTGGCTGCCGCCCACGCCGGCGACCATCCCGGTTCGAGTGGTACGGGCCCAGTAGAGCGCCACCATCACCGGGAGCGCGAGCTGTGCGAACCCGCCGAACGCGGTGTTGCCGATCTCGACGAGCGTCCCCGGGGCGTACAGCGACGCGACGAACGAGAGCGTGGCGAAGGCGGCGACGCCGGCGCGGGCGACCAGGTCCTCACGGGTAGCTCGCGGCTCGCTCCGCTCGTCGCTCGCTCCGTTCGAGGCGCTTCGCGCCTCGCGTAGCGGTCGGTAGATGTCCCGCGTGAGGTACGACGAGCCCGACAGGAGCATCGAGTCCGAGGAGGACATCATCGCGGCGAGCGCCCCCGCGATCACGAGCGCGGCGAACCACGCCGGCGTGTACTCGTTCAGGAGCGCGGGGACGACGTTGCCGCCCTCTGGGACCTGCACGCCGAGGCCGACGGCCCAGGAGCCGAGCATGAACGCGGGGACGAACAGCAGGACCACGAGGACCGGCCAGAGGACGAACGTCCGCTTGAGCACGGTCTTCGACCGGGCGGCGAAGAACCGCTGGTTGATCTGCGGGAACATCGTCACCCCGAACGCGATGCTCACGGCGGTCGAGATCATCCACTCCAGGGTGTAGAGCCCGCCACCGAGCCGGAGGAACTCGGGGTTCGCGTCGGCGAGCGCGGCGGTCGCCTCGCTCGCGCCACCGACGGCCGACAGCACCCACGCGACCGCCCCCCACACGAGGACGAGCATGAACGCCCCCTGGAGCGTGTCGGTCCAGGCGACCCCGCGCATCCCCGAGACGGCGACGTAGACCACCATGAACAGGGTGATGCCGCCCGCGCCGACCCAGAAGGGGACCGCGCCGTCGGTCAGCCCGACGAGCGCCTGGCCGGCGCCCTTCTGCTGGAGCATCACGTACGGGAACAGCCAGAAGATCGAGATGCCGGCGACCAGTAGACGTAATCCCGTCGACCCGAACCGGTCGCCGAGCATCTCCCCGAGCGTGACGTAGCCGCCCTTCTTCCCGACGAGCCACTGCTTGTAGCCGACGACGTACCAGAGGAGGGCGAACAGCACCCCGTCCATCAGTCCCATCACGAGTATCCACTCGGGGCCCGCGCTGTACGCGAGGTTCGGACCGCCGAAGAACGTGAACGCCGACAGCAGCGTGGCGAACGTCGTGAACAGCAGCACGACCGTCCCCAGCGTGCGGCCGGCGAGGTAGTAGTCCTCGGCGGTGTCGGCGGTCAGGCGGTAGGCGAGGAGACCGACGGCCAGCGCGACCAGGAGGTAGCCGCCGAGCACCGCCGCCTGGACGAGTAGCTGGTTCATATCCCCTCCTCGATGCCGATCCCCCACGCGCGGTTCGCGAACAGCCCGAAGACGGCGGCCGCGAGCGCCATCCACCCGACGTGCCACCAGAGCCACACCGGGAGGCCGAACGCCACGCTCCCGTCGCGCCACATGAACCACGGCACCGCCAGCGCGACCAGGACGAGGGCGACGACACCCCACAGGACCTTCTCCGTGTTGCCGACCATGTTGGTCGCCCCTAATCACTCATTCGCCCTAAATGTTACTGAATATTGTTCTTTGTGCCCTTTCGGAGATAATTTTTCTTCATTAGGCGGCCACCGGCGCGCGTGGGTCGGCGACCGATCCGTCGTGGGGGGGTCGAACCGAACGCGGCGGTGGCCCGAGGGGACCGGGAGCTCCGGTCACGGTCGCTCCGACGGTCGTCAGTAGACCCGGGTCCCGTCCGGGACCTCGCGTTCGGTCGTGAGGTGGACTACACCGCCGTCGCCGTCGTCGGCGCCGGTGACGAGACACTCCGACTCGAAGCCGGCGACGGTCACGGTCCCGAGGTTGACGACCGCGACCACCTGCGACCCGACCAGTTCGTCCCGATCGTAGCGGTCGGTGAGCCCCGCGGCCGACTGCCTGATCTCGGTCCCGAAGTCGACGCGGAGCCTGTACAGGTCCTTGCGAGCCTCCGGGAACGGTTCGGCCGAGCGGACGGTCCCGACGCGCATCTCGACGTCCTCGAGGAAGCGAGCGGGGTCGATGTCGGGTTCGTCGATGCCCATGCCGGCGGGTCGGGAGGCGGGGACTTGAACTCGTCCGCCGGTCCGACCGTCTCCGGCGGGTCGAGAGGCCGACCGACGAGATCCATCGAACCCGACGAGGACCGACGACAGCTCCGGAACGGTCGGGAGCGACGGTCCGTACGCTTTAACCGTCGAGCGCCCCTGCTGTGTGATGACCATGCGTTCACTCATGGTCGAGTCACGATACACGCCCCTCGCGGGGCAGTTCACCCATGCAGGATACAGCCAAGTACCTCATTCACGCGGACATCACGGCGGACGGGGTGGTCGAGCGCAACGACGTCGTCGGGGCGGTCTTCGGGCAGACCGAGGGCCTCCTCGGCGACGAGCTCGAGATACGGGCCCTCCAGGAATCCTCGAAGGTCGGCCGCATCGACGTCGAGATCGCCAGCGAGAGCGGCCAGTCGTTCGGCGAGCTCACCATCGCCACGAGCCTGGACAAGGTGGAGACGGCCATCCTGGCGGCGGCCCTGGAGACCATCGACCGGATCGGCCCGTGTCGGTCGATGATCGAGGTCCGGAACATCGAGGACGTCCGGTCGGCCCGCCGGCGCGAGGTGGTCGACAGGGCCAAACGGCTCCTCCGGGAGTCGTTCGACGGCGCAGTGATGACCAGCGACGAGCTCATCGAGGAGGTCCGCCGGTCGATCCGCGTCGAGGATATTACTGAATACGAGGGCTACCCGGCCGGTCCGCGCGTCGAGGAGTCCGACGCCATCATCGTCGTCGAGGGGCGTGCGGACGTCCTCCAGCTGCTGAAGTACGGCGTCAAGAACGCGGTCGCCGTCGAGGGGACGGACGTCCCCGACGTGATCGCGGACCTCACGCGGGAGAAGACGGTCACGGCGTTCCTCGACGGGGACCGCGGCGGCGACCTCATCCTCAAGGAACTCGCGCAGGTCGGCGAGATCGACTTCGTGGCCACCGCCCCCGAGGGCCGGTCGGTCGAGGACCTCGACCGCCACGAGGTGATGGCCGCCCTCCGGGAGAAGGTGACCCACGAGGCGTTCCTCGACCGGCGCGACGCCGAGACCGCGGAGGGGCTCGCGGCGACCGACGGCAGCGCGGTCCCCGCCCCGGACGAGGGGTCGTCGACCGCCGAGCCCGAGAGCACGACGGCGGCCGAGAGCCCGTCCGCCGGGGAGGCGACCGATCCGGAGGGTTCGTCGACCGGCGGTGAACGGACGGAACCGGACGGGGAGCCGTCTGAGGACGCGACCGGGGAGTCGAGTCCCGAGGCTGTGGAGACGACCGAGCCGGTGACCCTCCGGGGACACGTCCGGGCCGTGATCGAGGACGGGATCGGGCTGGCGCGGCTGCTCGACGCAGAGATGGCGACGCTCGCCGAGGCCGACGCCGGGGAGGCGTTCGACCTCGTTCGCGACGCCGAACGCGTCCCGTCGGTGCTCGTCCTCGACGGCGAACTCACCCAGCGGGTCCTCGACGTCTGTGCCCAGCGCGGGGTCGAACAGGTCGTCGCCCGGTCGGAGGGGGAGTTCGTGAAGAAGCCGACCGGCGTCCGGGTCCGGACCGCCGAACGGTTCCTCCATCCGGCCGACGCCGGCTGATAGTGCTCGTCGCCGGAACGTTTCGCCCCCCGCCACGGGAACCGACGTTTCGACGCCGCCGCCCTACAGTCGCCGTCCGTACAGCACGCCGTCGGCGTCGGCGTAGTGATACGGAAGCCGCTCCAGCCGCTCGAACCCCGCCGCCTCGTAGAACGTCCGTGCCCGGTCGTCGTCGGCCCGGGTCGTCAGCCGGATCCACTCGTGGTCGGCGAGCCGGTCGAGGACGGCCGACAGCAGCGCGGAGCCGTGGCCCCGACGGCGGTGGTCGGGTGCGACGGCCAGTTCGGCGAGGTACGCGACCGCCCGCTCGCCGTCGCGCATCGTCAGCGCGTAGCCGACCGGCTCCGTGATTCCAGGAACCGTCCCGACCAGGACGATGCCGACACCCCGGACGGCCACGTCGAGGAGTAGCGGCGGGGTCTCGCGGAGCGACGCCGCACGGACGGCCCGCAGGCGCGGGAGGTCCGCCGGACGGGCCTCGCGGACGACCGTCATAGCGGAACGGCGACCGCCAGGGACAGCCGGACGGCGCCGACCGCGACGGCGAGGAACGCGCCGACGACGGCCCCGGCGAGCGTCGCGAGGAGGTTGACCGACTGGTTGCCGAGCGTGCTCCCCTCCAGCGTGGCACCGAGGAGGCTGTCGACGGTCATACCGACGAAGCCGCCGGCGACGACGACCAGCGTCGCGGTCGGCCCGAGGCCGAAGGCGACGGCGGCGATCCCGGCGATGACGCCCGCACCGGCGAGCCCCGCGAGTTCGCCCTGCCAGGTCACCGCACCGTCGGTCCCCGGTTCGACCCGTTCGAGCGTCGTCACGAGCCGCGGGCCGTCGTAGAGGCCGCCGATCTCCGAGGAGAGCGTGTCGGCCATCGCGGTCGCGACGCTCCCGGCGTAGGCGAACAGGAACAGGCCGGGGGGGAGGCCGACGCGCCCGGAGGCGGCGAACGCCAGGACGGCCACGAGCGCGACGGCCGCGTTCGCGAGGACGTTCCCCGAGCCGCGTGCGCCCTCGTTGTCCTCGGCGATACCCCGCCGCCGTTTCCGCTCGTAGCGGAACTTCGAGGAGAGCCCGCCGATGCCGAAGAAGGTGATGAGGAGCGCGAACCAGCCGTAGCCGCCGAGCACGACCGCGAGGAAGGCCAGCAGGACCCCGGTGAGCATCCCCTGGAGCGAGGCGGTCTCCAGTTCGTAGGCCGCGTAACCGAAGAAGACGCTCACCCCGAGGCCGACGAGCACGCGGGTGGGGGCCACGGTCGCGTCGAGCTCGAACAGCCCCCACAGGAACAGCGTCACGGAGAGCAGGACGAGCGGATCGTCGCGCTCGAACAGCAAGGACCGGAGGAGGGCGGCGAACAGCGCGGCGGCGGCGGCGAGGAACAGCACGGGCTCGACGGGGCCGGCGGTGTCGAGCGTCCCCGCGGCGACCGCCTCGCCGCCGAGGAAGCCCGCGACCCCCGCGAGCGTGCCGCCGACGGCGAAGCCGGTCGTCGCGACGAAGGGGTCGACCGAGTCGACCGCCGCGCGGACCGACTCCTTGGCGAGGTTGCCGACCACGAGGACGGCCACCCCGGCCGCGAACACGTGGGCCGGCAGGCCGAACCGGGTGGCGAGTATGGCGAGGCCGGCGGCGGCCAGCGCGAAGCCGGCGAGCCCGTAGAGCCGCCGCTCCTCGTAGTCCCCGGGGCGGGCCAGGAGGTCGAACAGCGGCCCCTCGTCGACGCCGTAGAGCGCCGCTCCCGCGACGAGGACGAACGGGAGCGTCGCCACGGCTGCCGCCACGAGCGGGCTCGTCCGGCCGACCACGGCCGGAGCGAGGAGGGAGAGCGCCCCCACGGCGACGAACGCCGCCGCCCGCCGCACGTTGCCCGTCACGACCCGTCGGTTCCCCCGAGGCGCACTTAACCGTCCCGATGCCGCCCTCGGCGCCGAGACGTCGGTTCCCGGCCGCTCGTCCGATCGCACGGGTCGTTCGTCCGACCGCACGACTTAGGGGCCCGCCACTCCCAGCCCCCGCCGTGGGCCTGTACGACCGGTACCTGGGTACACGTATCCGGCTCAGCGACGCCGAGACCCCGGACAGCGTCGTGCTCGTCATCACCGAGCGCGACCTGCTCGAGCCCGGGGCGTACGACACGCTCGCGGAGTTCCTCCGGTGGGCGTTCGAGTTCGACGCCGAGCGCGTGACCGTCTCGGTGAGCGTCCTCGACCAGTCGGTCGTCCCGACCCTGCGGCGGGCGTTCGCCGAACTCGACTCCCCGCGGGAGGTGGCCATCCGCTCGCCGGGGGACGACGTCGCCGCTGCCGCCCCGGTCCAGGTCGCCATCGGCCTCGGCGGCAGGGCCGAGTTCGCCGCCGCGGTCCGCGGGGTCGCCGAGGAGGTCGAGGCGGGCGAACTCACGCCCGAGGACATCGATGCCGAGGATATCGAGTCCGAACTCGTCTTCCCCGAGGACCCCGACCTCGTGGTGAAGACCGGCGCCGAGCGGCTCTCCGACTTCATGATCTGGCAGTCGGTCTACTCGGAGCTCTACTTCACTGACGTCAACTGGCGGGACTTCAGGCGCCGGGACTACCTACGGGCGCTCAGGGACTTCCAGGAGCGTCAGCGGAGGTTTGGACGGTGAGTGCAACGAACCGTCCAAACCCTGTCGGGGAGCGAGAGACGAGCGGACCGACAACGGTTCGGCCGGCAGGCCGAATCCCACTGGGCGAGTGAGCCCAGGGACGGCGAGCGATAGCGAGCCGTCAGTCGGCCGGTTCGGGCTCCGCCGACGTCGTGACTTCGGCCTCGACCGCCTCGAGTTCGCTCCGGGGGAGGTGCTCACGGAACCGCGAGAGGACCCGTCTCGCCTCGCCGAGTTCGACGTCGCCGAACGCACGGACGAGTGCCGCGGCCCGCTCGGCGCGACTGCGCCGCCAGGACTCCCGGCGGTGCTCGTAGGTGCGGATGGCCCGGAGGAGGTCGACCCTGCGGAACTCCGGCCAGTACGGCGAGCAGAAGTAGACGGCCGCCTCGTTGCCGTTCGCGTGCCAGGGGAGGAAGTTGGAGGTGCGCTCGTCCCCGCCGGTGCGGATGATGAGGTCGACGGCCCGGACGGGTCCCTCGTAGAGCCGCGCCTCGACGGCACCGACGTCCACGTCCTCGGGGTCGAACTCGCCGGCCTCGACCGCCCGGGCGACGTCGCGGGCGGCCGACAGCAGCTCCGCGCGGCCGCCGTACGCCACGGCGACGTTCAGCGTGAACCGGTCGTAGCCGCGGGTGCGCTCGTCGGCGTAGTCGATGGCCTCCCGGACCCGCCCGGGGAGCCGGTCGAGTTCGCCGATGGCGCGGACGCGGACCTCGCGGTCGTGGACCTCCGGGCGGTCGGCGAACGTCCGGAGCTTCCCGGCGATGAGGTCGAACAGCTCCTCGCGTTCGGCCTCGGGGCGGTCGAAGTTCTCGGTCGAGAACGCGTAGAGGGTGAGCTCCTCGACGCCGAGGTCGGCACACCACTCCAGCATCGCCTCGGTCGTCTCGGCGCCGGCCCGGTGACCCTCCGTCGCCTCGTCCCCCCGGGTCCGGGCGTACCGGCGGTTGCCGTCCTGGATGACGGCGACGTGGGTCGGCCCCCCCGAGAGCTCCCGTTCGAGGAGTCGTTCGTAGACGCGGAGGCCGAACCGCTGGACCCGTCGGAGCATCTACCCGGTACGTCTCCACCGACGCATATGTGCCTTGTGACCGCCTCGTCGGTTGCGTTCCCGACCACGGAGTACGGCCGAGTGGACGCGAGGACCGCTCTACACCCGTTCCGCGGTCGTGGAGGAGCTATCCGCAGGGTTTTTATAAGGTCCGGTTATCTGGACGGTCGTAATGGCGACCGGTACGGTTGACTTCTTCAACGATACGGGCGGTTACGGCTTCATCGAGACAGAGGATTCCGACGAGGACGTCTTCTTCCACATGGAGGACGTCGGTGGTCCGGACCTCGAGGAGGGCCAGGAGGTCGAGTTCGAGATCGCACAGACCGACAAGGGTCCGAGGGCGAAGAACCTCACACGGTTGTAGGTCACACGGCTGTAGGACGGACCTCCGGGCCGTCCGTTCCCCGATCGCCGCGCGGGCGACGGGAGCACTCCTTGGTTCGACGAGCGGCCGCACCGTCGGTCGAGCCCGATGGTGTGACGGTCCCGCGGGTATCGGTACCGGTAAACCGAACGGGGACCGAGTCCCGGCATGGCCGACGCGATCGACGAGGACCTGTATCGGCGGGCACTGGCGCTCTTGGAGCCGGGCGAGATCGAGCTGGTCGGAGTCATCGTCCACACGGAGCTCGACACGAGCGCGGAGCCGAAGCTCCACCAGCTCACCCTGGAGGCGGGCGACGTGATCGCCGAAGGCGCGGGGGTCGACCCGACGGACACGTACGTCCACTCGGGCAACGACGACCCCGACTTCGGACTGAACCAGCACCAGGGACTCACCCTCGACGGCGACGAGTTCGTCTGGGAGTGCCAGCAGCTCCTCCGCGAGGGCACGTACGACGTGGTGTTCTACTACGAGGCCTCGGCCGACCAGGAGGAGATCGTCGGGAGGCTCCGCGCGGAGGGCCACCGCGTCACACCGGTCCCGTGAACCTTCGCGTCTAGGGAACATACTTATTTGGCAATAGTTCGTAGCGATCCACACGTGAACAGTCCGGCCGTCACACGGTCCGCCCTGGAGGGGGGTGGATGACCGTGTCGACCCCGTCGAATCCGACCGGGAGCCCGGGCACCGAGCCGGAGGCGGTTCTCGTCAGAACCCCGACGACCGACCCGATAGCCGTGCTCGACGCGGCCTCGGCCCTACCGATCCGCGGTCCGGTGCTCGCGGTCCTCGCGACGGCCTCCCCCGAGCGGTTCGAGCGGCGGCTCTCCGAGGCGGGCCACGACTCCGGCGTCGCACGCGTCGTGGACTTCGTTCCACGGGTCGATCCGACGGAGACGACGGTGCCGAGCGACGGGGGCCGGATACACGGCGACGTCGCGGGGCTCTCGATGGAGCTGGTCGGCAGGCTGGACGGGCTGACCGGCGTGGGCGACGCCGTCTACCTCGACTCGCTCGAACCGCTCGTCTCCGTGGCGGGGCTCGAGTCGACGTTCCGGTTCCTGGTGATCGTCGCGGCACGGGCCCGTTCGGCGGGGGTTCCACTGGTCGCTCGGCTCGATCCCGGGGCGGTCGACTCGGTGGCCGCGGGGACGCTGGCCGAGGCGTTCGACCGCACCGTCGAGGGCGCGGCGGCCGAGGACGGGGCGACCGAGTGACCGGGGACGCACGCGGCGGCTGGACCGCTCGTGAACGCGAGCCTTATGCCCGTACCGACCCCACCGTGAGGTATGAGCGAGACAGTCCGTCTCGACCGGATCGACCGGGCCGTCGTCAACGCCTTCCAGGG
>JAZKST010000032.1:0-39653 GCA_036625905.1 Haloarculaceae archaeon
GGCGGAGCGAAGCCGAGCGATGCGGGCCGGACCCCCGGTCAGCGAGTGGTCGCCCGAGGGGTCGGCATCCCGTGGCCGCATCCAACCACCCGGTTCGGGAATCCGGACACCTACGCCCCCAGCGATCGAACCGTCTCGACCACGACGTCGGCCCCGATCGCCAGCGCGTCCTCGTCGATGTCGAACCGCGCGGTGTGGTGGCCGGCGACGTTCGACGCGCCGACGCCGACATACGTGGCAGTCCCACCCTGCTCCTGGACCCGCCGGACGAGATACGAGGCGTCCTCGCTCCCGCCGAAGTCCACGCGCTCTTTGATCTCGTCCACGCCCTCGACCCCCTCGGCGGCCGCCGCCACCGCCTCGACCATCTCGTCGTCGCAGACGAAGCTCGTCGTCTTGCCGTACAGCGACGTCTCGACGTCGACGTCGTGCATGTCGGCGGCCGCCCGGACCATCCGGCGGGCGTGCTCGAGCATGTAGTCCTTCAGCTCCGCGGTCGTCCCCCGCACCTCGACGCGCATCTCGACGTCCTCGGCGATGACGTTCTGGGCGTTGGGCGAGTGGACCTGCCCGACGTTGATCCGGGTGGGGCCGTCGGCGTGCCGGGGGATGGCGTAGAGGTTCTGCATCGCCGCGGCGGCGGCCTGGAGGGCGTTCCGGCCCTCCTGGGGGGCGGCCCCGGCGTGGGCCGGTTCGCCGAGATACCGGACGTCGAGCTTGGCGTTCGAGAGCGGGCGGTCGTACCCGGCCACGACCGTCCCGGTCTCCTCGTCGAGCCCGAGGTGGAGCGCGATCAGGTGCTCGACGTCCTCGAGCAGCGGGGTCCGGCTCATCGGCAGGCCGCCGCGGCCGCCCTCCTCGGCGGGCTGGAAGAACAGCTTGAGGGTGCCGTCGAACCCCCCGTCCCCGTCCCCGTCCGCGCTCCCGGCCGCCGCCTCGGCGAACCGGCGGGCGATGCCGAGTCCGATCGCCGTGTGGCCGTCGTGGGCACAGGCGTGCATCTCGTCGGGGTACTGACTGACGAACCCCTCGCGGACCGGGCGGTGGTCCTCGTCGCGGGCCTCGGTCCGTTCGAGCGCGTCCATGTCGACCCGAACCCCGACGACGGGGCCGTCCTCGCCGAACTCCCGGACGGCGACACAGCCCGTGATCCCGTCCATCCGGTCGAGGTAGGACTCCGGCGCGCCGTCGCGTCGTGCCCGATCCATCGCCGCCGTCAGTTCGTCCTCCGAGGGGAGACCGAGTCGTTCGTCGGGGTCGACCGCCTCGCTCCCGAGGTGGACGTCGTAGCCCAGCGCCTCGAGTTCGGCGGCGACCATCGCCGTCGTCCGGAACTCCTTCCAGCCCGCCTCGGGGTGTGCGTGGAGATCCCGTCGGATCTCGGTCAGGTCCCTGCCGCGCGTCGTGGCCTCGGTGGTAGACTCGTCTGCCATGACGAGCGGATCGGCGTCGGCCTCGTCCAAAACCGTACCGCAACCGGCCGCGTGGCGGGGGGCGTGTGGTCGTCCCCGATGGGAAACGGTAAATCGGCACGGTCCGACAACTGTCCATGGATATCCCACCGTTCGAACTAGAGCGCTGGTTCGACGAGCACGAACCCGGCGCCGACGTCATGCTCGCCGAGAGCGGCGTCCGGAGCCTGTCGACCGACCGCTTCGACCTCGACGTCGGGGAGATGGGCTACGTCATCCCGACCGACGGCGACCCGGCGTTCCGCGAGCGGATCGCAGAGCGGTACGGCCGGACCGCAGAGGAGGTGGTCCTCACCTGCGGCACCCAGGAGGCCGACTTCCTGACGTTCATGGCCCTGCTCGACGAGGCGGACCACGCGGTCGTCGTCACGCCGACCTACCAGTCGCTCCGGACCGTCCCCGAGATGGTCGGCTCCGTCACGACGGTGGCGGCCGAGCCGCCGGACTGGGAGCTGTCGGTCGACGCGGTCGCCGAGGCGGTCCGGCCGGAGACCCGGGCGATCGTCCTGGTCAACCCCGCGAACCCGACCGGGCGGTACTACGGCGAGGGGACGATGCGGGCGCTCTACGACGTCGCCGAGGACGCCGACACCTTCCTCGTGGTCGACGAGGTCTACCGGATGCTCGCGGAGGACCGCGCCCCGCGGGCGGCCTCGCTCGGTCCCCGGGCGATCTCGACGACCGGCGTCTCGAAGTCCTACGGCCTCGCCGGCGCACGGGTCGGCTGGGCGGTCGCGGTCCCGGAGGTGGCGAACGCGATCCGGCGCTGGAAGGACTACACGACCATCGCGCCGCCGCTGATCGGCCAGGCGATCGCCGAACAGGCGACCGGGGCGATGGAGGCGGATATCCTCGCGGAGAACCGGGCCCACGCGCACGCGAACCGGGACCGGCTCGCGGCGTTCCTCGACCGCTACGACCTCGACTGGTACGAGCCGACCGGTGTCAACGGCTTCCCGACGGTCCCGGACGGCTTCGGGAGCGGCGTCGAGTTCTGCCGCTCGCTCGTCGAGGCCGAGAGCGTCGTGCTCGCGCCCGGCGACGTCTTCGGCTGTCCGGACCGTTTCCGCATCGGATTCGGCCTCCCGACCGAGGAACTCGAGGAGGGGCTCGAACGGGTCGGCCGGCACATCGAACAGGCCCGGTAGACGGCGAACGGAGGGGACGTCGTCACCCCCTCTCGTCCCGCCGGTCCTGCGGCGGTTTGATACGGCCGGGCGACGAAGCGGGCCCGTGCCAGACGCAACGAAGCTCCGGGGGCGGGCGAAGCTGAGCCTCGGGCTCTCGCTCGTCTTCGCCGTCGTCGCGTTCGTCTACCTGACGCTCACCCAGTCGCTCGTCCAGGGGACCGGCCTCGCGGTCCTCGTGATCCTCGCGGGGATCTGGGAGTACTACCGGAAGCGTTCCGATGCGATCGCCGCCGAGCGCTACGAGGCCGAAGCGGAGGAGCAGCGTCGGAAGCGCGAGGAGCGGCGACAGCAGTAGACGGGGGCGAGGCCCTGCCGACCGACGCGTCGCCGCCCACGGGCCGGTCGGGGCGTTTCCCGGGGTTGATATGCGGCGCCCGGATACCGTGGCCATGACCGAGGCCCCCGACGAACTGCTGGACGCGATGGACTGGCTGCTCGACCGGTTCGAGGACGACGACGCCGTCGCGTACGCCGAGGTCGCGGCCATCGACCAGGTGAAGACGGACCTCGTCGTGACCGGCGCCGGGCCGCGCGAGCGGATCTCGTTCGAGGAGCGCGGTGTCTGCTTCCGCACCTTCGTCGAGGGCGCCGCCGACTACCGGTACACCTCGAGCCTGGACGAGGAGAGCCTGGCCGACGCCGCCGACCGGGCAGTCCGCGCGGGGAAGTTCCTCGCACAGGACGACCCCGCGCGGTTCGACCGCTACACCACCCATCGGGGAGTCCACGGCGGGTGGGCGACCGGTGGGCTCGACGCGGTCGACCTCGATACCAAGGTCACGACGGTCGAGGACGCCCTCTCGGCGGTCGACGACCTCGACCTCGATCGGCGGTGGGTGAACTACAGCGACGCCCACGTCGAGGCCTCGCTCGCGACGACGACCGGGAGCACCGTCCGGACGACCCTCGACCGCGCGAGCGCGAGGCTGGTCCTCTCGCTTCCGGACGGCCCGACCGTAGACCGCCACGCGGGCTCGACCCGCGGGGCGGCGTTCCTCGAGGTCCTCCCCGACGTCTTCGAGGACGCGGCCGCCGACACCCGGGCGCTCTCGGCCGCGGACGACGCCGAGATGCCCGCGGGCGAGGCCACGGTCGTCCTCTCGCCGCGCGCGGCCGGACAGCTGTTCCACTTCCTCTCCCGGTACTTCGAGGCCGACGTGGACTTCATGGGGCTGAGTCCCTACGAAGTGGGCGACAGGGTCGGCCCCGAATCGCTCGAGATCGAGGACACGCTCCACGCGGGGTCGTGGGCGGCACTGGGCTACGACGCCGAACTCAGGCCCACCACCCCCGTACAGCTCGTCGAGAACGGGACCGTCACCCGGCTGCTCCACAACACGGCCAGCGCGGCCGAGGCGGGGACCTATCCCTGCGGGAACGCGGTGCCGAGCCTCGGCTTCGAGGAGCCCCCCCGCATCCACGCCCGGCATCTCGAGGTCGCGCCCGGGGACGCGACCCCCGCCGAACTCCGCGCCGGCGCGGACGTGTTCGTCGAGCGGTTCGACGACCCCCGGCTACGGGACGAGTTCGAGCGCGTCCAGCGCTCCGGATCGATGCCCGCGAGTGTCCTCTACGCGAAGCACCTCGAGCGCAAGGTCGAGGAGCGACCCGACCGCGGCTGTGCCGAACTGCCCGTCGCCGAGGGCTACCGGCTCGCGGACGGACAGCGGGCCGGACGGATGACGGGCGTCTCGCTGGCCTACGAGCCGACGACGCTCCGCGACCTGACGGCCATCGGTGACGCCCGCGGGACCGTCACGGGCGTCTCGGAGAAGCACAAGTCGCGGCTCCCCTACGCGGTGACCGCGCCGGGGATCCGCCTGGAGGGACGGCTGGTCGACTGAACCGGGCGTATCAGTCGTCGGCCGGCGTCGACTCCGAGCCCGCGCCCTCGGCGCCGGCGCTCGGCCGCCCCTCGAGTTCCGCGTAGGGGTCGTACCCCTCGGCGCTCTCGTAGAGGTGACACGCGACGGCGGACTCGCTGTCCGTGTCGGTCTTCCGTTCGAGCGGCGGGACCACCCGATCGCAGACGTCACCGATGTACTCCGGACACCGGTTCTTGAACCGGCAGCCGGTCGGGATGTCGATGACGTCGCCGACCTCCCCCCCGAGCTCGACGCGCTCGCGACCGACGGTCGGCTCCGGCACCGGCACGGCGTTGATGAGCGCCTGCGTGTAGGGGTGCTGTGGGTTCTCGATCACCTCGTCGGTCGGCCCCTTCTCGACGATCTTCCCCATGTACATGATGGCCAGCCGGTCGCACATGTGCCGCAACAGCGAGAGGTCGTGGCTGATGTAGACGACCGAGAGGCCGTAGTCGTCGGTCATCCGCTCGAGCAGCGAGAGCACGCCCGCCCGGAGGCTCACGTCGAGCATCGACACCGGTTCGTCGGCGACGATGAAGTCCGGATCGAGCACCAGCGCCCGCGCGATGGCGACGCGCTGGCGCTGCCCGCCCGAGAGTTCGTGAGGGTACTGGTCGAAGTACTGCTCGGGTGGGAGGAGCTCGGCGAACTCGAGGGCGCGCTGGACCCGCGCCGTCTCGTTGGTGATGTTGTGGATCCGCAGGGGCTCGGCGACCGTGTCGTAGACGGTCATCCGGGGGTTGAGGCTCTCGAACGGGTCCTGGAAGATCATCTGGGCGTTCCGGCGGAACTGCTTGATCTCCTCGTCGGACGCGTCGTTGAGGCTCCGGCCGTCGTAGATGATGTCGCCGCTCGTGGGCTCGTGGAGCTTGACCAGCGACATCCCGGTCGTCGTCTTCCCGCAGCCGGACTCGCCGGCGAGCCCGAGCGTCTCGCCCTGCCGGAGCTCGAAGGTCACACCGTCGACCGCGTGGACGTAGTCCGGCTCGCCGCCCGAGAACGCGTTCAGGATGCTCGATATCCACCCCTCGTCGACCTTGAAGTACTTGTGGAGGTCCTCGACCTCGAGCAGCGCGTTCCCGACGCCGGGCGGTCTCCCGGCCATCTCAGTCACCCGCCTCCCGGACCGCCCTCGCGGCCTCGGTCTGCTCCCACGTCTCCTCCCTGTCGGCGCGGGGCCGGAGCTCGACGTCGATGTCCTCGGCGTAGTGACAGTACGTGCGGAGTTCGTTCATGTAGTGTGCCTCGGGCTCCTCGGTACGACACCGCTCGTCGGCCATCGGACACCGCTCGGCGAACCGGCAGCCCTCGGGCGGGTCGATCAGCTCCGGCGGGTAGCCCTTGATCGAGAGGAGGTCCTGGCTGCTCTGGCGGATGTTCGGGAACGCCCGTTTGAGCCCGATGGTGTAGGGGTGGTACGGCTGGTTGAATATCTCGTCGACCGGCCCCTCCTCGGCCACCTGCCCGGCGTACATCACGAGCACGCGGTCACACGTCTCGGCGACCACGCTGACGTCGTGGGTGATGACCAGCATCGAGGAGTGTATTTCGTCCTGTATCTGGCTGATCCGTTTCAGGATCTGGTCCTGCATGATGACGTCGAGCGCGGTCGTCGGCTCGTCGGCCAGTATCAGCGACGGCTCGAGCGCGAGCGCCATCGCGATCATCGCCCGCTGGCGCATCCCGCCCGAGAACTGGTGGGGGTAGTCGTCGGCCCGGTCCGGGTCGAGCCCCACGAGTTCGAACATCTCGGTGACGATCTCGGTCGACTCGACGCGACCGGTGCCCGGCCGGTGGGTCTCGATCGCCTCGACGATCTGCTCGCGGATGGTGTACACCGGGTCCAGCGAGTTCATCGCCGACTGGGCGATCATCGAGATCTCCTCCCACTTCAGCCGGCGTCGCTGCTCGCCGGTCATCTCGGTCATGTCGTCGCCCTTGAACCGGATGGTCCCGTCGTTGACGTAGCCCGCGTCCGGGAGGATGCCGATGATGGCCTTCGCGAGCGTGGTCTTCCCACAGCCGGACTCGCCGACGATCCCGAGGTTCTCGCCCTGCTCCAGGGTGAACGAGACGTCGTCGACGGCCTGTGCCGGCCCCTCCTCCGTCTCGTAGTACACCTCTAAGTTCTCGACTTCCAGTAGACTCATTGTAGCTTGGGGTTGGTGATCTCCTCGTACCCTCTACCGATGAGGAACCCGCTGATCACGAGCAGGCCGATACAGACACCGGGCGGGACGAACCACCACCAGGCGCCGAACGAGAGCGCGGAGTACGCCCGCGATGCCTGGAGCATCGTCCCCCAGGAGACCGTGTTGGGGTCACCCAGGCCGATGAACGAGACGCCGGCCTCGGTGAGGATCGCCCATGCGATGGCGAACGAGCCGTAGAGGAACGACATCGGCAGGACGTTCGGCGCGAGGTGTCTGCTGATGATGTGCCAGTCCCCCGCGCCGGCGACCTCGGCGGCCTTGACGAACGGCCGCTCGCGCAACGAGAGCGCCTGCGACCGGATGACGCGGGCCGTCGCGCGCCACTGGAGGATGATCACCGCGAGGATGATGTTCCAGAGGCTCGGACCGGTGAGCGCGACCAGGACGATGACCGTCGGCAGCAGCGGCAGCCCGTACATGAAGTCGACGAGCCGCATCAGGGCGTCGTCGACGGTGCCGCCGTAGTAGCCCGCGACGAGCCCCACCATCGTCCCGATGCCGGCGGTGAACACCGCGGCGATCAGTCCCACTAGCAGCGCGGCGCGGGTGCCGAACACGAGCTGGCTGAAGATGTCGAACCCCTCGGCGGTCGTCCCCAGGATGTAGCCCGAGTCCGCGCCCAGACCGAACAGCGACGGGTCGGCCCACTTCTCGATGAGGATCTCGTCGGCGGTCTGGTACTGGCGCTCGAGCGGTGGGTTCGGCGCGATGTACGGCGCGAGTATCGCCACCAGGACGAAGAACGCCACCGTCAGCATCGAGAGGCGGACCGACAGCTCGTCGGTCAGCTGTGCCCAGTGCTCGGCGAGCGTCTCGCGCCAGAGCCGGAAGCTCCGCTCCCACTTGCTGATCTCCTCGCGCGAGTGGCGCTCCTCGACGTCGTCCATTATCGACCGCGTGATGTCTTCCTGTGCCATTGTCCTAGTCGTAGGTCACCCGCGGGTCCAGGTAGCCGTAGGCCAGGTCCGCGGCGAAGTTCAGGATGATGATGGTCGACGCCAGCACCATGAACGTGCCCTGTGCCACCGGGAAGTCCCGGCGCACGACCGCACGGACCATCTCCCGCCCGATACCCGGCCACGCGAACACCGTCTCGATGAGGACGGCCCCACCGACGGCGTAGCCCAGCGCGATCGCCGCCGCCGTCACGATGGGCAACAGTGCGTTCCGCGCGGCGTGTCTGAACATGATGGTGCGCTCCCTGAGCCCCTTCGCCCGGCAGACGTCGATGAAGTCCTCCGCGAGCACCTCGAGCATGCTCGAGCGCATGATGAGCAGCGGGTAGCCCATGAAGTAGTACGCCAGCACGAGCGCCGGCGACAGGAGGTGATGGACGAAGTCGAGCGTGGTTATCATCGCCCAGAAGCTCCCCGGGTCGGTCCCGGAGGAGGTCATCCCGGTCATCGGGATGACGCCCATCCCGGCGCCGAACACCCAGAGCACCATCAGCCCGACCCAGAAACTGGGGACGCTCCGCGCGACCAGCGCCGTGATGACCGTGCTGCGCTCGAAGCGCGAGCCGCGGTACCAGCCCGTCAGCACGCCGAGCGTGATGCCGAACGTGTACGCGATGACGAACGCGGTCAGCATCAGCACGAGCGTGTTCGGCAGGTACGTCCAGATGACCTGCTGGACGGGCTCCTTCGAGTGGAACGACTGCCCGAAGTCGAGCTGGAACGCGTTCTGGAGGAACTTGACGTACTGTACGTGTAGCGGCTCGTCCAACCCGTAGCTCGCGATGATCCGCTCGCGCGCCTCGGCGGTCATCTGTGGGGAGATGATGAACGAGGTCGGGTCGCCGGGCATCAGCCTGAACAGGAAGAACAGGACGGTCCCGACTGCCCAGAACGTGGCCACGAGCTGTAGCACCCGTCTGATTACGAAGCTAGCTTTTCCCATGTGTGGATCTCGTCTGTCGTTCGGTCACCGGGCGTCTACCGCCCGTCGGGAATACGTGGTTATGTGGGTTTCGGTCGCTCCGATTAGCTGGTGTAGCCGGCTTCCTGGAGGCGTTCCCGGGCCCGGTCCATGCTCTGCTCGTACTCCGTCACCTCGGGCGTGTGCAGCGGCCCGAACGCCGGCGAGACGATGTCGAACCCGGGCTCGGGGAAGCCGAACAGGATCTGCTCGACGATCGGCGTCCGCGGGATGGCGTTGACCAGCGCCTTCCGGAGTTCGGGGTCGTCGAGTCCCTCCAGACGCTCGTTCGGCGTGAAGTGCCAGAACGAGGTGGCCGGATCGGACTGGACCGTGATCTGGTCCTCGTCCTGGTTCTCGTTGAGCGAGCGGTCGATGCGGCCGAACGGCTCGTAGTTGAGCTCGCCGTTCAGGAGCAGCTCCCAGACCGTCGATGCCTCGGGGATGATCCGCCAGAACCGCGATTCGAAGTCGACCGGCGCGAAGTGGTCGTCGAACCGCGCCATGCCGAACTCGCTCCCCCGGTTCCAGTAGTCGAACTGGAGCGGGCCGCTCCCGACCGGCTCCTCGATGTTCTGCTCGCTGGGGTTGTCCCGGTCTGCCCACAGGTGCTCCGGCAGGATCGGGAGCTGCGTCGCGACGAGCGTGTTGAACGGCCCGAGCGGCTCGGACATGTTGACCCGGACGGTGCTGTCGTCGACCGCCTCGGCCTCCTCGATGAACTGGGACTGGACCGAGTAGATCGGCACCTCGTTCTCGGTGATGTAGTTGTAGCTGAACGCCACGTCCTCGGTGGTGAGATCCTCGCCGTCGTGGAACGAGTGGTCCGTCCGGATGGTGTACTCGACGGTCGTCTCGTCGACCCGCTCGAAGTCCGTCGCGAGGCTGACGTCCGTGTTGAGCTCCCCCTCGTTGTCGAGCCGGAGGAGCGTGTCGTACATCACCGTGAACTGGTAGACGTGCTTGTTCTCGTCGTTGTGGCCCAGGACGTTCATCGTGGAGAGCGTCTCCGGCCAGTAGCCCTTCAGGGCCGTCTCCCCGTTCTGCATCTCCAGGTTGATCATCGTCCAGTAGGAGTTGTACCCCAGGGAGAGCTGGGGCTGCCAGTTCTGGACCTGGGTGTTGTTGAACACCGCCAGCTGCGGCATGTGGGTGACTGGCATCTGTGGCACGTCGTCCATGAGGGTCTGCTGGAGCTGGTGGACCTGGTCGATCCGCTCGTCGGCGTCCGGGCTGCCGAGGTAGTTCGCCATCAGCTCGTCGACGTCCGGGTTCTCGTAGCCCGCGAAGTTCCCGTCGCCCGGCGAGGTGTTCTCGGAGTTCATCGTCGAGTTGAGCTCCAGCACCGGGTCGATGGTGAAGAACGTGTGCCAGGTCGAGAAGCTGTAGTCGTACTCGACGGACACGCGGTTGAACAAGGTCCCCCACTCGAGGGTCTCCACCTCGACGTCCAGCCCGAGGTCGTTGAGCTGTCGCGCGATCAGGTTGATCGCGTCGTGGCGCGGCGGGTTGTAGCTCTGGGAGTTGTTGAGGTACGTGTACGTCGGCAGGTCGAGCGAGCCCCCGTCGCCGCCGTCGCCGCCGTCGCCGCCGTCACCTTCGGTCGCCGTCGGGGTGTCGCCGCCGCCGTCGCCGCCGTCGCCGCCGTCGCCGCCGTCGCCGCCGTCGCCGCCGTCGCCACCGGTACAGCCGGCCAGCGCAGTCAGGCCGACTACGCTACCCGCTGCCGTGGCCTTCAGGAACTCGCGCCGTTCGACATCGTCGGAATCAGGTGCCATTCTGCTCTACACTCCCGGGGCATACTATGTAAATGTTCATGGAATACGCCCACCCATTGTTGAACACCGTCACCCATTATTAGGTGGGCTTGCCAGTGTTAGTAGTGTACTAGGATCCGCGAGGCGTGGCGGCGGTTCGCCCCGAACACAACCTATATGCGGGGCGGGTGCAAGCGACGGGTCGATGCCCACGCTTCCGTCACGAGTCGTCGGTGACGCGTACACCAGCAGCTACCACTGGGACCTGCTCTCGGACCTGGTCGACATCGACAACCGGATGGCCGGGGGGAACGGCGAGGCGGCCGCCGCCGAGCGACTCGGGGAGGCGTTCGAGTCGCTCGGCCTCGGCGGGGTCGGGATCGACGAGTTCGGGATCCCGGGGTGGTGGCGCGGGGGCTCGTCGCTGACGGTCGAGTTCGGCCGGACGCGGACGTTCGACGCCGACTACCGGATCATCGGTCTCCCCGGGACGCCCGCGGGCGAGCCCGGGGGCGAACTCGTCGACGTCGGCTACGGCCGGCCCGCCGATTTCGAGGCGGTTGATCTGGAGGGCCGTATCGCGATGGCCTCGAGCAGGACCCCCGACGAGTACGGCCGGTGGATCCACCGGACCGAGAAGTACCACTTCGCCGCGAACGCCGGCGCGGTCGGGTTCGTCTTCCGCAACCACGTCGAGGGCTGTCTCCCCCCGACCGGCAGCGTCGGCGGCGAGGACGGCCCCGGGCCGATCCCCGCCGTCGGCGTCTCGAAGGAGCTCGGCGACCGCCTCGTCCGCTACGCGGCGGAGGGGCCCCTCGAGGCGAGCCTCTCGGTGGACTGCCGGAACGAGCCGGCGACCTCGCGCAACGTCGAGGGGACCCTCGGGCCCGACACGGACGAGGAGGTGCTCCTGACCGCCCACCTCGACGCCCACGACATCGCCGAGGGCGCGAACGACAACGGCGTCGGAAGCGTGCTGGTCGCCGAGGTGGCCCGCCTGCTCGCCGACCTCGAGAACGAGTTCGACACCCGCGTCCGGTTCCTGGTCTTCGGCGCCGAGGAGGTCGGGCTGTTCGGCGCCTACCACTGGGTCGAGAGCCACCCACACGAGCGGATCAAGGCGGTCGTCAACGTCGACGGCGCGGGCTACTCCCGGAATCTCGACGTCCACACCCACCGGTTCGAGGAGATCGGCGGGGCGTTCGAGGAGGTCGCCGAGGAACACGGGATCCCGGTCGACGTCTCCGACGACGTCCGGCCCCACAGCGACCACTGGCCGTTCGCCCAGGAGGGCATCCCCGCGGCCCAGGCCCGCTCCTCGTCCGGGGAGAGCGGCCGGGGCTGGGGCCACACCCACGCCGACACGCTCGACAAGCTCGACCGGCGCGACCTCCGCGAACTGGCCGTCCCCCTCGCGGCCGGGGTCCTCAAGCTCGCCGAGGCCGACAGGCACGTCGAGGGTCGCTCGCGGGAGACGATGCGGGACGCGACGGTCGAGGACGGTCACGACGTCGGGATGCGGAACGTCGGGAACTGGCCGTTCGCCGACCTCGACGACGCGTAGCCCGACAGGGACGGAGCGCGGTCGCGTTCGGCCCGGATCGGTGGCTGCTCACCCGCCGGAACACGACGCATGCGACGCCGTGGCGGGAACGAACGACGCACGACCGTATGACCGAGTCGCCACACTCACCGCGTGCGTCCCGACGTCGTCGTCCCCACGACGAGGAACGACCCGACGGCGAGGGTGGCCGCGACGACGGGCACCCACGGTGGGACCGAACCGGGGTCGAACGTCCCCGAGAGCATCGAGACGAGCGCGAAGGAGAAGACTCCGCCAGCGAGGCCGAGGAGGACCGAGACCGCCCCCCTGCGGAGCAGGTCCGGCGGGGCGATCCGGCGGCCGTAGACGAGCAGGAAGGTGAGGAGCGCGGTCCCGAGGGTGACGGCGACGAAGAACCCGACCGGACCGCCGACGGTGTCCGGCGGCGACAGCGGCGACCGGGAGAACCCGACCAGGAGCGTCGTCACCGTCCCGAGGGCGACGGCCCCGGCGGTGACGATCGCGGTGGGGAGGTCCGCCGACGTGGGAGGGCTGCTCACGCCGGGGGGTATCCCGCGACGCGACTAAACGGTTGTGCGGGCCTCAGAATCGGAGTCGCATCCGCCGAACGCCGAAACCCGGAGAGGGCGTCGCCGGGTCCGCTCCGGAGGGGTTCGGCTGCCACGTTCGGAACCCTTTTAGAAGTGGTCGGACGAACGGGACGGTAATGAGCGACCTCACGGAGGAGTACCAACTCGAGTACTTCCGGGAGGAGGGGTTCCACAGGAAGGAGTGCCCGACCTGTGGCGATCACTTCTGGACGCGGGACGAGGGGCGGGAGCTGTGCGGCGAGCCGCCCTGCGAGGCGTACGACTTCATCGACGACCCCGGGTTCGACGAGGAGTACACGTTAGAGGAGATGCGCGAGGCGTTCCTCTCGTACTTCGAGGAACACGGCCACGAGCGCATCGACCCGTACCCGGTCGCGGCCAACCGGTGGCGCGACGACGTCCTGCTGACCCAGGCGTCGATCTACGACTTCCAGCCGCTCGTGACGTCGGGGAAGACCCCGCCGCCGGCCAACCCCCTCTGTATCAGCCAACCCTGCATCCGGATGCAGGACATCGACAACGTGGGCAAGACCGGCCGGCACACGATGGCGTTCGAGATGATGGCCCACCACGCGTTCAACACCCGCGAGGATAGCGCGGAGCAAAGCTCCGCGGACGATTCGAGCGGGCGGAGCCCGCGAGAACACGCCACCGAGAAGTACGCCTACGAGGGGGAGGTCTACTGGAAGGACGAGACGGTCGAACTCTGCGAGGGGCTGTTCGCGGAGATGGGCGTCGACCTCGCGGAGGTCACCTACATCGAGGACCCGTGGGTCGGGGGCGGCAACGCCGGCCCCGCCATCGAGGTCATCTACAAGGGTCTCGAACTCGCCACGCTCGTCTTCATGTCGATGGAGGCCGACGACGACGGGGAGTACCTCCTGAAGGACGGCAACCGGTACTCGAAGATGGACACGTACATCGTCGACACCGGCTACGGGCTCGAGCGGTGGACCTGGATGTCACAGGGCACCCCGACGGTGTACGAGGCGGTCTACCCGGAGATGATCTCGTTCCTGAAGGAGAACGCCGGGCTCGAACACACCGAGGCCGAGTCCGACCTGGTCCACCGCGCCGCGAAGCTCGCGGGCCACATGGACATCGACGAGGCCGAGGACATAGAGACCGCCAGGGGGGACATCGCGGCCGAACTCGGCGTCGACGTCGGCGAGCTCGAGGCGCTGATGGAGCCCCTGGAGGACATCTACGCCATCGCCGACCACTGTCGTACGTTAGCATATATGCTCGGGGACGGTATCGTCCCCTCGAACGTCGGGACGGGCTACCTCGCGCGGATGGTGCTCCGGCGCACCAAGCGGCTGGCCGACGGCGTCGGCGTGGACGCTCCGCTGGACGAACTGGTGGACATGCAGGCCGAGCGGCTCGGCTACGAGAACCGCGATACGGTACGGGACATCGTCCGGACGGAGGTCGAGAAGTACCGCGAGACCTTAGAGCGGGGCGACCGTCGGGTCCGCGCGCTCGCCGACGAGTACGCCGGTCGCGAGGAGCCGATCCCCCTGGCGGAGGTCGTCGAACTCTACGACAGCCACGGCATCCAGCCGGACACCGTCGAGGAGATCGCGGCCGAACGCGGCGCGACCGTCGAGATACCCGACGACTTCTACGCCCGGGTCGCCGAGCGCCACAGCGACCCCGAGACCGTCGAGGGGAGCGACCCCTACGCGTCGGTCCGGGACCGCATCGCGGAGCTCCCGCGCACGGAGAAACTCGTCTACGAAGACCAGGACCGGACCGAATTCGAGGCGGTCGTCCTCGACGTCATCGAGCGGGCGGACGGCGAGTACGACGTCGCGCTCGACCAGACGATGTTCTACCCCGAGGGCGGGGGGCAGCCGGCCGACGTCGGCAGCCTCTCGACCGACGACGTCACGGTCCAGGTCGAGGACGTCCAGGAGGTCGACGGGGTGGTGCTCCACCGGACCGATGGCAGCCCCGGGAAGGGGGAGTTCGTCCGCGGGCAGGTCGACGGGACGCGCCGACACCGGCTGATGCGCAACCACACGGCGACCCACATCGTCGGCCACGCGGCCCGGGAGGTGCTCGGCGAGCACGTCCGACAGGCGGGCGCACAGAAGGGGACCGAGCGGTCGCGGCTGGACGTCACCCACTACGATCGGATCTCCCGCGAGGACGTGAGAGCCATCGAGCGGGTCGCCAACGGGATGGTCCGCGAGGACCTCCCGGTCAAGCAGGAGTGGCTCGACCGCAACGAGGCACAGGCGCGCTACGGCTTCGACCTGTTCCAGGGTGGTATCCCGCCGGGGACGGAGGTGCGGGTCATCACGGTCGGCGAGGACGTCCAGGCCTGCGCGGGGACCCACGTCGCCCGCACGGGCGAGATCGGCGCCATCAAGATCCTCGGAACCGAGCGGGTCCAGGACGGCGTCGAGCGGCTCTCCTTCGCGGCCGGCGAGGCGGCGGTCGAGGCGACCCAGCGCGTCGAGGATGCCCTCTACGACGCCGCCGACGTGCTCGACGTCGACCCGGAGGAGGTGCCCGACACCGCGGCGCGGTTCTTCGAGGAGTGGAAGGAGCGGGGCAAGCGTATCGAGGAGCTCGAGGAGCAGCTCGCCGAGGCCCGCGCGTCGGGCGGCGGCGGGGGCGAAGAGGTCGACGTCGGGGGGGCCACCGCTGTCGTCCAGCGGCTCGACGCCGATATGGACGAGCTCCGGGCGACGGCGAACGCCATCGCCGAGGAGGGGAAGGTGGCGGTCCTCGGCTCCGGGCGCGACGGCGCGACGTTCGTCGTCGCGGTCCCCGACGGGGTGGGGATCAACGCCGGCGAAGTGGTCTCGCGGCTCGCCGGGAAGGTCGGCGGCGGCGGCGGCGGCCCGCCGGACTTCGCACAGGGCGGCGGCCCCGACGCCGGTGCGCTGGACGAGGCGCTCGCGGACGCCCACGACGTGCTCAAACGGGTCCTCAACGCCTGATACGCGCGGTCGTCGTCCGTTACGACCCGGCGGGGTTCGTCGCCGCCCTCCGCGTGCAGCCGGCCGTCGCGTCGGTCGACGTCCTCGACCGGTACGACACGACCGTGCTCCTCCGGGTCCGCTGGGCGGCACCGGGGGACGTCGTGGAGTGTCTCGAGGAGGCCGATCTGGCGCTCCTCGACCTGGTCGGCGACGACGAGGAATGGCTGTTCCGACGCCGTCGAGGCGCTCGACAGGTACTGCCGGGAGCGGGGGACGGCCTTCGAACTCCGCCGGCTGTACGAGCCGAACGGGGGCGCGGCGATGCTCGGCCCGCGGGTGACCGAGACCCAGCGAGAGACGCTTCGGCTGGCGTACGAGGCCGGCTACTACGAGGAGCCCCGCGAGACGACGCTCGGCGAGCTCGCGACCGAACTCGGCGTCGGCGAACGGGCCGTCTTCCGGCGACTCCGCCGCGGCACCCGTGGCCTCCTGGCGGCGACGTTCGGGGACCGAGCCGCACACCGGGAGGACGTGTAGGCGTTCCACATCGAACGCTCGACCTCATACCGCCGGACGGCCTCGGGTACGGTGTCGGTGGACGACGGCTCCGGCTTCCCCCGGGGCCGTCGAACCGGAGGCCGCACGCAGTCTCCCCCCGTGGCCCACCGGACCACCGACACCGACCGGCAGTATCAGAACGGCAGTCCGTCGAGCAGCGCGTCGATATCGCTCTCGTCGTTGAACACGTGGACCGACGCCCGGACCGTGTCCGGGCGCGGCACGCTCCTGACGTGGACACCCCGGTCGGCCAGCCGCTCGACGACGGCGTCGGGCTCCTCGACCTCGAACGCGACGAGCCCGGATTCGAACTCGGCGGGCGAGACGAGCCGTTCGTCGGGAACGCCCGTCTTCAGCCGGTCGATCAGCTCGTGGATCCGGTCGCGGACCGTCCCGAGGCCGAGCTCGTCGTGTATCTCGATGGCCTCGCGGAGCGCCGCGTACGGCGCGGGGTTGGCCGTCCCGACCTCCAGTCGGCGGGCGCCGTCGTGGTAGTCCAGCGGGTACGCCGAGGAGTCGTCGACGCTCCGGTAGCTGACGTGTCGGGGGCGGAGCTCGTCGACGAAGTCGGGGGCGACCCAGACGAAGCCCGCGCCCCACGTCCCGAGGAGCCACTTGTGGCCCGCGGCGACCACGGCGTCGGCGCCCCACTCGCGGGGACGGACGGCCTCCTGCCCCGGCGACTGGACGGCGTCGACGAGGACGCGCGCGCCGGCGTCGTGGGCGACGTCCGCGACCTCGCGCAGGGGGAGGCGGCTGCCGTGGAGCCAGGAGATGGAGTTGAGACAGACCAGCCGCGCTCCCTCCACCGCCTCCTTCAGTTCGTCCATGTCGGGGGTCCCCGACGGGCAGGACACCTCCCGGACCTCACAGCCCTCCTCGCGGAGTCGGGCCCACGGGACGATCCCCGCGGGGTGTTCGAGGTCCGTCCGGACGATGGCGTCGCCCTCCTCCCAGTCGATGGCGTTGGCCACCCGCGAGATGCCGTCGGCGGTGCTCCCGGAGAGCGCGATCTCGTCGGCCGGGGAGTCGAGCAGTCCGGCGACGGCCTCGCGCGTCTCCTCGTACCGCTCGTAGGCCGAGGTGTACGGTCCAGGGTCGACCGTCGCCTCGTGCTCGTGCCACGCCTGTTCGTCGGCCGACGCGCGGACGACCCGCTGGGGCGAGGGGCCGCTCGCCCCCGTGTTCAGGTAGACGGTGTCCTCGCAGACGGGGATGTCCGCACGGAGTGCTTCGGGGTCCATACCCGCCGTTCGGCCACCGGGTCCTTATTACTGCCCTCGTCGCACGCCGCGGGCCCGCCCGTGAGTGGGGCGCCCGGTCGGATGTGGTCCCGGATCGACTCGGCTACCTCGTCGGGGAGGAGGTCCGTCCCGTCGGGGGCGAACGCCGATCGGAGCGCCGCGGCGACGCGCATCCCCACGCGGAACAGGCGGCCGCCGATCGGCTCGGACAGGTCCGCGAGCCCCGAGGCGTGCTCGCGCGGGACGACCAGAACGGACAGTCCGCGTCGGTCTCGGACACGGTCGGGGGACCGTACCGAACCGACGTATCGGTCGTGCCCATGCGGGGCCACGCTTTTGTCCCCGTTTCGGGTATGCGGTGCATGGCGACGAGTCTCGACACCGACCCCGTTTCCGAACCCGAGTTCGGCGTGACGGTCCACCAGGACCTCCCCGTCGAGGTCCGCGACGGTACCCGCCTGTCGACGGACGTCTACCGCCCCGCGGAGCCCGACACCGGTGACCCCATCCGGGAACCGCGGCCGGCGCTGCTCGTCCGGACGCCGTACGACAAGCGCGACCGCTCCAGGGTCGAGGACCACGGCCGGTGGTACGCCGAGCGCGGATACGTCGTCGCCATCCAGGACGTCCGCGGCCGGTACGCGAGCGAGGGGGAGTTCTACCTGCTGGTGGACGAACCCGAGGACGGCTACGACACCGTCGAGTGGCTCGCCGACCGGCCGTACTGCGACGGGCAGGTCGGGACGATGGGCACCTCCTACATGGCGTGGGTCCAGAGCGCCCTCGCCACGCTCGACCCGCCGTCGCTGTCGGCGATGTTCGTCAACCAGGGCGCCGCCAACGGCTGGGAGGCCGTCCTGCGGCATAACGGGGCCTTCGAGATGCGATGGCTCACGTGGGCGCTGACCATCGGTGGCGGGTTCGCGAAACGCGCGCTGGCGGACCCGGACGTCCAGCGGGCGCTCGCGGACGTCGACACCCGACGGGTCCTCGAGAACGAACCCGTCCTCCCGGGACAGTCCCCTCTCAGGCACGTCCCGAACTACGAGGCGTGGGTTCGGGACCTGATGACCACCTCCGGGGACGACGAGCTGTGGGACTCCCGGGGACTGAACTTCACCGAGTACGCCGGGGAGAGCGCGGACGTTCCGACCACGTACGCCGGCGGCTGGTACGACTCCTACACGAAGGCGACGAGCGACAGCTTCCTGACGTTCGCCGAGGCGAACGAAAGCGACCATTACCTCCTGATGGGCCCGTGGACCCACGGCGGCGTCGCCTCGTGGGGGAAGCCCTACTCCGGCGAGGCGTGGTTCGGCGAGCCGGCTCGGACCCGGTATCTCGAGACTCGTCTGGCGTTCTTCGACCGCTATCTGAAGGGCCGGGACTGCTGGGACCGCGATCCGGTCACGTACTTCCGGATGGCCGCCGGCGGGGAACCGGCGAACGCGACGGCCACTGGCTCCGGGAAGCTCCGTCACGGCGGCGAGTGGGCGACGGCGGAGGACTGGCCGCTCCCGGACACGGAGTTCACGAGCTACTACGCCCATCCCGACGGGACGCTCGCCGCGCGCGAACCCGACGCGGCGGACGCGAGCACGACCTACGAGTTCGACCCGTCGGACCCGGTCCCGACGCTCGGCGGGAACTGCTCGTCGTACTACACCTTCGAGCCCCGCGAGGAACCCATCGAGGAGTTCCCGGTGGCCGACCGGCCGACGCTCAGTATCACCGGCCGGGGCGGGTTCGACCAGCGAACGCGCCCCGAGACGTTCGGGGCGGATCCGCCGTACGGCCCACTGGAGGAACGCGACGACGTGCTCGTGTTCCGAACGCCCCCCCTGGAGGAGCCCGCCGAGATCGTCGGCCCGATCCGGGTTCGCGTGTACGGCTCGACGGACGCCCCCGACACGGACTTCACGGCGAAGCTGATCGACGAGTACCCCCCCAGCGAGGACTTCCCGGAGGGGTTCGCGCTGAACCTCTGTGACTCGGTCTGTCGGGCACGGTATCGGGGCTACCGTCGGGACCCCGACTCCGTCGAGCCCGGCGAGGTGTACGCGTTCGACATGGAGCCGTACCCGACGGCGAACCGGTTCGCGGCGGGCCACCGCATCCGTCTCGACCTCTCCTCGTCGAACTACCCGCGGTACGACGTCAACCACAACACCGGGGAGTCACCGGGCGGCCGGGAGCGTCGCGTCGCGAGGAACACCGTCCACCACGACCGCGAGCACCCGACCCACGTCGAGCTACCGGTCCGTCCGCTCTCCGAGGGGTGACGCTCCCGGCGGCGGGGCGGGTTGGTCGGTCGATCCGGGCGGCTACGCGTCGGGGTAGGGAACGTCGAGTTCGTCGCCGTCGTCGGGGACGAAACAACGGCCGTCGAACGCCTCGCGGGCCTGGCGGGCCAGCGGCGTGACGTCACCGGCGTAGCGCGAGGAGACGTGGGTGAGAGCGAGCCGCTCCGCGCCCGCCTCGCTTGCCACCCTGGCGGCCTCGCGGGCGGTCGCGTGGCCGGTCGGCCCCGCCCGGTCGGCCCAGTCGTCGGCGAACGTCGCGTCGTGGATCAGGAGGTCGGCATCCCGTGCCGCCTCGACGGTCGCGTCGGTAGGTCGGGTGTCGCCGGTGTAGACGACGCGGCGGCCGGGACGGGGGTCGCCGACGACCTGCTCCGGCCGGACGACCGTCCCGTCCTCGAGTTCGACCGGCTCGTCCTCGTGGAGCTGTGAGAACTTCGGCCCGACGGGGACGCCGAGTTCCTCGGCCCGCTCGCGGTCGAACCGGCCCTTCCGGTCGTCCTCGACGAGAGCGAACCCCACGGAGCGAGTACGGTGTTCGGTCCCGAACGCCCGCACCTCGAAACCCTCGCCGCGGTAGGCGACGTCGCCCCGGCCGACCTCGTTGATCCGAACGGGGAAGTTCGGCCGGGTCCCGCTTCCCTCGAGGAGCCCGCGGATCGTCCGACGCTCCCCGTTCGGGACGTGGAGCGCGATGGCGGCCTCGCGGTCGTTGAAGTCCAAGGTCTGGAACAGCCCGGGGATGCCCAGCGTGTGGTCGGCGTGGGTGTGCGTGACGAACAGATGCGAGACGTCGAACCCGGTTCCGAACCGCATCATCTGGCGCTGGGTTCCCTCCCCGCAGTCGAAGAGGAGGCGCTCGCCCTCGCGGCGGACGAGGACGGCACTCGTGTTCCGGCGGACCGTCGGGACCGCGCCACTGGTCCCGAGGAACGTCACGCACAGGGACATACCTACCCCTGCGGGCCGGACCGGTTATACGCCCTTCGGAACCGGGGGTGGGGCCGACGTTCGTGTCGTTCATTCCGTTTTCCGGGGGTTGCGGCGGGGCACGAACGGTCAGAACGGCCGTCACCCCTTTGAGCGGTCGGCGGGAACGGCCGTCGACCTCCCGGACGGTACGTACACCGGGGTACGCCTCCACGTGACCGGGGTGAACGGCACGCTGAAATCGGGCGAGGAGGTGGACTTCGTCTTCGACGCGACGGTGTTCGATGCCGGGAAGCCCGGCAGGTACGTCCTGAAGCCGGTCGCCTCCGAGTCCGGTACGGACGTGCCGATCAGGGAGATCACGCGGGGCGCCGGGGGGGTGACCTCGGCACGCGGTTCCTCGGGCCGATCGAGCACGGCGAGGCCGCCACGGTGAAGCTCACGGGGAACGGCGCCCCCGCCACGGCCTGTCCGTACCGGGACCGTTCGACCCCGTCGGACGGTTCTATCGACGGGGGTTCCGTTCGTCGTCGCACACCGGAACTGGTTCCCTCGGCTCGCGGATATCGGGGGTTGACAGGCGGTGTCTCCTCGGAACCGACGGGGGCGGACACCGCACTCTCGCGAGACCCCCACGGCGACCGTCAGGTCACACGGCGGGGTGGTCGCGTTCTCCTACAAGAGGGTTGGGTCTACTACTCGATGTAGGTGAACCACTCGTCGTGTTCGTCGGTCCGGCGTTCGACGACGTCGAAGAACCGCGACTGGATCGCCTCGGTGACGGGACCGCGGGATCCCTCGCCGATGACGTTGTCGTCGACGGTCCGGATGGGGGTGACCTCGGCAGCGGTGCCGCTGAAGAACAGCTCGTCGGCGGTGTAGAGCTGGCCACGACCGATGCTCGCCTCGTCGTGGACCGTGTAGCCCAGGTCCTCGGCCAGTTCGATGACCGTCCGGCGGGTGATGCCGTCGAGGATGGACTCGGAGAGCCCCGGAGTGTATATCTCCCCGTCGTTGACCATGAAGATGTTCTCCCCCGGTCCCTCCGCGACGTCCCCCTCCTTGTTCAGGACGATGGCCTCGACGTAGCCGTTCCGCCGGGCCTCCTCGCCGGCCAGCATCGAGTTGATGTACGGACCGGTGGCCTTCACGTTCGTCGGGATCTGCGAGGAGTGGTGCTTGCGCCACGAGGAGACCATCACGTCGACGCCCTCCTCCAGTGCCTGTTCGCCGAGGTAGGCGCCCCACGGCCAGCAGGCGACCATCGTCCGCGTCGGGCAGTCCTTCGGCGAGACGCCCAGCGAGTTGTAGCCGTAGTAGACCAGCGGCCGGATGTAACAGGACTCGAGGTCCTGCCGGCGGATCAGCTCCACCGTCGCCTCGGTGAGCTCCTCGGGGGCGAAGTCGATGTCGTGGTCGAGCGGCCGCGCGGACTTGTAGAGCCGCTCGATGTGCTCGTCCCAGCGGAACAGCGCGGGGCCGTGCTCGGTGTCGTAACAGCGGACCCCCTCGAACACCGCCGTCCCGTAGTGGAGACTGTGCGTCAGGACGTGGGTCTGTGCCTCGTCCCAGGGGACGAACTCCCCGTCCATCCAGATCGTGTCGACGTCCATCTCGTCGAAGCCCATACCCGGGGAAAGGAGGCCCCCGTAATGAGTGTTGACGGTTCGTGGTACGGCCTCACGGACAACGGGGGGAAGTACACTGTCGGTCGTAACTGTTCGTGCGTCGCCGCCTCGACAATCGGCGATGTCGCACGGGCGCTTACGACCGACAGTATGGACCGCGGACGGGCGGAGCTCAGCCGAGCCGGTCGACGAGCGTCGACCCCTCGACGTAGACGAGGCCGTGACGCTCGGCGTACGCCCGGGCGTCCGAGGGCGAACGGGCGCCGCCGGTCTCGTCGTCGAGCATCTCGCAGACGACCACGGAGGGTGGCAGGTCGGCCGCGTCGGCGAGCGCGATCCCGAGTTCGGTGTGACCCCGTCGGTCCGAGAGCAGGTCCGGGGCGGCACGCAGGAGGTGGACGTGCCCGGGCGCCCGGAACGTCTCCTCGAACGTCCGGCGCTCGGGCGCCGCGGCGAGCGCCCCGAGTTCGGCGATCGTCAGCGCGCGGTCCTCGTCGGTGATGCCGGTGAACGTATCCCGGTGGTTGACGGTGAGCGAGAACGACGACCGCTCGTCGTAGCCGAGCTCGTGGTCGGCGGCCAGCGGGTGGTCGAGGGACTCCTGGATGAACGGGAGCCCGAGCGCCTCGCTCACGGCGTCCGAGAGCGCCACGCAGACGAGCCCACCCGCGTCGTTCCGCATCCGGGCGACCGCCCGGGGCGTGACCGCACGGGCCGGGTAGACGATGTCCGTCTCGCCCTCGCGGTCGGCGGCGTCGTGAATCAGGACCGGCTCACCGTGCCGGAACGCCGCGATCGCTCGCCCGGCCGCGTCGGTCCCGGCGTCGACGGTGTCGGCGTCAGCGCGGCCGGCGCGCCCGGGCATCACGCCTCACCCCCCTCGGCCTCGACGTGGACGGTGACGTGGTCGTCGTCCTCGAGACCGAGCGCGTCACGGAGCCTCTCGGGGGCGATGACCTCGAGCTGATCCGCGCCGTGGTGGGTCCGCTCGGGGGCGATGACGTGGGTCCGATCGTAGCGCTCGCCCGCCGGCGTCTCCAGTGTCGCCGGCCAGCAGAACGCCGGCCCGTAGGTCCGGTCCTCGTCCTCCCAGCCGTCGATCGGGACCGGGTCGATGGCATCCATCCGGGCCCGTGCCCGGACGCTCTCCTCGCCCAGGTCCAGGTTGAGCGTCCCGGCGAACGGGGCGTACCCCAGCCGGGATTCGAACTGCGCCATGTACCCCGACAGCGTGATGTAGTGGCGCCCCTCCCCCATCCCGCTGGTGACGACGCCCGACAGCGAGACACCGGCGTCCCGCTCGAATATCCGGCGGTAGTCGGCGTACTCCCGCTGGAGGGTGCGCTCGCCCTCCCCGGTGACGGCGACGCGCTGTCCGTCGTTGAGTATCTCCCGGTCGAGGAGGCCAGCGTCCTCCAGCCGCTGGAGCCGCCGCGAGGCGGTCTGGTTCGAGGCCCCGAGTCGGTCGGCCAGCCCCGCGCAGGTCACCGTAGCGCGCTCCTCGAGCGCGCCCTCCAGCGCGAGTAGCTTCAGCGCCGCCAGTTCGTCGTGACCGACGGCGTGCCCGGTCCGTGTTTCCATGTGTGGGTCCAGGGCCCTCCGCGGTATAAGCGTAACGAATATGGGGAGCATCCCACTTTTGGAACGTCGTGGGGTGCGTCCCGACCCCTCCGCCCTACGTCTCGCGGCCACCGACTTGAGTCCACCGCACGTTCGTCGGCCGATCAGGCGTACGGGTCCCGACCCCAGAACTCGCTGCCGCCCTTCAGCTCGGGGACCCAGGTGTCCGCCTCGCGGGCGAGCAGGGCGACCCGCGAGGCCTCGACCTCCCGGAAGGTGCCGTGTTCGGGGAGGAACCGCCCCACCCCGCGGGCGAACTCGCGGACCCGGTCGTGGGAGGGCATCGCCGAGCGGTCCAGCCGGCCCCGGGAGTGCCCGACGTGCATGTACGCCTTCATCTCGACGAAGTCGACGTCCGCGCGGTCGCACATCGCCGCATACCACTCCGGGTGGTGGTCGTTCACCCCGCCGACGAGCGTCGTCCGGACCACCGTCCGGGTCTCGTCCTTCCCCGCGAGTACGTCGAGCGTGTCGATCAGCCGGTCCCAGGCGTCGTCCTCCATCGCACCCACGGTGTCCTCGAACGTCGCCCGGTCCGCGGCGTCGACGCTCACGTACAGCTGTGTGGGCTCGCACCGTTCGAGGACTTCGGGGCGAGTTCCGTTCGAAACGAGGAACGTGGTGATGCCGCGGTCGCCGAACGCCCCGATCAGTTCGGGCAGGTAGGGGTACAGCGTGGGCTCGCCGTCGAGCGAGATGGCGACGTGCCGGGGCTCCATGGCCTCCTCGAACACTCGCCGGGGAACGTCGTCGTTACCGCCGAACCCCGAGAGGAGCTTCCGCTGGAGCTCGATACTCGCGTCCACGACCGCCTCCGGGTCGTCCCACTCGACGCCGTCGAGCTCGTAGGCGTGGCCCGCGTGGTCCCGCCAGCAGAACACGCACCGCTCGTTGCACTTGACCACCGGCGTCATCTGGATGCACCGGTGGCTCTGGATACCGTAGAACTCGTTTTTGTAACAGCGACCCTCGCCTCGCATCGCGTTGGCCGTCCACCCACAGGTCTGGGCTGCGGTGTGGTTGACGTGGTGGTAGTCCGGGTCGTCGACCTGTTTGGGCCCGGAATCGCTCATTAGGGGCACGAACACGGCTCAGCGTAAACACTCTTTCCCCGCCACCAAGACGTGGTCACACATCGACCCGGCGATCAATACCACAGTACCACCTATTCGTGCCCATGTCCGCGATCGTCAGCGACGACGAGATTCGTTCCCGTGACCCCCGCGTCGAGAGAACTCGGATCACGTTCCTCGATATCAAGCGGCGCGTCATCGACAGAGAGGAGGACCCACACGTCGTCGCGGGCGAGTACGAGGTGTCCATGGCCGATCTCTTCCGCGCGCTCGCGTACTACTACGACCACCGCGAGGAACTCGAAGAGAGGGAGCGAGAGTCCGTCGCTGCTCGTCGTGAGGGGGAGCGACGACCCCGAGGGCTCCTCGAACGTACGGCGAGCAGCGACGTCGAACCGAACGAACGGGCGGACTGACACGCCGTGCGAATCCTCGCCGAGTGGGACGCTTCCGTCCCGATACTCGTCGCGCCACAGGACATGACTGGCGGCGAGGTTCGGACGGCGGTCGCTCGCATCGAGGCGATACCCTTCGACCCTGCGGAGACCGATCCGATCTGGCTCTCGACGCTGTAGCGGGCTAGCCTCCGGACCCGAGTAACACGTTCACCGTCCATCCGCAGGTCCGGGCCGCGGTGTGGTCCACGTGGTGGTAGTCCGGGTCGTCGGCCGGGACGAGGTCCGACCCAACGGAGGCGACTGGTATCCGACATCCGCCCGGAGATCACGTCCCCCGAGAGGAGGCCGAGCCACGGGAGCGGACCTCTCGATCCCCCGGGGGTCGAAACGGTCGCTGTACCGCGTCGTCGGACTCCGGGTCGCCGGGATCGCCCTCGGGCTGGCGGCACCGGGGACGGGGTACGTCCTGTGGCGAACGAACGGCGGTGAGCACGCGGATGGACGAAAGTGACCCGGGACCTCACGACGGATCGGCACCGACGGTTCGGGCGGTCGAGGGGTCACAAGCACGACGCGGTGGCCGGTGCCGTTCGCCTCGACGGTGACGCGGACCCGTCCGTATCAGAGTGCCCGCCCGAGCCGCCAGGAGTCCGTCCCCGGTTCGAGTCGGTGGGGTTCCGCCCCGCGCTCTGCGAGGATCCCGGCGTGGTACAGCATCGCCTTCAGCTGGAACACGGTGGGGGAGTGGTAGACGTTCCCGTCAGTCAGTTCGTCGGCCCGGAGCTCCCCGTCCGCATCGAGCACGCGGGAACGGGCGTCGTCGGTCCCGCGGACGAACAGTTCGACGGTGAACGTCGGGTGGTGGACGTGGAGCCACTCGACCAGGTCGACGAGCGAGGGATCGGCGATGCCGTCCTCGTGCATCCCCTGGAGCTCCTCGACGAGGAGCGTCGTCGCCGGATAGGCCCACACCACGCGCCTGGTGAGCAGGCCCCACTCGGGTGCGATGTCACAGAAGCGCTCCCGCGAGCCCTGCCAGCCCTCGACGGCATCCAGTGCGTCGTCGACGGACCCGTACCGGTCGAGCGCGAACCGGACCACCTCGCGTCCGAGCGGCGTGAGGTCGGTGCGGTCGGGTCGTTCCCCGACCAGATTCAGGAACCGGGCACCCCGCCGGGCGTCGCTCGTCGCGCGGACGACCCGCTCGGCCAGGACCGCGTCGGTGTCCTCGGGGTGGTACAGCGCGAGCGGGTACGCCAGGTAGTTCTTCGGGTGATTGAGGCCGAACGACCGGTCGGCGACGCCCTGCGCGCTCGCCTGGAACCGGATAGCCGTCGCCTCGTCGGTCGTCCGGTTACCGACGACGCGGGGCACCTCCAGCGGCTCGACGGTGCCGTCCGCCCCGACCCCGAGAACGCCGACGTTCAGCTCCCGGGCGAGCGCGCGGTCGGTCCCCGTGAGGGCGGCGGCGGGCGCCGCGAGGTAGGCCGCGTTCGCCTCGTGGAGCCGGTCGTACGCCTGGACGATGCCGCGCTGCGTGTCCACGCCCGTCCCGGTGTGGCCCTTCGCCTCGACGGCGACCAGCGGCGGCTCGTCGCCCAGCCGCTCGACGGCGATCCACTCCGGTTCGAGCGCCCGGACGCCGACCAGGTCCGGGTACCCCCCGCCGAGCCGGACGTGATTGAACGGGGCGAGCGCCTCGCGGACCGACCGTCGGATACGCCGGCCCGGACGCCACTCCTCGGTCGAGAACTGCGTGTCGACGACGGCGTACGTGTCGGGCTCGTCGGCGTCGGGGAACAGCCGCCGCTTGGCGTGGGCGAGGACGTACGGTTCGGTAAGGTCGGCTGCCGCGCTCGCCATGGGCCGGCTTCGCCGAGGACGCTCAAAAGGGTTGAGGGCGACCGACCCCGGAACGGATACCTCACTAGTGTTTATCCGATCACTATATGCCGATTTAATCGGTCATATCGGCCTATCTAGTTGATTTCACACGAATATCTGCCTGTATATGCCCATTTTAGTGTGCACTCGCCAAATCACGTTACACAGTACCAATCATGGAGTTCTACCGGGACGAGCCCCCCATCCTGCCGACCGTGACCGCAGAGACGCCGCTGTCCGCGTCGGTGACCCTCTACCTGCGTGCCGGCGCGCCGACCGCGGCCCGGGATCGACAGGCCGACGCCCGGGCACGGGTCGAGGCCCTCGTCGACGCGGGGCTGCTCCCGGACTGCACCGTCGAGGAGTGGCCCTCGAAGGCTGTCGTCCCGAGCGACGGGCCGGCCGACTCCGCCGTGGAGACCTACGAGGAGCTCGCCGGGGCGGTCGCGGCGCGTCCGGGCGTCCACCTCGATCCGTTCTTCGAGGACCGGCCCGGCGTGGGACGGACCGACCGCGTCGTCGTCCTCCCGGTGGTCTGTATCGCGGTCCGGCGCGACGGGGAGCTGACCGGGCTCTACCCGTGCTGGAACGAGGGGGTACACGAGGCGGTCGAGGACGGTCTCGCGGCGCTCGAATCCGGCGGGGCCGTCGAGAACCTGCGGTCGGAGCCCTCGGAGTAGGAAGCAGGAACGGGGGGTCGGCGGCCGGCTCAGACGCCCGTGGAGTAGCGCAGGATCCCGGCGATACCCCCGAACGCGGTGAGGAGCTGTTCGCCCTTCTCGAAGTCCGTCGAGACGAACTTCGTCTCGGAGCCGCGCTGCTCGGCCAGCTGCATCAGGTGGTCGATGACGTCCTCGCGCTCCTCGACCTCGGCCGCGGAGCCGTCCTCGCAGGTGTGCTCGGGGGTCGAGTGGCGCCGGTCGACGACTTCGAACTCCTGGCGCTCGCCGCAGTCGTAGACCACGACGTCCTTCCGGAGGTCCTCGCTTATCAGGAGGCGGTCGACCGCGCCCATGTTGAGGTTCCTGCGGGTCTGCTCGAATCCGTAGGTGGCCTTCCCGCCGTCGTGGAGCTCCTCGAAGAACTCCTCCATCTCCCGCTTGTCCTTCATCACCTCGTGGTCGGCGAGCACGTCGCCCGCCGCGTCGACGAGGTCGTATAGCCCGGACTCGTCGGTGTAGGAGACGTCGAACTTCCCGAGGACGAGGTCCTGGAGCTCGTGGTGGAGGTAGTCCCCGTCGAGGAACTCGTCCTTGGTCGGCGAGGGGCCGCCCACCAGGATGCCGTCCATCTCGTGGCGCTTGTCGACGAACAGCTCGTCGGCCATCCCCGCGACCTCCTGGTAGAAGTTGTCGATGGCCTCCAGTCGCAGCCGGGCGAACCGCTGTGCGGACTGACCACCTTTCCGCTGCTTGCCCGGGACCAGCGACGTGGTCGACTTCACCGGCTCGACGCGCTTGCCCTTCAGCCAGCCGACGTTCGCTTCACGCCGGTCGAGGACGATGAGCCCGTAGAGCCCCTTGTCCGCCAGCATATGCTCGAGGGGCTCCGTGAGGAACTCCGAGTCGCAGTGGTAGCGGAACGACTCGACCGGCTCGGGCGGCGATTCGAGCACCCTCGTGACCATGTCGGTCTGCCCGCCGCCGGTGTCGAACGCCCCCGAGAAGATCACCATCCCTCGCTCCGGGGGGTAGGTGTCGTAGTAGCGCAGGCGGTCCTTGATGCTCGTCAGGGCGTCCTGCACGGCGGTTCGAGTCTGTTTCGACTTGATGTTCGAGGCTTCGGAGTGCTCCTGGGTGACGTGGGCGACGACGTCGGAGACCTGCCGGTCCTCGGGGATGTAGATGGAGACCAGCTGGGTGCCCGACCCCTTGTAGTCCTTCAGCTCCTCGATCACCCGCTTGAACTCGTACTTCTGTTTGTCCGATTGTTCCTGCTCCTGCTTGCTCATCGACGGAACTAGGCCGAACGGCCGTAAGTAACTGTTGGGGCGTAGCGAGCGGTCGCTCCGCTCGCGCCGGTCTCGTTCATCGTCCCGCGGTACGCGATCCGGGGACATGGGGCCACCAGACCCCGCAATCGCGGCCAGCGGTTCCCCGAACTGGCAACCCTGTCCGGTTTCGCGGTCGTCGAACGAGCCGTGGAACCGTTGGGCCAGGGGCGGTTCCGGGGGAGCCCGCACGTCACCGGTCCTCGTGACACGCCGTCCGGTCCGAGTCGACCCGGAACGGCCGTGTTCACCCGCGAAGTCCTCCGAAACGCCCACGTAGCCACGAAGGTGGTGGCGCGTCCTCGTGCGAAGTGCCGGCAGCATGATTTCGTTCCAGGAAGCCACGACGGGCCCGGCCGGGACGGGGAGCGGCTGAAGTGGGCCGGGCTCTACGCCCACGGCCGCCAGCGCGGCTACTTCATCCTCCGGACGAAGGTGCCCGGAGGGTACCTGACCCCCGAGCAGCCCGAGGTGATCGGCCGATGACACGGGCGGTCGTAGTCTTCCGGAACGGCATGCTACCGACATCCACGCAGTCACGACCGATAGTGACGAACGTCGACGACGGTCCCCGCGAGAACCCGGCTATCGCCGGCCGTCGTCCACGAGCCCCGGTAGTTTCATGTCGATAGAAACGCTAGCTTCATGTAATGGACGTCTACGTGGTGGCAGGTGGTGACGGGGCCGGCAAGACGGCGACGGCGCTCAACCTGACCGTCGCGCTCCGCGAGGCGGGCCACTACGCGGCGGTGCTCGACGTGGACCTGGGGGGGAACGTCGCCTCGCTGCTCGGCGTCGAGTTCGAGGCCACGCTGGGAGACGCGGTGGCGGGCGACGCCGGCATCCGGGCGGCGACGGTCGAGCGGGAGCTCTCGGTCGACGCGCTGCCCGAGAGCGACCTGGCCGACTACCGGAAGGCGCTCGCGGTCGACCGGACGCAGTTCCGGGCCGGCGCCGAGGAGGAGGGGGAGCCGGTGACCGCCGAGGACGAGCCGGACACCGACACGGTGCCGGTGATCGGCGGCTGGCACGACCGGACGGAGTACCTCTCGACCGATCCCGAGGCGCTCTCGTACGCTCTCGGTGACCTGGCAATGGCCTACGAGGTCCTCGTCGTGGACGCGGGCAACGGCCCGGCGGCCGAGTCACCGATCCTCGACGAGACGGAAGGCGTCCTCGCGGTGACGACGCCCGACCCCGCGAAGTGCGACGTCGCGAAGGAGGACGCGACCGCCTGTGCCCGCGACGGCGCGCAGGTCGTCGGGGCGGTCATCAACCGCGCGGGCGAGACGACGAGCGTCTCCGAGCTGACCGACCGGGTCGGTGCGAAGGCGTTCGGGGTCGTCCCGGAGGACGCCCGGACGACCGCGCTCGAACCCGTCGCGTTCAGCGTCCCCGGGAGCCCCGCGGCGTCGGCCTACGGCCGCCTCGCCGAGGCCCTCCTCGACTGGGACGGCACCTCCGGGCTCCTCGGTCCGACGCCGGCGAACCGGCGGGACGGCCCGGCCGGCTCGGACGTCGTCACCGACGGCGATGGCTCCGGACGCGAGGAGGACTCCGGGGGGTTCCTCTCGCGGCTTCTGGGCGGCTGAACGGGAACCCCTTTCACTGGTACCGCCATCCTACCGGTATGACCGACGCGGAGCCCGACCCCTCGATCCCGCGCGCCTGGATCGTGATCTTCCTGCTGCTCGCGCTCGGACTGGGCGCCGCCGGGGTGCTGTTCGTCGGCGGCGATCTGATCGGCGCGAGCACACTCGTACCCCCCTCGTCGTCGTGAGTGCTCGACTCCGCCCGCGTGCGGTGCCGAGGGGGGTGCGGGCTACATCGAGTCCGGGGCGGCGACGCCGAGCAGTCCCAGCGCGTTCGCCACCGCGTGGCGGGACGCGCGGACGAGCGCCAGTCGCGCCTCGCGGCGTTCGCCCTCGACCCGCAACACCGGACACTCCCGGTAGAAGCCGTTGAACGCCTCCGCGAGCTCGCGGGTGTAGGTGGCGACCCGGTGGGGTTCGAGCTCGTCGGCCGACCGCTCGACCACTCCCTCGAACCGCGCGAGCGTCAGCAGCAGCTCGCGCTCCTCGTCGGTCTCGAGCGTCGACGCGTCCGGGAGCGTGGCCGGGTCCTCGGGCACCGCGCCGTCCTCGCCCGCCTCGTCGAGGATGCCACAGCACCGCGCGTGGACGTACTGGACGTACGGGGCGGACTGGGCCTCGAAGTCCAGCGCCTCGTCCCACCGGAACGTGATGGCCTTGGTCGGCTGCTTGGAGACGATGTCGTACCGGACCGCGCCGATACCGACCTGCTCGGCGATGCGCTCGACGTCCGTCTCGGTCAGGTCGTCGTCGCGGAGGCGGTCCTCGGCACGCCTCTCGTACTCCTCGCGGGCGCGCGCGACGGCCTCGTCGAGCAGATCGTCGAGATTCACCCCCGTCCCCGCGCGGGTCGACATCTTCCCCTCCGGGAGGTTGACGTAGGAGTAGATGACGTTCGAGAGCTGTGAAACGTCGTTTCCCAGGAGATCCAGCACCGCCCGGAGCTGGTCTGCCTGGAGCGTGTGGTCCTCGCCGAGCACCGTCACCGCGCGGTCGAAGATCTCGAACTTCCACTCGTGGTGGGCCAGGTCCCGCGTGGTGTACAGCGAGGTGCCGTCCGACCGGAGGAAGACGAGGTTCTTCTCGATGCCGTAGTCGTCGAGTTCGAGCTGCCAGGCGTCCTCGTCGTAGACGCTCGCGTCGAGGTCGCGGAGCCGGTCGACCAGCTCGTCGGTCGAGCCGTCGCGCATGAACCGCGTCTCCTTGACGAACTCGTCGAACTCCGCCGGGAGCCGGAGCAGGCACTCGCGCATCCCCGAGAGGACAGTGTCGACCACCTCGCTCACCCGCTCGTAGGTCGCCTCGTCGCCCGCCTCGAGTCCCCGCATGATACCGGTTATCTCCGCCTCGGCGGCCTCGACCTCCTCGGGGTCGCCGTTCTCCAAGAACTCGTTGCCCTTCCGGTAGTACCGGACCATCTCGTACTCCGCGCGGTCGCGCTCCGGTTCCGGGAGGTCGGACTCCTCGAACGTCTCGTAGGCCCAGGCGAACACCGCCATCTGCCGGCCGGCGTCGTTGACGTAGTAGTGTCGCTCGACGTCGTAGCCCGCGAACTCGAGGACGTTCGCCACCGCGTCGCCGATGATCGGGTTGCGCGCCCGGCCGACGTGCACCGGACCGGTCGGGTTCGCGGAGGTGTGCTCGACGACGACGGACTCCTCGCGGGCATCGAGACGGCCGAACCCCTCGTCCTGGCCCGCTTCGAGCGTCGCGTCGAAGTACGCCTCGCCCGGGTGGAAGTTGACGTACGGGCCCTGCGTGTCGACGCGGCCGAGGAAGCGTAGCCCGGCGGGGTCGATGCGGTCGGCGATCTCGCCCGCGACCTGCGGCGGGGGCGCCCCGGCCTCGCCCGCCAGCCGGAACGCGACGCTTGAGGCGAGCACGGCGGGGACGTCCGGCGGTGGCTGCTCGATGCCGAGGTCGTCGGCCGGGTAGCCGGCCCCGGCGAGCGCCTCGCCGAGCGCGCCCGCGACCTCGTCGCGGAAGGCGATGAACATGGTCGGGGGTTTCCGTGGGCCGACTAAATCGGTGTCGGGTTCGCGCTCGCGTTCACTCCGTCCCCGGTTCCGCTCCCGTTTCCGGTTCTGCCTCCGGCTCGCTGTTCGCCCCCGGTTCCGGCTCCCGATCCATCAGCTGTTCGAGCTGGTGGCGCCGCCTGCCGAGGTCGATTGCCGGCTGGACGCTCCCCGCGGTGGCGAGCCGGTCGAGCGTGAGGAGAGGGTCCGCGCCGGCGGCTTCGGCCCGCTCGAACAGCGTCTCGATACTCCGCCGGTTGAGCGCCAGCGAGTCCAGTCGCCCGATGGCGATGGCGAGCGGGATCGACGCTGCCGGGGACCCGGGGAACGCCTCGAGTCCGGCGAAGTCCGGCTCCCCGCCCGTCTCGGCCGGGTGGAGCCGGAGACAGCGGGTGCAGAGCCCCGCGTGGGGAACGGGCTTGGGCAGGTGCTCGCGGAGGTCCTCCGGCACGTCGAACGTCGAGACGGTCCCGTTGCAGGCTGGGCACTTCATACCGGGCCCAGGACCCCAGGGAAGAAAAAGGAGCGGGGAGGAGTACGGGACGATCAGTGATCGTCAGTAGCTTTTTCGCCGTACGGGTGGAGATGTCGCTCGACTCGATGTCAAAGTACAGGCGAGCACTCGCCCGCTTTCGGATCTATCTCTGCGACCGCCTAGATCGCCTCGGCGAAGCCGCATCGGAAGCGGTTCAAGAACGGCGGATACAGGTCGTTCTCCTCGCGACGACGGCGCTGGTCTCCAGCAATATCGCCGTCGTTCGAATCACCGACACGACGTTGCTCCAACAGTTCTCGGGCACCACTATCGCTTTGCTCATCACCTTCCTTAGCGTCTACGTTTCGTTCGACATCATCACGCCGTACCTGAAGTTCTCCGAGCGACAACGTATCGCGGATGCCGCTCACGTACTCGAATCGTACGAGGATTCGGTGTTCATCGATCTCGAGACCATGCTGCTGGACTCGGTTCCCCGTCCCCACGACGCCTCCGGGCTGTCTCCACGGTCGAGGGTCGCCGCCGCGACGGAGGACGTCCCGGACACTCTCTACTCGCTCGACGATCTGACGTACGACTATCGGGACGAGATGTACGAGATTCCGACCGACCTGTGGGGCGTGCTCGAGCCGGCCGTCGACCAGATAGCCGAAATCTTCGAACGGGAGGGATACTTCAGCCAGCTCAAGCTCCGGGCCGACAGGGTTGACGACACCGAGTTCCAGCTGTCGAAGACGACGTACTACCGTAGCTTCCTGACGAACTTCTGCCCGGACCTGGATCTCGGGTCGGGCCGTTCGCTCAGAACGCTCACCGAACAACGACTGGTTGCCCATGGGTCAGTCCGGCCGCTCCCGGAAACGCCGTTCTCGAACCACCTGGGTGGGGCCGGTCTCGTCGTTACGGCGGACGGTGTTATCGCGGTGAGTACGCGGTCCGGACAGGTGGCCGTCGACAAGTATGCGAAATCCCTGTCTTTCAGCGGTTCGCTGGACTTGGAACCCGTAGAGAAGAGCCGAGGTCTCTCCGAAGCCGTACTCCAGGACATGACCGAAGAACTGAATATATCGAGAGATGACGTCCGAGATACCGCCTATTTGGGCACGACTCGTCGGATGGAACGGCTCGGAAAGCCGGATATCGTCTGTCTGGTGCTCGTGGATGGGTTGGAAACATGGGAGAACCCGACGGACGAGTTCACAGATCTGGACGTGATCGATCTCGAAGGGATCTCCGATCTGCACTCGATCACAGACCTGCTCGAAGAGGACGTGGCCGAGGAGATCCTCCGAGCGATCTTTGAGAATTTAAATCGGACGACCCGCCATGCGTCGATAGGACTGCTTTCATTCGTGGCGCTGTACTCCAGGCTCGTACGGATACGTGCGGAAACCTGAACCATCGGATCGGGTTGGGAACGGCCCGCAGCCGACTCCGGGCTTCGGTAGTAGCCTCAGTCGTCGGCAGTAACTGGCTCCTCGGTCCCCTCCTCTTCCTCCTCGGCCTTCCGTTCTTCGGCCTCCTCGCGCTCCTTCTTGGCCTTGATCTTCTTCATCCGGAAGATCTCCTCGCGCTCCTGCTCCTCTAACTTCTGCTCGATGTACTCCTGGTTCTCGTAGAGCTGGGGCAGCAGCGTGAACTCGAGGGCGTTGACCCGGCGCTTGGTCGTCTCGATCTCCTCCAGCATCTTCTTCATCGCCGTCTCGACCTCCGCGGCGAGGATGACCTTCTCGACGAGCTCCTCGTAGGCGTCGGCGGCCTCGTCGATGCGGGCGCTCGAACCCAGCAGACCGTAGCCCCGCTCGTCGAGGTCCTTCCGCACCTTCGAGGACTCGATCTGCGGGACGACCACGCCCATGATGTTCTTGGACTGGGTGGTGATCTCGGGGTGTTCCTTGAGCGCTGCGGCCGCTCCCCGCACCGCGACGTCGCCGTCCATCGCCCGGGCCATGTCGATGGCCTCCTGGGCCCGGTCGTAGTCCGCCTCGAGCTCCGAGCGGACGTCCTGGGCCTGGTCCAGGATGTCCATGAACTCCATGATGAGGCCGTCGCGCTTCTTCTCTAAGGTGTCGTGCCCACGCTCGGAGAGGTCGATGCGGTCCTCGATCTGCATGAGGTTCTTCCGCGTGGGTTTGACGTCCTCGGCCATTGGGTGTGCCTTCTGGACCCAGTCGGATAACCTTTTACGGTCCGTGCGGTCCAGCAGGGGGGCTGACCCTCCGGTCGTCCCCTCTCCCGGGCGTCGCCGTCGGGACTCTCCCCCCGGATCCAGACGGCCGACGCGGGGCGGTCGGACGGGTCGTTCGCCCTCGACTCGCGGGGCACTCGCCTCGGCGGAGCCGCTCGCTGACCGCCCGGTCGGAGATACCGAGCGCCGTGGCCAGGTCGGCCGTCGTACACCGCCGGGGGACGTCGTAGTACCCCCGCTCGAAGTCGGCGGCGGACACCCATGCCTCCATGACGACGCTCATGTGGAACTCTCCGGTCCGGTAGGTGGTTCTGAGGACATAAGCGGTCGCTCGACCGACAGCAGCGGCGAGAGCCGACTCAGTCGGCCGAGGCCTCGACGGTCTCCGCCTCGTCCTCCTCGTCGCCCTCGTGGTACTGCTCGATGAGGTCCTCGTCGATGCGGTTGAGCTCGGCCTCCGGGAACATCGAGAGGAGGTCCCAGCCGATGTCGAGGGTCTCCTCGATCTCGCGGTTGGTGGTGTACCCCTGGTCGACGAACTCGTTCTCGAACCGGTCGGCGAAGTCGAGGTACCGGTTGTCCCGCTCGGAGAGCGCCTCGCGGCCGACGATGTTCACGAGGTCGCGCAGGTCCTCGCCCTCGGCGTAGGCGGCGTAGAGCTGGTCGGAGACGTCGCCGTGGTCTTCGCGGGTGAGCCCCTCGCCGATGCCGTCGTCCATCAGCCGCGAGAGGCTGGGGAGGACGTTGATCGGCGGCTGGATGCCCTGGGAGTTCAGATCGCGGTCGACGTAGATCTGCCCCTCCGTGATGTACCCCGTCAGGTCCGGGATCGGGTGGGTGTCGTCGTCGCCCGGCATCGTCAGGATGGGGATCTGCGTGATCGACCCCTCCCGGCCCTGGATGCGGCCGGCCCGCTCGTACATCGTCGCGAGGTCGGTGTACATGTACCCCGGGTAGCCCCGGCGGCCGGGGACCTCCTCGCGGGCGGCGCCGATCTCCCGGAGCGCCTCGCAGTAGTTGGTCATGTCCGTCAGGATCACGAGCACGTGGTACCCCTTGTCGAACGCGAGGTACTCCGCCGTGGTGAGGGCGAGCCGGGGCGTGATGGTCCGCTCGACAGCCGGGTCGTCGGCCAGGTTCATGAAGACGACCGAGCGCTCCAGCGCACCGGTGCGCTCGAAGTCGTCCATGAACTCGTTGGCCTCCTCGGCCGTGATGCCCATCGCGCCGAAGATGACGGCGAACTCGCTGCCCCCCTCGCCCTCGCGCTCCTCCTCGGGCACCGTCGCCTGGCGGGCGATCTGCAGTGCCAGGTCGTTGTGCGGCAGGCCCGACCCCGAGAAGATGGGGAGCTTCTGGCCCCGTACCAGGGTGTTCATCCCGTCGATGGCGCTCACGCCGGTCTGGATGAACTCCTCGGGGTACTCCCGGGCGGTCGGGTTGATCGCCGCGCCGACGATCTCGCGCTCCTCCTCCGGTTCGATCTTCGGGCCCCCGTCGATCGGGTCACCGGACCCCGAGAGCACGCGCCCGAGCAGCTCCTCGGTGAGCGGCATCTGCAGGGTCTCGCCCAGGAACCGAACCGAGGAGTTGCGGTCGATACCCTCGGTCCCCTCGAACACCTGGATGGCGACGAACGTGCTGGTCGATTCGAGGATCTGCCCCCGGCGGACGTCGCCGTTGGGCGTCTCGATCTCGACGATCTCGTCGTAGCCGACGGGCTCGTCGACCTCGGCGAACACCAGCGGACCGCTGATCTCCGTGATGGTCTTGTATTCCTTCTGCATCTCAGTACTTCTCCCTGAGTTCCTCTGTGATCTGTCCTTCGACCTCCTCGACGAACGCCTCGTACTCGTCGTTCGGGGTCGTGCTGATGCGGTTGAGCCGCGGGGCGCTCTCGATGGCCTGGACCTCCTCGACCGGGACGCCGGCGTCCAGCGCCCGGAACGCCTCGTCGTTGAACGTCTCGATCGCGCCCAGGATGGCGTAGGTCTTCTCCGGCGGGCAGTAGCGGTCCACGTCGTGGAGCGCGTTCTGCTGGAGCCACGCCTCCCGGAGGTAGCGAGCCACCTCGAGGGTGAGCTGCTGGTCCTCCGGCAGGGCGTCCTTGCCGACGAGCTGGACGATCTCCTGGAGCTCGCCCTCCTCGTCGAGCGTGTCGATGGCCCACTGCCGGGTCTCGGCCCAGTCCTCGTCGACGTTCTCCTCGAACCACGGGTCGAGCTGGTCCCGGTAGAGCGAGTAGGACTCGTTCCAGTTGATCGCCGGGAAGTGCCGGCGCTCGGCGAGGTCGGCGTCCAGCGCCCAGAACGTCTTCACGATGCGCAGCGTGTTCTGGGTGACCGGTTCGGAGAAGTCCCCACCCGGCGGCGAGACGGCCCCGATGACCGAGATCGACCCCTCCGAACCGTTCATGTTCTCGAAGTAGCCGGCCCGCTCGTAGAACTGCGAGAGCCGGGCGGCCAGGTACGCGGGGTAGCCCTCCTCGCCGGGCATCTCCTCCAGCCGCGAGGAGATCTCACGCATGGCCTCGGCCCACCGCGAGGTCGAATCGGCCATCAGCGCCACGTCGTAGCCCATGTCCCGGTAGAACTCCGCGATGGTGATACCCGTGTACACACAGGACTCGCGTGCGGCGACGGGCATGTTCGACGTGTTGGCGATGAGGCAGGTCCGGGCCATCAGCGCGTTGCCCGTCTGCGGGTCCGGCAGCTCCGGGAAGTCGTCGATGACCTCCGTCATCTCGTTGCCCCGCTCGCCACAGCCGATGTAGACGACGATGTCGGCGTCGGCGAACTTCGCGAGGCTCTGCTGGGTGACGGTCTTCCCCGAGCCGAACGGGCCCGGGATGGCGGCGGTCCCGCCCTTCGCGAGCGGGAACAGCCCGTCGAGGATGCGCTGGCCCGACACCAGCGGCGTGTCCGGCGTCATCTTGTCGACCGTCGGCCGGGGTCGCCGGACCGGCCACTCCTGGTGCATCGACACCTCCTCGCCGGTGTCGAGCTCGACGACCGTCTCGGTGACGCTGAGCGATCCGGACTCGACGGCGGTGACCTCGCCGCCCTCCGAGTCCGGGGGCAGGAGCACCCTGTGCTCGATGCTCTCGGTCTCGGGCACGGAGCCGAGGACGTCACCGGCCTCGACGACGTCGCCGACATCGACCTCGGGGGTGAACTCCCACTCCCTCTCGAGGTCGATGCCGGGGGCGTCGACCCCGCGGTCGAGGAACGCGCCCATCTGCTCCTCGAGGACGTCGAGCGGGCGCTGGACGCCGTCGTAGATGGTGTCCAGCATCCCCGGCCCGAGGTCCACGGAGAGGGGCTCGCCCGTGTTCGCGACCGGCTCGCCCGGCGCGACGTCGGAGGTCTCCTCGTACACCTGGATGGTGGTCCGGCTCCCCTCGATCTCGATGACCTCGCCCATCAGCCCTTCGTCGCCGACGTAGACGACGTCGTTCATCCGGGCGTCGAGGTCCGTAGCGACCACGACCGGGCCGCTCACGCTCTCGATGACACCCTCGCTCTCGGTGTCGACTTGTGTTACCTGACTCATGTTAGTCCTCCGCCATCAGGTCGATCCCGATGGCCCGCTTGATCTGCTCGCGCAGGCCGCCGCTGCCGGCCTCGCCGCCGAGCGTCACCACCACCGGTTCGACGCTCGTCTCGGCGCGCTGCCGGACGTTCCGGGAGAGGAACTCGAGATCCTCGTCGTGCATCACCACGATGCCGACGTCCTCGTCCTCGATCATCCCCTCGACAGCCTCGTCCATTTGTGCGTCCTTCTCCTCGGGCGGGACGTTCGCGAACTTGCGGACGCCCGCCAGCCGGAACCCGGTCGTGAACTCCGGGCTCCCGACGACGCCGATCTCCTGGCTCATCGTCTCGTCCTCATTGTATCACCAGTTCCTCCTCGATGCGCTCGTCCGCGAGCCCCGCCTCGCGACCCCGGGCGATCGCCCGGATGTTCTCGACCTCGCGCTCCTTGGCGAGCACGTAGGAGAGCACCGGGCAGATCGACAGCGGGTAGCGGTTCGAGAGCTTGTCGGAGTAATCGAGCAGCGCCACGTCGAGCGCGTGCTCGAATTCGACGAGGCTCTCGGCCGCCTCCAGCTCGCCGAGCGCTGCCGACAGGTCGTCCCCGTACGGCGAGTCGCGGATCCGTGCGACGAGCCCGTCGACGTTCCCGACCAGGGTCCGGAGCTCCGCGGGGTCGAACAGCCGGCCGCCGTCGATG
>JAZKST010000033.1:0-39521 GCA_036625905.1 Haloarculaceae archaeon
TCTTCTTCTGCCGCAGTTCCTCGATGTCGTCCTCGTTTCCACTCATGGCTGTCCGACCATTGTGGAGCCCCGTCGAAAACGGTTACGGGTGTCCGGTCAGGCGTAGCGCTCGAGCTCCGGCCGGTCGAGCTCCTCCATGACCTCCTCGGCGACGTCGTCGAGCAGGGCTCGCCCCTCCCCGGAGAGCGAGCGGCCGCCGCTCTGGTTGACGACGTAGCCGGCCTCCTCCAGCTGCTGGAGGATCGTACGGATGATCTTCCCGGAGGCCTCGCTCTTCCGGTCCGGTCGGGTCCGGTAGCGGGTCGAGCCCTGCTTGGAGTCGCCGTAGGCCTCCCGCAGGCGGCCGACCCCGATGGGGCCGTCGATGGCGACCTTCCGGAGGAGGCTGGCCGCGCGGACCGACCAGAAGTCCTCCTGTTCGGGCGGGAGCTCGCGACCCACGCCGGTCTTCGTGTAGGCAGCCCAGTCCGGTTCCTCGAGTTCGTCGTCGATCTCCGCCGCGACGGCCTCGATGAGGGCGTCCGCCGGAACGTCGAACAGCGTCGTCATTACGCGCAGCGTACCCTCGGACCGCGTTTAACGCTGTTGGTACGCGGCCGGAACCGTACGTGACGTTCCCGACCTCGCTCCGGGGAGACCCGTCAATCCTCCTTCCGGGTGTGTTCCTCGGGCGTCGGTAGCACCCCGCCGACCCCGATGGCCGCGGCGGTCCCTCCACCGACGAGGACGGGCAGCCAGTAGGTGGCGGTCCGGTGGATGACGACGGCGGCGGTCGCGCCGGCGACGCTCACGCCGGTCGTCGGGACGAGCAGGGCGACGAGCACGGTCTCGACACCCCCGAGGCCGCCGGGGAGCGGGGTGATGCCCGCGATGGCGCCCACGGGGACGACGACGAGCGTCGCCGCGAACGGGACGGGGTAGCCGAGCGAGCGGAGCGAGAGCCAGAGCGACCCGGCGAGACAGAGCCATCCGAGCGTCGAGAACCCGAGCGCCGTCGCCAACCCCCGGCGGTCGCCGGTCACCCGCTCGATGGCGTGGAAGAACCCCTCGATGCGCGCCTCGATGACGTGGCCGTCCGGGGGGGCGCGTCGGGGGAGCATCCGGCCGAGCCCACGGATGATCGGCGTGAGCAGGCGCACGACGCCCGCCTCGACCCGGTACCGATTGTGCCAGGCGTAGTAGCCCGCCGCCGGGATGGCCACCGCGAGGACGACGACGGCCACGGCGGCGTACTGGAGCCGGCGGCCGAACGCTACCGTCACCGAGAAGTAGCCGATACCGGCGAGTGCGAGCAGTATCGACGGTACGAAGTTGAGCGAGTCGACGCTGGCGATGGCTGCCAGCCCGGTCTCGTACTCCGTGTCGGCGGCCCGCGAGATGAACAGCGCCGTGACGGGCTCGCCGCCGGCCTGCCCGAACGGCGTGACGTTGTTGGCGAACGTCGCCGCGGTGAACACGAGGACGGCGACGGGGGCCGAGACCGCCGACCCGAGGATACCGAGCACCGTCCGCAGCGAGAGGCCCCACGAGATCATCCAGGCCGTCGCGACGCCGAGGACGGCCGCGAGGGCGGCCGGATCCGCCCGGGAGAGCGCGTCGAGAACCCGACCGATCCCGACGAACCCGACGAGGAGACCGAGGACGACCAGCGCGGCCCCGAAGCCGACGAGCGTCGTCCGCCAGTCGACGTCCATGTCCCCTCAACGCGAGGCCCCGGCGCTTGAAGCCTCCGAAGCCTCCGAAGGGGCCCTGGATGGACCGACGACGCCCCGGTCTACGGCCCGTGTCCCGGTTCCCGCGGCCGCTCCGTGAGGGGACCGTCGACGCGCTCGGACACGGGATCGGGTGGCGGAGGTCGGGGGAGCGGGAGCCCGCCGGACGATCGGAGTGAAGTGCCCGGCCACCGACCGTCGGGTATGGACGAACGGGCCGCCCTCCGCCTGCTCGGCGACAGGCTCGACCGGGCCGGCGACGACGCCGCCGTCGTCGACGGGACCGTCGTGACGACCGACATGCTCCACGAGACGACCGACTTCCCGGCCGGGACCACCCGCTACACCGCCGGCTGGCGCGCGGTGGGGGCCTCGCTCTCGGACGTGGCGGCGATGGGAGCGCGCGCGACCGCGGCGGTGGCCGTCTACGGCGCGCCGTCGTTCGACGCCGACGAGCTCGGGGCGTTCGTCGACGGCGCCTGTGACGTCTGTGCGGCGGTCGGCACCGAGTACGTCGGCGGCGACCTGGACGGACACGAGGAGTTCACGGTCGCCACGACGGCGCTCGGCGAGACGGACGCGCCGGTCCGGCGCTCGGGCGCCCGGCCGGGCGACGCGCTCTGCGTGACCGGGACGCTCGGCCGGTCGGCAGCGGCTCTCGAACTGTTCGGGGAGGGGGACCTCGAACGGGCGAACGAGCTGTTCCGCTTCACCCCCCGAGTGGCCGACGGGGTCGCTCTCGCTCCGCACGCGACGGCGATGATGGACTCGAGTGACGGGCTCGCCCGGTCGCTCCACCAGCTCGCGGAGGCCTCGGGATGCGGGTTCGACGTCGAGGCGTCGTCGCTCCCCGTCGACCCCGCCGTGCTGGACGTCGCGGGGGACACACGCGAGGCCCGGGGGATGGCGAGGACGTTCGGCGAGGACTTCGAACTGGTCTGTACGGTCCCCCCGGGCCGCCTCGGGGCCGCACGCGAGGGGTGTCCGACGGACCTCGTCCGCGTCGGCGAGACGACCGACGGGGGCGTGCGCCTCGACGGCGAACCCCTCCCCGACGAGGGGTGGACGCACGGCGAGCGTGGGTAGACCGGCGGTCGTGCCGGAGTCCCGATATCGAACGTCGGCTCCCGGTCGGTGTCCCGCGGCGAAAACGTCGTGACGAGGGTGACGTTCTCAGGGGGGGGGAGATCCGCCCTCGCCATCCTTCGCTGGGGCTGCGTGGGACTTCAGGGTTCCCTCTAGACACATCGGGCGGTGATGGCTCTACGCCGGACGCGGAGGATAAAACAGGAACATTTATGATAGATACGGCGGAACGGGGGAGTACATGCCAGTCGTCGTACGCGTACACTGACCTCTTCTCCGCCGACCGTCGCGACGACTCCCGACCGCCCCTCGACACACACCACAGATGCCCATCGACCCCAGAAACGGCCGCCCGACGGCCGACCCCGAGACGCTCCGCACCGCCCGACGAACACCGACCGAGCGGACGACCCCGATACGAGGCGACTGAGATGAGCACCACGACACCGACCACGGAGGCACGGACGACCACCGAGAGCGAGACCGGGACCGACGACGGCCCGCGTCCGGGCACCACCGACACGGGTCGGCCGGACCGCTGGGCGGCCGAGACGCAGGCCACGGGCACCGAGACGGAGGCCACGGGCAGCGCCCCGCCCGCCCCGCGCACGTTCGACCCGTTCTGTACCCGACGGCTCCGCAACTGCGTCGACGGGGAGAACGCCGCGTTCCCCGACACCGACCGATACGGACGGCTGTAACGATTTACCGGCCATCGTCCGAGCCGGGGTTCTCACGTTTTCGGCCCCGTCGCCCCTACGCCTCCGCTTCCGCGTCGGCCGTCCCCTCCTCGTCGGCCTCCGGCACGCTGTCGAGGAGGACGACCGTCTCGCCGTCGATGACACACTCCCCCGACCCGTCGAACAGCTCGGCCGAGAGCCGGTACTTCCGTCCACCGAGGTCCTCGACCACCTCGCAGACGGCGGTGACCCGCTCGTCGAGCCCGACGGGAGCGAGGAAAGACAGCTCCAGCGAGAGGAAGACCGTGAGCCCCGGGATGCGCGCGAGCGCCGCGGAGACGACCCCTGCGCCGAGCACTCCGTGGGCGATGCGCTCGCCGAACCGCGACCGGGCGGCGAACGCCTCGTCGAGGTGGAGCCTGTTCGTGTCGCCGGTCGCCTCCGCGAACGCCTCGACGTCGGCCGCCGAGACGGCCTTCGTGAACCGGACGGTGTCGCCGACGTCGAGCCCGTCGCCGGTACCCCGTGACTCGAACTCCCAGCCCTCCTCCTCGTAGGCGGTGCTCTCGGTCGCCGGCCGCCGCCGCGAGCGCTCGACCCACCCCTGCCGGTCCCGAACCGCGTGGGGGAGGTAGTGCGCGATGTCGGCGGCGGTGACGATGCCGACGATGCGGCCGTCCTCGACGACCGGGAGCCGCCGGACGTCGTGTTCGCCGAACAGCTCCGCGGCGCGTTCGACGGGTTCGTCCGGCCCGACCGTGACGAGGTCGGCGGACATGAACTCGGTGACCGGCGTGTCCCGGGCGGCGTCGCCGGCATAGAGGCGGGCCACGTCGGACTCGGTGACGATACCGGCCGGTTCGCGGCCGTCGCAGACCACGACTGAGGTGTGTTCCGACCCGACGATCCGGTCGGCTACCCCGGCGGCGGTGGCGTCGACCTCGACGGTGTCGACGGTCCCGGTCATCACGTCCCTGATGGGGAGGGAAACGAGCATCGCGTGGGTGAACGCCGTCGGGGCACATAGGCCTCCCCCCAAGCGTCGGGGCGACGAGGGCGCAGGTGATCCCACCACCCCTTCCACCGAGCATATACCGATACGAACCGTTCGTGGGGTATGGGCACGCCCGACGACCGGGGGACGCCCGGTCGCCTCCGGACGGCGGTCGGCCGCCTCCGCGCGGCGCTGGAGCCACGTCCCCGGCTCGTCGACTGGTCGCTGTTCGTCCTCCTCGCGTTCGTCCTCGCCACGGGCGTCCTCGGGTTCCTCTCCGGACGACCGGACCGGGCGTGGGTGTTCGTGACCCACGGCGTCGCCGGTCTCTCGCTCGTCGGGTTCCTATACTTCAAGCTCCGGCGGGTCCGCCGTCGGCTCGCGCGGCCGACGGTCACCCGCGCGCTCTCGGCGCTCATGGCCGCGGCCACGGTCGGCGCGCTCGCCACCGGCGTCTGGTGGGCGTTCGGTGGGTCGCTCGACCTGGGCCCGTGGGGGCTGTTGAACCTCCACGTCGGCCTCGGACTGGTCGTCGTCCCGCTACTCGCCTACCACCTGACGCGGCGGTTCCACACCCCCTCGCGGGCCGACTTCGAGGGCCGGCGGACCGCCCTCCGGTACACCGCCGTCGTCGCCGTGGGGGCGCTGACGTGGCGCCTACAGGGGTCGGCCAACCGACTGCTCGACACGGCCGGCGCGACCCGGCGGTTCACCGGTTCCAGGGAGACGGGCTCCGACGAGGGGAACGCCTTCCCGGTGACCGCGTGGGTGGCCGACGATCCCGACCCCGTCGACGCCGGGGCGTGGACCCTCTCGGTCCGGGGTGCGGTCGACACTCCTACGGACCTCGCGTACGCCGACGTCTCGCCCGAGCACGGGACGGCGGGGTCCGGAGCGGGCGAACCCGGGACGCCGGCCCACGAAGGCCGTGTACCGCTCGTGACTCGGGAGGATCGCGCACTCCTCGACTGCACCTCGGGGTGGTACTCCGAACACGACTGGCAGGGTGTTCGCGTGGGCGACCTGCTCGACGCCGTCGGCGTCCGCGAGGGTGCGGCGTGGGTCCAGTTCCGCTCGGTGACCGGCTACCGGTGGTCGCTTCCGCTGGCGGAGGCCCGCGATGCGACGCTCGCGACCCACGTCGACGGCGACCGGCTCGCCCACGGCCACGGCTTCCCGCTCCGACTCGTCGCTCCGGGCCGCCGTGGCTTCCAGTGGGTGAAGTGGGTCGAGGAAGTGAGGGTGACCCGGCGGCGCGACCGGAGCGAGTGGCTCGCCGTCTTCGTCTCCGGCATCGAGGAGTAGCAGCAGTAGCACCGTCCGGAGCGTCCGTGTCACCCTTCGCTACGCGCCCGGCAGGGTGGAAAGTATAAAGAGCGGGCAGTGGCAGGGTCCGGACAGGAATGGACATCGAGAACCGGCTCGCGGAGCGGCCCGTCTTCGTCACCGGCGCCGACGGGTTCGTCGGCTCGCACCTCGTCGACTGGCTGGTCGAGCACGGCGCGGACGTCCACGCGTTCGTCCGGGCGACCTCCAGCGGCGAACTGAACAACATCGTCCACCGTTCGGAGGAGATCACCCTCTACCGCGGCGACCTCCGGGACCCCCACTCGGTAAAGCGGGCGCTCTCGGCACTCGAACCGTACGACGACAGCCTGATCTTCCACCTCGCCGCCCAGGCCCACGTCGGGGAGTCCTGGGAGCGACCCTACGACACGGTCGACACGAACGTCGTCGGGACGCTCAACCTCCTGCAGGCGGTCGTCGACCTCGACCTCGACATCGCGACGTTCGACACCGCGGGGACCAGCGAGGAGTACGGCAACGTCAAGGAGGAGATGGCCGAGGCCCACGACTTCGAGGAGGACGGCCGGGTGTTGCTCTCGGAGCGCTCGCCGGTCAACCCCAAGAGCGTCTACGCCACCTCCAAGCTCGCCGCGGACTTCCTCACGATGAACTACCACGACGCCTACGGGCTCCCCGCCGTGACGACCCGGATGTTCAACAACTACGGCCCGCGGCAGAACCCCCGATACATCACGGGGACCATCATCAGCCAGGCGCTCGAGCGGGACATCGTCGAACTGGGCAACCTCCGACCCAGGCGGGACATGTGCTACGTCTCCGACGGGGTCCGGGGTCACCTCCACGTCGCACTCGGGGGCGAGCCCGGCGAGCAGTACGTCTACGGCCACGGCGAGAACATCTCCATGCGCGAGTGGGCCGAGACCATCCTCGAGGTCGGGCACGAGGAGGGTCACTGGGACCACCCCGAGATCGTCCGGGACGAGGACCGCTTCCGACCCGGCGATTCGGACGTCGAGGAGTTGCTCGTGGGATACGAGAAGCTCCACGAGGAGACCGGCTGGGAACCCCGGGTCGAGTGGCGCGAGGGCATCCGCCGGACCACCGACTGGTACGCGAACAACCGCGAGGCCTGGTACGGCCGGGTGGACTGGCGATGACTCGCGACGGCGATGGGAATCGAGCGTTCTGGGACGGCCACACGGTGATGGTCACCGGCGGCTCGGGGTTCCTGGGTAGCCACCTCGTCGAGGACCTCCGCTCGCGCTCTGACGACGTGGAGGCGTTCGTCCCCCGGAGCGACGAGTACGACCTCCGGAAGCGGCCGGATCTCGAGCGGGCCTTCGAGGACTCGGGGGCCGAGGTGGTGATCCACCTCGCGGCGACGGTCGGCGGCATCGGCGCCAACCGGGACAATCCGGGCAGGTACTTCTACGAGAACGCGATCATGGGTATCGAACTCATCGAGGCCGCCCGACGGTTCGGCGTCGAGAAGTTCACCGCCATCGGGACCATCTGTGCGTACCCGAAACACACCGAGGTCCCGTTCAGCGAGGAGGACCTCTACGACGGCTACCCCGAGGAGACCAACGCCCCCTACGGCATCGCGAAGAAGGCTCTGCTCACCCAGTCCCAGGCCTACCGCGACCAGTACGGGTTCGACGGCATCTACCTCATGCCCGTCAACCTCTACGGGCCGCGCGACGACTTCGACCTGGAGACGTCCCACGTCATCCCCGCGATCATCCGAAAGTGCGTCGAGGCACGCGAGCGCGGCGAGGACATCATTACGGCGTGGGGGACCGGCGAACCCACCCGCGAGTTCCTCTACGTGAAGGACGCCGCCGAGGGCATCCTCGACGCCACCGAGCGCTACGACGGGCCCGAGCCGGTGAACCTCGGCAGCGGGATGGAGGTCTCCATCCGCGATCTCGTGGAACTCATCGCCGACCTCACCGGGTTCGAGGGCGAGGTCGAGTGGGACACCACCAAACCGGACGGACAGCCGCGGCGACGGCTCGACACCTCGCGGGCGAAGGAGTACTTCGACTGGGAGGCCGCGACGGAGTTCGAGGAGGGCCTGCGAGAGACGATCGAGTGGTACGAGGCACACCGCGAGGAGATCGTCGAGGCGGGTGCGTAGGCCTGAACGGTGACCGCCTCTGACCGCGGCCCACGCGTCGTCGCGCTGGCGGTCGACGGGATGGAGCCGTCGCTGCTCGAGCGGTGGATCGACGCCGGGGAACTCCCGAACCTCCGGGCGCTCCGGGAAGCGGGTGCGTACGGCACGGCCCACTGCTCGTCGCTCTCCTCGGCGAACCAGTGGACGACCCACTTCACGGGGGTCACCCCGGAGTACCACGGCGTCGCGGGGTTCCTGAAGGGGGACCGCAAGCGCCAGGCGGGCGAACCAGCCCCGGAAGCCCGCGAACTGATCAACCTCTCGGACATCCGGGTGAAGACGTATCCGGAACTGGTGGCCGAGGCGGGGATCGGGGTCGGGCTCCTCAACCCGCTGCCGCTGTGGCCGCCGCTGGAGCTGGAGGGGGGATTCTGCGTCTCCGGCATGCTCACGCCCCCCACGACCGACCGGTGGGTCCACCCGCCCGGCCTCGAATCCGAACTCGAGGAGCTGGGCTACCGCATCGACGTCCGGTACGGCGACCGACCCTACGGGTTCGTCGACGACGACCTGTTCGGGGAAGTCTCCCTGGAAACGCTACGCGAGGACATGTTCGACGTGCTTGATGCCCGTATCCGGTTTACCGAGCGGGCCGTGACCGAGCACGACGTCGACTACTTCTACGTGCTGTTGAAGTCCATCGACGTCATCCAGCACTGCTTCTGGGCGCACATGACCGGCAATGACCCGACGTACGGCGACGTCATTCTCGAGTCCTACCGTCGGGTCGACGACCTCGTCGGGTGGCTCCGGGAGGAGACCGACGCGAACCTGCTGGTCTTCTCGGACCACGGATTCGGGCCACGGATGAGCGAACCGCCCGAGGGCCTCCACCGACTGGCGACGGGTATCGCCAGCCGGATCCCGTTCGGGGTCCCGATGCCGCTGAGGCGAGCGTACGACAGCGTGACGCGCTCGCCGGTCGACACCGGGGTCGACGGCATCTCCGTCAACTCGACGACCGGCACCCACTCGAACCCGGCCGTGTGGGCGCTCGTCGGCCCGGACGTCGATACGGCCGGCCCGCGCGAGATCCGGTTCGAGGACCTCCCGCCGACGATCCTGGCGCTGCTCGACGAGCCGGTGCCCGAAGCCTACGTCGGGAGCGCCATCGACGCGGTCCCGACCCCCCGGGTCGAGGAGCGGTCGCTCGCGGTCAGGCGGGAGACCCACATCGGCGACTACGAGGTGATCTCCGAGCGGTTACACAACCTCGGCTACGCCGAGATGGTCGACGAGGACTGATACTGCCGGACATGACTACCCGAACGTCATCGCCGCCACGGTGTGGCGATGTCGCTCACGGGTTTATGTTCGCAGTACGAGGCCGGCGGACGCCCCTCGATGCGTGTCATACGGACGCTTGTAGTATTCTACCGGTGATCGCGACCCTACACGGGCGGTTACCGGTGCATCGTTACGCACGACCGTATCAGACGACCTCGTCCAGCGACGGGTCCTCGCCGTGGCAGTCGCGGTGGAGCATCTCGGCGATGCGGAAGTCGACCATCTCGTCGATGTCGATGGCCTCCATCGCGTCCATGGGGAACATCGTCGGGTCGTCGCCGATGCGGTTCCCGCGGCGCTCGAGCGACTCGCGAGTGAACAGGTAGACGTTCGAGTTCTCCTCGTAGACCGGGTCGAGGTCCTGGGTGCGCTTGAGCTCGTCGCGCTCGTGGTTGATGGGCGTGCAGTCGGTGTCCCACAGGCGGGTCTGGAGCGGCGTCACCGAGAACAGCGAATCACAGTCGCGCTCCTCGAACGCCTCGATCGCCTCGGAGATGGTCCCGGGGCGGAGCAGCGGGTTCGTACAGTGGGTCTGGAGGTAGCGGTCCGCCTCCGACTGGTCGACGTCGTACTGGATTATCTCGTTCATCGGGACGTGGTCGCCGCGGAGCTCCTCGGGTCGCTCGACGACGGTCGCGTCGAACGCCTGCGCCTCCTCGGTGATCTCCGCCGAGTCGGTGTTGACGAGTATCTCGTCGACCTCCGAGGAGGCGGCCAGCGTGTTGAGCATCCAGTGACACAGCGGACGGCCGTTGAACTCGCGAAGGTTCTTGTTCGGGACTCGCTCGCTGTGGCCCTTCATCGGAAGCAGGGCGACGAGGCGCTTCATCGGCGTCTTCCCGACCGTTGACGGCCGGTCCGGGAGAGCGTTCGGTGTTCGGTACGCCGGTGTTCGGTGGGTCTGTGGCGATGGGTCATCTGTCGGTCCGGTCGGGCTCGATCGTCGAGAGAAAATCGACGTACTTCTTGAGCACATCCCGACCCGCCGGTTCGACGACATTGCGGACGAACGAGTCGCGGTCGGCGCGGTCGTAGAACCCCGCGGTGTCGTCGGCGAGCCGCCGAACGGCGTGGTAGAGGTCGTCGCGGGTGTGCATCGCGGTCCCCTCGACGTACGACGCGACGGTGCTCCGGTTCGGGTGGAGGTACTCCACCTCGAGGACGGGGGTCTCCCGCATCACCGGCTCGAAGACGACGCTCGTCCCGACGTCGAGGGCCGCGTCGGCCCACTCGAGGAGCACCGGCGAATGGACTTCGTTGTCGACGAACGTCACGTTCGACAGGTCCATGTCGTCGATGTCGGCGCCGACGTGTCGGGTGTGACGCTTGACGACGAGTTCGACCCCGTCGACGGCCGCGACGAGCCGGATCGTCCGCTCCAACTCGGACCAGTGTATCGCGTAGCTCCTGTCGCGGAGGAAGAAGGCGAGTTTTACCTCACCGTCGGAGGGGAGTGACTGTTCGGGGAGCAGCCCGGGCAGCGTCCGCAGCCACTGCTCGTTGTACCGGGGCGAGCCGAGTACCGGGATCCGCGAGCTCGGGAGGTGTGGCTCGTAACGCTTCGCGCACAGTCGGTTCGGGACCGCGACCGCGTCGAACAACGCCCCTGTCCGGTACTGGTCGAGGGCGTCGTCGAAGTCGAGCGAGTCCCGCTTGAACAGGCGGTTCTCGTACGGAGCGTCCCCGTGTGGAAGCGCAACGACGGGAACGTCGAGTTCGCAGGCCGCCCCGGAGATCCCCTCGGTGAACTCGAGTCGGGCAGGTACCGTCCTCGTCGTCAACCAGTCCAGCGCGAGGACGACCCGCTCGTCCCCGGCGACGAGGTCCTCGACGAGGGAACCGACGCCGCCGAAGTCGGGAACGGAGTCGTTCCGGTCAGCCACGCCGAGCCGGTGCCAGGCCCGTCGCGGGAGGTCGGTCGGGAGCCGCTTTCCCACCTCCTTCAGCGAGTACGTGACCGGTCCGGGGTCCGGGGGTGTGACGGCGGGGAGTCCGTACTCCTCGATGTGGCCGACCTCGGCTCCGTCGAGGCCCGCGATGTGTCGGAGCCGGTAGTCCTCTAGATACGACTCGTCCGTCGTGACGATCACTTCGGCGTCGAACGCGTTCGTCGTCACGCCCTCGTGGACCACGGGGACGACGTGGTCGATGTCGTTGTAGTGTTTCAGGAAGAAGACGGCCCTCATGCTCGAGAGCCGGACTACTCCCCGGGCTTCCCGTACTCGGCGAACAGGTCGTCCTCGGCCATGAGTTCGTTGATCAGTTCGTGGTCCTCCGGCGTGTCGACCGAGTGGATGCTCCGGTCGGTCTCGACCAGCCGGACGTCCTGGCCGTTCTCCAGGCGCCGGAGCATGTCGATCGACTCGACCTGTTCGAGGGGCGTCTCCTCCATCCCGGCGAACTCGAACAGCGCCTCGCGCCGGAACGGAATGACACACACCTGCTTGTACGCGGTCGCCTCCTCGAACGTCGCGTCGTGCAGGTTCGGGACCGGCTCGCGGGAGAAGTACAGCGCGTTCCAGTCCCCGTCGACGACGACCTTGACGTTGTTCTCGTCCCGGAACGCCTCCTCTGTCTCGATGGGTTTGGCGAGGTTCACACACTCGACGTCGTCGTCGGTCTCGAACGGCTCGACGGCGGCGTCGATCATCTCCGGGTAGACGAGCGGCTCGTCGCCCTGCATCACGATGACCACCTCCGCTTCCAGGTGCTCGGCGGCCTCGGCGACCCGGTCGGTCGCGCGGGTGTGCGGCCCGGTCATGATCGCCTCGCCGCCGAACGACTCGGTCTCCTCGCGTATCTCCTCGTCCGGCGTCGCGACGTACGTCTCGTCGACGGCCTCGCTCATCACGGTCCGCCGATACACGTGCTCGACCATCGACATCCCGTGGATGTCAGCGAGGGGTTTCCCCGGGTACCGGGAGGATGCCATCCGCGCCGGGATGACGGCAGCCATCTTCATTGTTCCATCGTGTTCAAGGGGGATGTAATATATTGTGCTTTCGTTAGTCGCCCCTGGCCCGTCGACCGGACGTCCGGGAGTCCGTCAGGAACCGAGCGTCACCTCGGGCAGTTTCTCGTCGCCGAGTCCCCAGGAGTCGTCGTTGGCGGCCTCGCGGACCGTCGCCTCGTCCCTGGAGGCGATCAGCTCGCTACACTCGGAGACGTACCGCTCCCGGGTCGCGGAGTACCTGTTGCTGGACCCGGATCGGTCGTGCATCTGGTGGTAGATCCGCGGCGGCGGGCGGACGATCTCCTGACGCAGCCCCCTGGCGACAGCGATGGCACAGGCGTACGAGTCCACGTACAGATGCCACCCGTACTCCGGGAATCCCCTCACCGCCTCCCAGCCGTCCGGCGTCATCAACAGGAAGTCCCCCGCCGCGAAGGTGTGGAGGTGTTCGAACGAGCGCGGGTCGGCCACCACCCCGGGTCGCACTCGGGCCTCCGCCTCGGCCCGGTACCTCGAAACGTTGTTGAGGAGGTCCCGAACCTTCGCCCGGAGCTCCTGCGGGATGGGTCCGTTCATCGCCCGGACTTCCGCGACGTTCCGCCGGCAGAACTCGAGCCGCTCGTCCACGGACGCCTCGAGCGGAATCTCGACGTCCACATCGTGGCGAGAGGCCCGGTAGAAAGCCCCGGAAGCGATCTCGGAACTCCCGATGAACCGTATCATCTCCTCGTTGAGGACGACGTCCGCGTTCGTCGCCAGGACCGACTGCCCGGTGGCCCGGCGGATCCCGACGTTCTTGCCGATCTCCTGGAACAGCGGCGTGCGCTCGGAGTTCGGGAACCGCTCGTGGTGGTCCTCCGAGACGGTGACGACCCGGATCTCGCACTGCTCGCAGGTGGGTGGTTCGAGGACCTCCGCCAGGCCCGGTCGATCGGTGGGCGGATTCCATTCCACGAGTACCACTTCGGTCGTGGTATCGGTTCGCCCGGCGAGCTGGTCGATCGTATCGATGGCGATCCGGAGACGACGGAGGAAGTCGCCGCCGTGACCGTCGTTCCGTCCGGGCATCACTACACTTACCGATGCGCACATGAGAATCTCGGTCCGGCTCATCGACGACCGGGGGTATATATCCCCCTTATCACCTCGTCGACCGATACCCTGCGTCCGCGATTGGCGAACCAGCCGGGACCGGGAGGCACCCGTGCTGGAGGCCGTCGACGAACGCCACCCCATCTCGGCGGCGTCCGCGGTCCTGTTCGTCTCGATGACGAGCGGCCATCGTGCGCCGGAAGTCCCATATCGGTCGCCGTCCCGGGCGGACTGCTGGAGAAGGAACTCGAACTCCGCCTCGTCGGTGACGACGACGCCGTCATATCCGTACCGGTTCCTGACGGTGTGGCCCAGCCCGGAGAGCAGTTGTTTCCCCCGTCTCATCCGTTGCGAGGCGTGTCGATGGGAGCAATAACAGTTGGGAGGCCGACGGCTGCCGTATCGTCGTCTTCGGTCCGTGATCACCCACCGCGTGGGTCCGTCGTTCGATCGGGACCCACGCTCGCTGGGAGGTGATCGGTCCCTCGTCTCGGCACGAACGATCCGAGACGTTCGTGTTTGGTGTGAACGCGAGTACTTTTTTCCGACCCCTGGGAAATCATCCTGTGAAACGGACAGCCAAGGAGTATCTCTCCAGGGAGCTCGCAAAGCTCCCCCTCCCGGAGCGGGTCTACAGGCAGGCGGAGTTCAGACTGTGGGGGTCCCCCTATCCCGACTCGACGGAACCTGAGCTTTCGGCGGCGGTCTTTCGGACCGTCGAGGACGGTGACATCTTCTGGGACGTCGGGGCGATGAACGCCCGGTACTCGAGAGTGGTTTCGACGGCGTGTCACCCGGCCGGAATCGTGGCGTTCGAACCGAACCCACAGTTTCACGAGAAGTGTGCGTCCCGGATCCGTGACCTCTCGGGCGAGTTCCCACGCCGGACGTTCCAGGTAGCGCTCGGGGACGCCAGCGAACCCGTAGAGTTCGTGACGGAGATGCCCGAGGAGGCGTATTCGTCCTCCGGTGCTGTCGTAGACGACCGTCAGGTCCCGGAGTACGAGCGGGTCGAATCCGTGAGCGTCCCGATGGAGACCGGCGACTCGATGATGCGGCAGTATCCGGAGTTCGAACCGACTGTGGTCAAGATCGACGTCGAAGGGGCGGAGCACGAGGTCCTGAAGGGGCTGGAGACGGCCCTGTCACGGGGGAGCATCAGGACTGTCTTCTGCGAGATACATCTTCCGAACGACGGCATGAGTCCGTCTATCGACGATTTCGGAGCCTCGGAGGGGGGCATATACGCCACGCTTCGCGAGCACGGGTACGAAGTCGAACTGGTGACCCAGCGGTCCGAGCGCGACAAGCACATCAAGGCGTCGCAATGACCCGACGAGGGACCGGGATGGGTCGGGAAACCAAGGGGCCGGCCATCGCGACCTTCACTGGAGCCCCCTGTAGCTGGTGGGATCGGTTCGTCGGTCTCCGGCACCGTTTCCGAGGTACGCGACGATAATTACTAAATACGCGCCCAGGAACCAGCCGACGTGAAGTCTTCGATCGCGACCGCATCGAGGGACCGCCTTCGCATCGGGCTCCGGCGGATCAACTCCCGCGGGTTCATGCGGTTCGCCCGGAAGGCCCCCTGGGTCTCCGAGCGGGAGTCAGTGCGCGACCTCGTCGTCTATCCGACGTTCGACTCGGCGGCGGCGTTCGGTGACACCCTGAACCGGCTCGGGTGGTACCTCCCCGAGGGCTCGGTCGGGGAACTCGACCTGACCGCGAGCGTAGACGGGGAGGTCGCCGCGGCGGCCGATCACGTGCCGGCGGCCCAGGAGCCCTTCGAAACCGACCACCTCCCCGTCGAGAACGTGGACCGGTCGACGCTGCGGGCGCGGGCGGCGACGGCCGACCGGCTGCTCGTGTGGGACGCGAACGCGCGCCTCTCGGTGCCGGCGCTCCGGAACGCGGCCAACGTCAAGATCGTCGATCCGTCGTTCTACTCGACCGACGAATCGCTCAACTGGGCGCGGACGAGCCACGCGGCACGGCGCGGACTCACCGATCACTCCCGGGAGGTGTACGCGCGGCTCGAGGACCGCGCCGAGGGGACCGACGAGTCGTACGTGTTCGGGACGGGACCGAGCCTCGACCGCGTGTTCGAACGCGAGATCCCCGGGGACGCGCTCTCGGTCATCTGCAACAGCATCGTCCGGAACGACGACCTCCTCGAGCACCTGGAGCCGGACGTGTTGACGTTCGCCGATCCGGTGTTCCACTTCGGACCGAGTCGGTACGCGGCCCGCTTTCGCGAGGACGCCGTCAGGGCGGTGCGCGAGTACGACGTGGTCGTGGTCCTCCCCGAGGAGTACCGTGGGCTCCTCGTCGGACACTACCCGGACCTGGCCGACCGGACCGTCGGGCTCCGCTCGGTTCGGGAGGGGTTCCGGTTCCCGACCGCCGACAGCCTGGAGACGCTGGAGACGTCGAACATCATGACGAAGCTGATGCTGCCGGTCGCCTCGGGGCTGACGGACACCGTCCGGATCGTCGGTGCGGACGGGCGGGAGGAGGACGAGTCGTACTTCTGGGAGCACAGCGACGTCGGCCAGTACGACGACGACCTGATGAACACCGCGTTCGAGACCCACCCGGCGTTCTTCCGGGACAGGGTATACACGGACTACTACCGGCAGCACGTGGAGACGCTGACCGAGCTGATCGCGCTCGGCGAGGAGCGCGGCGTGACCTACGAGTCCGTGACGCCGTCGTACGTCCCGTGTCTGGACGAGCGGACCGTCGAGGACCCCCTGTGAGGGCCGTACCTGCGACGCGCGAGCGTCCGGACTTATGGTCCCGGCGTCGTAGATAGGACCGTGCGCATCGACGGAGCCCCGGTCGGTCCCGACGCCCCCCCGTACTTCATCGCCGAGGCGGGCGTCAACCACGACGGCGACCTCGACAGGGCGGAGGAGCTGGTCGACGCCGCGGCCGAGACGGGCGCGGACGCGGTGAAGTTCCAGACGTTCAGCGCCGACCGGCTGGTCACCCCCGACGCGGCGAAGGCGGACTACCAGACCGAGACGACCGGCGAGGGGACCCAGTACGAGATGCTAAAGCGGTACGAACTGGGCCGCGAGGCCCACGAGCGGCTCCTCGACCGGTGTGCGGAGCGGGGGATCACGTTCCTCTCGACGCCGTTCGATCCCGAGAGCGCCGACATGCTCGCCGAGCTGGGCCTCCCGGCGATCAAGATCGGCTCGGGGGAGCTCGACAACCACCCCCTGCTCGAACACGTCGCCGGGCTCGCGCTACCGATGATCGTCAGCACGGGCATGGGGACGATGGCGGAGGTCCACGATGCTCGAGCGGCCATCCGCGACGTCGACCCGGACGCGGAGGTGGTCTTCCTCCACTGCACGTCGGCGTACCCCTGCTCGCTGGAAGACGTGAACCTCCGGGCGATGGAGCGGATGGCCGACGAACTCGAGGAGCCGGTCGGCTACTCCGACCACACCACGCTCCCGGAGACCCCCGGGTTCGCCGTCGCGGCCGGCGCGTGCGTCGTCGAGAAGCACTTCACGCTGGACTCGACGCTCCCCGGCCCGGACCACGAGGCGTCGCTCGAACCGGACGAACTGGCCCGCGCGGTCGAGCTGGTCCGGGCGGCCGCCCGGGCACGCGGGAGCCCGGAGAAGCGACCGACCGACGTCGAACTGGAGAACAGGACGGCGGCCCGCAAGAGCCTCCACGCGGCGGTGGACATCGCTGCCGGGACGACTATCGAACGGTCCGATGTCGATATCGTGAGGCCGGGCGACGGGCTGTCGCCGCGCCACCTCGACCGGGTGGTCGGCTCGGTCGCGGCCGAGGACGTCCCCGCCCGGGGGGCGATCACCGGGGAGGCCGTCGACGCGGACCTCGACTGACAGGCGCGGACATCGCCGACGGGTCGTCATGCGGACGGTCGTACCGATGTACCGGTGGCCACTCGGACGGGGTCGGTGGTCACCGGTCAAAGACCACGACCGTCCGTATCAGTCGCCGTCGCGCGGACGGGCCGGCACCCCCATCACGGTGGTGTCCGCGGGGACGTCGTCGGTCACGACGGCACCGGCGCCGACGACGGCACCGGCGCCCACGGACCGTCCCCTGAGCACCGTCGCGCCGGGACCGAGGTAGGCGTCCCTGCCGACCGTGACACTCCCGGCCAGGGTCGCGTTCGGGGTCACCGTCGCACCCTCCGCAAGCCGGACGTCGTGGGAGACGTTCGCGCAGCTGTCGACGAGGACGTGGTCGGCGAGGCTGGCCCCCGGGCCGACGTACGACTCGGCGTTCACGGTCACGCCCGTCCCGAGGTCCGCGGCCGGAGAGACCGTGGCCGAGGGGTGGAGGGCGTCGAAGAACCCGTACCCGTCGCGTCGAACCCGGTCGGCCATGTCGAGGCGGGCGCCCCGTCCGCCGTAGGCTACCAGCCACTCGCTCCCGTCCTCGACGGGGTCGTCCTCGAACCCGCCGACGACGGGAATACCGCCCACGTCGGTCCCGTGCGTCGAGGGGTCGTCGTCGACGAACACCAGCTCCTCGAGCGGGGGGTCCGCCCGGAGTATGTCGGCGACGACCCGTCCCTGGTCGCCGGCGCCGTATATCACTCGCATCCTGGCGTCCTCCCGTCCCGTGAGGTCGGCCCCGAGGGAGGTAGTTCCTTCGGCGTCCCGCGTCCGTCGAAGACCGCGTTCGCTTCTTCCTCGTCGTTACGACGGTCCGTATCAGTAGGTCAGCCGCTTTCGCAGCAGGCGCTCGTCGAGGGCAACCTCGTGGAGTCGGTCGCGGATCCGCTCGCCGGCGCCGCCGTGATCGTACGGGTTGTCGGTGTTCGCGGCGCGGTCCCGGAACGCCTCGTCGGAGAGACACCGGTCGAGCGCGTCCCGTATCGCCGCCTCGTCGTGGGGGACGGACACCGTGTTCTCGGCCCGCTCGCGGCCCTCCTGCCGCGGTCCGACGTCGACTACCGGGAGGCCGAACGACGGCGCCTCGATGACCCCGCTGGAGGAGTTCCCGACCATCGCGTCGGCGGCGGCCATCAGGCCGAGGTACTCCCGGCGCGGGAGGCTCCGGAACGTCCGGACCGACCCGTCGGACTCGCGGGACCGGACGACGTCGATCATGGCGTCCCCGCCCGCGTCGGCGTTGGGGTAGATCAGGACGATCTCGGCGTCGAACGACCCCACGGCGTCCAGGGTCGTCGCCATCTGCTCGCCGGCACGTTTCGGTTCCGTCGTGACGGGGTGCTGGACGACCAGAACGAACGGACGGTCCGGGTCGATGTCGTAGCGTTCGAGCACCGCGTCGGGGTCCTCGTACTCCCCGGCCAGGACGTCGTCGAGCCCGGGTGCGCCGACCGTGGTGATCCGCCACGGCTCCTCGCCCATCCGGCGGATCCGTTCCGCGCTCTGCTCGGAGGCGGGGAAGTGGAGGTGGGCGAACCTCGTGATGGCGTGGCGGATGCTGTCGTCGATGGTGGCTCCGTGCATCGCGTCGCCGCCGTGGACGTGGGCGACGGGGACGTTGGTGTGTGAGGCGGCGAGCGCGCCCGCCAGCGCCTCGTCGCGGTCGCCCAGCAGGAGCACGACGTCGGGGTCGAGGCTCTCGAACGCCTCGGCGAGCCCCGCGACCCCGAGACCGAGGGACTTCGCCATCGCCCGGCCCGTGTCCCCCTCTACCTGCATCAGCACCGTCCGGTCGACGGCGAACCCGTCCTCGCGGACCTCCTCGACGGTCATCCCGTGGCGCGGGGAGAGATGCATCCCGGTCGCGACGACCTGGAGCGTGAGCGCCTCGTGGTCGCGTATCGCCGCCATCGAGGACTTCAGGAGGCCGTACTCCGCCCGGGTTCCGGTCAGGACGAGCACGCGGCGTCGGTCGCGGTCGCCGCTCGCGTTCATACCGGTACACTCGTCGCGCGAGGTATGAACGTGCTGGACGCCTCGGGTTCCTTCGAGGAACTCAGCAGCCCCGATCGACGCAGACGGCGTCGGTCGACTCGATCATCTGCAGGATCTCCTCGCTCGAGAGCAGCTCCTGGTCGGCCGACGTGTACTCCCGGTCGATGGGTGCGAACTCGCTGTAGTTCGTCGCCCGGTAGCCGGGCACGTCGATCTGCGGGAGGATGACGTACATGTCCTCGAGCTCCCGGGCCTGCAGGGCCTCGTCGGCGGAGACGAGTTTTTCGTGGATCCGTTCGGCCGGCCGGGCGCCGACGACCTCGACCTCGACCTCCTCGGGGTCGTAGCCGAACGCCGGCGCGTAGTGCTCGATCATCGCCGCGGCGAGGTCGCCGACCCGGAAGGCGGGCATCTTGAGGACGAACACCTCGCCGCTCGTCATCCGGTCGTGTGCCTCGAGGACGAGGTCGACGGCCTCCTCGATCGGCATGACGAACCGGGTCATCTCCGGGTCCGTGACTGTCACCGGTCCGCCCTCGCGAAGCTGGTCCATGAACAGGGGGACGACCGAGCCGCTCGACCCGAGGACGTTCCCGAACCTGACACAGCCGAAACGGGTGTCCTTCGAGCCCTTGTAGGCGTTCGCGGCGATGACGAGCCGCTCGGAGAGGAGCTTCGTCGCGCCCATCACCGACACCGGGTTCGAGGCCTTGTCAGTGCTGACGTTGACGAACGAGTCCACCTCCTCCTCGACCGCCATCCGGACGAGGTTCTGTGTCCCCTGGACGTTCGTCCGGACGGCCTCGAAGGGGTTGTACTCGGTGAGTTCGACGTGTTTCAGCGCGGCGGCGTGAAACACCACGTCGATGTCCTCGATGGCCATCGAGAGCCGGTCGCGGTCGCGGACGCTCCCCAGGAGGTAGCGCAGCCGACCCTCCTTGCCGTACTCCTCCTGGAGGTCGAACAGCCCCGCCTCGTCGGTGTCGAGCACCCGGACGACCGCCGGCTCCTCGTCGAGGATGCGCTCGACGAGCCGCCGGCCGATCGACCCACATCCCCCCGTGACCAGGACGCTCCGGTCCGTCAACGAACCCATATCCGGTCCGAACGGGGAGAGGAGTAAGTCACTTTCTCCTCTATCGTGGAGGGAACGGCATCCCGGGCTACCGGTAGTCCAGCTGCTCCAGCCGTCACTCGACCGCCTCGCGGGCGGTCGCCTTCGGGAACCCGGGCGTGCCGAACGTCCGCTCGGACCGGAGGTGGCCCTTCGCGGCGGTCGGGAGCTTCGACGGGACCTGCCGGACGTGTCGTGACATCCACTTCTCGCCGGCGAGCAGGTAGCCCGTGCTGGCGAGCCTGCCGGGCCAGCTGGAGTGGTTGAACACGTGGCCGCCCGCCTCGTCCCAGAGGCTCGAGTTCGTCGACCGCGCCCGACCGCCGGTCGGCGTCGGGACCAGGCTCGTCTTCAGGACCCGGGTCGGGTGGGGGAGTCATAGGGTCGTGCGTAATTCGTTGCAGCCGGGGCGTTCGGACGCCCTCGTTTCAGCCATCGGGACGCCCGGGGTCCACGGACCTGCCGAAAATGGTTACGCACGACCCTATCAGGCCTCGCTCCGCTGTGTCGCGTACAGCTCCGCGTACAGCCCGTCGTCGGCGAGGAGCTCGTCGTGCGCGCCGACGTCCGTGATACGTCCGTTCTCGACCGTGTAGATGCGGTCGGCGTTCTTCACCGTCGAGAGCCGGTGGGCGATGGCGACCAGCGCGTAGTCCCGGTCCATCGACTCGATGGCCGCCTGCACGTCCCGCTCGATGTTGCTGTCGAGGTCGCTCGTCGCCTCGTCCAGCAGGAGGACGTCGGCGTCCTTCAGCAGCGCCCGCGCGAGCGCGACGCGCTGCTGCTGGCCCCCCGAGAGCCGGACCCCGTCGTCGCCGAGCACCGTGTCGTAGCCGTCCGGGAGCTCGTCGAGGAACTCGGTGACGTGGGCGATCTCGCAGACGCGCTCGACCTCCTCGTCGGTGGCGTCCCTGTCGGCGAGCCCCACGTTGTACCGGAGGGTGTCGTTGAAGATGTACGGGTCCTGGCGGACGATCGAGACGTGCTCGCGCCACTCGTCGACGTCGAACTCGTCCACGGGGGTCCCGTCCGCGAGTATCCGCCCCTCGTCCGGCTCGTACATCCGCGGGACGAGCGAGACGATGGTCGACTTGCCCGCCCCCGACTGGCCGACGAACGCGACGAATTCGTCGCGCTCGACCTCGAAGGAGACGTCGCGCAGGATCGGTCCCTCCTCCTCGCTGTAGCCGAACGTCACGTCGTCGAACGCGACGCTGTCGACGGTCTCCGGGACGGCTCGCTCCGCCGAGTCCGGCTCGCTGTGTCGGTCGAGCCGGTCGGCGAACCGCTGGGTCCGGACGAGGTGTGGCAGGTCGCCCTCCAGCGCGTAGTAGATGTCGTTGAGCGTGCTGACCTGGGGGGCAAGCCGGAACATGGCGAACAGGAAGACGCCGAGTTCGCCGAACGAGAGCGACGTGAACGTCAGCGCGAAGTAGATCAGGACGAACACCGTCACCGCGCTCGTGAACTGGTAGAAGTTGTTGATCCCCTCCTGGTTGCGTCGCATGGTGACGGAGGCGCGGACCAGCTTGTCGATCGACCGCTTGAAGTCCTCGAACAGCTCGTCGGTGACGCCGAACGTCTTGACGTCGCGTATACCCTGTGTCCCGGCCTGGACGGCGGTCTGGACCTCCTCGTTGGCCTCGGCGACCCTGTCGCCGACGACGTATCCCGGTTCGACGACGAACCGGACGATGTAGGTGATGAGTCCCAGGAGGACGAGCGAGAGCCCGGTCAGGAGCGGCGCGAGGTAGAGCGCGACACCGAGGTATATGGCGGCGACGAGCGCCGTCTCCAGGAACTGGACGGCGCGCGTGATGACGCGGCTCGCGTACGACGCCTGCGTGATGATCGCGTTGAGGATGTCGTCGGAGCCCTCCCGGTCGAAGTACGCGACTCGCGCGTCGAGCGCCGCGTCGAAGGCCTCGGTCTTCAGCGCACGAGCGTAGTCGTTCCGGAGGTCGACCCGGAGCCAGCCCACCGCGAAGCTCGTCAGGAACCGGAGCCCCATCGCGACGACGACCCCCAGGATGACGTACTCCAGGACGAACGGGAGTCCCAGCGTCTCGTAGATGCGGACGAACACCCCGAGCAGGCCCGACGCCTCCTCCGGGGAGGTCCCCCCCGGGCGGGCGAGCTCGACGATAGGGAGGATGAACCCCAGCCCGAGCCCCTCCAGCCCGGCGGCGACGATGCTCAGGGCCAGTATGAGCGCGGACCGCTTCGGGGCGAACTTCGCGACGCTCCACAGGGCACGACGGCTCTCGCTGCCCATCCTCGGCTACCGGTCCCCTCCGGCCGACGGCGAACGTGTCTCGTTCTCGGAGGTCATCGATGTTATCGAGCTGAGGGTTGATACCGGTCGCCCATCAATAGTTCGGAATCATCGGTGACCGACCGGGTGGCTCACCGCGCCCGCTCGACGCCCTCGCGGACGGCCGCGACGATCCGGTCGGTCGCTGCCGGCGACAGTTCGGGGTACATCGGGAGCGACAGCACCCGGTCGACCACCGACGCCGTCGTCGGGAGTCCGGGGGACGGCCCCTCGGCGGTCTCCCGGTAGTACCGAGTGCGGTGGACCGGCGTGTCCCAGTAGATCTTCGAGGAGACGCCGCGCTCCTCGAGCGCCTCGATCACGGTCGACCGGTCGACGTCGGGGTCGAACTCGACGGTGTAGAGCTGGTAGACGTGGGTCCCGCCCTCGGGGGGGTGGGGGACCCGGACCCCCTGGACGCCGGCGAGCCCGTCGTTCATCCGCTCGGCGGCGGCGCGTCGTCCGGTGATCAGGTCGTCGACCTTCCCCAGCTGCGCACAGCCGACCGCCGCGGTCAGGTCCGACATCCGGACGTTCGTCCCGAGCGCGAGGTACTCCCCCGAGCCGACCTCCTCGAAGTAGTCGCCGGGGGTACGTCCGTGCGAGCGGTAGAGCCGGAGTTCGGCCGCGAGGTCGTCGTCGTCGGTGAGGACCGCCCCACCCTCGCCGGTGACGAGCACCTTGTTCTGACAGAACGAGAGCACCCCCGCGTCGCCGAACGTCCCCACGCACGCCCCGTCGTGAGTGGCACCGAACGCCTCGGCGGCGTCCTCGATCACCGCGAGATCGTGTCGTTCGGCGACCTCCACGAGCGCCTCGATGCGACAGGGGGAGCCGTAAAGGTGGACCGGGACCACGGCGGCCGTCCGGTCGGTCACCCGCTCCTCGACCGACTCCGGATCGAGGCCGTAGGTGTCGGGCTCCACGTCGGCGAAGACGGGCTCGGCACCGACCAGCCGGACCGCGTTGGCCGTCGCGATGAACGTAAAGGAGGGGACGACCACCTCGTCGCCGGGACCCACCCCGGCGGCCCGGAACGCCGCGACGAGCGCCGTCGTGCCGGAGTTGACGACGACGGCGTGCTCGATGCCGAGGTACGCCTCCAGCCCGGTCTCGAACCTCTCGACGAACGGGCCCTTCGCCCAGTAGCTCCCGCGGCCGATGGACTCGACGGCGTTCAGGACGTCCTGCTCGTCCCAGGCGATCTCGAACAGCGGGATGCGGTCGGGCATTCGTCGGGACGTTCGTTCGGACTCGATTAGCGCTTTCGGTTACCTCGACCGGAGAGCGGGTCGGGCCGCCGTCCACACGCGGTAGCCGAGCGCCATCCGGGCGACGCCGAGGGCTGGCGGGAGTACGCCTTCGAGTGGACGACCCCGGAGCTCCCGTCCGACACGCTCCACGTCGCCGTCGGCACGAGCGTCATCTGGGAGGGCGACGCGACGCACTTCGTCGACGACCCGTCGGTCGAACTCCGGCCACGGTGAGCACGCCCCGCCCGGTCCCCACCTCCGTCCGTATCAGTCGGTGCCCGTCTTCAGCTCGATCCGGTAGCCGAAGGGGTCCTCGACGTAGACCGCAGACGCGGCCGGTCGCGCCCAGCGGCGACTCGATCTCGGACTAGATCGGGCCACCGGCTGCCGAGAGTTCACGCGTCACGGTTTTGACGGTCGTGCGTAATTCGTTACCGACATAGCGTCACGTACCTCGCGTCCCGACGGACGAGTCAGCTCCGGTCCGATAGCGGGCCGAAAATAGGTACGCACGACCGTATCGACGTCGGCCTCGACGACCAGCGCGAGGAAGCCGTTCGAGGAGTGACTCAATAGCGGTCGATTCCGACCCGGCGGTCGATTTAGGGTCCCGCTGTGTCACCTCCGGGTATGGACTTCCGTGTCCCGGAGGAGACCGGACGGCTGCTCGACGACCTCGACGCGTTCGTCGACGACGAGATCGCACCGCTCGAAGCCGACCACCCCGAGTTCTTCGACCACCGTCGGGAGGCCACGCGGACGAACTGGGAGGACGGTACCCCCACGGCCGAGTGGCTCGCGCTCGTAGACGAGATGCGAGATCGGGCCGAGGCGGCGGGGTTCCACCGGCTCCTCCTCCCCGAGGAGCTCGGCGGCCGGGACGCGAGCCACCTGACGATGGCCCTCGTCCGCGAGCACCTGGCGGCCCGCGGACCGGGGCTACACAACGTCCTCTCGTTCGAGGCGTCGGTAGTCGGCAACCACTCCATGGCGCGGCTGGTACACCGGTACGGGAGCGAGGAACAGCGCGGGCGGTATCTGGAGGGGATGCTCTCGGACGAGGTCGTCGGGGCGTTCGGGCTCACCGAACCCGAGCACGGGAGCGACGCGACCCACATGGACACGACAGCTCGAAAGGAGGGCGGCGAGTGGGTCATCGACGGGCGCAAGCGCTGGGTCACGGGGATGGATCGCGCCGACGTCGTCCAGGTGTTCGCCCGCACATCCGGTGAGGACGGCGACCACGAGGGCATCACGGGGTTTCTCGTCCCCACGGACACGGAGGGGCTGGAGGTCCCCTACTACCACTGGACGTTCAACATGCCGACCGACCACGCCGAGCTCGTCCTCGACGGGGTTCGCGTGCCCGAGAGCGCGGTCGTCGGCGAGGTCGGTGCGGGGCTCCGGCAGGCACAGGACTTCGTCCAGGAGGGGCGCATCCGGCAGGCAGCCTCCTCGCTCGGGGCCGCACAGTTCTGCATCGACGAGACCGCGCGCTACGCCCGCGAGCGGGAGACCTGGGGGACAGAACTCGCCCGGCGACAGGCCATCCAGTTCCCGACGGCCGACCTCCACACCGAGGCGGAGATGCTCCGGGGGCTGGTCCGCAAGACCGCGTGGATGCTCGATCGGGGGGACCAGCTCGCGATCAGCGAGCGGGTCTCGATGGCGAACTACCGGGCCAACCGGCTCGCCTGCGAGGCCGCGGACTGGGCGATGCAGGTCCACGGCGGGATGGGCTACAGCCGGGCGAAACCGTTCGAGCACGTCTACCGGCACCACCGCCGCTACCGGATCACCGAGGGGACCGAGCAGATACAGCTCCGGAACGTCGCCGGGCACCTGTTCGACTACATCGGATGAACGGGAGGGATACCGTCACTAAACTGGCGGTTTGAGCATTCACGGTCCCTTTATCGGTGGCTGCAGGACGGTCGCGTATGAGAGAGATGGCAGCGACACGTTCGGACGAGACGGCACGGACCGTCGGGAGCGAGGAGGTCCACCTCCGCAACTACGACGCCCGCGAGACATACACCGACGCCCTCCCGCCCGGCGAGCACGACGTCGAGGTGGAACTCGACGGCCTCCGGCTGTGGGCCGGACACTGCCGGGTCGGCCGGCGGCCGGAGCACACCGTCCTCGTGGAGGTCGGGAACGGGCCGGTCAGCATCACCGAGGGAGTTCCGAGGTAGGGACCTCGTCTCCCGACAACGCCGATGACCCGCTGCCCCGATGACGACGAGGGGTGCGACCGGGGACGCGACGCTGGCGGCAGAAGCCGAAGCATCCGCCGGCTCCCGGCACGCTATAACTGCCCGTACCGAACAGCGGGTATGCCCCTCGGCGAGTCCAGACTGCGGTCCGAGCGCATCCGAACCCCCGGAGATCTCCTGCTCGACGATCCGGAGGCGAGCCACGCGTACGCCTGGCTCTACAGGTACCAGCCGGCGACGGTCGAGGACTACGTGGAGACTGTCGACGTCAACGAGCGACAGGCCCGTCTGGCCGCGAACCGGCTCGAGGCACACGGGCTCGTAGAGTGGACCGACGCGGGATACGGGGTCGAGGCGATCCACGAGTCCGTCGAGGGCGTTCACGTCACGCCCGGCGTGGCCGCCGTGCTGGCCGTCCAGCTCGAGAACTACGCGGCCAGGGGGTTCGTCCAGCGATACGGGACGCGAACCCTCGCCGAGGCCGTCGCGTGCTGGCCGCTGATCGAGGACGGGACCATCGACAGCGGCCGGGTCGGGGAGATACTCGGGATCCACGAGCAGTCCGGTATCGCCGCGACGAACTTCGTGCGCGCGGTGCGGGACTACCTCGAACTCGATCCCCACCTCGACGGGATCCCGACACCGGACGTCGGTCCGGCGTTCCCGTAACGGCCGGTCGCCTCCGGGGGCTACCACGCGGCGGCTCGGATCCGACCCGTCCTCGGCGCCCGAGCGGCTATACCCGCCCTGGCTGTACGGCCCCGCGACATGGTACCTCGACACGACGACTGCGTCCGAACGGGACCGGAGCGTTGCGGGTCCCGGGGTGCATAAGATACACTTCGGCGTCCTCTACACCCGGGTCCGGGAGGACGAGAAGCTCCGAGCCGGGGATCGTCCTCGGCCAGCCCGACGGTCTCGCCGTTGACATATACCGTCGGACAGAACGGTCGATACTCTCGACCGAGGATACGCCACCAGTCGAACCTATCAAAGCCTCTGTCCGACGGTAGAGTTCTCCGAGGGCCCCCACTTGTACCGTGCGTCTTTGTCCTCGGCTGCCTCGGGGTGGTGGCGATCGGTCCACGGCACGAAGGGGAGTTTTCCCCGCCGGCCCATCCACTGGCTGCGGGCGAGCAGCTCGGGGGGATAGGTGTTCGGCTCTGCTTCAGTGAAATCCGTGTTGGCGTAGGCCTCTGCGGTCGAGGAGGCCTCCTTTCGGGCCGTAGGGTGGGGTTTTGATTCGGAGCACCGTCCTCCTGCACGGGGAATGCGGCCGGTTCCTGGGAGACGACCGTAACCCCTGGGAACATCCCACCGGTGTCTTCCTTGACGAGTTCACCGGCGTCGAGAGCCGCCTCCGCGCGTTCGTACGCCCGGGAGACAGACGTGTCGGTGGCATCGACAAGCGCCTCGGATACCTGCCCCAGTGCCGGGGAGTCACCGTCGAGCCCTTCGAACAGGCGCTCCCAGGCAACGTCCGCCACGGGTAACACCTCCCCTCGTCACGAGCAGGACACGGAGCGTCCTCGTCCTCGATGTAGCACCCGCAGAACTCGCAGATCGGGGGCTCCACGTAGACGACGCGGCTCACCGTCGAACACCTGCCTCAATCCGACAGATAACGCTACGCGACTCGCGGTGCTCGGCGAGAAAACCGTTATAAGAGGATGGGTTCGGGCGGATTTGAACCGCCGGCCTCCTCCATGTCAAGGAGGTGTCATAACCGGTCTAGACCACGAACCCTTGCACGCTACCGTATCCCCGACTGAGGTTTGAAGGTTTCGGAATGCCCCCCCGTCCGGGGGCTCTCAGTTCCCCCCTGTGTACCGACGCCCGGCTCGAGGGCGACACGCTTAAGTCAATGTACTCATTTGAACATCATAGCACGAACTCGTACATCACACACCATGCAGAACTACATCGAGCGGGTGACCGAGGGAGAGGACCTGAGCCAGTCGGAGGCCCGCGAGGCCGCCCGACTCGTGTTCGAGGAGGCGACGGAGGCCCAGATCGGCGCGCTGCTGGCCGCGCTCCGTGCGAAAGGGGAGACGGAAGCCGAGATCGCGGGCCTCGCCGAGGGGATGCGCGCGGCCGCACGGACCATCCACCCGGACCGGACGCCGCTGGTCGACACCTGCGGGACCGGGGGCGACGACCACGACACTATCAACGTCTCGACGACGAGCGCCATCGTCGTCGGCGGCGCGGGCGTTCCCGTCGCCAAGCACGGTAACTACTCGGTCTCCTCCTCCTCGGGGAGCGCCGACGTACTGGAGGAGGTGGGGGTGAACGTCGACGCCGAGCCCGACGCGGTCGAGCGGGCCATCGAGCGCGACGGCATCGGCTTCATGCTCGCGCCCGTGTTCCACCCCGCCATGAAGGCCGTCATCGGCCCGCGCAAGGAGCTCGGGATTCGGACGGTGTTCAACATCCTCGGGCCGCTCACCAACCCGGCCGGCGCGGACGCGCAGGTCGTCGGGGTGTACGACCCCGATCTCGTCCCGGTGATGGCCCGCGCGCTCGCCCGGATGGACGTCGACCGGGCGCTCGTGGTCCACGGCGCCGGGATGGACGAGATCGCCCTCCACGGCGAGACGGTCGCCGCCGAGACCCACGGCGACGAGGTCACCGAGTTCACCATCACTCCCGCGGACCTCGGGCTCGACTCGGCCCCCGTCGCCGAGGTCGCCGGCGGGCCCCCCGTGGAGAACGCGACCGACCTGCGCGGTATCGTCGAGGGCGACGTGCGGGGACCGAAACGGGACATCATCCTCGCCAACGCCGGTGCGGCCATCTACGTCTCCGGCGAGGTCGACTCCCTGGGGGCGGGTGTCGACAGCGCCCGCGGGGCAATCGACTCCGGCGCCGCCGCCGCGAAACTCGACGAACTCCGCTCGGGCGCATGAGCGGGCACGGGAACGGCCACGCCGCCGTCCGGGTGAAGGTCTGCGGGCTGACCCACCCCCAGGATCTCGGGGTCGCGGTCGAGGCCGGCGCCGACGCGGTCGGGATCGTCTCGGACGTCGCCGTCGACACCCCCCGGGAGGTCCCGACCGAACGCGCCCGGGGACTCGCCGAGGTGGTCCCACCGTTCGTCACGAGCGTCCTCGTGACGATGCCCGATTCGGCCGCCGAGTGCGTCGACCTCGCCGGGCGCGTCGGCGTCGACGCGGTGCAGGTCCACGGCGACCTCGCGCCCGAAGTGGTCGGACGGCTCCGCGGGGCGTTCGACGGGGACGTGCTCGTCGCCACCGACCACGAGCGGGCCCCCGAGTACGCCGACGTCGTCGACGGGCTCGTGATCGACTCTGTCGACGAGGCGGGCGCGGGCGGCACCGGCGAGACCCACGACTGGGAGCGGACCCGCGAGGCCGTCGAGGCGTTCGACGTTCCGGTCGTCCTCGCGGGCGGACTGGTCCCGTCGAACGTCGCCCGGGCGGTCCGGACCGTCCGACCGTTCGCGGTCGACGTCGCGAGCGGCGTCGAGGGCGGGGTACCGGGCCGGAAGGACCGCGACGCGGTCCGGGCGTTCGTCAGCCGGGCCAAGCGTGCCGGCGACTACGCCGACGAGGAGGTGACGGCCGAACCGTGACCCCCGATCCAGCGGCGGTCGACACCGACCGCGAGGGGTTTCGCGAGTGTACCGAGGATGCGCCCGCGGCGGTCCGGGTGGCGGTCGACCTCGACGTCGACGTCGAGCCGCTCGCCGCGTACGCCGCCCTCGTCGGCAGGACGACCGACGTCGGTCGGGCGCCGTACACGTTCCTGCTGGAGAGCGCCGAGAAGGTCGCCTCGAGCGACCCCGACGGGGCGTTCTCGGCCGACCGTGGCGCCGACAGGCACGCCCGCTTCTCGTTCGTCGGCTACGACCCCAAGGCAGTGGTCACGGTCGGCCCCGACGGGACCGACGTCGAGACGTTCGACCCCCGTTACGAGGGCCTCGTCGACGTCGGGAGCGGCGCCGGGGAGCCGGAGGGGGACGACACCGTCGACGTCCTCCGGGCCGCGCTTCCCGACATTCCGCGCCGGAACTTCCCCGACACCGACCGGCAGACGCTCGACGGCGGGCTCGTCGGCTTCCTCGCCTACGACGCCGTCTACGACCTCCACCTCGCGGAGGTCGGCCTCGACCGCCCGGAATCGCGGCTCCCCGACGCGCAGTTCGTCCTCACGACCCGTACCCTCGCGTTCGACGACGGCGCCGGCACCGTCTCGCTCGTGTTCACCCCCGTCGTCCGCGCGGACGACGACCCGGACGAACTGTACGACGAACTGCTCGCCGAGGCCGACCGGGTCGAGTCGCTCCTGTCGGGGGCGACCGACCCGGCGACCGGCGGGTTCGTCCGTCACCGCGAGACGGCCGGCCCGAAAGGCGAGTACGAGGACGCCGTCCGCCGGGCGAAGGAGCACGTCCTCGACGGCGACATCTATCAGGGGGTCATCTCCCGCAAGCGCGAACTCCGCGGCGAGGTCGACACGCTGGGGTTCTACCGCGCCCTGCGCGAGGTGAACCCCTCGCCGTACATGTACCTGCTCGCCCACGACGACCTGACCGTCGTGGGAGCCTCGCCGGAGACGCTCGTCTCCGTGCGCGGGCGGGAGGTGATGGCCAACCCCATCGCGGGGACCTGTTCGCGCGGAACGTCGCCCGTCGAGGACCGCCGGCTGGCCGGCGAGATGCTCGCCGACGAGAAGGAGCGGGCCGAGCACACGATGCTGGTCGACCTCGCACGCAACGACGTCCGGCGGGTGAGCGAGGCCGGAAGCGTCCGCGTCGAGGAGTTCATGAACGTGCTGAAGTACAGCCACGTCCAGCACATCGAGTCGACGGTGACGGGCCGGCTCGACCCCGAATACGACGCGTTCGACGCGACGCGGGCGGCGTTCCCCGCCGGCACCCTCTCGGGGGCGCCGAAGATCCGCGCGATGGAGATCATCGACGCGCTCGAACGCGAGCCACGGGGCGTGTACGGCGGCGGCGTCGGCTACTACTCCTGGACCGGCGACGCCGACTTCGCCATCGTCATCCGGACGGCGACGGTCGAACGCGACACCGGAGAGGGAGACGATAGGGTCACCGTCCAGGCCGGCGCGGGCATCGTCGCCGACTCCGACCCGGAAAGCGAGTACGAGGAGACCGAGAAGAAGATGGGCGGGGTGCTGGCCGCACTGGAACGTATCGAGGGGGAGACGGGGGGTCGCGAGCGGGATACGGAGGAGGACCAGAAGCAGGAGCAGGAGCGGGAGGTGCCCCGATGACCGTCGCCGACACGGCCGCGACGCGGGTGCTGTTCGTCGACAACTTCGACTCGTTCACCTACAACCTCGTCGAGTACGTCAGCCAGCTCCCGGGGACGGAGGTGGCCGGCGTGCTCCGGAACACCGCGTCGCTCGAGGAGATACGCGCGCTCGACCCCGACGCCGTCGTCATCTCGCCGGGCCCCGGCCACCCGAAGAACGACCGCGACGTCGGCGTCACGATGGACGTCCTCCGGGAGCTTTCGCCCACCGTCCCCACCCTCGGGGTGTGTCTCGGGCTGGAAGCCGCGGTGTACGAGTACGGCGGCAGCGTGGGTCGTGCCCCCCGGCCCATCCACGGCAAGGCGTTCCCCATCGATCACGACGGCCAGGGCGTCTTCGAGGGGCTCGACCAGGGGTTCACGGGGGGGCGCTACCACTCGTTGATCGCCACGGAGGTCCCGGGCTGTTTCGAGGTCTCGGCGACGACGGCCGACTCGGGCGAGGACCTCGTGATGGGCGTCCGACACCGCGAATTCCCCATCGAGTGCGTGCAGTTCCACCCCGAATCGGTGCTGACGGGCGTGGGTCACGACGTCATCGAGAACTTCCTGGCGACGGTGTGAAGCGGTCGTGCGTAACGATGTATCGTCGTTCGCCCGGACGGGGTCGGCTATCGCCGGTAAAAGACTACGCACGACCGTATGAGTCGGTCCTGTTCGACCTCTACACTACATACTGGCACCTGCCCGAACCACAGCGTATCCCGAGTCCCCTGCTCCAACCGCAGAAGCATACGCCGAGCGAGCGAAGCGAGCGAGGCGTTTCACCGGGCCGAGCGGAGCGAGGCTCGGCCTTTTTCATCCATGTTTTTGCGAGGAGTGGTTCCCGCAGCGAGCGACGCGAACGAGGAAACCCGACGAGCAAAAAGATGGTGGGTCAGTAGAAGGCGATCGGCGTCCCGGGCGAGTCCTCGCGGGTGATCTTCTCCATCGCCGCCTCGAAGTCGACCATGCGGACCTCGGTCCGCTCGTCGCGGATGGCGAACATCCCGGCCTCGGTGGCGAGCGACTCGAGTTCGGCGCCGGAGAAGCCCTCGGTCTCCTCGGCCAGGGCGTCCATGTCGACGTCGTCGGCGACGGCCATGTCCGCGGTGTGGATACGGAGGATCTCCCGGCGCCCCTCGTGGTTCGGCTCGGGCACCTCGATGAGCCGGTCGAACCGGCCGGGCCGGAGGATGGCCCGATCGAGCATGTCGAAGCGGTTCGTGGCGGCGATGATGGAGATGTCTCCCCGCTGGTCGAACCCGTCCATCTCCGAGAGCAGCTGCATCATCGTCCGCTGGACCTCGGCGTCGCCGGAGGTCTTGGACTCGGTGCGCTTCGAAGCGATGGCGTCGATCTCGTCGATGAAGATGATCGCGGGGGCCCGCTCCTCGGCGAGCTCGAAGAGGTCGCGGACGAGCCGGGCGCCCTCACCGATGAACTTCTGGACGAGCTCGGAGCCGGCCATCTTGATGAACGTCGTGTCGGTCTGGTTGGCGACGGCCTTCGCGAGCATCGTCTTGCCGGTACCGGGCGGGCCGTGTAGCAGGACGCCCGTCGGCGGATCGATACCGACGGCCGCGAACCGTTCGGGGTCCATCAGCGGCGCCTCGACGGCCTCGCGGACCTCCCGTATCTGCCCCTCGAGCCCGCCGATGTCCTCGTACTCGACGGACGGCGACTCCTCGACCTGCATCGCCTGGGCCCGGGCGTCGGTCTCGGTGTCCAGCAGGCTCTGGACGGCGAAGGAGTCGTTGATGGCGACGCGGTCGCCGGCCTCGAGACGCTCGGAGAGCCGCGGCGAGACGTCGGTGAGCACCTCCTGGTTGTTGCCGTGCTGTTTGAGCACCACCTCGTCCTCCTCGACGGTGACCTCCTCGACCGTGGCGAGGTAGAGCGAGGAGGTCTTCAGCGCCTCGTTCTCGCGCTGGAGCCGATCGACCTCCTCGCGGAGCTCCCCTCGACGGTCACGGGCGGCGTCCAACTGGTCTGCGAGTTCGTCGTGGACCTGTACGATGTCCACGAAGTGCTCTCGTAAGGCGGCCAGCCGCTCGTCCTCCGACATCTCGGGGTCGAGGTCGAGCGACGGCCTGTCTGGAAGCGACGGACTACGCGACATCTGGTCGTCGTACCTAGCCGCGCCACCTTAGAAGTGCTTTTGGGTTGCCGTAGCGAGTCGACACTACCGCCGGGTGTCCACCCGGTCCCGATCCGGTTCAGCTCAGCGACTCGAACTCCCCGACGAGCCCGTCGTAGGCGTCGACGGCCGCCTCGACGGGGCCGGGTGAGGCCATGTCGACGCCCGCCCGTCGCAGGAGGTCGAGCGGGTACTCCCGGGAGCCCAGTCGGAGGAACTCGAGGTAGCGTTCGGCCGCCGGCTCGCCCTCCTCTCGGATCCCTCTGACGATGGCGTTGGCCGCCGAGATGCCCGTCGCGTACTGGTAGACGTAGAACCCGTAGTAGAAGTGCGGCACCCGCATCCACTCGCGGGTGACCCCCTCGTCGACCTCGGCGGGTTCGTAGAACTCCCGCTTCAGGTCGCCGTAGAGCTCGTCGAGCCCGTCCGGGGTGAGCGCGCCGCCCTCCTCGATCAGTTCGTGGGTGCGGTGCTCGAACTCCGCGAACATCGTCTGCCGGAACAGCGTCGACCGGAACCGCTCCAAATACTCGTCGAGGACGTGTCGGCGGAAGTTCTCGTCCTCGACGGTCTCCAGGAGGTGCTCGGTCAGCAGCGCCTCGTTCACCGTCGAGGCCACCTCCGCCGTGAAGATGTCGTAGTTCGAGTAGACGTACGGCTGGTGCTCGCTGGTGAACTCGGAGTGCATCGAGTGGCCGAGCTCGTGGGCCAGCGTGAACATCGAGGTGATGTCGTCCTGGTAGTTCATCAGGATGAACGGCTGGGAGTCGTAGGTACCCCCCGAGTACGCGCCCGAGCGCTTGTTCGCCGTCTCGTAGACGTCCACCCACCGGGAGTCGAACCCCTCGGCGGCCCGCGACTGGTACGCCTCGCCCAGCGGCTCGAGGGCCGCGACGACGTGGTCTCTGGCGTCGTCGTAGGGCACCTCCGGGGAGTCGCTCTCCGTGAGCGGAGCGTAGAGGTCCCACATCCGCAGTTCGTCCACGCCGAGCCGCTCGCGCTTGAGTTCGACGTGCCGGTGGAGGACTGCGAGGTTCTCCCGTACCGTTTCGACGAGGTTGTCGTACACCTCGATGGGAACGTTCGGGCCGTCGAGGCTCGCCTCCCGGGCGGAGTCGTACCCCCGTATCCGCGAGAGCTTGACGTCCGTCCGGACGCTGTTCTCGTGGGCCGTGGCGATCGAGTTGCGGAACTCCGCCCACTCCTCGTAGAACGCCTCGTGGACCCGCCGCCGGAACGACCGGTCGCGGTTCTTCTGGAGCGTCGTGAAGTTCGACATCGTGATCCGCTGCTCGCCGCCGTCGGGGTCCTCGACGGCCGGGAACTCCATGTCGGCGTTCGTCAGCAGCTGGTAGACGTCCCCGCCCCCGCCGAGCACCTCGGAGAGGTCCGCCAGCAGCTCCTCGACCTCCGCAGAGCGAGTGTGCTCCTTCGTCCGCAGGACGTCGTCGAAGTAGTGGTCGTACTCCTCGAGGGCCGGCTCCGCCGCGACCAGATCGTCGAGCTCCTCGCGGGTCAGTTCCTGGAGCTCCGGTTCGACGAACGACGACGCCGAGGACGCCTCGCTCGAGAGCGACTGGGACCGCGCCCGGTAGGCCTGGTACTGCTGGTTCGTGGTGTCCTCGTCGCTTCGCATCCGGGCGTAGGCGGCGACGTCCGACACCTCCCGCATGATCGACTCGCGGGTCTCGAGCACCGCCCGGAGCGTTTCGGCCGACTCGGTCACCCGCCCCTCGTACTGCTCGAGCTCCGCGATGCGCGCCTGGACGTCCTCGAACGCGGCCTCCCACGCCCCGTCGTCGGCGAACATCGAGTCGAGCGACCACTTGTACGCCTCCGCCACCTCCCCGCGCTCGGGGACGTCGGTCGAACTCATGTACGGCGTTTAGGGCCTGCCGACCCGTTAAACGCATCGTACCGTCGCCCGTCGAGAGGCGACCGGATTCCCCCAGCGAGAGACGGTATCGACGGCCGCGTCCCGGGGTTTTAGGCTCGACCGGGTGTGGGGAGCGGTATGGATACGGACACGGACGGGGCCCCCGGCCAGGGTGTGGATGCCGACGCCGCCACGATGGGACGGGCGACGACCGACCCGTTCCCGGCCCGGTTCCTGGAGCGGCTCACCGACGCGGGCGACCGGATGGGCGGCCATCCCGGCGAGCGGCGGGCAGCCGAACTCGTCGCGTCGGCGCTCGCCGACGCCAGCGCGAACCCCCGGGAGGTCTCCGTTCCCATCACGCGGTGGACCCGCGGGAACGCCGAACTCGCGGCCGGCGAGAGCGGGCGCTCGTTCGAGGCCGTCGGTCTCCCGTACACCCCGTCGGGCGACGTCAACGCTCCCCTCGTCGACGCCGGACGGGGGACGCCCGGGGAACTCGACGAGGTCGACGTTTCGGGGGGGATCGTCCTCGCCCGACAGGGCTCGTCCGGCGAGCGCCACGTCCACCGAATGGAGAAGTACGGCCACGCGGTCGCGGCCGGCGCCGAGGCGTTCGTCCTGGTCAACGACACGCCCGGCGGACTCCCCGTCACCGGCACGCTCCGGTTCGGCGAACCGGGCGCGGTCCCGGCAGTGGGCGTGAGCCACGAAGCGGGCGAGCGGCTCGGTCGGTACGCCGATGCGGGCGGGTCCGCACGACTCCGCGTCGAGGCCAGCACCGACGAGGCGAGCGCGCACAACGTCGTCGGCGAGATCGGCCCCGACACCGAGGACTGCGTGGTCCTGCTGGCCCACCTCGACGCTCACGACCTGGGCGAGGGGGCGCTCGACAACGGCTGCGGGCTGACGGTCGCCGTCGAGGCCGCCCGGCTGCTCGCCGACCGCGAGCCCGAACGGCGGATCGTCGTCGCCGGCGTCTCCTGTGAGGAGACGGGCCTGCTCGGGAGCCGGGCGCTCGCGGACTCGCTCGACCTCGACACCGTCGGGGCGGTCGTCAACGTCGATGGCGCCGGCCGGGCGCGGAACCTGAAGGCGTACACGTTCGGGAGCGACGCGATAGAGCGGGTCGCACGCGAGACCCTCGGCCGGATCGAACAGCCCCTCGCGGTCGAGCGTCGACCCCACCCCTACAGCGACCACTGGCCGTTCCTCCGGGCGGGGGTCCCGGCACTGCAGCTCCACAGCGAACCCCCGGACGACGACGGCTCGTGGGGACCGCGCGGCCTCCCGGTCGCCCACACCCGCGCGGACACCCTCGACAAGGTCGACCTCCGGAACGTCCGCGAGCACGCGGGGCTCTGTGCGCTGCTGGTCGACGCCCTATCGCGGTCGGACCTGCCGCGGGTCGACACGGGGACCCTCGCCGACCGGCTCCGCGAGGCCGACGCCGAGGCGGGGATGCGCGCCGCCGGGATCTGGCCGGACGGGTGGTGAGCGGCGGGCAGCGACGGGTGAGGATCAGCCGTCCATGCCGTCGGACAACAGGCCCATCGTCCGCGCCCGGGCGCTCGCCGCCGTCCGCCGTGCCCCGAACACCTCGCGGGCGCTCGCCGCCGCCCGCTCGTCGACCGCGAACCGGACGGCCGGGTAGGTGACCGACAGGAGCACCAGCGGTTCGGGGGCGGCGGCGGCCACGCCGTCGGGCCCGTCGAGCGGCTCGGTCGACAGGACGCGGTCGACGAACTCCGTCGAGCGGTCGCCGGTCGCCACCGACTCGACGAGTCGCACCGCCCGGCGGACGAACCCCCGCGGGAACCCGCCGGCCCGGAAGTGACAGGTCAGGAAGGCTCCCTCTCGGGTGGCACTCGCGCGGAGGTGCCGGACCGTCCCGTCCGCGTCGCTCGTGAGGTTGTGGAAGTCGTGCTCGCCGGAGAGCCGGGCACAGACCTCGCGTGCGAGCCGCTCGTCGGCGGCCGGGGCGTGGAGGTCGTAGGTGTAGGTCCGGCTCCGCGCGTCGTGGGTCGCGTGGAACCCGTCGGTGACATCGGCGCTCGCCCACGCCCGGACGTCGGCGGGGAGTTCGCCGTTCAGCGCGCGCGGGGTGAGCCAGCCGGGCGCCTCGAACGCGACGGTCTGGGCGAGCGCGGAGACCCCCGCATCGGTCCGACCGGCCGCTGCGTAGCCCGGAGGCGTGTCCTCGCCGCCATCGAGGACGCCGAGCTTCCGGAGCGCCCCCAGCAGCGCGTCCTCGACCGTCTCGCCGTGGGGCTGTCGCTGGAACCCCCGGTAGGATCCCCCGTCGTAGGCGAGCCGGTACGCGCGCACGGACGCCCGAACGTCACGGACTCACTTAGTTCGGTAGTCTCGGCTCAGCCGTCGGTGACGTTCCGGACCCACGGCGAGTGCCGGCTCTCGGGAGCGAGCCCGTGGGTGGCGCCCGAGCCACTGGGGTCCGAGAAGTACGCCGCCACGAGCACGCCGTCGTAGGTCACGAGCAGCGTGTACCGGTCGGTCACCTCGTCCGTGAGGTTCACCGTCGCGTTGTACCCCGTCTCGAGGTAGCAGTCGGGGACGCCGGAGCCGCCGGTCCGCTCGATGGCGAGTTCGAACCGGCCCGGGGCGAGCTCCTCGAACGACGCCTCGAGTTCGGTGTCGCGCGACCGGACCGGGATGGTGGTGTCGATCGAGAGTTTCCGCCCGCCGGGGACCGGACGGCTCCCGGAGGAGGTGTTCGAGGACCGCGGCGTCCCGCAGGCCGGTTCGGTCGTCCGGAGCGAGTCGAGTCCGGACGCATCGAACGCGGGGTCCGTCGAGCCGATACCAGGGACGGACACGGAACAGCCGGCGGTCACGAGCGCGAGACAGAGCGCGATGGTCGGCGCTACGCGTCGCGGGGTGGACATGGAGGGCTCACGGTCGGCGTCAGGACGCGGGTGGTGAGTGTCTTCCGGTCCGGTCGCCGCGACTCGATACTCCCGGCCGGAGCGCGTCTACGACCCGGAGACGCTCGGGGATGCCCCGGCCAGCCGGTCCCTGTCGTGGGGCGCCCCGTAGTCGAGCCCCGGACCGATGGGGGTTATCTCCCCCTGGTAGTACCCCTGGTCCTTGATGTGGTCCCACACGACCGTCTCCGCGACTCCCGGCGTCCCGTACAGGTCACGGAGATACGGCCAGAGGTGTTCGTACTGGTGGACGTACTGTCTGTTGCACTTGAACGCGTTGTGGTAGCACTCGTCGAAGCGGACCAGCGTCGGGAACGCCCGGACGTCCGCGAGCGTGAGCCGGTCGCCGGCGAGGTACCGCTGGTCCGCCAGCACGTCGTCCCAGTGGTCGAGCGCGTCGAAGACGTCTCTCACTGCTTCGTCGTAGGCGACCTGCGACTCGGCGAAGCCCGCTCGGTAGACGCCGTTGTTGAGGCCGTCGTAGAGCGCGTCGATTATCCGGTCGATCCCCTCGCGGGAGCCCTCGGGGTAGAGGTCGAGTCCGTCGTCGCCGATGCCTTCGAACGCCGTGGCGAAGGTCCGCATGATCTCGATCGACTCGTTGTTGACGATGGTCCCTTCCTGCCTGTCCCACAGCACGGGCACCGTCACCCGGCCCGTGTACTCGGGGTCGGCCTTCACGTACACGTCCCGGAGGTACTCACAGCCGTTGACCGTGTCGGGGGTACAGCCGTCCTTCCCGGGCGTGAACGCCCAGCCCTCGTCCTCGCGCCACGGGTCCACGATGTCCATCGAGACGGCGTCCGTCAGACCGGCCAGTCGACGGGTCAGCGCCGCGCCGTGGGCCCAGGGGCAGTTTCGCGCGATGTAGAGGTGATAGCGCCCCGCTTCGGGCTGGAATCGGGTGTCGGCGTCGTCCCGAACCCGGTCCCGAAACGCCGTCTCCACCCGGTCGAACGCGCCGTCCTCGTCCGTGGACGGTTCGACGTCCGTGCGCCACGCCCCGTCGACGAGCATGTTCCGGCCCATGGAGGGGCATCGGCTCGGGGGCATACAACGCTGGTGGGGGTGTGGACGGACCGGACCCGACCGGGTTCGGGACGAACGGCGAGAGGCCGTCGACCCCGTGCGGTGGGACTACCTGATTCAGGGAGAGAGTCCCGCCGTTCACGGCGGGCGTGAATCCGACACTCTAATTCACA
>JAZKST010000007.1:0-100100 GCA_036625905.1 Haloarculaceae archaeon
TCGACGGCGGACGAAGCGTGGGCCGAAACCCCCCTGCGGGAGAACGCCCACGACTTCATACGGTCGTGCGTACCGATCTTCAGTAGTCTTCGGGAACATCGGCGTGTCGAGACCGATGCGACGGAACGCCGACTCGTGAAACGGTAACTGATTCCGCACGACCGTATCAGTCCTCGACAGCTTACAGCTCCAGCTCCGTCGCCTCCGAGACGTCGAATCGCACGACATCCGGTTCACCCGCGAGGAGCTCCGGGAGCACCGCAGCGAACTCGCCGAAGTGCTCGGTCTCCGAGTGGGCGCCGAACGCCGCCTCGTCCTCGTACTGCTCGAAGAACCGGAGCAGGTTCGGGTCGTCGGCGTCGATCGCCACCCGGTAGTCGATGATGCCGTCCTCCACGCGGGAGTGCTCGGCCAGCGTCGTGGCCGCCTCGAGCGCCTCCTCGCGTCGGTCGGGGTCGATGGGGAACGTCGCGTGTACTACGAGCATCGCGTGGGACCCGAAGCGGGGGTCGGTCAAAAGTACTCGTCCGCCGTGCGCCCCGGGGACCGTGGACGTCCTGCCAGGCGAACGCGTAGGACCGGGTGGTGGGGAGCCGTCGGCCGTCGGCGCTCTCGCCGGTCACCGGGGAGGATACGGGACGGGGACGAATACCCGTTCACCCTCGTGGGTACGAGCCGCCACCCGGACCGCTTCCCGTCCCCGATCGCTTCCGTCACCGCACCCGGGAGGACGCGCCGACGAGTAGGTGGATTATTGTCACCGGCCGGGCTCCCCGAGCACACGACGATCACCCCGATGTCCGCGACCGATCGACGCCCGCCGGGAGGACCGACGAGCCGCCGTTCGCGACGCGGGGCCGCGCGATGACGCCACCCCCTGGACCGTCCCGGGAGGTGAACGTGCACGTCCGAACCCCCCGCGGTGTCGACGGCCGATGAGTGCCGTCAGGGCCGCGGTGGGGCGTCTCCGCACGGGCCACGGGTGGACGCTGGTGGTGGTCGCGGCCGGCTGGCTCCTCGTCCACGGGTTCCGGGTGGCGCTGCCCGCGCTGCTCCCGGGGATCAAGGCGGAGTTCGCCGTCGGGAACGCGACGGCCGGCTTCGCGCTGACGGTCCTCTGGTTCGCCTACGCGGGGATGCAGTTCCCGGGCGGCGTCGTCGCCGACCGGGTCGGCGAGCGCCGGCTCCTGATCGGCGGGGTTGCGCTCGGGACGCTCTGTCTCGGGCTGTTCTACCTCGCGCCGGCCTTCGGGGTGTTCCTCCTCGCCTGCGGGGTCTTCGGCGTCGGCGCGGGGCTGTTCGGAACGCCACGTGACATGCTCCTCTCGCGGACGTTCCCGGAGACTGTCAACACGGCCTACACGGTGACGTTCGCGGCGGGCAGCCTCGGCGCCGCGGCGCTCCCGTTCGTCGTCACGGCGCTTGCGAGCCGGTTCGGCTGGCGGGCCGCGGTCCTCGGGCTGCTCCCCGCCTTCGCAGTGGTGCTGTTCGGCCTCTGGTGGGTCGTCCCCTCGACCGGGCGGGCCGTCGACGGGGACGGTCTCTCGGCGCGCGAGACGATCGCCCGGACCGCGGCGGCGCTCGCGGACCGGACCGTGCTCCTCGCGAGCGCCGGGATGGTGCTGTTCATCTTCACCTACCAGTCGATACTCTCCTTCCTCCCGACCTACCTGATCGAGGTGAAGGGGCTGGACCAGGGGTTCGCCGCGGCGCTGTTCGGGCTCCTGTTCGTCTTCGCCGCCGTCGTCCAGCCGCTCGCGGGCACCCTCGCCGACCGGTACGGCGAGCGGTCCACGGTACTCGTCCTGGTGGTCCTCTCGACGGTCACGCTGGTCGCGCTCCCGTTCGTCGACGCGGGCCTCGCGCTGACGGCGCTCGTCCCGGTGCTCGGGATCCGCATCGCTATCGGCCCGCTCACGAGCGCCTACGTCGTCCGCGAACTCCCCGAGGCCGTCCAGGGGTCGGGCTGGGGACTCCTCCGGACGGTGTTCTTCGGCGTCGGGTCGACCGGTTCGACCGTGGTCGGCGTCTTCGCGGACGCCGGGCTGTTCGACGCGGCCTTCCTCCTCCTCTCGGCCCTGACGGGCGCCATCGTCGTGTTCTGGCTGCTGCTCCCCGCACGTGGCGGGGCCGCCCGATAGGGATCATTGTCGCCCTCCCGGCGGGTTCGATCCGTCACCGTGCTCGGGTCGCGTGGTCCCGGGTAGAGGTGACGACGACGAGCGACGAGTGTACCTACGACCTGGACGCCGAGTTCGTCTACCCGTCGGACGCGGACGTACGTGCGGGACCGCGCTCGAGATAGAGGCGCGAAGCGAGTCGGTCCGGGAGGGGGACTTCGAGCTACCGCTGGACGACTCGCTGTACGACTGACCGACCGTCGGGTCGCGCTTTCCTTCGGGGCGTCCCGCAGTGATCGCCGTCCCCAGCCGGGCGTCCTGCGACCCGTGTACTCGTCGCGGACGTCGATTCGCCGCCTCGCGGACGCCGACCTCCCCGACGAGGCGCGACGGGATTCGACGATCGGTATCAGTCGTCGTCGGCTCCGGTACCGACCTCCTCGACCGCCGGGGACGGCGTCGCGGCCCCGGCGGCGAGCCCACCCTCGACGATGTGGAGGTCCCGCTGTGGGAACGGGATGCCGACATCGGCCTCGTCGAACGCCGCGTACACCCCCTTGTTGAGGAGATGACTCGCCCGGCCGCGGAGCACGGGGTCCCGGATCCAGCAGAGCAGTTCGACGTCGACGGCGCTGTCGCCGAACCCTCGGACCCTGACCCGGGGTTTGGGCTGTTCGAGCACCAGCGACTCCTCGTCGGCGACCGACAGCAGGGTCGCCTCGACGTGGTCGAGGTCCGAGCCGTAGGCGACGCCCACGGGGACCCGGATGCGGCGCTCGCGCCCGGGGACGGACTCGTTGACGATCGTCGCGGAGTTGAGCCGCGAGTTCGGGATCGTCACCAGGACGTCGTCGCGGGTCCGGACCACCGTCGACCGGATGGAGATGTCCTCGACCCGGCCCCGCTCGCCCGTTTCGAGGACGATGTAGTCCCCGATCTTGTACGTCCCGTCGAAGTAGAGCGCGATCGAGCCGAAGAAGTTCGCGATGGTGTCCCTCGCGGCGAGCCCGACGACGATGCCGAGCACACCCGCCGAGGCCAGAAGCGGCGTGACGTTGATCTTCCAGAACGTCAGCAGGAGGAACCCCCCGACGCCGAGGACGAGGAACGTCCAGACGTTCTGGAAGATGGGGACGACCGACTGGTCGACGCTGTCCGCGGACTCGACGAGCGCCCGCGAGGCCTTTCGCCCGACGCGGAGGAGCGTCACCATCCAGACCAGCGTAACCGTCGAGAGGATCGTCGCCGTGACGCCCACGTCCAGCGCGCCGGTGAGCCCGATGGGTCCACGGGCGAGGTACGCCCCCACGAGGACGACGGTCACGTACCCCGCGGGGTGGAGCCCTCTGAGGACGATGTCGTCGACCTCGCCGTCGATACGGCGGGTCACCCGGCGGATCAAGGCGTCGCCGCCGACCTGGACGACGCGAGCGACGCCCAGCGAGACGACGACGATGAGCGCGAGCGCCTGCCAGTCCGGGAGCGCCGCCAGCGTCCGCTCGAACCCCGCGAACCACTCGCTTACCACCCCTAGCTGCATCGACCGTCGTTCGCGAACGACCGGTAAAAACGTGTCGTGAGCCGTGTGCGGCCGATACTCGAACACCTCCGGGATCAGACGAACAGCGGTCGCATCTCCCCCGGCGTCGCTCCCGTCTTGAGCGTCGTCCCGCCGTAGTGGGTCCGCGAGGCCTCGAAGCCCGCATCACGGAGCCCCGCGAGGTAGTCGTCCATCCCGATGGCCGGCTCGCCCCAGCTCCGGTACAGCCGGTGCTGGTCGTAGTGGGTCGGGCGGTCGAGTTCGACCCCGATACGGTCGAGCAGGTCGCGGGCCTCCTCGGCGGTGCCGAACTCGCCCGGGACGCGCTCGCGGACGGCCGCGACGAACCCGCGGTCGTGGGGGAGCGCGAGGTAGATCGGTCCCGCGGTCTTGATCGTCCCGCCGCACTCCGGGCAGGAGTCGAGCGGGCCGGCGATCAGGCCGCGCTCGGTCTCGCGGTAGAGGCAGTCCTGGCACCAGTCTACGTACCCGAGTTCGTCCACGCATGCGTCGGCTCGCTGTGCCCCGGTCTCGAGGTGGAGGTACGTCCGGACGTAGTGGGCCGAGACGTGCGAGAGGACCGGCGTGGCGGCGACGTCGTACCGGGCGGCGGTGCGGACGAGCGCCGACAGCAGCACTCGCAGCCCCATCTCGGCGTGGAACTCCGTGTTCCGGGGGACCGTCGAGTAGGTCCGCACCCCCGACCGGAAGTGCGCGCCACAGAGCGGCGCGGTGTCCGTCGCCGTGACACAGAGCAGTGACCGGGCGCTGTCGAAGGCGGCGTCGACGAACGGGATGGGTGTCCCGAACGGGTCGAGGTCGACCACGTCGAAGTCCGCCTCGTGCATGAACGCCTGTGCCTTCCGCCGGACGACGGTCCCGTCGAGGCCGTTGCGCTCGAGGTTGCGCCGCGCGAGGTCGACCGCGTCCGGGTCGACGTCACAGAGCGTGGTGTCGAGTCCCTCGGCGGCCGCGCGGACGCCCCGCACGCCGGAGGCGGCCGTCGCGTCGAGATAGGTGTCGACCTCCCGGCCGGACCAGGCGGGGTAGGCCCGCAGCGCCGAGACGGTCACGTCGCGGTTGAGCTCCTGGACGGGGTTGAAGAACACCCCCTCCTCGCGGCCGTCCTCGTGGGAGCCCTCGAGCTCGAGGCGACACCCACCCTCGACGTGCTTCATACCCGAGACCCGGGGTCGGGGGCGAAAAGGGCGACGTTCCCGTCGTGGCGGTGCCGCTCTGGGTGTGGACTGCCGAACGCTTTTCTCGCCGCCCCGCGAAGCCGTCCCGTGACCTCGGTCGAGGACTGGCAGGACCTGCTCTGCGAGACGGGGCGGCTCACCCCGGAGGCGGTCGACAGCATCGTTGCCGTCCACGGCTCGCGGGGGCGCCGGGCCATCGAGGCCGTCGGCGAGGAGCGGGTCAAGGAGTACAACGACTTCACGGTCGTCGTCGGCCACGAGGACGAGTACATCGTCGAGGACGGCGGCTGTACCTGCGAGGACGCCCAGTACAACCTCGACCGCGAGGACCCCACCCAGCTCTGCTGGCACGCCATCGCCGCCGCGATCGCCCGTCGCGTCGGCGCCCTCGACCGGCACGAGATGTGGTACTCGGACGTCCGGGAACTGCTCTGAGGGCGGTCAGTCGTCGCGGGGGTCCGGCTCCAGCCGGACGTGCCGGGTCGCGTACGCGACCTGGTAGCCGAACCAGACCAGAGTGAGCGAGCCCACTGCGGCGACCGCGACGAAAGCCCCCGCGGTGTCACTCCCCCTGCCGACGAGCGAGGCGACGTAACTCGCCGAGAGTCCGAGCCCCAGGAGTACCATCGAGGCGCCGGTGAGCTGGTGCCAGCGGACCCGAACACCTGCGACCGCGTACCGTTCCCGGGAGCCGGCGACCAGCAGGAGGAGCGCCGCGACCGTCATGACCCCGTACTGGAGGGCGACGCGCGGCTCGGCGAGCCCCTCGAACCCGAAGAGGACGACGATCAGCTGTGAGAGGACGAACAGAAAGCCGCCGAACCACGGGAGCCACCGCTGGTTCACGACCGGCAGAAGGGGTGTGACCGACATGAATCCCCACTCGGGTACGGGTGGGGCGCGAGCACGACCCCACAGGGACTTTTACTCGGAGACCCGTTGGGGACGGTACAGATGGAACTCGAACTCCGTTTCTTCGCCACCTTCCGGGCTGCCGTCGGACAGAAGACCATCCACCGGAGGTTTCCCGACGGCGCCACGGTGGGCGAAATCCTGCGGTCCCTCGAGGAGGAGTTCGAGGGACTCGACGGCGAACTGCTCGAGGACGGGGAGATACGCGACCAGCTGAGCGTCCTGAAGAACGGTCGCGAGGTGCTCCACATGGAGGGTATCGACACGGTCATGCAGGACGGCGACCGCCTGTCGGTGTTCCCGCCGGTCGCCGGGGGCGCGACCGACGACGGAGCCGCCGACGAGACGCCGGCGGAGGGCGTCTCATCGGCGGGAACGGCGGACGGTGGGGAGCGGCGGATCGAGCGGTCCTGGCGCGGCATCTCCGAGCGGCTCGCTCTGGAGTATCTCGAGGGGCTGGGCGGCGAGCGCGTCGACGAGCACGCCGTCGACGCCGGGGGCTGGCGGGCCCGCACGTCCGCGGAGAAGGTCTCGATTTACGAGGGATCGACGGTGAAACTAACGGAGGTGACGGTCGTCTTCGAGGGGGACCCGGAGACGCTCGACGACCTCGTCGACCGGTTCGCGCGGAAGGCGATGCGGGCCGGGGGCTGATGGCGCGGGGCGACCCGCTCGACGGGCAGGTGCTGTTGCTTGCGGCCGCGAAGGCCAGCGTCGCGCCGGCACACCTACCCCGGCTGGTCGACCGCGCACAGGCCCACCTCGGACCCAGGCTGGCCGAGTACCGCCGGGCCTACGAGTGCGTCGCAGAGGAGGCCGACCGGGCGGTGTTCCTCGTCGAGCGGGGCCACTGGGCGGAGGTGGGGCGCGAACTGGGACTCGACGAGCGGGAGGTCGGCGCGCTCCGACGCGCCCACGAGGAGCAGCTACGGCGGACGGGGACGGTCGGCAACCGCCGCGACGAGTTCGAGTCCGCCCTCGACATCCGCGAGGCGGTCGTCGTCGGGACGTAGCCGTCGACGTGTGGTCCCCCCGGGAGCTCGGGCTCGTCCGTGGCGCCATCGACGCTTCGAACGTCTTTCTGCGAGTTCGGTATTTCATCATTGGGGGCACGGTTTAGTCGAGTATCTCCTCGACAGGCGTTCGGTTATCCAGCGTCCGGTTCGACCTATCGTGGTTGTAGTGGTGTCGCTGGCGATAGCGCTGACGGTCAAACCGGACGTTCGTTCGGGTTGCAGCCGTCGTGTTGGCACTCTCGTTCGTCCCTGACGTCGGACTCGCGCTGACCGCCGACAGCGTGACGACGAGCGAGGCCATCGGCCTCATGACACTCCGCGTCCCGCCGGCAATCGTCGCGGTTCTGGCGTTGCCAGAGACCCCGCTGGGCCGGTAATCTGCCACAGAGGGAACAGTCGAAACCAGGTCGGCTCAGATCGGGTCCAGCGCCGCGAGGGTCTCCTCGTACAGCGCCGCCTCCGCCTCGACGCTCGGCGTTCTGGTAGGCGAACCGGGTCGTCCAGCCAGGATCCGGCAGGTCCGTCCACGAGGGCAGGTCCGCAGCGAGCGCGCGTATCCCCGCGACGCCGTGGGTCGCGTCGGGGGCGAGCGGGTAGCGCGCGGACTCGGGGTCGAGCATGTAGGTGACCGTCTCTCGTATCGCCCGTTCGGCGGCCTCGGCCGTTCCGACCGTCGGGTCGCCCCCGGGACCAGGTAGCGGTTCGAGAGCGGCACCACCGCGTCGGAGGCCCACGCGGCCCGGAGCGACGAGCGCGGGACCGCCTGGACCGACTCGAACTCGCTGTCGTTCGCGTAGACGACGCCCGTGCCGGCGTCCGCGTCGGCGTTCGGCGCCTCGGTCGCGGACGGAGTCCTCGTCGTACCCGACGAGGAGGAGCGAGTGGGGCGCCGGCGATGAACGTTCGGGTCGCCGTTCCGGGGCGGCCTACGGCAGGCTGAACTCGATGGCCGCGCCCTGGCCGAAGCCGACGCACTCGGTGGCCAGTCCCCGCGAGGCGTCGCGCTTGCACATCTCGTGGATCAGCGTCACCGGTAGCCGGGCGCCCGAAGCCCCGAGCGGGTGGCCCAGCGCGATGGCGCCGCCGTTGACGTTGTAGATCTCGTCGTCGAAGCCGAGTTCGCGCTGGCAGTAGAGACACTGCGAGGCGAACGCCTCGTTCAGCTCGACGAGGTCGTAGTCCTCGGCGGTCGTCCCGGACCGCTCGAACAGCTCCCGCGAGGCCGGGACGGGGCCGATACCCATCACCTCGGGTTCGACGCCGGCGACGGCGTTGTTCCCGACCTCGGCGAGGACGTCGAGGCCGTACTCGTCGGCGAACGCCCGCGAGGTGACCATCAGCGCCGCGGCACCGTCGGTGATCTGCGAGGCGTTGCCCGGCGTGACCGTTCCGTCGGACTTGAACACGGTCGGGAGTTCGGCCATCTTCTCGCGGTCGACGTCGTGGCGGATGCCCTCGTCCTCCGAGACCGTCTCCTCGCCGTTGTCGATCGGGACGATCTCGTCGTCGAACCTCCCCGAGCGAGTGGCCTCGCTGGCCCGCATGTGGCTCCGGTAGCCGTAGTCGTCCTGTTCCTCCCGGGAGACGTCGTAGCGCTCTGCGACCTCCTCGGCGGTCATCCCCATCGAGAGCGCCGCGAGGTTGTAGTCCTCGTTCATGCGGGGGTGGATCTCGTTGTTCGCGCCCATCTTCGTCCGGGACATGTTCTCGACGCCGCCGGCGACGATACAGTCGCGCTGGCCGGCCCGGATCGCGTCGCTCGCCGAGATGATCGACTGCGCCGAGGAGGCACACCAGCGGTTGATGCTGGTTCCGGGCACGTTCTCGCCGAGGTCCGAGAGGAGCGAGATGACCCGCGCCACGTTGTTGCCCTGCTCGCCGCGCTGCTGGGCACAGCCCCACATCAGGTCGTCGACCTGGTCGCCGGCCAGGCCCGTCTCGGCCAGCATCTCGTCGATCAGGGCTATCGAGAGGTCCTCGCTCCGCACGTCCGCGAACGCCCCGTCCTCCTTGCCGAACGGGGTTCGGTACGCCCGCACGACGACCGGTGTAAGCTCACTCATGCGTCCGAAGCGAGGGACTGGACGCGGTTAAACACCGCACAATACTGGGGAGGGCATCGGCGTAGCTCCGTCGTAGTTTTTATCAGTAGCGTACAGAATAAAGAATATGTACGAGTGATTTCATACAAATGTCAAATAATAGTAATTGGCCAGTAAGCGTATTTAGCGGGGCTGATCAGGGCCCATCTCTTTATCAAGTCGTTTACGGAATTCACGCCAGGAGAGCAGGCATTGATCGTAATCACACTCCCTCATTCTTCTCTTGAGGTCACGGTCTCCTGTTACGAAGGGCGTCTTCTATGATTTCGCTTTTTTCCTCTCTATTAAATTATGCAAACCGTTCCGAATTTCGTTAGATTGCACTACAGAAATATATACAGTGACATCTAAATTAGCTAAAGCAGTGAGGTAATCACTGTTTTGCTTAAGAAAGGTATGGACATCCGTGTCGATCATTATCTCGTCCGGAATCTCATTCACGCTTTGAAAGTATGAGCGCTACGGCCTAAAGATCTCTACGAAAACGTTTGCATGACGACACGATCCGAGTCCGAATCAGAGCTTAATCCGTCGAACCGGACGTTCGCTCATATACGGTTTCGCCCAACTAGAAGAACACCACCGAAGCTCGCTCAACCATCACAATCAGCGTAGCATACGCCGAGCGAGGCGTTTCACCCGCTCCGAGGGCTGCGCGGCGCGAAGCGCAGCGATATGGTCGAACGGCCGCGGATCGCCCGTGAGACGCGAAGCCGCGAGGAGCGCTTTTGGCATGAACGGGTTTTCGCCGAGTGGGTGGCGGGCCGCAGGCCCACCACCGAGTCCGTGGCGGCAGCCGCCACGCGCTCCCCCCAGCGAGCGCAGCGAGCGAGCAAGCCCGAGGCGAAAAGAGGTTCAGCCGAAGTTCTCCACCTTCGCACCCTCGCTGTCCCCGCCGGCGGCGTCGATGGCGGTGGTCGCGAGGTCGAGGAAGTCGGCGAACCCGTAGACGAACACCTGTTCGCCGTCGTCGCCGGTGACCGCCCGCCGGACGGCGTCGGTCAGTCCCTCCTCGTTCGAGAGCACGAACACGTCGGCGCCGGCGGTCGAGAGCTCCGCGAGGCGGTCCTCGTGGACGGGGGACTCGTCGAGGTAGACGACGGCCGCGGTGTGCCCGTCCGCGAGTGCCCGCTCGGCGATGCCGACGGCCGGGCCGACGCCCGGACCGCCGGCGAGCACGACCACGCGCGGTTCGTCCTCGTAGTAGGCGTTGCCGAACGGGCCGGTGACACCGACCGTGTCGCCCGGACCCCGTTCGGCCAGCCACGGTCCGAGCGTCCCCTCGGGGTCGACCTCGACGGTCACCTCGAAGATCCCCTCGACGTCCGGCGAGGAGATGGTGTAGAACCGCGACTCCCCGCCGCCGGTGAGCTTGACGAACTGTCCGGGACGGGCGTCGAACCCCGCCGGGGTCTCGATGTCGAGTGCGACGTCCTCGGGTCCGATCTCGCGGGCGGCCGCGACGCGGGCGTCGGTCCGATCCATGCGTTCAGGTGGACGCGAGGGATGAACGTCCTTTCGCTTTCCCGACGACCGAACCCTGGGACGCCGGTGCGACGGGATGGTAACATTCAGAAGGCTTAACCTCGGTCGTACGGAACCCAGAGACAGTATGCCAGAGGACCTCAACTGGGCCATCGGTGGGGAGGCCGGGGACGGCATCGACTCCACCGGCAAGATCTTCGCCCAGGCGCTCTCGCGGGCCGGGCGTCACGTCTTCACGTCCAAGGACTTCGCGTCCCGGATCCGAGGAGGCTACACCGCCTACAAGGTTCGGACGGCGGTCGAGCCCGTCGAGAGCGTCGTCGACCGGCTCGACATCCTCATCGCGCTGACCGAACGCACCGTCGACGAGAACACCGACGAGCTCCACGACGGCAGCGTCATCATCTACGACGGCGAGCGGACGATGATGCAGGACTTCGAGGCGCCCGAGGGGACGATCGGCTTGGACGTCCCGCTGAAGCGGCTGGCCGAGGAGGCCGGCGGCGCGATCGTCCGGAACGTCGTCGCGCTCGGTGCCGCCTGCGAGGTGGCCGATTTCCCCATCGAGAACCTCGACGAGGCGCTGGAGAAGCGCTTCGGCGACAAGGGGAGCTCCATCGTCGACACCAACGAGCGGGCCGCCCGACTCGGGGCCGAGCACGTCCGCGAGGAGTACGACCTCGACACGGGGTACCGGACGGAGACGACCGACGCCGACTACGTCCTTTTGAATGGCGACGAGGCCATCGGGATGGGCGCGCTCGCCGCCGGCTGCCGGTTCTACGCCGGCTACCCCATCACGCCCGCGACCGACGTGATGGAGTACCTCACCGGGCGGATCGACCGCTACGGCGGGAAGGTCGTCCAGGCCGAGGACGAGCTCTCGGCCATCAACATGGCGCTCGGGGCCGCCCGCGCGGGCGCCCGGTCGATGACCGCCACGTCCGGACCCGGCATCGACCTGATGACCGAGACGTTCGGACTGATCGCCCAGACGGAGACGCCGCTCGTCATCTGTGACGTGATGCGCTCGGGCCCCTCGACGGGGATGCCGACCAAGCAGGAACAGGGCGACCTGAACATGACGCTCTACGGCGGCCACGGGGAGATCCCGCGGTTCGTCGTCGCGCCGACGACGGTCGCGGAGTGCTTCCACAAGACGATCGAGGCGTTCAACCTCGCCGAGAAGTACCAGACCCCCGTGTACCTCGTCTCGGACCTCTCGCTGGCGGTGACCGAGCAGACGTTCCCGCCCGAGGAGTTCGACATGGACGCCGTCGAGATCGACCGCGGCAACGTCGTCGACGAGGAGTCGGTCGAGGAGTGGCAGGACGAGGAGGGTCGGTTCAAGCCCCACGCCGACACCGGTGACGGCGTCTCGCCGCGGTCGTTCCCCGGTACCGGCGGCGGCGCACACATGACGACAGGGCTGGAACACGACGAGCTCGGCCGACGGACCGAGGACACCGAGGTCCGCGTCGAGCAGGTCGACAAGCGCAACCGGAAGGTCGAGACCGCACGCGAGAACGAGGACTGGTCCCCGCGGGAGTTCGGCGACCCCGACGCGGACACGCTCGTGATCTCGTGGGGCTCGAACGAGGGAGCCATCCGCGAAGCGATGGCTCTCCTGGAGGAGGAGAGTATCGCCGTGCGGTTCCTCTCCTGTCCGTACATGTTCCCGCGAGACGACCTCACGGGGGCCATCGAGGCCGCCGAGAACGTCATCGTCGTGGAGTGCAACGCGACCGGCCAGTTCGCCGACGTCGTCGAGCACGACACGCTGACCCGCGTCGACCGAATCAACAAGTACACCGGCGTCCGGTTCAAGGCGGACGGACTGGCCGCCGACATCAAGACACGCCTCGGCGTCGCCGCCGGGGGCGAGGAGGTGGAGGCAGAATGAGTTCCAACGTTCGATTCACGGACTTCAAATCAGACGCACAGCCCACGTGGTGTCCCGGCTGCGGCGACTTCGGGACGATGAACGGCATGATGAAGGCGCTCGCGGAGACGGGCAACGACCCCGACAACACGTTCATCGTCGCCGGCATCGGCTGCTCCGGGAAGATCGGCACGTACATGCACAGCTACGCGCTCCACGGCGTCCACGGCCGGGCCCTTCCAGTGGGAACGGGCGTGAAGATGGCCAACCCCGAACTGGAGGTGATGGTCGCTGGCGGCGACGGCGACGGCTACTCCATCGGTGCGGGCCACTTCGTCCACGCCGTCCGCCGGAACGTCGACATGACCTACATCGTCATGGACAACCGCATCTACGGGCTGACCAAGGGGCAGTTCTCCCCGACCTCCCGCGAGGACTTCGAGACCGCAACCTCCCCCGAGGGGACCAAACAGCAACCGGTTAACCCGCTCGCGCTCGCGCTCGCTGCGGGAGGGACCTTCATCGCCCAGTCGTTCTCCTCGGACGCCCAGCGCCACGCCGAGATCGTCCAGAAGGCCATCGAACACGACGGGTTCGGCTTCGTCAACGTGTTCAGCCCCTGCGTGACGTTCAACGACGTCGACACCTACGACTACTTCCGGGACTCCCTGGCCGGTCTCGATGAGGAGGACCACGACGCCTCGGACTACGACGCGGCAAAGGAGAAGATCCTCGACCGCGACGTCGAGTACCAGGGCGTCATCTACCGGGACGAGGACTCGGTCGGCTTCGAGAAGCGCGAAGGCATCACCGCGCCGATGACCGACATCCCCGACGGCGCCCCCGAGGACGCGACGGACCTGGTCCGCGAGTTCTACTGAGCCTCTTTTCACCGGGGCCCCTCGCTCGGTCGCGACGCTCCCTCACTCGCGGTACAGCGTGCTGACCCGACAGCGGCTGCAGTGAGCCGCTCTCGCCGACTCGGGTCGCGGGGACCGGTCTCGCCATCGTCTCGATCCTGCTCATCTCCCGGTGACGAGCACGGGGGAGCCGAAGCCGGTTTACCCGTCGGCGACCGACCGGACGCCGATGCCCGCCGTCCCGTACGTGGAACGCTCGGAGCTCCCGGAGGCGTACCGCTACCTCTACGACGACAACGAGAACGGCGAACTGAACGTCTGCCGGGCGCTCGGTTCGGAGTACCTCTGGGACCTCCACGCCCGGCTCGCGCCCGTGACGGGCCTCGACCGGGCGGCCATACGTGCCGTCGGCGAACGCCGATTCGAGGACCTCTCCGCCCGGCAGGAGGCGCTCGCGGCGTACGCGACGGCGTTCGCGAAGCGGGCGGTCGAGGACGCTCATCACGGGGTGCTGTCCGAACATCTCTACCCCGAGGCGGTCGTGGGTGTGACGATGATCGCCAGTCACTTCCTCGCAATCGCCCACGTCGTCGACGCGCTCGACGTGGACCCGGAGGGCCGGTTCGCCGGCTGGTCGCTGGAGAACGGGTAGAGCGGTGGTAGGGGGTTCGCTCGGGACGGACGGACTGGACTACCGCTCCTCGCTGTGGCGCACCTCGACGGCCACGCCGCGCGTCGAGGAGCGCATCTCCGCACCGTGCATCGCCGCCCGGCCGACGGCGAACGCCCTCGGTCCCTCGACGGCCACCTCGTCGCCGACCCTGATGTCCTCGTCCGCGTCGAGGACTCCCGGCGCGAGCACGGATCCCCGGGGAACGAAGCCGTCGATAGCGACGCGCTTCGTGGGAGCGTCGCTCTCGACCCATCGTCTCGCGCCCGCCAGCGTGAACGAGAGCGTGCCGTACTGCGGGACGAGCGTGGCGAGGTGCGTGCCGTCGTCGCTGTTCGGGTCGGGGTTCCCCTCGTGGGCCCGGAGCTTCGGGTAGTGGCCGTCCGTGCGGAGGTCCGCGAACAGGTCGTCGCCGGCCCCGTCGCCGAACAGGTAGTCCGCGACCGCCCGGACGGTGTTGTGCTCGCGCTCGCGCTTGCGGTAGGTGTCCTCGCCGTCGAGCGTCGCGGCGAGGTTCGAGAGGGACTCGTCGGTCGTCGGGTGGTCCGTGACGGTGAACTCCACGGGTACGTCCAGCGACTCCGTGGCCCGCTCGACCACCTCGCGATAGCCCTCGGCGGGGAGGTGTGCGACGACACGGGGGTAGTCCGCCCGGGAGAGGTACCGTTCCAGGACACGCCCGACGAACTCGACCTCGGTGGCCGACCAACGACCCGTCACCACCGAGTCGTAGTGCTGTGCGGGGTAGGTGAGTTCGAGTTCCTGCGGGACGACACCGATGGGCGAAGTCATCGAGACGATGTGGGCCCGCCACTGGACGGCGTCGTGGAACTGGCCGTGGCTCTGTGAGTCGCTGTAGGGCTTGGTCGCCGAACAGGGTACCAGGACGAGCGGCCGGTCGTCGAACCGGGGGACGTACCGCGAGGTGACGCGGTCGGCGAACCGCTGGATCTCGACCCGGCGGAGGCTGTCCTCCGTCGCCGCGAGCAGCTCCGCACGGCGGAGTATCGGGGTTCGCGCCTCGAGGTAGCCGTACTGCCCGTCGAGCAGCCGGAACACGGAGGTCGACCACGCCTCGTGGCGGGCCTGCCCCTCGACGTAGTCCCGGAGCCGACCCGCTCTGATGCGCTCGCGGACCGTCGCCAGCTCCGCCCGGAGCGCGTTCGCGTTGTGCTCGGCGCAGTCCTCGCGGTCGAACTCTTCCAGCGGCCTCCGACAGGCCTCACAGGCACAGGGTAGTTCGTGGAGGTCCTCGAGGAACGCCTCGCCCGAGTTCGTCAGGTAGAACCCCTCCGTGCCCCGGACGTACGCCCGGTCGGTGTCGAGGAGATCGACGCCGGCGTAGGCGAGGGTAGCGGCGTTGGCGGGCGTCGCCGCGCCCGCGAGGTAGAGCGCCGTGTCCCCCGGAATCGCCTCCCGGGTCCGGACGAGCGCGTCGACGAATCGCTCGGCGTGGCTCACGAGCCCGGGACCACCCGAGAGAACGTACGCGTCGGTTCCGATATCGCTCGCGGTCTCCGGCGAGACGACGGCCGCGCTCGGGTAGTCGACATCGGGAGGATCCGGCGCGAACGCCTCGGCGACTCGGGGGTCGGTCCCCGTCGGCGTCGCACGGTGCGGGAGGACGGTCAGCGATCCGGGGTCGCCGTCCGGCACCTCGCGATCGCCCGCCCACAGGCTCCCCGCGTCCCGGAGGACGTCATCGACGAGCGCCGGCGTGGTGAGGGGGGCCGCGAGCCGGAGCTCGCCGAGGCGGGCCGCCCCGTCCCGCCCGTGGAGCTCGAAGTGATCGGTCATGGCCGAACTGGGCGACCCGGGGCCTACTGTCTTGCCTTCCTCGGTCGCGGGGCGCAGTCGGCGGGGGCGGACGACGCCCCAGTGATGCTTCGAGCCCCTTGTTGCGAGTCCATTCCTTCATCGACTGGCAGATAGTACCAGCATCTGATAGAAACGGCGTGCAAGACGTAGAGCATATTCAGCAGGGGTCGTTCCGACTACTCGAAATCTGGAACGTAACCGCCGCGGAACGCCTTCGGGGTGGAAAGCGCGACGGTTGGATGCTCGGTTATCGACAAATGATGACTGTCGGAGGGAGCTAGCCTGAAAAGCGTATCACCGAATCGGGACACAACAGACCGGTACAGCTGCATTACGTACGACTGTCTCGGTGACGCTTCCGATAAGATATCGTCTGAGGCCGGATCGGCCATGCGTTCCCATAACGATGAGGTCAATATCGTGCTCCTCGCTGTAGGAGAGGATCGTGCGTGCAGCCGGCCCGCTTGCGACACTCCCTGCGACACTGACATCAGCTGCTCGGGAACGCTCATGAACCGTCTCAAGTGCCTCCTGTCCGGTTTGCTCGAGTCCGTCGTGAATCCCTGCTGGTCCCTCAACGCCGCCAAATCGACTCGTATCGACAGAATAGACAGTGTGTACCGTTGCGTCATACACCTCGGCTAGAGTAATCCCCCACTCGATCGCGAGTTCTGCTCCCTCGCTGCCGTCAGTCGGGAGAAGAACGTTTTCGTACAGCTGATCGCCGATTTCGACGATGTCCGCATCCGGAGTTACCGTGACGACCGGGACATTTGCGGTCCGGACAGTCCGTTCTGCAACACTCCCGAGTACAACCCGTTCGAACCCTGTCCGCCCTTGTGTACCCATAACGATGAGGTCGATATCGTGAGTATCGACATAGTCGTTGATCGCCTGGAATGGGATACCCGACTCCACAGCGGTAGTAATTTGACCCGAGAGATGAGTCCGGGCGAGTCCCGCGATAGAATCCACCGCCCGTTCTGCCTCCTCTTCGAGTAGCCGCTCCCGTTCGGTCCGATTATTAGAACTCAGATCCGATCCGATGTCACGAGTGTCAACCACTGACAATACGTGGAGGTCGGTACCGATTGTGGCGGCGAGATCGATTCCTCGCCCTGCTCCTATCCGTGCCCCGTCACTGCCGTCGGTCGGTACGAGAATCGAGTTGATCGTCCGGCTCATGGGCACAGTTTGGTACGCTGTTGATTTAACTTTCGATTCTCACCACAATAGAGCACAGTAAATTTGAGAACCACTGTCCTTGTGCTGCATACGCGCCCTGCATCTTGCACGCGCCAAGAGAACTATGCAATGTGAAACAGGTGAGTCAGTGGAGCGCCAACCTGCAACTCCACGGTTGGCGACCGAATGACGCACGACCGTATCAGTCGTCGGCGGGCGCCGCCGACCCGGCGGGCGGGGAGGCGACCGTCCCGTCCTGCGCCCAGCCGCGCTTCTCGTAGTACTGGTCCAGCGCCTCGTCGAACCCCTCGAGTTCGTAGGGAAGCGTGTCGTCCTCGCGGTCGAACCCGCGCTGGTTGTTGAAGTGCCGTTCGAGTTCGACCACCCGGGAGCCGACCTCCAGCAGGTCCTCGAAGTCGGCGTCGAGCAGCGCCTCGAACCGCTCCTCGTTCATCTCGCCCCTCGAGAACCGACAGAAAATCCCGCAGTCCTCGATGGCGCGCTTGTTCTCCGCCCAGACGAGCCGCTCGACCTTCTCCTCGTTCAGCCCCTCGGGCGGGAACGCCATGTCCTTCGAGACGAGCGGGTACTCGTAGGCGTAGAAGGTCGCGTACATGTGGTCGCCGCCACGATTGGCGGTGGCGAAGGCGAGCCCCTGGCCGTGGAGCGCCCGGCCGTCGTGGGCCGAGAACTCCATCCCTTTCACCGACCAGTTCTCGACGCCGAGCTCCTCGTGACAGCGAGCGACACCTTCGGCGAGCGTATCGCCGATCCCCTCGCGGTGGGCGATCTTCTCGACGGTCTCGTGGATCAGCTCGCTGTTCCCGAACTCGTCCTCGCTGGCGAGGTAGGCCGCCACGGTGTCCCCCGCGGAGATGGTGTCCATCCCGAGCTCGTCACACAGCTCGTTGGACTGCATCACGGAGACGATGTCGTCGACGGCGCAGTTCGAGCCGAAGCCCATCACCGTCTCGTATTCGGGACCTTCGGTCTCCAGCCCGCTCTCCTCGTCCCGGGTCGGGAGCTTGCACGCGAACGCGCACTGCGAGCAGGTCCCCTTCTTGTACTTCTTCTCCTCGACGCGGTCGCCGTTGATCCCCTCGGCGCCCTCGAACGACTGCTCGGCGAAGTACCGCGTGGGGAGCGCGTTCATCTCGTTGCCGAGGTCGGTGACGCTGGTCGTCCCCTGGCGCTTCATGATGCTGTCGCTCGTCGCCGCGTCGCGGTGGAGTTCCATCGCCGTCGACGGGAACTCCATCTCCGGCGCGGAGTCGCCGTCGAACGTGACCGCCTTGACGTTCTTCGCGCCCATCACCGCCCCGAGGCCGCCGCGGCCGAACGCGCGGGACTCGGTCGTCATGATGGCGGCGAAGCGGACCCGGTTTTCCCCCGCCGGGCCGATACAGCAGAGGTGCTCCTCGGAGAGGTCGTGCTCGTCCTCGGCCCACGCGGTCACCTCCGAGGAGGTCGCACCCGCGAGGTCGGGCACCTCCTCGAAGGTGACGCCGTCGTCGCGGACGTGGACCGCGAGCAGCTCGTCGCTCTCGCCCGCGAGTTCGACGACGGAATAGCCGGTCCCTGCGAGGTTGCGCGAGACGAATCCGCCGGCGTTCGAGGAGAGCAAGCCGTTGGTAAGCGGCGAGACCGCCGTCGCGTTCGTCCGCCCCGTGAAACTCGTGGTCGAGGCCTGGAGCGGGCCGGTCGAGAACAGCAGGCGGTTCTCCGCGCCGAACGGGTCGGCGTCGAACGGGATTCGCTCGTGTGCGAGCTTCGTCGCGACGCCGCGACCACCGATGAACGACTCCAGGACGTCGTCGACGTCCTCCTCTCGGGTCTCTCGTGTACCGACGTCGACCTGCAGGAGCGGTCCCTGGGCGTGGAACATGGTGAACCCTTCCGCGTCCCCGGACTAAATACTGTGGGGCCCCGGGGTCCCGGGACAGCCGGACCCGTCCGGGTGCGGGTGTGGATGCACGATCGGTCGGCGCGGCACCACCGGAGGTCAGTCAACGGAGTCGCGACGTGACGTACTGGTCGATCCGCCCGGCCGTACGGGAGAGCTGACACGCCCAGTCCAGCAGGAACCAGTAGGTGAACTCGACCGTCGAGGACGGTTCGATCCGTAGTCGGTCGGCGAACGCGTCCGGATGCCCCGGGAGGAGGCTCCGCCAGCCGAACGGGGAGCGTTCGTCGAAGCGGCCCGGATAGTACCTACGGAGCTGTTCGTCACCCCGCCCGACCCTGAACCACTTCGAGACGAGTGCCCGAGCCGTCGCCCGGGCGGGGTGATAGAGGACGATCTCCGGTTCGAACGCGAGTTCGTACCCGGCGTTCGCTACCCGGTGTCCGAACTCCACGTCGCCGCCGGACACGACTCGGCCGTCGAAGTCGCCCACAGCCTCGAACACGCACCGGTCGACGACCAGACAGCAGGTCGGCACGAACCGCAGGGCCTCGACGTAGTTCCGCACCGGAAAACCGGTCGCGGCGTTGAAGCGGGTCGTCGGGGTGTCCTCGTCGACGACCACGACGTCACACCCCATGTACACCCGGTCGTCGCTCCGCATCGCGCGCCCGATTGACTCGACGTAGTCCCGCTCGACCCACATGTCCGCGTCGAGGAACCCGATCACGTCCCCCTCGGCGGCCTCGATCCCGGCGTTCCTCGCGGCGTAGGACCCCCGAACGTCGTCCTCGACGACGTGGACGACGCGGTCGTCCCGGGCGAACCGTTCGGCGACCCGGACCGTGCGGTCGGTCGATCCGTTGTCCGCGATGACGACCTCGTACCCCTCGGCGGTCTGGTCAAGCAGGGACCCGACGGTCGTCTCCAGCCCGTCCGGATCGTTGAACACGGGAACGACGACGCTCGTCAGGGGAGAGTCCATCTCACCACGACACCGTACACGGTCACGGCGGGATTGTTTTCAATCCATCGCAACGAAACCAAGCGCTCCCCGCCGAGCGCCGCGGTACGCGGCGCGCTCCCGAACGGACCGGGTGTGACTCGACCGTGACACATCAGAGTACCCGGACCCGGTCGGGGAGCGCCGCAAGCCCTGCCTGTGGCCAGTCTCCGGCGGCGAACGCGAACGACGTGTCGGGGTTGTCCTCGACGAGCTTCGCGATGCCCTCGGCGGCCCGGACGTACGCCCGGTCGTCGAGCCGCTCCGGGACCTCGGCGGTCAGCGGGTACGACTCCGAGAGGGCCCGGGGGAACGGTCCGAACGGCGGGACGACTCGCCAGGTCTCCGCGAAGTCGTCGGCATTGCCCTTTCCGGTCGTCAGCAGCACCGAGTCGCCCTCGACGCGGAGCCGCGAGAGCCGCCCGTGGTGGCGACGCACCTCGGGTCGGTCGGCGCTGTCCGCCGAGAGGTAGAAGAACGCGTCCTTCGAGACGGGATCGGTCCGTTCGAGCGTTTCGCTGTACTCCAGCAGCGTCCGGTAGCCGTCGAGCAGGTCCGGATGGGCCCGCGCCCGCACCTCGACGAGCTCGAGGAGGTTCCCGCGACGGAGCGCCTGTTTCACCCGCCTGATCTCGGCGAAGGTGACGTGGAGGTTGTGCTCGGCGAGCAGCCGCTCGCGCTCGTCGTCGTCGCGGGAGCGAACCTCCCCGGGCGTGTGGCCGGTACAGACCGCACACGAGCACGGGAAGTAGTCCAGGTCCGCGAGCTGTTCGGTCCCCCGGACGGTGAGGTAGCGGTCGTCGCGGGCGTACAGCGCGTAGGCGGCCGAGTCGAACAGGTCACAGCCACACGCCACCGCCAGCGCGAACGTCATCGGGTGGCCGGCGCCGAACAGGTGGACCGGCGCGTCCGCGCCGAGCCCTCGTTTCGCGGCCATCACCACCTCGACGGTCTCTGCGTACCGGTAGGCGTTCAGCAGCGGTACCACCGCACCGACCGGGAAGACGTCGAGGTCAGTCCCGTAGGCGTCCCTCGCCGCGCGCTCGCGGAGGTCCCGGTACGTCGACCCCTGGACGGGCGCGTTGACGAGCATCTCGCCGACGTCGACGGTCGCGGCGTGTTCCAGCCGCTCCAGCGTGGTGGCCAGCTCCGACTCGGCCCGCTCGCGCGGGACGCCCGGCGGGGTCGGGACGTCGATCGGCGTGCCGATGTCCGAGCCGATCTCGTGCTGGAAGCGGAGGATCTCGTCGTTCGTCACGTCGATCTCGCCGTACTCCGAGAGCTGGAACGAGCCGGAGTCGGTCATGATCGCTCCCGAGAAGTCGTAGAGGTCGTGGAGCCCCTCGGCGAGCGCGCGGTCGCGGAACGCCTCGCTCCCGTAGAGGATGTACCCGTTGGTGATGAGTATCTCGGCGCCGAACTCGGAATCGAGACGAGCGGGGGGGACCGTCCGCTTGTGGGGATTGACCACAGGCAGCAGCGCCGGCGTCTCGACGGTCACCCCCGCACGCGGAACCGCGAGCTCGCCGAGCCGCCCCGCCCCGTCCCACGCGCGAACCTCGAAGTTCCGCCTCGCCCGATCACCCGGCATTCGACCGACCCTCGGCGCGGCCGTCCTAATCGGTTGTGTTCCGGCGGTGGGTGCGTCCCGTGCGGTGGGTTTTTTCACCTCCTCGGCCGACGCCGAGCCATGGACAGGGAGACGCTCGCCGCCCGCATCGACCACACCGCCCTCGGTCCGGAGACGACCGTCGCGGACGTCGAACGGGTCTGTGCGGAGGCCGCCGAGTTCGGCATGAACGCCTGCGTCCCGCCGTGCTACGTGCCGGAGGCCCACGAAACCGCCCCGGAGACGACGCTCGCGACCGTCGTCGGCTTCCCCCACGGCCAGCACGCCACGGCGATCAAGCGCGCCGAGGCGGAACTCGCCTGGGAGGGCGGCGCCGACGAACTAGACGTGGTGCTGAACGTCGGCCGGCTGAGGGCCGGCGAGGACGAGGCCGTGACCGCGGAACTCGCGGAGGTCGTCGCGGCCGTCCCGCTCCCCGTGAAGATCATCATCGAGACGGCCCTCCTGGATCACGAGGAGAAACACCGTGCCTGCGAGGCCGCCCGCGACGCCGGCGCGGACATGGTCAAGACCTCGACGGGCTTTGCCGACAGTGGCGCGACCATCCGGGACGTCGAACTCATGTCCGAGTACCTCCCCGTGAAGGCCTCGGGCGGGATCGGCACGTACGACGAAGCCATCGGGATGCTCGAAGCCGGTGCCGAACGCATCGGCGCCTCCTCGGGCGTCGCCATCCTGACCGGCGCGCCCACGGAGTGAGCGCACGGTCGAGAGTACCCCGTCCCGCCGCGGATCCGCCGGGACCCCTCCCCGTATCAGGCCGGATCGAGCACGTAGGTCCGCGCCTCGCTCTCCTCGCCGCCACCGGTAGCGGCGACGACCGCGCCGTCCGCGGCGGCGAGCCCCCCGAGCGGCGTACCAGAGACCTCGTGTGACCAGCGCTCCCGACCCACGGCGAACTCGCCGAGTCCGACCCCGCCCGAGTGGGCGAACGCGACCACCTCCCCCTCCCGTCCGGCGTAGACCGTGTCGCCCGCGACCGCCGGCCCCACGCGGAAGTCCATCGGTCGGACCCGGTGTGGGCGCCGCTCGCCAGCCGGCGGAGCTTCCCGCCGAACGCGCCGACGAGCGCGTCCCCGCCGCCGTCGAGCGCCAGCGCCACGACCTTCCCGCCGACTTTCCGCCGCCAGAGCTCCTGCGGGCCCTCGGAGTCGTAGAGCGCGTACACCTCTCCCGCGGCCGTCCCGACGACCAGCGTCGGCGGGCGGAACGTCAGCGCGACCACCTCGCCGAACAGGTCGTAGGACCACGCCACCTCGCCCGTCTCCGCGTCGAGCGCGACGAGCCGACCGTCCCGGGTCCCGACGTAGCACCGCCCCTCGTCGCTCACGACCGGCGGAGCGGTCACGTCCTCGAGGTCGGCGCGCCACAGTTCGGTGCCGTCCGCCGGGTCGAGCGCGTGGAGCCCGTCCGGTCCGGGGAGGAAAACCGGTCCCTCCGCCACCACCGGCCGGTCGGTCGGACGGGGAGCCTCGACGGCCCACCGCTCGGTGACGTCCTCCCGGGGAGCAGCCGCGTCGGAGGCGTACGCGCTGGCCTGCGGGTCGAACGCGGGGTACGGCCAGTCCGTCGACCCGTCGGTCCCCGGCTTGGGGCCACCGTCGAGGGTGCCACAGCCCGCGAGCGAGGCCGCGCCCCCGGCGGCGACGCACGCGAGGACCCGGCGTCTGGTCGTCGGAGGACGTGTGGAGGGCATCCCACGGAAGGCGTCCGCCGTGCGGCAAGTGCCTTCGGGTTCCCGTCGGGCGGTACCGGCCCGACGACCAGTCTTAAGCGCCTCGCTCCCCGAAGGGGGGGTATGTTCGACGAGGACGACCTGGCGGAGATCCGCGAGGGGGCCGAACGGTGGGCGGAGGAGACGTACGGTCCCACCGTCGAGCGGTTCGGCGAGCGCGAGGAGACCTTCGACACCGACACCGGCGGCCAGGAGGTCGATCCGCTCTACACCCCCGCGGACGTCGGGGACCTCGACTACGGCGAGGACATCGGCTACCCGGCCGAGGAGCCGTTCACCCGCGGGGTCTACTCGACGATGTACCGGGGCCGGCTCTGGACGATGCGCCAGTACGCCGGGATGGGCACCGCCGCCGAGACGAACGAGCGGTACCTCTACCTCCTCGACCAGGGGCAGACCGGCCTCTCCATGGCGTTCGACCTCCCCACGCAGATGGGCTACGACTCGGACGCCGAGATGGCCCAGGGCGAGGTCGGGAAGTCGGGCGTGGCCATCGACTCGCTCGAGGACATGGAGCGGGTGTTCGAGGGTATTCCACTAGATGAGGTCTCGACGAGCATGACCATCAACGCCCCCGCCTCGATACTGCTGGCGATGTACATCGCCATCGGCGACCGCCAGGGCGTCCCCCGCGAGGAGCTCCGCGGTACCATCCAGAACGACGTCCTGAAGGAGTACGTCGCGCGGAACACCTACATCTACCCCCCCAAACCGTCGATGCGTCTCATCACCGATATATTCGAGTTCTGCGCCGAAGAGGTCCCCAACTTCAACACCATCTCGATCTCGGGCTACCACATCCGGGAGGCCGGCTCGACGGCGGCCCAGGAGATCGCGTTCACGCTCGGCGACGGCATCGAGTACGTCCAGGCGGCCATCGACGCCGGCCAGGACGTCGACGAGTTCGCGCCCCAGCTCTCCTTTTTCTTCAACGCCCACAACAACGTCCTGGAGGAGGTGGCGAAGTTCCGCGCCGCTCGCCGGATGTGGGCCCGGATCATGGAGGAGCGGTTCGGCGCGGAGAACCCCAAATCGAAACAGCTCAAGTTCCACACCCAGACCGGCGGCTCCACGTTGACTGCCCAGCAGATCGACAACAACGTCGTCCGGGTGGCCTACCAGGCGCTCGCGGCGGTGCTCGGGGGGACCCAGTCGCTGCACACCAACGGGAAGGACGAGGCCCTGTCGCTGCCGACCGAGAAGTCCGTCCGAACCGCACTGCGGACCCAGCAGATACTCGCCCACGAGTCCGGCGCCGCCGACACCATCGACCCCCTCGCCGGCTCCTACTACATCGAGCACCTCACCGACACCCTGGAGGAGGAGGCGTTCGAGATCCTGCGCGAGGCCGACGACCGTGGCGGGATGCGGAAGGCCATCGAGTCCGGCTGGGTCCAGGGGGAGATTCAGGACGTCGCGTTCGAACGACAGCGCGAGATCGAGGCGGGCGAACGCGTCATCGTCGGCGTCAACGAGTTCCAGGTCGAGGGCGACGAGCCGGCCGAGGACATCGAGACCGTGACCGAGGAGGAGGTCGCAAAGCAGATCGAGCGGGTGGAGGAACTCCGCGCCGAGCGCGACGACGAGGCCGTCGAGTCGAAACTCGGGGCGCTCCGGGTGGCCTGCGAGACGGGGGAGAACGTCATGCCGCACATCGTCGACGCCGTGAAGGCCTACGCGACGACGGGCGAGGTGGCCGACGCGATGCGGGACGTCTTCGGCGAGCACCGGGGCGGGGTGTGAGCTACCCACGAGTTCAGCCCGGTCTCTCATGCACAAATTGAGCCGCCGGTCTGGAAGATCTCGTACGGTCGTGCGCAGCTATTTCCGGTGATCTTCGGGGATACCGGCGTTTAGAGACCGACACGACGGATATTTGCTCCGTGAGGCCGAACTGAATGACGCACGACCGTATCAATGGCGAGAGACGACGGGAGCACCGATATTCGGCGGCCTCGTCCGGAGTGAGAAACGATCCCAGTGTGAGCACAGACCGATTCGAGTCCACCCCGTATCCGGTCTTCTCCGTCGTGCCACCGCTTAGCCTGCTCGACATGCTCGTAGATCATCGCCGAGAGCAGCCGAAACGCCGCTCTCATCACGGACGTATGGGTAAGAGACAGGGCTGAACTCGCGGGCTTCCGCCTCGTATGTCATCTGAGACGGACGGTCGTCGTCCCGTGGTCGTCGACGAGCCGCGACCGGCACGCCGACCGCGCGCCGGACGTTTTTCACGCAATGAAACTGCTCGTAAGGATTTGTGTACGTACGGCGCCCGTGTTCGGGTGATGGGTGGGTGCACGGGGGGTTCGAATCGAGGCACGTCGACGACGATCGGAGCCGTTCCGCGTACGGGGCGTCGTATCGCGGGATCACCGACGACGAGACCGGGGGGTGGACCATCGAAGCCGAAAGGGACGGAGGGATCCGACCGCGCGGCCTCGGCGGCGACCCGAGCCGGGTCGGATCCCGGAGCGAAACGGTCGGATCGTCGAACCGCCGGCAGGAGGCGCCGGTGACGGCCGCACACTCGGCTGCCGACGAGGACAGGGTCGAACCGTGTGAGGGCTGTAGGCAGGAGACGCCACACGAAGTCCGTATCGAGATCCGGACGGAGTCGACCGGACACGAGAACGCGGAGTTCTCGCGGGAGCCGTACCGGGTCGCGAGGTGTGTGGTCTGTGGGATGGAGTCGGCGATCCGGATGAACAACGCCTGATACGGTCGTGCGTACCCGTTTTCGGCGGCTTTCCGGAAGATCGGTGTTTCGAGACCGCCGAGGACTCGCATCGCTCGTCCCGAGGTGCCGACGCTTCGAGGAGGCGTACGGGACCGCCGAGAATCGAACTCGGTTCCTGCGGACCCCATCCGCAGAGGATACCACTACCCCACGGTCCCTGGCGTCCGAGAGGACGGCCGTGCCCGAATTAAGGGTGTCGCTTCGACGCCGACCGGGATCTCGTGGAGTCGCGCCCCCGCTCAGACGAGCACCCGCTCCAAGTCGAGGACCGTCCCCGAATCTGCATCGGGGTCGCCGAGGAGCGTCCCGATACAGACCGCCGCGCCGTCGGGGGTGTAGCAGGCCACCAGTGACCCCCTGCCGGCGTCCCCGAGGTCCGCATCGAGGACGCCGGGTGCGTACACCGGGGCGCCGTGGGCGACCTCGGCGGCGGCGCTCGGTGCGACGGTCAGCGACGGGAGCCCCTCGAGGACCCGTTCGGCCGGGTCGACCGCCTCGCGGAGCCAGGACTCGTCGCCGTCCTCGCGCCGGAAGGCGACGGCGTCCGCGAGGTCGTGGAGCGTCACGAGGTCCGTGTCGTCGAACCGTCCCGTTCCGATCCTCCGGAGGTCACCCATGTGCGCGCCGGTCCCGAGCGCGAGCCCGACGTCGTGGCAGAGCTTGCGTACATACGTGCCGGCCGCACACTCCACCCGGAGGAGGACCTGCCGGTCGTGGGTCTCGAGGACGTCGAGCGCGTGTATCGTGCGGGTACGGAGGCGCCGGCGGACGGCGGACTTCCGGGGCGGTTTCTGGTGTATCTCCCCCTCGAACTCGGCGACGGTACCACGGAGGTCCGCGGGAGCGGGGCCGTGGAGCTCCAGCACCGCGACGTACGTCTTGCGCGAGTCGTCGAACACCTGCGCGGCGCGGGTCGCGTCGCCCAGCAGGACGGGCAGACAGCCGGTGACCTTCGGGTCGAGGGTGCCCGCGTGGGCGGCCCGGTCGACGCCCGCGAGGTCGCGGACCCACGCGGCGACCTGGTGGGCCGACGGTCCGGGAGGCTTGTCGAGATTCACGACGCCGAAGGAGAGCAGGTCGCCCGGCGACCGCTCGCTTGGGGGTCCGCGCATGGCTGTGGAGTGATATCGGGCGTGAGGAGTCAGGAGAAGTCGTACTCGATCTCGACGGGGGTCTTGCCCTCGTCGACCTCGGGGTCGTACGCCTCGAGGATAGTGGCGACGGCTTCGACGACCCCGTCGGGGTCCAGCCGGGCGGTGTTCAACACGAGGTCGTAGATCGAGAGCTCCTCGATGTCGATGCCGTAGTACTCGCGGTAGCGTTTCGCCTCGCTCGCGGCGCGGGCACGGGTCTCCTCGCGGGCGCGGTCGACGGGCTTGTCCTCGCGCTCGGCGATGCGCCGGGCGCGGATCTCGAGGGGTGCGTCGAGCCAGACCCGGAAGTCGGCGTGCTCGCCGGCCATCCAGCCCGCGAGCCGCGATTCGAGGACGAGGTCGTCCCGGGCCGCGGCGGTCTCGCGCAGGCGGCGGTCGAGGTCACGGTCGATGGCCTCGTCCTCCTCGGCCCGGCGGTTGAGCTCCAGCGGCGTCAGCCCCCGCTCGTCGGCCAGGTCGCGGAAGATGTCGCCCCCACTGACGTGGTCGTAGCCGAGGGCTTCGGCGAGCGCCGCCGCGGCGGTGCTCTTGCCCGAACCCGCCGGCCCGGAGATGGTGACCAACATGTATCCACTCCGGCACCCCGGGAGAAAGAGGTTGTCCTTCAGGCATGGGGCGTCAGCCGGGCGGATGCGGCGAGGATCATCCGCGGTCGTAGCCGCGGAGACGGTCGACACTCCGCGCGGGCCTACGAACCGTACTCCCCGGTCACCTACTCGAGCACCGGGTATGACTGGCGGGTCCCGGTGGTGTTGCGCGCGAGGATCCGCGCGTTCGGGGCGGGCCGACCGTCGTCGCGGACGTCCGTCGTCGCCTGGTAGTGTATCACTGTGAGATCGAGACACGCGTTGAGGAGTTCGTTCGCGGCGAAACGGTACCGGTCGCTGCTCGGGCCGGCGGCCGCCTCGTCGGTCGAGCGGAGGTGGTGTTCGACGTACAGGACCCCGCCGGGCACGAGCGCCTCCTTGATGTCCGGGAAGCGTTCGACCGCCCGGTAGTAACTGATAGTGATCACGTCGTACGTGTCCTCGGGGAAGGCGTAGGTCGGAATGTCAGCCTGTATCCACTCCGTTCGGTCCTCGACGCCACACTCCCTCGCGTTCTCGCGGGCGATCCGGAGCCCCTCGATCGACCGGTCGACACCGTCCACCTCGTAGCCCTCCTCGGCGAGGAAGACCGCGTTGCGTCCCGTGCCGGTGGCGATGTCGAGTGCTCTACCCTCCGGGAACGTCCCGACGTACCGTTTCAGAACCGGGGACGGTTCGGGGTCCTGCGGGTACTCGCCCTCGCGGAACCGCTCGTCCCAGACCCAACTCGTCATGGCGGGGGGCCGGTCGGCAGGGTCAAAGCGTCGGTGGTATCCCTGCGTTGCGCGATACCTGCCCGCCACCGGAGTTCGCGTCGGGAGACGCCGCCGGACTCGGCCGTTCGGTGGCAGGACGGGCGACTCGACGAACGCTCTGACAGGAACTAGATGATGGACGTCGGGATTCCTGCCGAGTTCGTCGGCATCGGTTCCACAGAGCACGCACGTTCGGTCGTCACGCTCGAGTGCTCGTTCGCGCACCTCGTTCCAGCCCCTGCCGTACGAGTGGTTCCCGCTACCCTTCCAGTTCGGATGCCCGCTTCCCGCGAACGTTTCCGGGAGCTACACCGCCCGACACTCGTTACTGCAGAGGGAGACTTCACCTGTGACGTCGCTCGGGTACCGCTCGAACGGTTCCTGGCACACGACACACGAGAGCTCCACCTTGCCACCCCGCCAGCGTGGGTTGTTCGCCCCGCTGACGCCCGGTCGATGTCGCCAGCTTTCCCCTTCGACGCACGATCGACAGTGCAGGCCCGGTTTCTCGGAAGGGTAGTACTCGAACCCCTCACCGCAGGTCTCACAGTTGGCACACTCCCGGTTCGGCAGTCGTTCGTCGTGTATTACTGCGTGGTGGACCCGGACCCCGCGTTCGCTGGCGAGGACTCGACCACACGTCGGACAGTTCGCACTCATATCGGTGGACCACCAGGCAGTGAAATGAACTTCCGGCATCCGAATTGAAAGTGAAACCTGCAGGTGTCTCTCGGAGACATTTATGTTATAAATTTGTCATGGTCCGGGTGCGAGAATCGAACCCGCGTCTCAGCCTCCACAAGGCTGAAGGATGACCATTACCCCAACCCGGACACGCTGATTCGCGTTCTCTTCTAACCCGGAGACGCTGAAATACGTTACGACATTTGCGGCCCGTGCGGGATCACTGCACGGCCCCCCGCCCCTCAAGCCCGGGGGCGTGCTATCTTCACGCATGCTCAGAGTGGGACAGGAGGCACCGGAGTTCGCGCTGCCCGGGGCGGCCGCGGGCCGGTTCGACGACCACGCGCTCTCGGAGTACACGGACCGGGGGTGGACGGTCGTGCTCGTCTTCTACCCGTTCGACTTCCACCCCGCGTGTACCGACCAGTGGTGTTCGCTGCGTGACGCCGACTGGCTGACGATGCTCGACGACGTGGTCGTCCTCGGCGTCGGGGCCGACGGCGTCTACGCCCACGGCGAGTACGCGCTCCAGCACGACATCGGGTTCACGCTCCTCTCCGATACGGACGGGCGGGTCGCCCGGGCCTACGGCGTGCTGGCCGACGGGTTCGAGAACCACCGCGGTGTGCCCGAACGGGCGACCTTCGTGGTCGACCCCGACCGTGTCGTCCGGTTCGCGTGGTCGGCCGACGGCCCCGAGGACCAGCCGGACATGGATGCGCTCCGGGAGGCGGCGACGCGCAGCGACGGCGAGCACGCCGTCGAGGGCGCCGACGGATCGGTCCGAGAGCCGAAGTGAGTGGACACGCTTTTCTCCCGCGCACGGCTACCGTTCGGTAGAGACGTGGCGATAACGGACAAAATATACGTCAAGAACCACCGGCAGCTCGCCTCCCAGCTCGAGACGCGCTTTCCCAAGAGCGCGTTCTCCGGGGCGACGCTGGACCTCCTGTTCCAGGGCGAGAACATCGCGAAGCTCGACGACGCGAACCAGGAGCGGGTGCTCGACTTCGCGACGGACTTCCTCGACTGTGACTGCCAGTCGAACCCACACTGTGGCCACCCCGAGCGGAAGTTCGTCCGCTATCTGCTCGAGCTCCGCGAGCAGGGGCTCGGCCCCGAGGCGATCGTCGACGCGATGGGCGCCGACTACGTGCTGTACGCCTACCCGGGCGACATGCTCTCCTTCCTCGACGACGCCGTCAGGACCCTGGAGGCCGTCGAGGAGCTCGCGGAGGTCGACGGGCGGGAGGAGGCGGCACGGGAGGCCGGGAATGCTCGACGACGACTGACGTAGACACGGCGGACAGGTCGGCCGGGCGGGGTCGGGCGGGTGGGGCTACAGAGCGGGGGGTCGGGGACGGCAAGCGGGACGGGGTCGTCATCGGGTCCGCGACGAGGGACGCCGACGGGGGTTGACCGTCCGTCCCGGCGTCGCTCACTCGTCCTGGTCCATCTCGTGTCCGCAGAGCGAGCACACACCCTCGTCGACCACCTCGAACCCGCAGTTCGGACACCGCATCCGGGTCACGTCCATGGCCCGGCTTCGGAGCTACGAGTAATAAACCCGGGCAGGGGTTCACGTATCCGAACGCGACGACGGCGGATCGATGGCCGGGGCTGCGCGGAGCCCGGTCGAGCGACGGAGCCGATGGAGGGGCCGGTCATAGGGTCGTGCGTAACCGTTTTGAGCGATCTTCGGGAACGTCTGCGTGTCGAGACCGAGGAGACGGAACTCGGATCCGTGGGACGAAACTGATTCCGCACGACCCTATCAGCCCAGACGGAACGGCTGGTCCTCGCTCTCCTGCTCGTCGAGGTCCTCGAGCAGGATCACCTCCTCGTCCTCCTGCTCGTCGAGGCGCTGGGAGAGCTTGGTGACGTAGCGCTTGTACTCGTCGAGCTGCTCGCGCAGGTGTTCGGCCTCGAGCTCGAGGCGCTCGTGCTCGCGGATGAACGACTTGGGTACCTCGACCTTCGGCGGGAACGACTCCGGGCCAGAGGCGTTCGAGTCGTCGACTTCGTGCTCCGGGACGACGCGAACCTGACCGTCGTGGGCAACGAGCATGTCCACGTAGTCGCGGAAGACGGCCGAAAGCGAGATGTCGCGCTCCTCCGCTATCTCCCGCAGGGTCTCGAAGGCGTCCTCGTTGACCCTGAAGGAGATGGTCTTGTTCTTGTTGCCCATTCCACGTGGCCCTCAGCGCTGCCGCTACTTAATCGTTCGTCAGACACCTGCACGCTGAGTGGTACGAGCCCCGTCTCTCGAGGGACCGCGACCAAGCCCCGGACCGGAGCTGGGAACCCGTCGAGGACTACTCCGTCGGGAGGGGCGATCGCCGGTAAACCGCCACGACAGTCCGTATCAGTCCGCGTCGACGGCGTCCGGTTCGGGGTCGGCCGACTCGCCGTCCTCTATGCCCTCGAGCGCCTCGATAGCACGGTCCCGATAGGTCTCCACGGGGAGGTCGTACCGCTCCCGGGCCATCCGGGCGTACTCGTTGCCCTCCTCGTCGAACGCCTCGACGCGGTCGAGCGTGCGCTCGGCCGTCTCGACCACCCAGCGATCGCGGGTGGTGGCGTCGACGACGGTCATGGCCTCGGGCCGGAGCGAGACGAGGACGTCGCCCTCCTCGGAGTCCTCGGGCTCGTACGTGCGGGGCTTGCCGACGATTGCGACGTACGCCGGCGGTTCGAGGTCGCGAAGCATCGCCGCCGCGTCGGGCTGGTACTGCCCGGCGTAGACGAAGAACGTCCCCGTCGGATCGACGACGCGGCCGCGCCAGTACTCCGAGTCCTCGCCGATGTCCTCCTTCTCGGTGAGCGTCCCGACCACGAACGTCCGGTTGGCACGGGCGCCCGTCGGCAACAGCAGGTAGATGGGCGCCCGCTCGTCGTCGGACTCCTTGAACGTGTAGCCGGCGTCGTTGAACTCGCTCGCGAAGACGCGCCGGGCGACCTTCCGCATCGGTATCGAGTTGGAACTCATCTCAGATCGACCTCGCTCGGATCAGCGTCGATTCGGCGTCCACGGCCCCGGTCAGCTCCTCTACCTCGTCGGCGAGGACGTAGCGGCCGAGCTCCGGCCCCGTGACCCGGTAGTACCGTCCCAGTACCGTCCCGCGCATCTCGTCGGCCACGACCGTCGTGTCGAGCGCGTCCATGGCCATCTCCTTGGCCTCCGCCAGCGAGATGCCCGTCAGCGCCTCGGTGGCCTCCTCGCCGAAGATGACCTCGTGGATCTCGTTCCCGTCGTCGAGGACGCCCTTGATCCGGAGGTCGAACTCCCCCTCGACCTCGCCGTGTTCCGAACAGCGACCGTTCTGGAGGACGCGCGTGCAGCCCTCCTCGGGGCAGCGTTTGATCAGCCCGCTTCCGGACTGGATGTCGACGAGTGCGCCCGTCACCTCGACGGCGCCGTCGCCGACCTCGATCTCCTCGTCGAGTTCGGTGATGGAGGTGGTCCGGTTGAGTTTCACCGAATAGCGGCCCTCGTACTCGTCGGTGACGACGTTCCCGAGGGCGTAGACCTTCCCCTCCTCGAGTTCGGGGAGCTCGCTCGTCTCGAAGGCGACGAACTTCACGGTGCCCGACTCGTCACCGAGCAGACCCACCTGGGCGATGCTCTCCGAGCGGGGCTCCCAGAGCTCGACGACCTTCGCACGGACGTCGACCCACTGTTCGTCCTCGTCGATGGTGCCGACCTCGACGGTCTCGTTGCCGCCCCGGCCGCCGAGCTCCTCTCGATCCATCCCGGCCTCCTCCAGGTAGGTGCTCTCGACGCTCCGGGTCGCCTCCTGTACGGGGACCCGGTACTCGTTGACGAGGGTGTCCAGCCGCTCCTCGATCTCCTCTACGGCGAGCCCGTCCACCTTCTCGGCGAACTGCTCGTGTATCTCCGCTGCGTGGTCTCGCAGGTCAGTCATGGTTTGCTCGCCTCCGCGTGGTATCAGTGGGAGGCGTACGACGGTTGGTTCCCGATCCTATTTAAGGATACGGTAGCTCGGTGGAAGTGAAACTGCGACGCGGAAAGGCGATGCGTCCACAGCGCCGATCCTCTCGTGACAGTTGGTGGTAATACCATTCATTGCACTTTCCTGTGCGTCGAGCGTACCCGACGCATGCTCGGACGAATACTGACGGCGGTCGGCGTGGCCGGGATGCTCTCGTCGAAGGGGCTCATCCGGTCGCTCGCCTGTTCGGGTTCGTCTACGTGCTCGTCGCCGTCGGCGAACCCGGCGGAGCCGGTCCCCGAGCCCCGATCCGTCACCGGGCGAATAGCTCCCGGATCGGTCCGACCTGTTCGGGGACGTTCAGCGAGGGCGCGTGACCGCAGTCGTAGACGCGGGTCTCGATCTCCGGGCGGGCCTCCCGCATCCGCTCGAACGCCCCGTCGGCGAGGATGTCCGAGTGATCGCCCTTCAGGACGAGCGTGGGGACGTCGGTGGCCTCCCACGCCGCCCAGGGGTCGGCGTCGGTCTCCCCGGTTAGCAGGGGTTCGACCGCACGCGGGTCGTACGCGGGCGCGAAGCGTCCGTTCCCCGTTCGCCGCGCCGAGCCGACGGTGAAGCTCCGCCACTCCGCGTCGGTCATCTCGCTGAAGGTGTCGTAGGTCTCCCGGTAGTACGCCTCGAGTTCGGTGAGACGGTCGAACTCCGGAGGGTCGGTGAGGTAACCGACGATACGGTCGATCCCCTCCTGGGTGTCCTCGTCCTCTGCCGGAGCCGGCCCGACGTCGTTCACCACGAGGTGACTGATGCGGTCGGCGAGCGGCCCCGCGGCGAGCGTCCTCGATTTCGAGTTCGTCGAAGAAGCCCACCAGCAGTTCGGTCAGCCGCGAGCCGGTGTACCACGTCGCGGCCTCGCACTCGGGCGCCCACTGCGAGAGCCCCCGACCCTGCACGTCCGGGTAGAGCACGCGGTACTCCCCGTCCAGTTCGCGCGCCAGCGGATCGAAGTCCCGACCCACCCGGGAGAGTTCGTGGACACAGACCACGGTCGGGTCCGAGGGGTCGCCCCACGCCGAGTAGTGCAGTTCGATGCCGTCGACGGTCACGAACTCGTCGGTCCGTCGGGTCATGTGACGACCTGCCGGGTCGGCTCACGAAAAAGGGATGTCCACACACGGCCCCGGGGACTACCCGGCGAGCGTGGACGGGCTGATACGGTCGTGCGTCATACGGTCGCGCGTACCTATTTCTAGTGACCTTCGGGAGGATCGGCGTGTCGAGACCGACGAGACGGATCCCTGCTCCGTGAGGCGGTAGGGAGTTACGCACGACCGGATCATTCGTTTCCCGTTCACGGATCGGAGATCCGTCCCGGAGCGACGACCATTTGTGACTCCCGTTCCAGGTTCGGACATGGGAGACCGCCGGCGCCTGAAGTGGCTCCTCCGCTCGAAGATGCGGTCGGCCGGCCGGCAGTTCGAGGAGGCTCGACGGGCCTACCGGGAGGCCCGCGAGGAGGCCCGGCTCGATCTATCTCGCGACGAGGCGGGACGGGCCCGGATCGTCTGTCGGCGCTACGCCGAGCGGCGTGCCGTCGAACTGGACGCGGAGCTCCGGCCGGACTGCTTCGATCCCGATTCCCAGGACTGCCGTGGCTGTGTCGAGGACCTCCGGGAAGGGGTCATCGAGACCTGGTGACCATCTTTTTACGGCTCGGTTCGCGCCGTCGGCGCGACCAGTCGCCGCAAAAACATGGGTGAAAAGGACTGTTCACGAGGACTTCGTCCTCGCTCGCGGGTACTGCCTGGCGTCACCCCGACAGCCGACGACTCACGTTCGGTCCGTGGTTGCCGTCGGTGAGATCGGGACGAGCAGTAGCCCACAGAACGCCGTTTGAGCATCCACGAGGAACACGCATAGGCCGTCGCTTCCGTAACACCCATACCGTGAAACTCCTTACCATGGATTGCTGGAGGTGATGACACAGTCCGCCGAGAAGCGTCCCACCCGAGACGGGAAGTATTGCTACACGACCGGCCCTCTGGTTCTGACGACGAGCGCCGCCGATAGCTACGCATTCATCCGGTTCCGGTTGCGCTCGGAGCCGGCGTGTATGCCGACGGACCGACTGGACGGCCAACGCTCACTCGTCACCACGACCGCGAGGGCTTTTCAACTACCTCCGCGACCTGCCGGACATGACAGTCGTCGCCGTCGTGCTCGCCGGCGGGACCGGGACGCGGCTCTACCCCGCGAGTTCCCCCGAGACGCCCAAGCAGTTCCGCGCCGTGGGGCCCGGCGAGGGGTCGCTGCTGACCCGGGCCGTCCGGCGGGCGGAGACGTTCGCCGACGAGGTGGTCGTCCTCACCCGCGAGACCTACGCCGACAGGGTTCCCGAACACGCGCCCGACGCTGAGGTGCTCCTCGAACCGGAGCCGAAGGACACCGGGCCGGCCCTGGCGTACGCCGCGTTCTCCCTCCGGGAGCGCTACGAGGACCCCGTCCTCGTCTGTCTCCCCTCGGACGCACACGTCGGCGACGACGCGGCGTTCGCCGACGACGTCGAGCGGGCGGTCGAACTCGCCCGCGAGCGTGACGGGCTGGTGACCCTCGGTGTCGAACCGACGTACGCGGCGACGGGGTACGGTTACCTGAAGCCGGGTGAAGCGGTCGACAGGGGGGGTAAAGCGGTCGAGGCAGGAGGGGGACTGGAGGCCGGACGGGGGTACGCCGTCGAGCGGTTCGTCGAGAAGCCCGACGCGGGCGCGGCGGCCCGCTACCGCGAGCACGGCTACCTCTGGAACGCGGGGACGTTCGTCTGGACGCCCGGGGCATTCCTCTCGGCGGCCCGGGACTCGGCGCTCGCGCCGCTGGTCGACGCGCTCGCGGCCGGCGATCCGGAGCCGTTCGACACGATCGCGTCGGTCAGCGTCGACCACGGCGTCCTCGAGGGGGCCGACGACGTGTTCGTCGTCCGGACGGACGTCGAGTGGGACGACCTCGGGACGTGGGACGCCCTGGATCGGGTCCTCGCCGCGGACGAGGACGGCAACGTCGTCGACGGGAACGCGCTTGCCCTCGACGCCGAGGGCTGCGTGCTCGCGACCGACGCCGACTCGCACGTCTCCGTGGTGGGCGTCTCGGACCTCGTCGTCGCCGCCTACGGCGAACGGGTGCTCGTGGTCCCCAAGAGCGAGGCCGAACGTGTCCGCGAGGTGTTCGCCGAGCTCGAGGCCGGGGACGCGTTCTAGATGGGCCCCTCGACCGCCAGCGCGAGGCCGAACCCGGCCAGTATCGACCCGGTGAGGTAGCGGACGGCCGTCCGCGCGAGCGGGTTCGAGAGCAGCCGCTCGCGGACGGATTCGGCGAAGACGGCGACGGAGGCGAGGTAGGCGAGGCTCAGGACGGCGTAGGTCGCCCCGAGCGCCGCGAAGTCGGAGGGCACCGGGTCGCGGGGGAGGAACTGCGGCAGGAAGGCGAGGAAGAACAGCGCGACCTTCGGGTTGAGCACGTTGACCAGGAGCCCGCCGGCGAACCCCTCCCGTACCGTACGACCGGGACCCGTGCCGTCGGCGAGCGCGAACGACTCCTCGCTCCGGAGCGTCCGCACGCCCAGGTAGAGGAGGTACGCCGCCCCGGCGTACCGGACGAGCGCGTACGCCTCGGGGACCGTACGCAGGAGCGCGGCCAGCCCGAGCACGACCCCGCCCGTGTGGACGAGCACGCCCACGGCGACGCCGGCTGCGCCCGCGACGCCCGGACCGCGGCCGTCCCGGAGCCCGCTCGTGAGCACGTACACCGTGTCCGACCCGGGCGCGAGTATCAGCGCGACCGCGGCCGGAACGAAGGCGACGAGCGTCGCCGCGTCGACCATGCGTGGGAGTGGACGGCGACCCGGCAAATCGGTTGGGATCCGGATCCCCGTGTTCGGGTGGTGTCGATCACGCACCGTCCGATCCATCGGGTGGGACTGATAGTGATTACTGCGACTATTTTCAGCGATGGTGTCGAAAGACGCCGGTCTAGAGGCTTCTATCACCGGTACAGATCGTCACAGCGGTAAAGAATCGCAGTAATCACTATCAAAGGGGCCGCTGGCTCCGGGAAGCACGGCGAAGGTGAGCCGAACGGGGTGAGGCCAAGGGGCATGGCGAGCCGCGCGCCTGGGGCCAGCGGGGGCTTTCGAGATGTTCTCTGTTACCGTTGTTAAGGGGAGCGGTAACCTCAAAAGCCCCCGGATGTCCCGATCGTGGAGCCACATCCCCGAACGCCACCCTGACCCGTTCGACCTCGTCGATACGCGCCATCCTCCCCCCGACCGACTCGTCCGCGGCTGATCATACCGTCGGACAGATGCTTCGATAGGTCTCGCCGAGGCCGTCCGGACGGAGTCGTATCGACCGTTCACTCCGACGGTACAGTACCCAGACGCCGAACGCCGTGCTCGACCGGAGGCCCGGACCCCCGCCCGGACCGTTCACCGGCACCTCCATCTTCATGTCACTCCGTCACGTGTGTCCGGACGTCATGTCGTCAGACGCCTACACCGTCGACTACGAACTGAGCGACGACGACGAGAACGTCCACAGCGTGTGGGACAACAGTCTCGACCCCGTGTTGACGGTCGAACCCGGGGAGGTGGTCCGGTTCGAGTGCCGCGACGCGCTCGACGGACAGGTCGGTCCCGACTCGACTGCCGAGGACCTCGCGAACGCGAGCTTCGACCCGGTCCACCCGCTCACCGGGCCGGTCGCCGTCGAGGGGGCCGAACCGGGGGACGTCCTCGGGGTCGACCTCCTCGACTTCGAGCACAAGGGCTGGGGGTTCACCGGGTTCATGCCCGGCGAGATGGGCCTGGGCCTGCTCCCGGAGGAGTACCCGGACGCGGGGCTCCACATCTGGGATCTGGAGGACGACGTCGGGCACTTCGTGAACGACATCGAGGTCCCACTCGATATGTTCCCGGGGATCGCCGGCGTCGCACCCGAGGAGGACGGCGAACACGACACGCTCCCGCCGCGCGACGTCGGCGGCAACATGGACGTCAAGCACATGACGAAGGGCTCGACGGTCTACTTCCCGGTGAAGAACGAGGGGGCGCTGTTCTCCACTGCGGACTGCCACGCCGCACAGGGCGACGGAGAGGTCTGCGTGACGGGCATCGAGGCACCGATGTTCGTCACCGCGCGGTTCGACGTCCGGACCGACATGGACATCGAGCAGCCCCAGTTCGAGACCTCGGGGCCGTTCACCCCCACTGGAAGCGACGAGCCGATGTACGCGACGACGGGCATCGCCGACGACCTGATGGAGGCGACGAAGAAAGCCACGCGCCACATGATCGACCACCTCCACGACCACCGCGACCTGACCCGCGGGGAGGCGTACATCCTCTGCTCGGCAGCGGTCGATCTGAAGATTAGCGAGGTCGTCGATGCCCCTAACTGGACGGTGACGGCGTACCTGCCCGAGAGCATCTTCCCATAAGAGGCAGGTGGAACCGGAGCCACTGGAGATGATTTCGAAGTAGCGTTCGGGGTCGTGACCTCAGCCGAACGAGGCATCGGGTGGGACCGAAAGGGGCCGCCCGATGGTTCGATCGGCTCGCGTCCGAACGCCGATGACTCTTCAGGCGTACGTTTATAGCCGAAACCGGGGGCACCGTCCCCGTGCCCTGACGAGCCACCCACGGGGCGGGAGCGGGAGCCCGGCACGCCGGCTCGTGGAGCGAGTGGGAGTGCCGGCTGTTCGTAGGAGAGGGGACCCGGGACGACGATTCTCGGGATAGGTCGGCCCGAAAGCGGTCTCCCGCTCTCCCGCCTAGAGCGCCAGGCGTTCGACGGTCGTTCCGGCCCGCTCCAGGTCGCCGTCGGTGGCCGCGGCGATCAACATCCGGTTCTCCCCGTGCTGGACGTCGACGCGGGTCTCGAAGCGACCGTCATCGGGTTCGACGTAGACCGTCTCCGCGGGAGTCTTGATCGCGACGGCGGCGCCGTCGGTCTCCCCGGAGACGCGGACTCGGTCGCCCTCGTACGCGGTGTCGACCCGAAGCGACGGTCCTTCGGGCACATCGCCCGTGGCGTACCGGCGGGCGACGAACCCGGGGGTCTCGACGGGCCGACCGGTGTCGATACCGTGGGCGAGACGGACGAACTGTGCCATGCTCCAGGCCAGCGGGGTCGCCGAGCCCGTCCCCTCGCCGAACTCCCAGTTGTAGGGGGTCTCGCGATCTCGGTCCCACACCTGCTCGGCGAGCATCCGCCCGGAGTTGGCGAACCCGGCCATCGTCCGCAGCAGCGACTCGGGGTCGTCGTCGCCCTCGCCACCGGCCAGCAGCTCGTACTCGCCGCGCTCGCCCGTGAAGATGGGCCAGAGCCGGCCCCGGCCCTCGGCGTCGATCGCCCACGGCCCACCCTCGTCGTCGCGGGCGAGTTCGCCGTAGCCGTCGCCGTTGTAACGGTAGAACGCCGGCCCGTGAGGGGTGTCGACGCGGATGGTCTCGTCGACCACGTCGACGGAGTTCCGGACCGTCTCGTCGTCCCAGGACTTCACCCCCAGACGGACGAGTTCCAGGAACCCGGCGTCGACGATATCCCGCTCGTCCAGCGTCGGCCCACCGTTGGCGAGCGTGCGCCGGTGGCCGGCGTCGGGATCTCCGTCGCGGGTGATCCGGACGTAGTACGGCGTCCGTGTGATCCGGTCGGTCCCGGTCCGCGTGGCGGTCCACTCCTCGACGCGGGCCTGCCAGTCGTCAGCCAGCGCTAGCCACCCGAGCGCGTCGCCACGCTCGTCCTCGCCGATCGCGACCTTCGCGGCGCAGGCGAGCCCTGCGATCTCCGCGGCGATGCTCGAGGGGGAGTAGCCGGACTCCTCCTCCCAGCGTTCCTGCTGGGTGGCCGGGCCGTGTCTGGCGACGTAGTCCGAGGAGCGCCGGAGGTTCGCGTAGTCGTAGTCGGCGTCCTCGAACCCGACGCCGCGCTCGTAGAGGTGGTAGGCCATCACGCCCGGGAACGCGATGTTGTCCATCTGCTCGCCACCCCACCGCGTGCGCCCGCTGAGGTAGGTGTTCTGTGGGATGAACCCGGACTCGTCCTGCTGGTAGCGGTAGACGTACGCGAGCGCGTCGTGGGCCGTATCCACCTCGCCGACGATGTCCAGAACGGTGAACGTCTGGTAGAGGTCCCGCGACCAGACGAAGTTGTAGCCGTACCCCTTGGGCTCGTCCGCGACGACGGCCTCGCCCCACGGCACCGAGGGTGAAGCGATAGCCGCTCCCCGGAAGGTCTTGTCCTCGACAGCAGCCAGGCTCATCAGGGCGACACGGTACTGCTCGGCCAGGGCGGGGTCGTCGGCGACCGAGTCGGGAAGCGGCTTGTCGGTCATGAACGCCCGCCAGGAGTCGTCGTACTCCCGGCAGACGGTCTCGTGCCCGCGGGCGAGCGACCCCTCGGCCTCGCCGAGCGCGCCGGCGGTGTCGGCGTCCTCGGCGAAGCCGAGCGCGAGCGTCCCGTCGTAGCGGTCCCCGCCCCCGAGCCGACCGACGAGGACGACGTTCTCGTCCTCGATCTCGGCGGCACCCCCGTTCTCGATCCCCTCCCCGAACAGGCGACCGAGCCGGTCGGATCCGCCGACCCCGACGGTGGCCCACTCGAAGCGGTCGTCGGCGACGAGCGCAGCTGCGACGCTGTACGGGTCGCCGTCCTCGTCGATCAGGAGCGGGTCGCCCTCGGCGTCGAACGCGCCGGCGTCACGGGCGACGAGGTGGTAGGCGCCCGCCTCGCCGAGCCGGTAGCCCCGGTCGTGATCGCCCGTGTTGGTGAGCGCGGTGTCGGCGACCGCGTAGACGGCGTACTCCGCGTCGTCGAGCGCCTCGAACGAGACGTCGGCCACGACCGCGTCGTGCTCGGGGTCGGCGACGTACTCGGTGGCCAGCCGCCACTCGTGGCCGCGGCCGTCGCCGGTCTCCGTGACGGTCTGACGGAACCGAAGCGACTCACCGCCGACGTGTTCGGCGCGGCGCTCGATGGTCCCCGCGCGGTCGTCCCGGCGGTCCTCGTTGAACGTCCGGGCGGTGTAAGACTCGTCCTCGTCGGTGTCGACGACGAGGAAGTCCAGCGTCCGGAGGTTCATCACGTCGATCCGGGGGAAGCGGACCTCCGTGAGCGCCCCACCGGTGAGCGTGAACCACACCTTCGAGGGGTCGGGCTCGTCGTGGTCGGCGACGGTCCCGACGCCGTACTTCTCGGCGGTCGTCCACCGGGGCCGGGACTCGGGGCCTGAGGGGACCGCGACCGCCGGGAGCGCGTCGAGGTCCGCGAGCAGCGCCGTCGTGTGGAGCCGCAGCGCGTGCGACCAGCCCAGCGGCGCTGCCGAGTCGGGCGCCCCGTCGTCGAACACCTGCTCGGCCAGGAACCCCGCACCGGTACAGAGCGCCCCACCCGGCCCTACGGCCTCGTACAGGTCACCGGCCCACTCGAGGAACGGCTCGGTCTCCCCCTCGCGGTCGTGCCGGTCGAGCAGCGCGCCGAGCCGCGCGGCCGCGTTGGCCCCCCACACGGTCGCGACCGACCACACCTTCTCCGCGCCCTGCCAGTCGCGCCGCCAGGGGTCGCCCTCGTAGCGGACCAGCCCGCGGACGTCGTCGGTCTCGCGGTAGAGCCCCTGCAAGGTCGCCTCGACGTGGGAGACGAGCCGGTCGAGTGCGGCGTCGGCGAGTCCGACGGCGCGGTCGTACTCGGCGAACGCGGAGACCAGCGCGAACGTCCCCGAGTCGAACCGGTCGTCGAGTTCGTCGCCGTCGATCCGGAGGCCGTAGCGGCCGGCAGACTCGTCCCAGAGCGCGCCGAGGCCGTCCATCACCTCCTGGGCCCGGATGCTGGCGTGCTTGCGGACGTCGGCGTCGACGGGCGCCCGTGAGACGGTCGCGTACGCCTCGAGGAACGTCGCCGCGGTGTGGGTGAACCGGCCGTCCATGTCCTCCCAGAGGTTCTGACAGCGCTCGGGGAGGCCGTCCTCGTCGAGGGTGGCGTCCAGGCCGTCGACGCCGCGCTCGACCGCCCTGTGGACCCGCGCCCGGAGCGACTCGTCGAGTTCGTCGCCGCGCTCGCGGAGGAGTTCGGCGAGGAACGTCACCACGCTCGCGGTCTGGTCGGCCTGATACTCGGGGACGTCCCGCCCCTCGAGACGGGCGTTGGCCCACCCCGGCGCGAGCGACCCGTCGACCGCCCACGCACGGTGGGGCCAGGTCCCGTCCTCTAACTGTGCCTCGCAGTGGAACCGGACGTTCCGCTCCAGGGCGTCCCCGAGGTCGAGGTCGAGCCGCTCGGCCGCCTCGAGCAGATAGCCCGCGATCTCGGCGTCGTCGCGGAACCAGGTGTAGCCGTACCCGCCCGAGTAGGCGTAGTAGGGGTCGAACTCCGGCCCGGCGATCCGCGCGCCGGTCGGCGCCGTCAGCAGCGAGAGCGCCCGGAGGTCGTCCGTGACGATCCCCTCGCGTGGGGTCCCCTCGGGTGCCTCCACGGCGACCCGGTCGCGGGCGGCCTCCCGCAACGCGTCCGGCGTCGCGTGCATCTCCGCGGCCCCGCGGACGTCCGCCAGTGCCCCCTCGCGGGACGTCTCGGCGTGGTCCGAGAGGTGCGTGACGAGCGTCGTCCGCATCCCTCTCCCCGCGCGCTCCAGCGGCGCCGAGACCACGATATCCCCCGAGAGGTGGGTGTCCTCGTAGTTCTCCAGGGGGACGTCCCGTGGGAACTCCACGGGTTCGGGCCCGAGCAGTTCGTCGAACCGCTCGGGGACCTGCCCCCGCACCGCCGAGAGCCCGGTCGAGGCGGTGACGTAGTCGTGCTCCTCTCGGTGGAACACCTCGACGGTCGCACCGTCGTCCGGACCGGCCCCGTCGTGGATGAGCCGCCCCACCCGACCGTCCCGGCCCTCGGGTGCGAACGTCAGGAACGCCGTCAGTCGGGCGTCTGTCGGCACCTCGCCGCGCAGTTCGACGTGGGTGATGTGCGCCCGACCGAGCGTCAGATCGTACTGGTGGACGGTGAACTCGCCGGCGTCGTACTCGGTCTCGACCAGCGCGGTGTCCCTGTAGTAGTGCTGGCGGACCGGGTCGGTGTCGTCGAACCACCGGACGCCGTCGTCGGTCTCGATGCCGAACCGCGAGCGGTCGACCCCGTAGAGATCCGAGAGGGGCGAGGAGTGGTCCCTGAACGAGCCGTCCGGGTCGACGTACACCAGACGGTCGCCGTAGCCGGAGAACGCCCCGTCGTGGGTCGGACACTCCGCCGGGAACGGCCCCCCGTTGCGCCCCCGCTTGTATCGGTTTATCGCGGTCCGCAGTCGCATGTCCCGAACGGGGGAGCCGTACGAGTTAAAGCGTGACGATTTTCCATCAAATACTTTTTCAAAAATGAGTAAATCCATATACCAGCGAGCTCAACGCGCGAACATGCATCACCCAGGTCCGCCAGTATTTACGGCTGTCGGCCACGACGTCGACCTCTCGCCGCGGGACCCCGACCCGTCGGCGACCTACCGCTGGACCGTCGAGGACGCACCGGACGGGAGCCGCGTCACACTGGGCGGCGAGCCCGTCGAACACCTCGTCCCGGACGTTCCTGGTACCTATACCGTCGGCCTCGACGCCCCCGACGGTCACCACCGGCTGACGGTCCGGGCGTTCCCGGCCGAAGCCGCCCCCGGGGCGGCGGGCGGTGTCTCGGGCTACTCCGGGGTGAGCGATCGATCCGGCGTCTCGGGGAGCGCCCGGGGCTCCGGCCGGCCCGGTGACGCCGAAGGCGAGTCGCGCCCGCGGGTGCGGCTCGACGGCGACCGAGAGGGCGACCGCGTCTCGCTCCGGGCGACCGCCCGTCGGGGGGTCGAGGACGACCGCGACCGCGACCTCGACGTGGCGTTCTACGTCGACGACCGCGACACCGACCCGGGCCTCGCCATAGAGGGCTGGGACGCCGAACTGCCGCTCCCCGACGAGCCTGTCCGGGTCCACGTCGTCTCCGTGAGCGATGACGGCTACAGCGTCCCGGACGCGGTTCGGGTCCGCCCCGACGGCGCCATCGAGCGGCTCTACGACCCGCCGGCGTGGGCCGAGGAGGTCACCCTCTACGAGGTGTACATCCGCGGGTTCGCCGGCGAGGACGACGTCTCGTTCGCCGCGCTCGAGGAGCGGCTCCCGTACCTCGCCGACCTCGGCGTGAACACGGTCTGGCTCACGCCGGTCCTCCAGAACGACCACGCGCCACACGGCTACAACATCACGGACTTCTTCTCCATAGCTACCGACCTCGGCACCCGCGAGGAGTTCGAGGCGTTCGTCGAGAGCGCCCACGACCACGGTATCCGGATCCTATTCGATCTCGTTTTGAACCACTCCGCGCGCGCCCACCCGTACTTCCAGGACGCCTACGGGAACCCGGACAGCGACTACTACGACTGGTACGAGTGGCAGGAGAGCGGCGAGCCCGGCACCTACTTCGACTGGGAGTACATCGCCAACTTCGACTTCGACTCGCTGGAGGTCCGCCGGCACCTGCTCGACGCGGTCGACGAGTGGGCGCCCGTCGTCGACGGCTTCCGGTGTGACATGGCGTGGGCGGTCCCGCGGTCGTTCTGGCGGGAGGTCCGCGACCGCGTAAAGGCGACCGACTCGGAGTTCCTCCTGCTCGACGAGACCATCCCATACATCGCGGACTTCCACGGCTCGATGTTCGACTTCCACTTCGATACCACCCTCTACTTCACGCTCCGGCAGGTGGGGCGGGGCCACGAGCCGGGCGAGGCCGTCGTCGACGCCGTCGAACAGCGGCAGGAGGTCGGCTTCCCGGACCACGCCGGGTTCATGCTCTACCTCGAGAACCACGACGAGATGCGGTACGTGGAGGAGTGTGGCCGGGCGGCGACCGAGGCCGCGGCCGGAGCCCTGTTCACCCTCCCCGGGATCCCGATGCTCTACTCCGGCCAGGAGCTCGGGATGCGCAACCGGCGCGGCGCCCTCGACTGGGATGCGGCCGACGACTCGCTGCTCGACTACTACGGGTCGCTCGTCCGGACCCGCGAGTCGATCCCCGCGCTCGGCTACCGCGGCGGGTTCGAGCGGATCGACTTCGAGAGCGACTCGGATCGCCTCGTCGGCTACGCCCGGACGAGCCCTGTCGGCGCGGACACGGAGCACGACCGTTACGTCGTCGCCTGCAACTTCGGCGACGATCCGGCGACCGTCTCGTTCCCGGGCGAGGCGATCGAGCCGACCGACCGCGTCTCCGGCGAATCCGTCGGGCACGGCGAGGGACTCTCGGTCGAGAACGTGGTCGTGGTGCCCGCCGAACCACAGAGATGAGCGACGGCGGATCCGGCACGGGCGCTCCGCGATTCCTGCTGGAGCCGACCGACGCACTGGTCGAGCGACAGCGGCGGGTACTCGACCGGCACGGGGATCGGTTCGAGGCGGCGAAGGAACTCGTGCGCCACCTGGGTGCCCGCTAGCGGAGCGAGGACGTCGACATCGACGGTCCCGAGGTGGTCGACTACCGCCACCCGACCGAGGGGACGGTGCTCTACTACGGCTACCGGCTCGCGCCGGACGGAAGCGAGGCGGTGCTGTTGCCCGCGAACATGGAGGGTATCGAGGCCACGGAGACCCCCACGAACCTCCCGATAGAGGGGCTCCCGAGGGACGGGTGGGAGCTCACACTCGCCTCGCCGGGCGTCGGAACCGTGAACGCCGACGAGCCGGTGGCTCTGGAGAACGGCGGGTTCGTGGGAACGTCGCGCGTTCGGACACCCGAACCACGGGCAGGAATGGAAAGCCGGGGCCGTCCAGGACTCACTATATCGTCTGCCCGCCTCTCCACCGCCACCGTCTGGTCGCACACCCGGACGTTCAACTACCGGACCGGAACCACCCCGTGCCGTGATCTGAGCGTCGCCGCGCGGTGGCCCGCGGGAGCACGGCACGACACCGCCCGACCGGGAGCAGCGTGCCGTCTGTCAGCCCCGTACGGAGAACGGGTGGTCGAACGACCGTCCTTCGTCGAACCAGTCCCCCGCAACTACGTCCGGAGGTGATGGTCCGAGAGCGCCCGGAGTCTGCCGGCCACGTCCTCCTCGAGCCCTGCACGGGTGACCCGCCAGTCCCAGTTGCCCGACGTCGTCCCGGGGGTGTTGAACCGAGCGTCCGACCCGAGCCCGAGCACGTCCGGCAGCGGCGCGACCGCGAGCCCGGCCGCCGAGCCCCAGACCGCGTCGAGCAGGTCCCAGTGGATCTCCTGACCGTCGGTGGCGAGGTAGTAGTGCAGACAGTCCCGCTGTTCGTCCTCGAGCGAGCGGTACCACCCGACCACAGTGTCGGTGTCGTGGGTGCCCGTGTAGGCGACGACGTCCTCGGGGTAGGTGTGTGGCTGGTAGAGGTGGTCCTCGGCACACCAGTCCGCGTACTGCGGGATCCGCATCCCGGGGACGTCGAACCGCCGCCGGAGTTCGTGGACCGACTCCGAGAGGTGGCCCACGTCCTCGGCGATCGCCGGGAACCCCCCACGGCTCTCGCGGACAGTCTCGAACAGCTCGCCGCCGGGCGCCTCGCGCCACTCGCCCTCGGCCGGACTGTCGGCCGATTCGGGGATCGCCCAGTAGCTGTCGAACCCCTTGAAGTGGTCCAGCCGGACGACGTCGACGAGGTCGTAGGTCCGCTCGAACCGGCGGACCCACCATTCGAACCCGGTCGACGCGAGGTGGTCCCAGTCGTACAGCGGGTTCCCCCACCGCTGCCCGCTGTCGCCCATGTCCGGCGGGACGCCCGCGACCGCCTCCGGGCCGTCCGGCCCGACAGCGAAGGCGTCGCGGTCCGCCCACACGTCAGCGCTGTCCATGCCCACGTACAGCGGGACGTCGCCGACGAGGTCGATATCCCGCTCGGTGGCGTCCTCGCGGAGCGCGTGCCACTGCCGGTCGAAGCAGAACTGGACGAACTCGCGGAACGCCACCTCCCCGGCGAGTTCCCCGCGCCACTCCGCGAGCGCGTCGGGGTTGCGCCTGCGTAGCGGTTCGGGCCAGTCGGTCCAGCCGGCGTCGTCGAACCGACGCTTCAGCGCGACGAACAGCGCGTAATCGTCGAGCCAGCCGGCTGCGCGCTCGCGGAACGAGTCGAACGCCGCGCGCTCGTCGGCGCTCGCCCGCGCCTCGAACCCCTCGAATACGGCCCGGAGACGGGGCATCTTGTACTCGATCACGGCCTCGAAGTTCACGCGGTGGGGTCCGACGTCCGGCCGGGGTTCGACCTCGCTCTCGTCGAGCCACCCGGTCTCGACCAGTCGGTCGAGGTCGACGAGGAGCGGGTTGCCGGCGAACGCCGACAGCGGCGAGTACGGGGCGTGGCCGTGAACGCCCGCGGTCGGTCCCAGCGGGCAGACCTGCCAGACCGACGCCCCTGCGCGCTCGGCGAACTCGAGGAACGCCCGCGCGCCGGCTCCGAGCGTGCCGATTCCCTCCGGCCCTGGGAGCGAGGTGACGTGCAGGGACAGCCCGCTCCGGCGTCCGAGATCCATGGCCGCCGTTCACGCCCACCGGGTTTCAACGGTGCGGTCCGTACAGGGGTCGGTCAGAGAGGGGGCGGTGTGCCGGACGCGATGCCCGGCCGGGACGGTCGGGATTTATGCTCGTCCACCGGGCAGCCGTGGGTATGGCGGACCTCGTGACGTTCGGCGAGACGATGCTGCGCTACTCCTCGCCGCCCGGCGAACGGCTCGAACTGACCGACCGGCTCGACGTCCACGTCGGGGGCGCGGAGAGTAACGTCGCCGTCGCGGCGGCCGAACTCGGCCGCGAGACGGTGTGGCTATCGAAGCTCCCGGACACGCCGGTCGCCCGACGCATCACCCGGGCGCTCGCCCTCCACGGCGTCGAGCCCGACGTCACCTGGACCGAGGAGGGTCGGGTCGGAACCTACTACCTCGAACCCGGTGGCGAACCACGCGGGACGAACGTCGTCTACGACCGCTCGGGGGCGGCGGTGACGACGGCGACGACCGCCGACCTCCCCCTCCCGCGGGTCCGCGGCGCGGAGGCCTTCCACACGACCGGAATCACACCCGCGCTCTCGGAGACGCTCGTCGAGACGACGAGGGACCTCCTCGAAGCGGCCCGCGAGGCCGGCACCGAGACCGTCTTCGACCTCAACTACCGCTCGAAGCTCTGGTCTCCCACGGAGGCCCGGGAGGCGATACGAGAACTCCTCCCGCTGGTCGACACCTTCGTCGTCGCCGAGCGGGACGCCGCCGAGGTGCTCGACCGGGAGGGCGACCCCGAGACCGTCGCGGCGGCGTTCGCCGAGGGCTACGGGATGGAGACGGTCGTCGTGACGCTGGGCGAGGCGGGCGCACTCGCGTGGCACGACGGCGAGACCCACCGACAGGGCACCTACGCCGCGGAGACACGGGACCCCGTCGGCACCGGCGACGCGTTCGTCGGTGGGTTCCTCGCGAGCCGACTCGACGGGGGCTCGGTCCCCGATGCGCTCGCGTACGGGTCGGCGACGGCGGCGCTCAAGCGCACGCTCGACGGCGACGCCGCGACGGTCACGCCTGCGGAGGTCGAACGGGTGCTCGAGGAGTCCGGTGGGGGCATCTCGCGGTAACACGCTCGCGGCGACTCCGTGGGGGTTTTGATCGCACGTTCCGGTGACGGTGTATGGATTCCGGCCGACGCGTGCTGGTGGCCGGCGAGATGCTCGTCGGGACGCTCGAGGACGAGGGGCTGCCCAACGAGTTCGTCGAGCGCGACCCCGCCGCCCGCACCGCCCTCGCGTTCGCGAACGCCGTCACCGCCGTGACGACCATCGCACCCGGTACGATGACCGCGCTCCCGGCGCGCGAGGCGGCTCGGTCGTTCCGGACGGACTTGGACCGGGACCCCCGAGAGGGTTAGCACACCAGGACCGCCGGTCGCTCGAACGTCGCCCCGAACCCCATCGCCGGGACCTCCACCGTCGGCCAATCACCGTCACCGTCGGTGAGGAACGAGACGTCCTCGGCGGTCACGAGCGCGGTCCCCTCGCTCTTGGCGCCCCGTACGTAGGATTCCAGGCGTAGGCGGTCGGGAGCGTGAGCGACGTCTCCGAGCCCGGCGTCGCGAACCACTCCCGACCCGCGAACCCCGTCGCACCGCCCTGGTGGTGTTCGCGCCACCCCCCACGGTGATCGAACGCGGCGTAGGCGTCGCGTATCGCGTCGAAGACGTCCGCCGCAGTGCCGTCCTTCTGGGCGTCCGCGCGCGCTCGGCGACCGCCTCGGCCAGCGACCCCGCGTGCCACTCGCAAGAGTGGACAAGGACGCCCTCGGCGAGTTCCTTCTCGCGCAGGCGGTCAGCCTCGATGTCGTTCGTCACCACGGTCCACGCGCCGTCGAAGCCGACGGCGGCCTCACCGACGGCCGCACGGCGATGGACCAGATTCGACCCGCCCGTCGCCCACGCGAACGTGTCCGGGTCGGCGAATCAGACGCTCTCGAGGCCCCCGCGTTCGAGCAGCGACGCGGTACCGGCCGGGGACGCCCGTCCGCGAGGCCGTCTCGGCAGCGGCTCCCCCCGTCCCCGAGGCGTTCGTCCGTCACTGGGCCGCACGGCGCCGTGAAATGATTTATTCTATTCCGAGTAAACTTCTTAACGCTGGTCGTCCAAGGACCGGTATGGCTACCGGACTCGAGCAGCGAGGCTACGGACTGTACATCGACGGCCGGTGGGAGGAGGCCGAGACGGTCATCGAGGTGACCGACCTCGCAGAGGGCGGCGTCTTCGCCAGCGTGGCGGCGGCCAGTCCCGATCAGGCCGAGGCCGCACTGGTGGCCGCCCGTCGCGCGAAACGGCCGATGCGCGAGACGACCATCGTCCGGCGGGCGGAGTGGATGGAGGCCATCGCCGAGGAGATCGCGGCGCGGAAGGACCGCCTGGCCGACGTCATCGTCCGGGAGGCTGGCAAGCCCGTCTCCTCGGCGCGCGGGGAGGTCGACTCGGCGGCCGAGCGGTTCCGCCGGGCGGCCGAGGAGGCCCGTGGGCTCCAAGGCGACTTCCTGGAGGGGACAACCGACGGCCACGAGGGCTGGCGGGCGATCGTCCGGCCGGAGCCGATCGGGACCGTGCTCTGCATCACGCCGTACAACTACCCACTCTCGACGACGTCGCTCCAGCTCGCGCCGGCGCTGGCCGCGGGCAACAGCGTCATCCTCAAGCCGGCGAGCAAGACGCCGGTGAGCGCCGCCATCCTCGCGGAGGCCATCGACGCGGTCGGGCTCCCGGGCGGCGCGTTCAACCTCGTCTCGGGCCACGGCTCGGAGATCGGCGACCTGCTCGCCGGTGACGACCGGATCAACGCGGTCGCCATGACCGGCTCCTCGAGCGCCGGCAAGCACGTCGCCAAGCAGTCCGGGATGACGAACCTCCACATGGAGCTCGGCGGGAACGCCCCCGCCGTGGTTTTCCCGGACGCCGACCTCGCGGACGTCGCGGGGCAGTGTGCGAAGGGGTCGTTCAAGTACGCCGGGCAGCGCTGCTCGGCCGTCTCGCGCGTGCTCGCCCACGAGGACGTCCACGACGAGGTGGTCGACCTGCTGGAGGCGCAGGTCGACGCCTGGAACCCGGGCGACCTGTTCGACGAGTCGACGACCGTCGGGCCGCTCGTCTCCGAGTCGCAGGCCGAGTGGGTCGAGGAGCTCGTCGACGATGCGATAGAACGGGGCGCCAGGCTGGTCCGCGGCGGCGAGCGCGACGGCCAGTTCTTCGAGCCGACGCTGCTGGCAGAGGTCCCCCACGACGCCCGCATCCTCCACGAGGAGCAGTTCGGGCCGGTCGCCGCCGTCACCGCCTTCGCCGACGAGGAGGAGGCCCTCGAGGTCGCCAACGGCGGGGACCTCGGGCTCGACGCAGCGGTGTTCACCGCCGACTACGACCGCGCGATGCGGGTCGCCGACCGGCTCGAGGCCGGCGGCGTCCGGATCAACGGCGCCCCCTCCCACGGGCTCGGCGACATCCCGTTCGGCGGCGTGAAGGACTCGGGCATCGGTCGGGAGGGCATCGGATACTCCATCGAAGCCTTCACTACGTCGAAGAGCATCGTCCTCTAGAATGGCCGACTCCGACGCCGACGCCGGACGAACGGCCGAGGAGAGCGCCCGCGAGCGGCCGGCCGCCGAGGGCTGGGAGACGAGACGGATACGCAACGCGAAGATCGTCTGCACGCTCGGTCCCGCCTCGGACGACACCGAGACGATCGGTGCGCTCGTCGAAGCCGGGATGTCGGTCGCGCGGCTCAACGCCAGCCACGGCTCGACCGAACACCGCGCCGAACTGATCGACCGGGTACGGGAGGCTGACGCCACCTCCGGGGAGACCGTCGCCGTGATGCACGACCTCCAGGGGCCGGAGGTCCGCACCGCGCCCCTCGACGAGCCGATCGAACTGTCGGACGGGTCGACGGTCCGGTTCGTCGAGGACGACACCGCGACGCCCGAGGAGATCGGCCTCTCGACGTCCATCGCGGCGACCTCGCCGGGCGACACCGTCCTGCTCGACGACGGCCGCATCGAGACGACGGTGGCGGACGTCGACGGCGAGACGGTGTACGCCCGGGTCGACTCCGGGGGGGAGCTCTCGGGTCGCAAGGGCGTCAACGTCCCGCGGGTCGACCTCGGGCTGGAGACCATCACCGACCGGGACCGGCGGGAGCTCGAACTGGCCGCCGAGAAGGAGGTCGACTTCGTCGCCGCGAGCTTCGTGCGCTCCGGCGAGGACGTCTACGGGGTGAGCCAGGCCATAGAGGAGCTCGGCGCCTCGATACCGGTGATCGCCAAGATCGAGCGGGCCGACGCCGTCGAGAACTTGGAGGAGATAATCGACGAGGCCTACGGCGTGATGGTCGCACGCGGCGACCTCGGCGTGGAGTGTCCCCTAGAGCGTGTCCCGATCATCCAGAAGCGCATCATCCGCAAGTGCGTCCGCGCGGGGGTTCCGGTCATCACCGCGACGGAGATGCTGGACTCGATGGTCGGAGAGCGCCGTCCCACCCGGGCGGAGGCGGCCGACGTCGCCAACGCGGTGCTCGACGGGACCGACGCGCTGATGCTCTCGGGGGAGACCGCCGTCGGCGAGGACCCGGTCAACGTCGTCGAGACGATGGACCGTATCGTCCGCGACGTCGAATCCAGCGAGGAGTACGCCGAAGTGTTCGAGGGGATGGTCCCGGCGACCGGCGAGACACAGACCGACGCGCTCGCCCGCTCGGCGCGGTACATGGCCCGGGACATCGGTGCGAGCGCCATCGTCGCCGCCACCGAATCCGGCTACACCGCGCTCAAGGCCGCCAAGTACCGACCCTCGATCCCCGTCGTCGCCTCGACGCCGAACGACCGCATCCGTCGGCGACTCGGGCTCTCCTGGGGGGTCGTCCCGAAGTACGCCCCGATGACGTCCGGCGGCGCGGAGGCCGTGATCCAGGAGGCGGTCCAGACCGCCCTCGAGGCCGGCGTCGCCGAGAGCGGCGACACGGTGGTGGCGCTCGCCGGGATGATGACGGAGATGGAGGGAGTCGACACCACGAACATGCTGAAGGTCCACGTCGCCGCCGAGATACTCGCCTCCGGTCGGTCCGTCGTCGAGGGCTCGGCAACCGGCCCGCTGTTCCGGCTGTCGTACGGCGACCTGACCGGGCTCCCCGAAGGGGCCGTCGTCGCCCTCGAGGAGGGGTTCGAGGGGGAGTTCACCGGCGACCCCCGGATGCTCGCGGGTATCGTCGACGCTCGCCCCGGACAGACGAGCTACGCCGCTATCGTCGCCCGCGAACTCGGCGTCCCCATGATCAGCGGCGTCGACCTCCCCGGGACGGATGAGCTCCCCGACGAGTCGCCCGTCACGCTCGACGCCGAGCGGGGCGTCCTCTACGAGGACTCGGTCCGGACGGGCCAGGAGCGGAGCTGACTCGCTCACCGTCCGTCCCTCGACAGCGGTTCTCGACGAACCACGGGGCCACTGGACCGTGGACTAGCACGGCCGCTCGGGATGCGTAGCGCGGACGCGGGATCGAACAGGCGGTGGGGCGAGCTCCACGGGACGGCCCACCGCGCTCCCGCGCCCGTCCCGTGGCGACGGTCAGATCACGGGGGCGATGGTCACGTCTCCGTATTTAAATTCGAGGGGCTCGACCGGTCGACCCGGCTGGCGGCCGCCGGCGCGCTCCGGGCGTTCCTCGAGGCGTGCCCGGACTACGGCGCGACCCTCGAGCAGACGACGACAGCCGCCTGCTGTGGCGGCTACACGAACCCGACGGAGGGGCCCGCGGACGTGCTGTTCTGCCCAGCGTGTGACGTCCGGCTGTTCAGGTTCGATACCGCCGGACAGGACGGTTGATGAGACTCGCCCGGGGACCGTCTCAGGCGAAGTGTATCGAAGCAAGTGTCTGCCGGTAGAGGACGGATAGTGACCCGTGCTAGCGAGCCGACTACTCGCGTACGAATGAATCTGTCAAGTTAAGTGCTGCCCGCCCGCCTCGACGGGCATGGCCTACGCGGGCGTGGATCTGGGGGCGACGAACGTCAGGGCGGTCGTGGCCGACGACGAGGGGACCGTCCACGGCCGGGAGGGGCGCCCGACGCCCGACGACGCCGGCATCGCGGTGACCGAGGCCGTCCTCGACGTCGTCCGGTCGGCCTGCGCGGAGGCGGGCGTCGACACCCAGGAGGTGCGGGCCGTCGGTGTGGGCTCCATCGGCCCGCTGGACCTCGCCGAGGGCGCCGTCGAGAACCCCGCGAACCTCCCGAGGGTCGAGTGGATCCCCCTGACCGGCCCCCTGGGGAACCTCGTCGGCGGGCCGGTCTACCTCCACAACGACACGAACGCCGGGGTCATCGGCGAGCGGTTCCACGCCGAGCGCAACCCCGACGACATGGTCTACCTCACCATCTCCTCGGGCATCGGCGCGGGGGTCTGCGTCGACGGCAACGTCCTGGCGGGGTGGGACGGCAACGCCGGCGAGGTGGGGCACGTCACCGTCGACCACGAGGGGGCGATGACCTGTGGCTGTGGCATCGACGGCCACTGGGAGGCGTACTGTTCGGGGAACAACATCCCCAGGTACGCCCGCCACCTCCACACGACGCTCGAGGTGGGGACCGACCTCCCGCTCGCGGATCTCGAGGCGCCCGACGTGTTCGCGGCCGCCGGCCGCGACCCGCTCGCCGATCTCGTGATCGAGCGGGTCGCGCGGTGGAACGCGCTCGGCCTCGCCGCGGTCGTCCACGCCTACGCGCCCATCGTGGTGTACGTCGGCGGCGCGGTCGCACTCAACAACCCCGACCTCGTCCTGGAGCCGGTCCGCGCGCGGCTCGGGGACCTCGTCATGTCGAACATCCCCGACCTCCAGCTGACGACGCTCGGCGACGACGTCGTGGTCCAGGGGGCGCTCGCCAGCGCGATGACCGAGGGGACGGGCGACCGGCGGCTGCTCACTGCCTGAAGCGCCGACCGGAGCCGACGCCGGTCGTCTCGTCGCCTCGACCCCTCGGAACCCATGGACGACCGGTCGGTCGTTTCGAGAGCCGGCGCGACGCTGCCGGCGCTTACCGGCTCGGCGCGGCGGCACGGCGCGTCTCCTCGGCGTTCTTGCCGGTCTCGTCGCGGACGAAGGTCACCGGACACGGCGCGTTCAGCATGACCTCTTGGGCGACGGAGCCGAAGACGGCCTTGCCGGTCGGCGAACGCTTGCGGCCGCCGACGACGAGCAGGTCCGCGTCCCAGTCGCCGGCCTCGCGGACGATGCCGTCCGCACGGTCGCCGAGCGCACCGAGGACGACGACGTCGAAGCCACGTGCCTCGAGGGTGTCCCTCAGCGTCCGGACGCTCCGTCGGCGCCCGGCGACGGTCGCCGGCGTGACCTCCGAGTCGGGCGCGACGTTCATCGCCTCGCGCAGCTCCGCGTAGTCCTTGCGGTCGAAGACGTGCAGCAGGCCGATGACCGTCTCGCCCGGCTCGGCGACGCTCGATACCGTCTCGAGGAGGTCGTCGGTTCGGTCGGTGTCGGTGCCACCTACGGGTAGGAGTAGCTTCTTCACGTTCATCTCGACTTGAAGTAGGTGCCACAGGGATATAATCCTTCGGAGGAAATTTACTTGACTGCGAGTAAATGTTTTTCACGGTTCCTAGCGGTCATCCAGTGTTCTTCATGCCGGCGGCGATGCCCTTGACGGTCAGCCGGAGGGTTCGGCGCTCGGTCTCGGTGGGGTGAGACCGATCGAGCAGGCGGGCCTGGAGGAGGTTGAGCGGGTCGACGTAGGGGTTGCGTCGGTCCATGTTCTCGGCGAGCCACTCGCGGGCGATCAGCGAGTCACGCCCGGTGATCTCGAGGACCAGTTCGACCGTCCACTCGTACTCCTCGCGCAGGCGGGGGAAGAACCGCTCGCGGAGGTCGGGGTCTGCGACCTCGGCGTACTCGGCGGCGATTTCGAAATCCGTCCGGGCCAGTGCCATCGCCGCGTTGTCGAGCGTCGTCCGGAAGAACGGCCACTCCCGGTACATCTCCCGGAGCTCCGCGGGCTGGCCGCCGTCCTCGAGGTACGCCAGCAGGCCGGTGCCGAGCGAGTACCATCCCGGGAGAATACAGCGGGCCTGCGTCCAGGAGAACACCCACGGGATGGCCCGAAGGTCCGCCAGCGTTCGCTCGCCGCTCCGGGAGGCCGGCCGAGAGCCGAGGTTCAGGTCCTCGATGACGGTGATCGGCGTCGCCGCCTCGAAGTACCGGACGAACCCCTCGGTCTCGAGGAGGGCGCGGTACTCGGCACGGGCGGCCTCGGCGGCGGTCTCCATCGCCTCGACCCAGCCGGGGTCCACCCGCTCGGTCGGGCCCTCGAGCGCGGCGTACCGGGCGCGTATCTGCGCGTTCAGCATCTGCTCCAGGTTCCGCCGGGCGATGCTCGGCTCGCCGTACTTCTCGGCGATGGCCTCGCCCTGTTCGGTGAACTTCACCTGCCCCGTGACGGTTTCCCTGGGCAGCGCCAGCAGCGCGTCGTTCATCGGCCCGCCCCCCCGAGAGATGGAGCCGCCGCGACCGTGGAACAGCCGCAGCTCCACGCCGTAGTCGTCGGTGATGCCGGCGAGCCGCTTCTGGTTGTGGTGGAGCGACCACCCCGCCGCGAGGTAGCCGTTCTCCTTGTTCGAGTCCGAGTAACCGAGCATCACCTCCTGGACGCCGTTGCGGGCCTCCAAGGCGGCTGCGTACGCCTCGTTCTCGAACAGCGTCCCCATGATCCGCCGCGCGCCGTCCAGCGCGGACTCCGTCTCCAGCAGCGGGACGATGTCGAGCCCGGAGTAGCCCGGCAGGTCGACGACGTCGGCCTGGTCGGCGAGGAACAGCACCTCCAGGACGTGGGAGGGCTCCTCCGTCATCGAGATGCAGTAGGTGTCGATGGCGTCCGCGCCGTACTCGGCCTGCCAGTCGGCGGTGGCATCGATCAGTTCGAGCACCCGCGCGGCCGTCTCCGAGAGCCCCTCGGTGTCGGTCACGTCGACTACCGGGTCGTCCTCGAGTATCGCCTCGGTCAACAGGTCGATCCGTTCGTCCTCGTCCATCGACCCGTAGTCGATGCCCTCGCGGGCCAGCGCCTCCGTGAGGGCGGTCGTGTGGTTCGCGCGGTGGTCCCGCAGGTCGAGGCTCGCCAGCGAGAACCCGAACGTGCGGACCTGTCGGCGGAGGGGATCGACGTGGGCGCTCGCGACGCTTTCGGCGCCGTTCGCCCGGAGGTCCGCCGCCAGGGCGTCGAGGTCGGAGCGGAACGCGTCCGGGTCCGGGTAGCCGCCGGGGCGGACCCCGCCGACCCGGTCGACCCGCTCGCGAGCGAGCGTCAGCAGCTGCCGGTAGGGCTCGTTCGGGTAGCGTTCCTCGGCCTCGCGGGCCACGGCAGCGAGCCGCTCGCCGTGGGCCTCGATGCGCTCGGTGACGCCCCGGCCGGTCGAGATCCGCCGCTCGTCCTGGCTGAGCACGCCCGAGAGCCGCTCGAGCGCGTCGCGGTAGCGTTCGAGTACGACCTCGCGCTGGCGCTCGAGCGTCGCCGCGGTGGTCTCCGGCGTGACGTAGGGGTTGCCGTCGCGGTCCGAGCCGGCCCACGACCGGAACTCGAACAGTTTGGGCACCTCGACCGGCTCGTCGTACCGCTCCTCCAGTGCACCCTCGAGCCGGTCGTAGACCTCCCCGACCACGTCGAACAGGGTGTTCTCGAGGTACCACTGGACGTTCAGCGCCTCGTCGGTCGGCTCGGGCCGTCGGTCCCGGAGCTGCGGGGTCTGCCAGAGGCCCGTCACCTCCGCCTCGAGCCGCCGCTCGAGTTCGTGCTCCTCGGCCGCCGACAGCCGTCGCGTGTCCAGTTCCTCCAGGTGACGGCTCACGCTCCGGAGCTTCGCCTTCACCGTCTTCCGTCGGGCCTCGGTGGGATGTGCCGTGAACGTCGGCTCGATGAGCACGTCTTCGAGGACGGCCTCGACCGTCCCGGCGTCGGCGCCGGCCTCCGCGAGCCGATCGACCGCCGCCGGGATGCTGTCGAGCAGCGTGCCGGCGGTCTCGCGCTCACGGACCGCACGCACCCGCTCGCGCTCCTCGGCGACGTTCACCAGCTCGAAGTACGTCGCGAACGCGCGGGCGAGCACGCTCGACTCGCCCCCACGGAGGTTCGACAGCGTCCGCCGTACGCCGTCGCGCGAGTCCAGTTCGCCCTGCCGGTAGCCGATGGCGTCGGTCCGCACCGATTCGACGAGCTCGAACGCCGACCGCGAGGTCTGTGCCTCCAGCACCTCGCCGAGCATCGCCCCCAGCTCCCGGACGTCCCGTTCGACGTCCCGGGTGTGCAGGTCGCTCTCGTTCGTCATCGTGTCACACGAACGCCCCCGCACCTAAAGCAATTTCTTACTCGAAGTAGAGTAAATGGACCCACAGAACCGCCGCGAGCGCACCCATCCGGAACGCTTTACGCCCCTGGCCCGCCTGCCCCCGCCCATGAGCGACGACCAGGACCACCGCGTAGAGCGGGACAGCCTCGGCGAGATGTACGTGCCCGCGGACGCCTACTGGGGCGCACAGACACAGCGAGCGGTCGGGAACTTCCCCATCTCCGGCATCACCTTCGGTCGCCGGTTCGTCCGCGCGCTCGGTGTGGTGAAGAAGGCCGCCGCGCGGGCCAACGTCGACCTCGGGCTCGTCCCGGAGGAGAAGGCCGAGTGCATCGTCGAGGCTGCCGACGAGGTCATCGCCGGCGAGCACGACGACCAGTTCCCGGTCGACGTCTTCCAGACCGGCTCCGGCACGTCCTCGAACATGAACGCCAACGAGGTGATCGCCAATCGGGCGACCGAGCTCTACGGCGCGGAGATCGGCTCGCGCGAGATCCACCCGAACGACCACGTCAACTTCGGACAGTCGAGCAACGACGTGATCCCGACGGCGATGCACGTTGCCGCGCTCGAAGCCGTCGAGAAGGACCTCCTGCCCGCGCTCTCGACGCTCGCGGACGCGCTCGACGCGAAGGCCGAGGCGTTCGACGACGTCGTCAAGACCGGACGCACACACCTGCAGGACGCGACGCCCGTCCGACTGGGCCAGGAGTTCGGCGGCTATCGCACGCAGGTCGAGAAGGGGATCGCCCGCGTCGAGAACACCCGCGAGCACCTCGCGGAACTCGCGCTCGGCGGGACCGCCGTCGGCACGGGGCTGAACACCCACCCCGAGTTCCCCGCGAAGGCCGCCGCGTACATCTCCGAGGAGACGGGCCTCGAGTTCCGCGAGGCCGACGATCACTTCGAGGCCCAGGCCGCCCACGACGCGATGAGCGAGGCCCACGGCGCGCTCCGGACGGTGGCGGGGAGCCTGAACAAGGTCGCCAACGACCTCCGGCTGCTCGCCTCCGGCCCCCGAAACGGGCTCGGCGAGATCGACCAGCCGGAGAACCAGCCCGGTTCGAGCATCATGCCGGGGAAGATCAACCCCGTCGTCGCCGAGGCCGTCAACCAGGTCCACAAGCAGGTCGTCGGGAACGACGCCGCCGTCTCGGCGGGCGCCGCCGAGGGACAGATCGACCTCAACCTCTACAAGCCGCTGCTGGCGTACAACTTCCTCCAGTCGGCCGATCTGCTCTCGAACGCGTCGGAAACCTTCGCCGAGCGGTTCGTCGCGAAGCTCGAGGCCGATCGCGAGACCTGCGAGCGCCAGGTCGAGCAGTCGATGGCGCTCGCGACGGCGCTCAACCCCTCCATCGGCTACGACGCCGCGGCGAAGGTGGCAAAGCAGGCCCTGGAGGAGGACAAGACCGTCAGGCAGGTCGTCATCGAGGAGGAGTACCTCACGGAGGCGGAGGCCGACGAGGTGCTCGACCCGCGGCGGATGACCGAGCCGGGCATCCTCGGCGAGGACTGACCCTCGAAGAACACCCTCTACCGGATGGTTCGGAGACTGGCCCGGAGAACGAACGGAAACGGGACTCCCTACTCGTCGACCCGGCGGACGGCGGAGGTGAGTTCCTCGCCGCCATCGGCCATCACGGCGTCCTCCTCGGCCTCACCGCCGTCGGAACCCCGTTCCGACGAGGCTCGGCTCGCTTCGCTCGCCTCACCGCCGTCGGCCATCGTCCGCTGGAGTTCGGACTCGAACCACTGGAACTCCCGGCCGAACATGCCGTCGTCCTTGAGGTCCCAGGGGTCGCCGTCCTCGACGACCGGACCCTCGTAGTAGGACTGGACGAGGTTCCACACCCAGATCAGCTGACCGACCGCGAGGATGATCGCGCCGACGGTGGCGATCTGGTGGAGGCTCGTCACCTCCGCGAGCGGCGCGATGGCGGCGTCGAACTCGTAGGTCGCGTACCGCCGGGGCATCCCCAGGTAGCCCAGCAGCAGCATCGCGAAGAACGTGACGTTCGTCCCGATCATCGAGAGCCAGAAGTGCCACTTCGCGAGCGTCCGCTGGTACATCTTCCCGGTGACGATGGGGTACCAGTAGTAGATGGCGCCGAAGCCGGCGAACGCGATCATCCCCATCACGACGTAGTGGAAGTGACCGACCACGTAGTACGTGTCGTGGAGCACGAGGTCGACGGGCACGGAGGCGAGGAAGACGCCGGTGATGCCCCCGATGACGAAGTTACTGACGAAGCCGATGCAGAACAGCATCGGCGCGGTGAACCGGATCTTCCCGTTCCACATCGTCGTGATCCAGTTGAACGTCTTCACCGCTGACGGTATGGCGATGGCCAGGGAGACCGCCATGAAGCTCGCGCGGATGCGCGGGTCGATGCCCGTCGAGAACATGTGGTGGGCCCACACGCCGAAGGAGAGGACGCCGATAGCGAGGGTGGAGTAGACGACGAACTTGAACCCGAACAGCTTCCGTCCGGCGAACTTCGGGAGGATCCAGGAGACGAGCCCCATCGGCGGGAGCACGAGGATGTACACCTCGGGGTGGCCGAAGAACCAGAACAGGTGCTGCCAGAGGATGGGCGAGCCGCCGTCGACGGCGAAGAACGTCGTCCCCAGGTTCCGGTCGAGCAGCAGCATGATCAGCGCCGAGCCCAGCAGCGGGAACGCGAAGAGGATGAGCGCGGACTGGGTGATGATCGTCCACGAGAAGATGTCGAGGTTCGCCCAGTTGACGTCCTCCGCGCGCTCGGTGAAGACCGTCGCGATGAAGTTGATCGCCCCCATCGTCGCCGAGACCCCGGAGAGATGCAGCCCGAGCAGCATCAGGTCCACGCCGGGGTTGGCCTGCTCGACCGAGAGCGGCGTGTACATCGTCCAGGACGTCTGTGCCGGAGCGATCTCGTTGCCCGTCAGCGGCGCGGTGAAGAACCCAGCCCAGATGAGCAGCGCCGCCGGGGGGAGCAACCAGAACGCGATAGCGTTGATGCGCGGGAACGCCATGTCGTCGGCACCGATCAACAGCGGGACGAAGTAGTTCGCGAACGCCGCGATGATGGGCGTCCCGAACAAGAACAGCATCGTGATGCCGTGGCTCGTCAGCAGCGCGTTGTAGAACTGCGCCTGCATGATGTCGAACCCGGGCGCGGCGAGTTCGATGCGCATCAGGAAGACGGCCGCGCCACCCCAGAGGAACGCGATGGTGGCGTACAGGCCGTACATGATGCCGATGTCCTTGTGGTCGACGGTCGTGAACCAGCGTATCAGCCCTGCCGGCTTCTCGGCGTGTCCGTGCTCACCCTCACCGCCGTAGCCGGCGCCGCTCCCCAGCGGGCTGTAGCGGCGCCAGTCATCCATGCGACTCACCAGGGCGAAGATGCCGACGAGGAGGACCCCGGCGAGGACGGTGAGCGCGAGCTGCTCTCCTGCCATGGACGACAGTGGGAACCGCGGGCTTAGAAAGGTTGTGTTCCGAACCGGGAGAGGACGGCCGGGTCTTTATAAACGAAACTGCCGGCAAAAACCGGGGGTTGGAGAGCGACGAATCGGAAGACGAGGGCGAGTGTGGGCGCCGGCTCAGGGCTCGGCTTCCGCGGCGCCCACGCCCGGCTCCTCGGTGTCCGCCTCCCCGGAGCCGTCGCCGGTGCCGTCGTCGCCGTCGGGGTCATCGCCGCTTGGCTCCTCGCCCGCCTCGAGCTCGCCGGCGACCTCGTCGTCCGCCTCGACGGCTTCGTCGGCACCCACGGATTCGGAGACGCCCGTGTACCCCATCTCCTCGAGCTCCTTCTCGGATTCGGAGATGGCCTTCCCGGAGACGTACGTGAGGACGAACAGTGCGAGGAACGTCACGCCGACGATGCTGATCTGGATGGCCGTCCCGACCGGATCCGATCCGAACGGGTTGACGAGGAGGAAGACGGCGATGAAGAACAGCATGATGCCGAGCGGTATCGCGTTGACCACGAGGTCGAGGAGGGTATCGCGGTCGAACGGGACAGCTGATGCCATTACCGGCCCGAGGTGGTACTGGCACTAAGACGTTACTGATCGCGCGTCGGATCCCGGCCCCTCACCGCGGGAACGGATCCGGTCCGGCGTCGACGACGAAGACCCCCGCGAGCCCGCCGACGACGGCCACCGCTCCCGCGCCGGCGATGGCGAACCCACGGAAGACGACCGAATCGGTCGTCGAGAGCGCCGCGAGGAACGCCGTCCCGACCTGCGAGTAGACGACCAGCGCCCCGACGACGACGAGGGCCGCACCGAGCCCCCCGAGCAGCCGCCACGGCCGGTCGACGTAGCCCGCCTCGCTGACGATGCCCGCGACGCTGCCGACGAACAGCAGCAGCCCGACCACCGCGAGGGGGTAGAGCCCGTCGAGGAACACGCCGATCTCGGAGACGGCCAGCCCGACGGCGACGAAGACCGGCCACGGACTCGCCTTTCGTGCCGGCCCGGTCGCTCCTTCGCTCATACGTCCGAGGAGGGGTCGCGGCGTCAAAGGCACGTCGATACCGGTCGGACGATTCTGTGTGACGCTTCAGAAGGCATCGTCAACAACAGCATGAAAGCCCCCGTGCTTCGTCGAGAACACGGCCCATTCCAGTCCCATCCGAGCCGGCTGATCGAACGGTCATCGCAGGGTGGGATTGAAACCGGCCGACCACTACGCGAACCTCGGCGATGGTGAGGCGGGCGGGACGGCACCGTCCCGCTGGCCGTGCCAACGGGCGCGAAGCGCCCGTGAGCAGACGTAGCGGTCGGGGGCTTTCATGCTGTTCTGAGCGTTGTTCACGTCGAAGTCGACACACCAGAACACGACCCGACCGAACTACAACGTGAACGCGTACACGACGAGGAAGCCGAAGTAGACGAGCACCAGCACCGCCAGCGCTTTCAGCCGAAACATCCGTATCTCCTCGGCCTCGGCGTCGTGGGCGGCCTCGTAGGCATCCCGCTCGCCCGCGTCGAGCCGCTCCTCGTGCTCCTGTCCGAGGTGGAGGTCGCGGTAGGCCTCGCGGGCGAACGGCCGGTCGCAGTACGGGCAGTCGAACGTCTCCCCTGCCCCGTCCGTCCGATCGGCGTCCGTCCGCGACCCGGGGCCATCGGCGACCGACTGTTCGACCCGCATCTCAGACGAACGGCGGGGCCGCGTACGGTCTCGAGACGATCAGCAGCGACGTCATCGTGTAGAACACCATGACGAGCGTGAGCGCGTACTGGCTCCGGACGGCCTGTATCCGTCCGGGGAAGAGCTCGAACGAGGTGGCGTGAGCGACCCAGATGGCCACGAGGTGGCCCAGCAGGACGAACGCGAGCGCGACCCCCTGGAACCAGCCCGGGAGGACGACCGCGACCGGGCTCGGCGGAGCGAGGGGGTTCACGAGCGCCCCGAGCAGCGTCGGGGAGAGCTCGATCAGGTAGCCCAGGTAGTGCGCGACGTGGTAGCCGGCGGCGATAGCGAGGAGGGACGGCGCGAACCGGCGGGCGAGAGTCGACGTGGGCAGGTAGGTCTCGGCCCGGCGGCGTCCCGAGCGGATCGCGAGCCGGAACGCGCCGTAGAAGACGCCGAACCCGACGAGCAGCGCCGCCGGGTAGAGCAGCACGGCGGGGACGCCGAGGTCGACGAGGGCGGTCGCGAAGTCCCGCCACGGTGGGGTCGCCACGAGCCCGTCGTACGTGGTGACCCAGAGCAGCGCGACGACGAACGCGACCTCGCTCCGCGTCGTCACGAGGTCGGCGTCCTCGAGGCCCGTTCCCGGGATGCGGAGCGCGACCCCGTCCCCGTCGCGGTGGAGCGGGGCGACGGCGCCGTAGTAGCGGAACACCCGCGAAACGGGGTCGACACGGTCGAACCACGCCTCGCGGCCGAACGCGACACAGCCCGCGAGCGTCACGGTGGTGTAGGCGAGGACGACGCCGGCGAGCAGCCGCGGGTCGTCGGCCAGCGGGCTCACGACCTCCAGCCACACCAGCCCGAGGAGGCCGACGACCGCGGGCCAGGACTCGAGCCGCTCCGGATAGGGACGGTCCAGCGACGGGAGGTACCGGGCGATGGTCCGCCACGGGTTCAGCGCCGGCCAGGTGTTCCCCACGAGGTACGTGGTCATGGCGAAGCCGGCCCACCAACCGACCCAGACGACGAGCACGCCGAGGTTGCGGAGCGGGTCCGCGGGCCCGAACAGTCCGACCCCGACGACGGCGACCAGTCCGAGTACGCCGACCGCGTTGCCGACCCGGATCAGGAGGTCCGCGGCCGGGAGCGAGCGGACCCGCCGCCACTCGTGGACGAGCCTGACGAACGCCCGGTCGGTGACGAACGAGGCTAGCAGGAACGAGGCGCCGACGATACCCCCACCGGTCGCCAGGAACAGCCACAGCGGGACCGACAGCGAACGGGGGGGCGCAGACCGGAGGCTGCCGCCGTGTGCGAGCGCCGGCCCGACGAGGAGCACGCTCCCGAGGACGAGCGAGAACAGCGCCGCGAGCGCCGCACGGAACACCCGTTCGGACCACGAACGCGGGACCGAACGGCCGGGTCCCGACGGGGACCGGGGACGGGTCCGTGAGGTCATCGGTGGCGGTAGGGAATCGAGGGAAGTGTACCTGTCGAAGCGTCGTCGGGAGGGCGCCCGCCCGCCGGATTCCAGGCATAGGGCCATCCGGGGACGAGAGCCGTGCCGTCGCCAGTCTCAGCCGAGGATGGCGCCCACGTAGAGGACGACCACGAGGAAGACCCAGACGACGTCGACGAAGTGCCAGTACATCGAGACGGTCGACACCGAGGTGTGGCGTTCGGCGGAGTACTGGCCGTACATCGCCCGGACGAAGACGATGAGCAGGAGCACCGCGCCGAGCGAGACGTGCAGGCCGTGGAGCCCGGTCAGGCCGTAGAACGCCGAGGCGTAGGCGCCCTCGGCGATGGTGAAGTTCTCGTGGACGATGAACTCGTAGTACTCGTAGGCCTGCCCGGCGAGGAAGACGATCCCGAGCAGGAGCGTGGTGCCGAGGAGGCCGAGGAAGCGGCTCCGGTCGCCGCGCCGAAGCGCGATGTGAGCGTAGTGGAGGGTCACGCTTGAGATCACCAGAATGACCGTGTTGGCGATGACGAGGCTGCTGAAGATGTTGCCGCTGGAGACGAGTTCGGGCAGGTTCGTCCAGGCGTCCGCGCGGACGAAAAAGTAGTAGACGAACCCGGCGCCGAACGTGGCCACCTCCGTCCCCAGGAACAGCAGCATAGCGAACTTCAGGCCGGCGCCGTGACCCTCGCCCTCCCAGAACGCCTTGACGAAGGCGTGGTAGACCCAGCCGTAGAGGCCGACCAGGAACAGGAGCGTCGCGACGACGACCGCCGCAGGGCCGTACATCGGGTCCACGAGGCGGCTGTCGCCGCGCGCGAGGACGAACAGTGCCGCGCCGACGTAGAAGCCGGCCGCGCCGATCGCCGTGACGAACGGCCACCAGGACGCTTCCCCGAACCCCCGGGGCCAGTCCTCGACGGCGGGTAGGTGGTGAGCGCCCTCGTCCGATCCGTGACTCATACCGCCGATTAGCGAACCGTCGGAGAAAAACCCTCCTACTCGCGTCGGGCGGCCGGGAGCACGCCCCGTCCCGGGAGCGGGGTCACGCCCCGTCCATCGCCTCGCGGAACCGGCGGGCGACGTGGGGGAAGTCCAGCGGCGGCCGGCTCTCGGGGTCGACAGGCTCGACACGGCAGGCGACCAGAGCGGCCCCGTCGTACCCGACGGCCGCGTCGTAGGCCTCGTGGAACCCCTCCTCGGAGGCTGCGCCGAACGCCCGGAGCCCCACCGCCTCGGCGACGGCCGCGAAGTCGACCAGTTCCGAGCCGGACGGCTGGCCGCCCGTCGTGGCGAACGCTCCGTTGTCGAAGACGACGACGACGAGGTTCGAGGGGTCGTGGCGGGCCACGGTCGCCAGCGCACCCAGCGACAACAGCGTCGACCCGTCGCCGTCGAGCACCGTCACCTGCTCGTCGACCTCGAGCGCGAGCCCCAGTCCGACGGGTGTGGTCACACCCATGCTCCCCCAGAGGTAGCAGTTCCGCGCCCGGTCCTCGACGCCGGCGAGGACGTAGGAGGCGACCCCGAGGTTCGAGACGAGCGCCGCTTCGGGCGTCGCCTCGAGGACGGCCGCCGTACAGCGGACCTGGTCGGCCATCGGGGGCCCGTCGTCCGCGTCTTCGGGATCGCGCTCAGAACTCATCCTTCGCCCCCGTGAGCGTCGACTCCAGCAGGACGGCGTACGGCTCCCGCGTCGAGAAGGCGGTCCGGGCGGCCATCCCGACCCGTCGGCCGGCGTCGCCGGGGTCCTCGAGGCTGGTGTTGCGGACCCGGATAGCGTCGAGGACGTCCGTCAGCCCGTAGCCGAACGGGACCTGCGCGGCGTTGAACTCGTCGAGGTCGCCGCGCCGCGTCACCAGCGCGAGCAGCGGTATCCGTGCGGGAACCGACAGCGACGACAGGGCGTTTATCGTCGTCGCGAGACCGCTCGACTGACAGACCAGCGCCCCGCGGCCGCCGCCGAGCCACGTCCCCGCGAGGACGCCGATCCCCTCCTCCTCGCGGGAGAGGCGGACGGTGTCGAACCGGTCCTCGTCCTCGATCCGGTCGATGAGCGAGGCGACGGCCGAGTCGGGCAGGTACGCGACTGTCGTGACGTCGGTCGCGGCGAGCGCGTCCGCGACGTCACTCTCCCATGTCATGGTCGGTAGCCGACCCCCCGGCGTTTAAAACCACACGACCGACTCGGGCCGCACGGGGGCGGAGCGGTGCCGACCCGGTGGGGCGAGACGGGGCAAGGAGGGAGGAGGGACGGCGAGAACCTACGCCTCGGACTGTTTCTCCCGGATGTACTGCTCGTACTCCTCGTTCGAGACGACCGTCACCTTCCCGAGCATCTGTGAGTGGCCGACCCCACAGTACTCCGCACAGTAGAGCTGGTAGGTCCCCTCCTCGTAGGCGACGGTCTTGATGGTGTTGTACTGGCCGGGGAACGCGTCCTGCTTGAGTCCGAGGTCGGGGACGTGGAACGCGTGGAGCCAGTCCGTCGAGGTGACGTGCAGGTAGACGGTCCGGTTCGCAGGGAGGTACAGCGGCTCGTCGTTGGTCGAGAGCCCACTGACGTTCGCCTCGCCGTACTTGTACTCCCAGAAGTACTTCTGGGCGACGACCTCGATCTCGACCGCGTCCGACTCGGACGGGTCGGGCCCGACGGCGCCCTCGTAGTCCTCGGTGACGGCGGCCTGCTGGGCGCCCGGGCTCGACGCCGCCGTGACGCCGCCGATGGCCTCGACGCCGAGCACCTGGTAGGAGGCGACGCCGACGAACAGGAGGATGACGGCGGTGGCGATCGTCCAGGTGATCTCGAGCCGGCGGTTCTCGCGGGTCGGCGTGGCCTCGTCGACGTTCGACTCGCGGAACCGGACGACGGTGTAGATGAGGATGGCCTCGACTAGGATGCTGATCGGGATGGCGACGTAGAGTAGCTTCTCGTTCAGGTTCGTGATGAGCTGGTCGTTGAGCGAGGTCTGCGCGGCCACCGGCTCGGCCAGGAGTGCGAGGAGCGAGAGACCGAGGAGGGTCCGGGCCACGGCTCGCTTCGGGTCCATATCCGCGGTTGGGATGGGCCCGGTAAGTAGTTGCCGAATGGCGAGCGGGCGGGCGGAAACGCGGGTCATAAGTACGTCCGCGTTCACGGGCGAACAGAGGGATTCATGAAGCGTCTCACCCGGCTGCTCTCGGCCGCGGTCGTCGGCGTCTACCTCCTGGTCGTGGTGGGGGCGACCGCGGCGCTGGCCGACGCCGCGCGGGCCTGCGGGACCTGGCCGGGGTGCTCGCTCGCCGGTCCCGTAGACACCGCACTGGCGGTCGCCGTGGGACACCGCGTCGTGGCGGCCGTCGTCGGCCTGCTCGTGGCCGTCGCGGCAGTCGTCGCCTGGCAGGCGGACGCGTCCCGTCGCGTCCGCCTGGCGCTCGCCGTCGCCGTGCTGCTCTACCCTCTCCAGGTGCTCGTCGGCGGGGCCGTCGCCGTCTTCGGGGCGCCCGCGCTCGTCTCCGGTGGACACCTGCTCGTCGGGACGGCTATCTTCTCCGCGCTCGTGCTCGCGCTGGCCTGGCACCTGGAGGCGGAGACCGGCACCGACGGCCGTCCCGAGGGGCGGCCCGAACCGGACTTCGACCCCGAGTCGCCCGTCGAGTCGCTCGACCCGCCGTCGCCCGCCTACGACTCCCCGCTCGACCGGGCGAAGGGGACCGCGTGGGCGTACGTCCAGCTCACCAAACCCCGGCTGATGTGGCTGCTCTGTCTGGTCGCCTCCGCGGGGATGGCGCTCGCCGCCGGCCCCGGCCTGACGGTGGGGACCGTCGTCGCGACGCTCGGGGGCGGCGTCCTCGCCATCGGCGCCTCGGGGACCTTCAACCACGTTCTCGAGCGGGACGTCGACGCACGGATGGAGCGGACGAGCGACCGGCCCGTCGCGACCCACCGGGTCCCCGCGCGCAACGCGGCCGTCTTCGGGCTCGCCCTGGCGGCCCTCTCGCTGGTCGCCTTCCTCTCGGTGAACCTCCTCGCGGCCGTGCTCGGGCTCGTGGCGATCCTGTTCTACAGCGTCGTCTACACGCTACTGCTGAAACCGAACACGGTCCAGAACACCGTCGTCGGGGGGTTCGCGGGGGCGCTCCCGGCGCTCATCGGCTGGGCAGCCGTCACCGGCGAGGTCGGCCTCCCCGGACTCGTGCTCGCGGGCGTGGTCTTCCTCTGGACGCCGGCGCACTTCTACAACCTCGCGCTGGCCTACCGCGAGGACTACGCGCGCGGTGGCTTCCCGATGATGCCGGTCGTCCGCGGCGAGACCGTCACCCGCAAGCACATCCTGCTCTACCTCGGCGCGACGCTGCTCGGCGCGTCGACCCTCTCGGCGCTGACCGACCTCGGGTGGCTCTACGCCGCGACCACGGTCGGCCTGGGGGCCGTGTTCCTCGTCGCCGTGGTCCGCCTGCACTACGAGCGGAGCGAGGGCGCGGCGTTCCGGGCCTTCCACGCCTCGAACGCCTATCTTGGGCTGTTGCTGGTGGCGGTCGTCGTCGATTCGCTCGCACTCTAAGAGTGCGACTGCGAGTGATGGCGTCCTGATGGATCGACGGGCGAGTCAGCAGCCGTGGATACCACCTCGAAAGCCCCGCCCGAGTCGGCCGTTCGGACAGCAATCGGGTGGGACTGAAAGGGGCGAGTCGCTGGAGGAAGGCGGGCGACGTAAGCACCGGAGCGACCGAAGGGAGCGAGGAGCGCAGCGAGCCCCCCGACTCCAGCGACTCGGGGCTTTCGAGGTGGTAGTATCACACGGTTCACGTCTCTGATCGAATAGGATTCCTAGCCGAGAACGCGAGCTTGAAGCGGCCCGAAACCCAAGCCGAACCCGGATGAGCACCATCGAGCGACGACTCGCCCCGTACGCCGAGCGCGAGACGCTGGTGTACGGAGCCGCCGTCCTCAACGCCGAGGTCCTGCTCGTGCTCGCGTACGTCGCCCTCGTCGGGCCGCAGGTCACCCGGCCCCTGTTCTACGTCTACCCGTTCGTCTGGATCAACGCCGCGCTCTACGCGCTGTGGCGGACCGACCTCCCGGCCGCACCGACCCGTCGACGGCTCGCGGCGGGAGCGGTCGCGCTGGCGTACCTCGGGGTGCTCTCGTACGTCGGCGGGCTGTTCGGGTTCGGTGCCGGTGGCGCGGTCACCGGCCTGCGTCTCGAGCTGGCGGCGCTCCCACCGGGGTGGAGTCCGGCGCTCATCTACGCCGGCGCCTCCCTCCAGTTCGCCCTCCTCCCGTTCAAACTGTTCGGCTACCTCGTCCTCGCGTACCTGCTGTACGCGACGCTACTCGACGCGGCCGCCGGACTCCTCGGCGGTGCACTCGGGCTGTTCTCCTGTGTCTCGTGTACCCTTCCGGTGATAGCAGGAGTGGTCTCCGGGTTCGTCGGCGGGGCGGGCGTCGCCGCCGCGGCGGCGTACGGCCAGTCGTACGCGCTCTCGACGGTCGTGTTCGTCCTCACCGTCGCGCTGCTGCTCTGGCGCCCCACCGTCGCGGACCTCCGGGGACTCGCCGCTCGTCTCGGTGGGTGACCGGTGATCGTCGCTACCGGCACCGACGGCTCCGGCGCCTCCCCGACCCCACGAACCCCGTCAGTCGAGATGGCGACCCCGGCGCACACCGGAGATGGACATTTGGGCGGCGAGCCGGTAACCGGGGTATGAGCGAGGTGGAGGTGGAGATCGAGTACTGCGTGCCCTGCGGGTTCCTCGACCGGGCGTCGGACCTGCAGTACCTGCTCCTGCGGACGTTCGGCGAGCGGCTCGATCGCGTGTCCCTACGCACGGGCGACGACGGGGTGTTCCGGGTACGCGTCGGCGACGAGCTCGTCTACGACAAGTTCCGGGACGGAGGGTACGACCCCGACGAACTCGTCCGGGAGGTCCGGACACGGCTGTAGGACCCGTCGTCCGTCGACGGGTCACAGTGCCGGTCGTGGATCGCTACGGACGACCGTCCGTATCAGTCCTCGAGCCGCTCGGCGGATCAGTCCTCGAGCCGCTCGGCGGTGAGGTCCTCGCGGTCGAGCGCGAGCCGGTAGGTGGAGACCGTCCGTTTCACCGTCTCGAGAACCCCTTTGCTCGCGAGGCTGCGGACCGCCTCGCGGACGTCGTCGACGGACGGGTCCTCCCCGGCGTCCCGGAGCCGGTGGAGCACGTTCACCACGCTCGCCGGTTCCTCGTCCGGACCGGGAACCACCCGGACGACGTGGTACTGGACGTCGGGGAGCCGGAGCGTGCGTCCGCCGTCCTCGTCCTCCTCGATACCGGGATCGACGCCGACGAGCTCGGCCGCCTCGGGCGTCGCCCGGATGAGGCTGTTCTCGTCGCGGTAGTAGTACTCCCCCAGCTCGTCCTCGAGGAACCGATGGACCTCGCTGCCGCTCTCCATCCCCCAGCGCTCCATCAGCTCCCCGTTCTTCGTCGGCTGGAGCGCCACGACGTCGGCCAGGCGGTCTCGGGCCTCCTCCGAGAGGGTCATCTGGTCGCCCGTTCCCCGGGGGGGCACCTGAGGGTTGCGGAGTCGCCGGAACGGGTGTACGGTCGGGTCGTCGAGAGCGCTGCCGTCCGAGAGCCGGAGCAGGGAGGTTATCACCCCCGCGGCTGTGGCCCCGTGCATGACCTGGGAGACGGTCAGTCTGAACTACGACGACGAGGTGGCGACGCTGACGGTCGATCGGCCGGAGGCGCTCAACTCGCTGAACGTCGAGACGCTGGAGGCGATGGACGGGGCGCTCACCGAGGTCGAGGCGGAGGGTGTCCGCGCGCTGGTCGTGACCGGCGCGGGCGAGAAGGCGTTCGTCGCCGGCGCGGACATCGCCCACATGTCCGAGCTCGATAGTGACGAGGCACAGGCGTACGCCGATCTCGGCCACGGCGTGATGGACGCCGTCGAGACGTTCCCCGCGCCGGCGGTCGCGGCTATCAACGGCTACGCGTTCGGCGGCGGGCTCGAGCTCGCGATGGCGTGTGACCTCCGGATCGCCGGGGCGGGCGCGCTCGTCGGTCAGCCGGAGATCGACCTCGGCGTGATCCCGGGGTTCGGCGGCACCCAGCGGCTCCCCGAACTCGTCGGGGACGAGTACGCCCGCCGGCTGATCTACACCGGCGAGCGGATCGACGCCGAGACGGCCCACGAGCACGGCCTCGTCGGCGAGGTCGTCGATGACGCGAAGGCCCGCGCGGCCGAGGTCGCCGCCGAACTGGCCGAGCAGCCGGCGTTCGCGCTCCGCGCGGCCAAGGAGGCCATCAACCGGGCCGGTGGCGACCGCGAGGGCGGACTGGCGTTCGAGCGCCGAGCGTTCGCGAGCCTCGCCGGCTCGCCGGACCAGCGCGAGGGGATGGCCGCGTTCCTCGAGGACCGCGAGCCGGAGTTCGAGTAGCGCGCGGGCCCCGACGACCGGCCGCGTTCAGGTGGCGAGCCGCTACCAAGCCAGCCGACCCGCGAGTCCGACGAGGAACCCCTCGAGCGCCGCGCTGGCGACTCCGACGGCGACGGGGAGCCCGAAGGCGATTGCCGGGAGCACGACCCCCCTGTAGGCGCCGTCGAACCACCGCGAGGAGCCGTACGAGGTGGTCGCGACCGTCAGGACGACGAGCGCGGCGACCGCGAGCTCGTGGCCGACGAGCAGCTGACAGGAGCGGTTCGGGAGTCCACGGAACGGGACCACGTCCGCGATGGAAAGCATCGCCCCCGCTTCGGATGGCGTAGTCGAGACGTTGGGGGAGTGATGGACCGCCGACCACGGGAGCGATGGTCACGACGGCTGGGGCGTGGCTCGGCCCGACATCCGAGTCGAAGGGGTGGGCTTTTGGCCGTCGGCGAACTCGTTCGGGTATGCCGTTCGTCACCCGACTCACGCTCCAGTCCGGCGACCGCGAGAGCCTGGAGCGGGTCGTCACCGACATCAAGGAGCGGGCGGCGCGCAAGGGTGTGGAGTTCCGGGGTCCGAACCCCGAACCCCTCCAGGAGGTCCGCGTGCCGATGTACAAGCGGCTCTCCCCCGACGGCGGCCAGTTCGACTCGTGGGGGTACACCGTCTACGTCCGGACCATCGCCATCGTCGGCTACGACGACTTCGCCCGGTCGGTCGCGGGCGAGGAGTACCCACCGGGCATCCACCTCGAGGTCGACGTCGAGCAGATCCGCAACGCCGGGTAGCGCGGTCTCGGAGTCCGGGGTGGGGACGGCGATCGCGCTACGCCTACCTTCTTGATCCTCCCCCGCCTCCCCTCCGACATGAGCCAGCAGGCATCCCGGCGCGACCGGCTCGTGACGCTCCGGCGCGACCTCCACCGCAAGCCCGAGCCCGCGTGGCGGGAGTTCCGGACGACCGCGCGCATCGTCGAGGAGCTCGAACCCGTGGGCGTCGACGAACTCCACGTCGGGCCGGACGCCATCGACCCGGACCTCCGGATGGCCGTCCCCGACGACGAGGAACTCGAGGAGTGGTACGAGCGGGCGCTGAGCGAGGGGATCGACGAGGCGGTCCTGGAGCGGCTCCACGGCGGGAACACCGGCGTCGTCGCCGTCCTCAGCCAGGGGGAGGAACCGACCGTCGGGCTCCGGGTCGACATCGACGCGCTCCCACAGACCGAGAGCGAGGACGACGGGCACGTCCCGGCGAGCGAGGGGTTCCGCTCGGTACACGAGGGGGCGATGCACGCCTGCGGCCACGACGCCCACGCCACGCTCGGCATCGGGGTCCTCGAGGCGGTGAAGGCCAGCGGCTTCTCGGGGACGCTGAAGGTGTTCTTCCAGCCGGCCGAGGAGGTCGTCGGCGGCGGAGACGCGATGGCGAGGTCGGGACACCTCGACGACGTCGACCACCTGTTCGCGGCCCACGTCGGTCTGGACCACCCGACGGGCGAGGTGGTGGCGGGCATCGACGACTTCCTCGCGGTGACCCACGTCCGGGCCGACTTCCACGGCCACCCGGGCCACGCCGGCGCCCGACCGGAGGAGGGACGCAACGCGGTCCAGGCGATGGCCGCCGCCGTCCAGGGGCTCTACGGCATCCCCCGGCACTCCGAGGGGGTGACCCGCGTCAACGCCGGGCACGTCGGCGGCGGGACGGCGTCGAACATCATCCCGGAGCACGCCTTCGCCGAGATCGAGGTCCGTGGCGGCACCACCGAGCTCAAGGACTACATGCTCGAGCGCGCGATGGACGTGCTCGAGGGCGCGGCCGAGACCCACGACTGCGAACTGGAGACGGAGGTGGTGTGTGAGGCGCCCTCGGCGAGGAGCGACGAGTCGCTGGTCGACGTGGTCGCGGACGTCGCGGCGGGCGTCTCGGGTGTCGAGAACGTGCTCCGCCGCGACACCCTGGGTGGAAGCGAGGACGCCACCTACCTCATGCGGTACGTCCAGGACCGGGACGGCGACGCGACGTACGTCGGCATCGGGACTGACCACCCCGGCGGCCACCACACGGCGACGTTCGACGTCGACGAGGACTCCCTCGAGATCGGCGTGGACGTGCTCTCGGGGGCCATCCGCGCGGTCGCCGACGGCGACCCCGGCGAGTAGGCAGCCCCGGTCGACGTCCGGCCAGCGACGAAGCAACGTATTTTAATGCGAGCGTTCGACGATGTCGTATGGTCTCCAGGAGTTCGCCGTCGAGTCACGAGGGAGAACCGCTGTCCAGACGTGCGTTCGTGCGGCGCGGGGCCGGCGGCGCGGCTGCAGCGGCGACGGCCGCGGCGGCCGCGGGGTCGGCCGGAACCGCCGGCGCACAGGAGACCCACACCGTCGACATGACCGACGGGCTGGTGTTCGACCCGGACGAACTGACCATCGCTCCGGGCGACACCGTGGTCTGGGAGACCGTCGGGAGCGTCGGCCACAGCGTCACGGCCTACGAGGACGAGATCCCCGAGGAGGCCGACTACTTCGCCAGCGGCGGGTTCGACTCCGAGGAAGCCGCCCGGAACGCCTACCCCGAGGGCGACGTCGCCAGCGGCGAGACCTACGAACACACCTTCGAGGTCGAGGGGGAGTACGGGTACTTCTGCATCCCCCACGAGTCGGCGGGGATGGTCGCCTCCCTGACGGTCCAGGAGGGCGGCGGCGGTGACGGCGGGGGTGGCGGGGGCGGCGGGGGCGGTGGTCCGCCAGCCGTCCCGGAGAGCGCCCGGACGCTCGCGCTGGCGACGATGTTCGGGCTCCTCTCGACGCTGGGGCTCGCCTACTTCTTCATGAGGTACGGGGGGGACTACGGAACCGAGGAGGAGTGAACGGACCGAGCGTTCGGACAGCAGGCGAGTCTCGCTGAGGGTCCCAGGGAAACCGTGCTGTGCGGTGCGGGACCACCAGTACGCTCACCCGCCCCTCACTCGCTTCGCTCGTTCGGGGCGCGGTTTTTCGCCACGTTTTTCCGACGAGAGGTTCGCGAGCGCAGCGAGCGAACCCGAGGAGGGAAAAGTGGTGGCTAGTACTTCGGGTCGGCCCCGGTCGCCGCGTAGATGTCGTCCATGATGTCGTCCCGGCGCGAGCGCCAGGCCTCGAAGCCATCGGGGGAGTCGGGGTAGGCCTCGTAGTGGGCCAGCAGCCGGTCGGCGAGGTTCTTCGTCTGCCAGAGGTCGTAGAGCGTCCCCCAGTGGCCGAACGACCTCACCGCGGTCCGGAGCTTGAGCGCGAGGCCGATCCGTGTGGACCCGGAGTAGAGCGCCTCCGAGAGCTTTCCGGCGGGGAGCGCCGCGAGCAGGCTCATCAGATCGTCGAGGTCGTAGGCGGTCGTGAAGACGTTGTAGACGTCGAGGGCGGCGTAGCGGGCGCCGAAGTGCTCCATCACCCGGCTGTTGTACTCCCAAAGGGCGTCCTCGCTCGGGTCGCCCCGTTCGATGGCCTCGATCGCCTGTTCGGCGGCGTACGTCCCGGCGTAGGCGGCGCCGGCGATGCCCCCGCCAGTGGTCGGGTTGACGTGGCCGGCGGCGTCGCCGACCGCTACGAACCCCGGCGCGGTCGCGGAGTCGTACGGCCGGCGCGTGGGGAGGGCCGCGCCCAGCTTGTCGAGCACCTTCGCGCCCCGGAACTCGGGGCGACGCTGGAGGTCGTCCCTGAGGTCGCCGACGAGCTTCATCGGCTCCTCGTTCATCTGGAAGCCAAGCCCGGCGTTGATCTCCGTCTCGGTCCGCGGGAAGTACCAGAGGTAGCCCGCCGACCGCTTGGTGGGTTTGAACACCAGCGCGTCGGACCACTCGACCGGTTCGGGCACCTCGACGATCTCCCGGTAGGCCGAGCAGAACTGCGAGTAGCGGACGTTCGTGTCGAACGTCGCGTCCGAGAGGTCGGCCCTGTCCTGGAGGATCGAGAGCGCGCCGGCGGCGTCGATCACGATATCGGCCTCGTACTCGGCCGGGTCGCCCTTCCGGACGGCTTTCAGACCCGTCACCCGCCCGTCGTCGGTCTGGACCACGTCGTTGACGACGGTGTCGTAGTGGAACGCCGCACCGGCGTGCTCGGCGCCGTCGATGATCCGACGGCCGTACTCCCAGCGGTCGATGACCGCGAGTTCGCCCGGGACGGGGATCTCGAGGACGACGTCCTCGGCGGGGATCTCGAACCGACCGTGGTCGACGTTCGTGTTCGTGAACGCGGGCTCCAGCCGGGACTTCGGTATCGCCTCGGGGAACTGGTCGGCCCCTTTGAGGGCGTCCCCACAGGCGATGTGGCCCGCCTCCTCGGCGTCCTTCCGCTCGACGACGACGACGTCGTAGCCGGCGTGCCCGAGACGCGCCGCGGCGTAACACCCCGCGGTGCCGGCACCGACGACCGCCACGTCGAACGTGTGGGTGGTCATGTCCGTCCTTCGGATCGCACGGTGCAAAACCCTTTACGCTCCGACCGGTAGGGGAGGGCCCGCCGCGCCGTTCCGGCGGTGGTGGGTGGAAAGAGTTTAGGCCGGTCTGGCGGAACGGGTGGCCATGACCGAGTACACCGTCGAGTTCGTCGGGACGGGTGAGACGATCACCTGTTCGGACAAGCGGACCGTCCTCAGCCAGTGCATCGAGGAGGGCATCGCACAGGAGTACTCGTGTCGGGTCGGGATGTGTCTGGCCTGCTCGGCGGAGATACTCGAGGGGGAGGTGGCCCAGACGGTCGCGACGAAGCGCGGGCTCACCGAGGAGGAGGCCGGGCGGTTCGCGCTCACCTGCATGGCCCGCCCGCAATCGGATCTCGAACTCGATCGCGGGAAGTACCCCCCGAGCATCGAGGACGGCTCCGGGGGGTCGGTGGCGGCGGCCGACGACTGATTACTTTTTCCTCCTCGGGATTCCTCGCTCGCGCCGTCGGCGCTCGCTTCGGAACCACTCGTCGGAAAAACGTGGGGAAAAACTGCGCGTCGCTCGCTCACTTCGTTCGCTCGGCGGGTGAGCGTGCTGGTGGTTCCGCACCGTACCCAAAGGGTGGTCCCGATCGGTTTCGATCGGTCACATCGGGCTGTCCTGACAGGGTGACGATGCGGTCAGGGGCGACGGTACGGGATGGTCGGGACGAGTGCCCCCTCCGTTCCGCGCTGGCGGACCGGACGATCAGTTATCGGCGTTCGCCGCCCATTCGGCCTCCGCGTCGACCTGCGGGTACGCCGTGTCCCAGGGGTTCGCCGCCTCGAACGCCTTGCCGATAGCGAGGAGTCCCGACTCCGAGAACCGGGACCCGACCACCTGGAGGCCCACGGGGAGCCCTTCGTCGGTCAGCCCCGCCGGGACGCAGACGACGGGGTGGCCGGTCATGTTGAACGGCCAGGCGAGCATCCAGTCCATCGGCAGTCCCCGCCTGGACTCGCCGTCGATCTCCGTCGGGAACGGCTCGTCGTGGGTCAGCGGCGGCGTCGCGAGCGTCGGGCAGACCAGCGCGTCGACCCCCGCAAGAGCCGACTCGACCGCGTCGTAGAGGTCGGTCCGAACCTCGTCCGTCGCGAGGTAGTCGAGCGCCGCGTGTCCCCGTCCCAGTTCCAGGGTCCGGACGAACGACTCCGAGAGGGCGTCGGCGTCCTCTCCCGCGAGGTCGAGGTCGAACGCCCGCTCGAGGGCGCGTGCCGAGGAGGCGAACGATACCGTCGCGGAGACGCCGTACGCGTGGATCAGGTCGTCGTAGTCGGGCCCGTCGACGGCCGTGTCCTCGACGGTCGCGCCGGCCTCCGCGAGCGTCCCCACGGCCTCGCGCACCGCGCGCTCGACGTCGGGCTCGACCGCGAACAGGTCCAGGTCCGCGGAGTAACCGAGCGTCAGGTCGTCCGGGTCGGCCGCCCCGACGCCGGTGTACGACTCACCGGCGGGGACGCTGAACGGGTCGCCGTCGTCGCGGCCGGCGAGCACCGACAGGAGGAGGCCGAGGTCGTCGACCGTCCGCGCCATCGGGCCGATGACGGCGAACGGGGTGTGGCTCCCGAAGGCGTTCGGCCGGTTCTCGCGCGGCAGGAGCCCGAACGTGGGCTTCACGCTGGCGACGTGGCAACACGAAGCCGGCACCCGGAGCGACCCGCCGACGTCCGAGCCGGTGGCGAGCGGGCAGAGCCCCTCCGCGAGCGCCGCCGCCGACCCGCCCGAGGACCCCCCGGCGTTGTACGCCGGGTCGAACGGCGTCCCCGTCGGTCCGACGAGTTCGTTGTACGTCCGTGGCGTGTGGCCCATCTCGGGGGTGTTCGTCGTCCCGAGGACGACCCCGCCCGCAGCCTCGATACGCTCGACCGCCACCGAGTCCGCCTCGGCGACGTTGTCCGCGAGCGGCGCCATCCCCCGGGTGAACGGGACGCCGGCCTTGTGGAACGAGAGGTCCTTGATGGCGACCGGGATCCCGTGGAGCGGTCCCAGCTCCTCGCCGGTCTCGACGGCCCGTTCGGCCTCGCGGGCCCGCTCCATCGCCGATTCTTCGAGGACGGTGACGAAGGCGTTCGTTCGGTCGCCGAGCGCCTCGATGCGGTCCAGGTACGCCCGGGTGAGCTCGACCGGCGAGAACTCGCCAGCACGGATGTCGGCGGCCAGGTCCGTCGCGCTCCGGTGACAGAGGTCGAGGGTCATACCCGGCGCTCGGGTGGATGGTTGTTAACTGTTGGCGGAGAGGCCGACCGTTCTCGCCGCGACGCTCGTCGCGAGACGACGATAGAGCCGGAGCTGTGCGGTGCGGTGTCATCAGCACGCTCACCCGCCGAGCGAGCGAAGCGAGCGAGGCGCAGTTTTTCCCCACGTTTTTGCAAGCGGGGGTGCCCGCAGCGAGCGAAGCGAGCGAGGACACCCCCGCAGCAAAAAGTGGTGGTTCTTAGTCGTCGGCGTTCGCCGCTTCCTCCGCCTCCTCGGTCTCGGCCCGCGGGCCACCGGCGTGTCCGTGGTGGGTCACGGCGTGCTCGCGCAGGTCCCCGGCGATGGCCGGAACGTCCTCCCGGGAGAGGCCGCCCCGTGCATCGATATCGTCGAGGGCCATCGGGAACGTCCGGGTGTCGTAGTGGATGCCGATGCCGCACTTGGCGCCCTGACCCATCGCGACCGGGATCTGGTTGTGTCCGGGGACGACGTCGCCGACGGCGTAGACGCCCTCGACGTTCGTGCGGCCGTGGTCGTCGACCGCGATGGTGCCGTCGTCGGTGAGCTCGACGCCGAGCGACTCGGCGAGGCCGGTGTTGTACTCGGATCCGTACATCGGGAAGCCCCCGCGGTACTCCCGTCGGGTGCCGTCCTCGAAGACGAACGCCTCGAGCCAGCCGTCCTCGCGTTTCTCCATCGACTCGATCTCCGCCTCGACGACATCGACGGGATGGGCACGCAGCTGCTCGTCGGTCTCCTCGCTCCAGGTCGGCTCGTCGCCCCGCAGCAGCAGGTCGACCTCGGGCGTGAAGTTGAGCATGATCATCGCGACGTGGGCGGCGGACTCGCCGTGGCCCATCACGTACACCGGCTCGTCGACGAACATGTAGGCGTCGCAGTGGAGACACCAGTGGAGGCCCTTGCCCGTCCGCGGGAGCGGCGGGTCCGGCCGGGCGTCGGAGAACCCGGTCGCGAGCACCACCCGGTCGGTGAGCACCTCGGAGCCGTTGGCGAGGACGTGGAACCGGCCGTCGTCGGCCCGCCCGATGTCCGTGACGAAGCCGCGGTGGTAGTCCGCGCCGTACGACTGCACCTGCTCGACGGCCGTCTGCAGGAACTCGTTGCCCGAGACGTCCTCGGTGACACCGATGACGTTGTGCGTGTCGAGCATCATCGCGGCGCGGCCGCCCCCGCGGTTGATGACCGCCGTGTCGTGACCGAGCCGTGTCGTGTACAGCGCCGCCGTCAGCCCCGCGGGACCGCCCCCGACGACCGTGACCTCGTACTCCTGGACGTCTTCGTTCATCTACCCGGACCTAAGGGCGCTAGCCACATGAACTTCAGGTGGGTAGTGCGCACGTGACGCGCAACCGGGGACGCCGTGCGTTACCGAGTGCCAGTGTCGAGCGTCGGTTCCGGTCGGTCGACGGGACCTGTCAGACGACCGTGAGCGACGGCGGCCGACGGGTCATACGGACGGTTGTAGTCTTTTACCGGTGACCGCCGACCCCGTACGGGCGATCACCGGCAAATCGTTACAACCGTCCGTATCAGTGGTCGTCCTCGCGCCACTTCTGGCCGCACTCGACGCAGGTGAAAAAGCGGGTCTCGGACTCGTCGGCCGAGCGGATCTGTTTCATCTCGTAGCGGGCCCGCTCGCCGTCGCAGTCCTCGTTGATACACCGGACCTTCGTCGTCGGCCCGATCTCCGCGTCGTCGACGTCGGACATGTCGACGACGCCGCCGTCGGCCTGGTCCTCGGTCGTGGTCATCGTCGTCGCCTCCGCCGAGGAGTCCCGGTCGACCTCGTGGCCGCAGGACCGACAGACCCAGCTGTCCCCCTCGGTGTGCATCATCGAGCCACAGTCGTCGCAGAACTGCATTCTTGTCCTGGATCTAGCCGCTCCGGTGGTCTTGAGGGTTGCGGGTCCTGTCGGTCGTCGGTCGCCGTGCGGTCGACTACCTGAATCGCGGAGAGAGTCCCGGCCTTCAGATCGGGCGTGAATCGACCATTTCCACCCCGGACCACGCAGTTATGGTGGCCGGGGTCGTCTCTCCGGTAACTCAACGCGGAAAACTGGAGGTGGCTTGGCGTTCCTCCCGTCGGCGTTGACGGGACGCGAAGCGTCTCGTTCGCACGACAGAACGCTACGCGTTCTGGGGACGTGGTCGATAACGCACCTTCGACCGGACTCACGTCCACCGACGCACCCGCCGAAAGGCGGGCATCAAAAACCCTAGCCTCCCGCGATTGAGCCTGTCCACCGTGGCAGAGAGGACAGGCAGGTCGATGGCACGACCCGTGCCCGGACGCCTCGAAAGGGGCGCTCGGGGGCATCCCCCAACTCCCTCGTGGACGGCGGGGATGCACGGTGCAAGGAGATACGGCGTCCGTCGAGACGCCGAATACGCCAGATCCTTCACGGGACTCACGCACGGCGCACGAACCGAGACACCCCGCGCAAGCGGGTGGATTTGCCCCCGTCGGACGGGCTGGAGGCCCACGCACCGTTTTCGGTGGTGCGATGGCCAGCCCGACCTCGAGCGCGGATGGGGAAACCCCGCCGTTCACGGCGGGGAGGATGTCATAGCAGGTAGCGCCCCTCGTTCTCGCTCATGTCGACGAAGGAGTCGGCGGCGTCGAGCAGTTCTTCGGCGGTGGACTCGGCGAAGGCGAACACCTCGATGCGGACGCCCTCGTGGCGGAGGTGCGAGCAGAGCCGCGAGAAGTCCCCGTCGCCGGAGCAGAGCACCAGCGTGTCGACGTGGCTGGCGAGCGTGACGGCGTCGAGCGAGATGCCGACGTCCCAGTCGGCCTTCTTCGAGCCGTCGCCGAACGTCTTGATCTCCTTGATCTTCGCCTCGAAGCCGATATCGCGCAGCGCGTCGAAGAAGTCCTCCTCGGCGGGGGAGTCCGCACGGATGACGTAGGCGATGGCGCGGACGAGTTCGCGGTCGTGGACGGCCGCCTCGAGGAGGCCGGTGTAGTCGATGTTCCGCGAGTAGAGGCTGTGGGCGGTGTGATAGAGGTTCTGGGAGTCGGCCAGGACGGCGACCCGCTGGTTCGGGTGTAGCGGCGGCATTCCGTACCTCCCGGTCGTGCGTACCCGCGGATATGTCTTCGCATCCGGCTCCCGACACAAGCGTTTTGCGCCGTCCACCACAACGGAGCGGTATGACGTTCGATCCGAACGCCGGACTGGAACAGGAGACCGTCGACGAGCACGTGGACGAGGCCATCGCCGAGAACGACGTGGTTCTGTTCATGAAGGGGACGCCGCTGATGCCACAGTGCGGGTTCTCGGACCGGGCGATCGGGCTGATCGGCCAACACGTAGAGGAGTTCGAGACCGTCGACGTGCTCGAGTCCCTCGACGAGTACCGCGCGGCCCTGGAGCGCCACAGCGGCTGGGAGACCATCCCCCAGGCGTACGTCGGCGGGGAGTTCGTCGGCGGGAGCGACATCCTCGCGGAGCTCGAGGAGCGCGGCGAACTCGGCGCGAGGCTCGGCGCGGAGGGCGGGGCGTAAACTCACGGCGGCTGCGTGTTTGTGAACGTTTGTCAACCGGAACGACAGCAGATATAAGTGAGGAACCCCTACAGTCGAACGACCACCCATCGTCAGGGGGTGCGTCGACCCCCGGGACAGGGAAACTATGACAAGCCGCGTATTCAGACTCCACTCGACACTCGAACTGCCTCTCGAAGACGTCCACGAGTACTTCGACGATCCCGACCTCCCGGTCGAGATCGCCGACGTCGACATCACCCGCCGGAACAACACGCTCATCGTGAGCGCGGTCGCGGCGGAGGACAACATCTCGAAGTACACGCCGACGGCCCAGCTGAAGGCGAGCGTGACGGAGAACCGCGTCTACGAGAACGAGGACGGCGAGTGGGTCGAGGAGCCCCCCGAGCCCGAACACGGCTTCGGCGGTGGCGGCGGTGGCGGGTCCGGCCCCCAGTGGACCAGTTTCGGCGAACAGCAGGAGGAGGAGGAGGGGCCCCGCTCGAAGCTCGTCGAGTACGCCTGCTTCAAGGGCGACCGCGAGACCGTCCTCCAGAACACCGCCCTGCAGTACCCGATGTTCGAGGTGCTCTGTGACCTCGCCCGAACGGCCGAGAAGGGGTCGCTAACGGCCATCGCCGCCGTCGACGACCAGCTCGAGGCCGTCCGCATCGTCGACGGCGAGGAGCGCAAGGCACAGCTCAAGGTCGTCGAGGACCCCACCGAGAAGGAGAACAGCACCGTCAACTGGCGGGACAACAAGTTCATCTCGGGCTGAACGGACCGCCGACGTCTTTTCGGATCCCTCGACGGGAACCGTCCGGACCCGCGGGAGTGCCGGCTCCATCGTCCCTGTCCCCCCTGCCTCGATACGGTCGACGCGGTCCCCTCCGGATCCGGCGCCCGGTCGCCCCCCTCGTCCGTTCGAGGAGCCCCGGTTTCGGTCGGACCACCCCCAGTACCGGGATCGAGAGGGAAGTGAATGAAAAGAGGTTTCAGGGACCTAATTACATGTTATTACGAAGATGAGCGACACGAGGACGACCGACGAGTTCCCCGACTACCTCGACGTCGACTACACCGACGGCGAGGGGGAGACCGCAGCGGACTACCCGAGCATCGAGCACAAGATCGAGAAGGCCATCCAGGTCACGAAGACCGGCCTCGAGCAGTACCGCACTCCTGCCATCATGTGGACCGGCGGGAAGGACTCGACACTGACGCTCTACTTCGTCAAGGAGGTCGCCGAGCGGTTCGACCTCGAACTGCCGCCCGCGGTGTTCATCGACCACTACCAGCACTTCGAGGAGCTGATGGCGTTCGTCGAGCGCTGGGCCGAGGAGTGGGACCTCGAGGTCGTCTACGCGCGCAACACCGACATCGGCGACTACGTCGAGGAGCACGGCCTCGAACCGGGCGGCGACGTTCCCGTCGCCGACCTCTCCGAGCACAACCAGCACCACGTCCGGAACATCCTCGAGTACGAGGAGGAGACGTTCCCGTTCCTGCTGGACACGTACGTCGGCAACCACCTGTTGAAGACGGTGGCGCTGAACAACGCGCTCGAGGAGTACGACATCGACGGCATCATCTCGGGCATCCGCTGGGACGAGCAGGAGGCCCGCGCCGACGAGACGTTCTTCAGCCCCCGGCACGACCCCGAGATCTACCCGCCACACGACCGCATCCAGCCGATCCTGCAGTTCGACGAGGCCGACGTCTGGGACGCGTTCTGGTACTTCGTCGTCCCCGAGACCGTCGAGGAGTTCCCCGACGAGGGGTACGTTCCGCAGGACTACGACGACCTGCCGAACGGGCTCACCCACGAGGACATCCCGGTCTCGCCGAAGTACTTCGAGGGGTTCCGCTCGCTGGGTAGCGAGATCTCCACGACGAAGGCCGACCAGGAACCCGCCTGGCTCCAGGACCTGGACAACACGACCGAGCGCGCGGGCCGCGCACAGGACAAGGAGGACCTGATGGAGCGCCTTCGCGACCTCGGCTACATGTAGGCTCTCGAGAGGTGACTACCCCCGACCGCTTCTGATCCGGGCCGTTTCCGGGTCCGCCCGGCCCCATCGATGGCGCCGGACACGGGTGTAGACCCCCGTATCGGGTGTCGCGAGCGCAAGGTCTAAACGCCGGCGGTCCGAGCGACAGTTATGAGCGTGTCCGACCTGCGCGACCGGTTCGACCACCCGTCGTGGTTCGCGGTGGTGGGGACCGCAGTGAGCTACGGCGCGATCCTGCTCGTGATGTTCGCGGTGCTGTTCGTCGTCCCGTTCCTCGTGTTCCTGCTGCTCGGCTGAGTCGCGGCTCTGTCGCCGAATCGGGACCCGTTTCCGCCGAACCGGTTACCACTGTTGTCCGATCCCGGTACAAGGGTTAGCGTCGTTAATCGGGTGCGGTGGACTTATGCGGGCGCGCGCGCCACTCCCGGCCACATGAGTCCGGATCTCGAAGGGATAGACCGCGTCGCGGTTCTCGGCGCGGGCAGCATGGGACACGGCATCGCCGAGGTGGTCGCGATGGGCGGCTACGACGTGACGATGCGGGACATCGAACAGGACCTCGTCGAGGAGGGCCACGAGAACATCCGGTGGTCCCTCGAGAAGCTCGAGGAGAACGGGCGGCTGGACGAGGACGCCGAGTCGGTGCTCGGACGGGTCTCGACGGCGGTGGACCTGGAGGAGGCCACCCGCGACGCCGACCTGGTGATCGAGGCCGTGCCCGAGCGGATGGATCTGAAGAAGGAGACGTTCGCGGAGGTCGAGGGGTACACGCACGAGGACGCGATCCTCGCGTCGAACACCTCCTCGCTGTCGATCACGGAGATGGCGACCGCGACCGAGCACCCCGAGCGGGTCTGCGGGATGCACTTCTTCAACCCGCCGGTGAAGATGGACCTCGTCGAGGTCATCCACGGCGCGGAGACGAGCGACGAGACCGCCGAGACGGCCTACGCGTTCGTCGAAGCCATCGGCAAGACCCCCATCCACGTCCGCAAGGACGTCAACGGGTTCGTCGTCAACGGCGTCCTGTTCCCGTTCATGATCGAACCCGCCTGGATGGTCTCGAACGGCGAGACGACCATCCGAGAGGCCGACGCCGCGATGGTCCACCAGCGCGGGTACCCGATGGGTCCGTTCGAGCTGGCCGATCTGACGGGTATCGACGTGAACGTCCACATCCGCCAGGAGGCCGGCCTGCCCGTCCCCCCGATCCTCGAAGAGAAGGAGGCGGCCGGCGACCTGGGCAAGAAGACCGGCAAGGGGTTCTACGACTACGAGCACGGGGACGGAGCAGACTACGAACCCGAGGACGGCGAGGGGTTCGATACGTTCCGCGTCGAGGCCATGATCGTCAACGAGGCCGCCCGGATCGTCGGCGAGGACGTCGCGACGGCCGAGGCGGTCGACACCGGCATGCGCCTCGGGACCGGGTTCCCGGAGGGCCCGTGCCGCCGCGGGGACAAGATGGGGCTCGACGACGTGCTCGAGAAGCTCCGCGAGCTCCACGAGGAGCACGGCGAGGACCGCTACGAGCCACACCCGTACCTCGTCGAGCTCGTCGAGTCGGGGAAGACCGGCGAGGACGCCGGCGAGGGGTTCTACGAGTACGGCGCCGAGTCCGGCGAGCGGGACTACCAGACCATCGGCCACTCGATCTCCCGGGAAGGCCTGCTGGAGATCGAACTCGACCGGCCCGAGCGGCTGAACGCACTGAATCAGGACCTGATGGACGAGATCGTCCACCTGCTGGAGCACGTCGACACCGACGAGGTGCGAGCGGTGACGTTCGAGGGGGCGGGCGACCGGGCGTTCTGTGCCGGCGCCGACATCACGGGGTTCTCCGGGATGGACCCGGCGAACGTCGACGTCACGCCGGTGTTCGAGACGGTCAACGACTTCCCGCGGCCGACGCTGGCGAAGATACAGGGGTTCTGTCTCGGCGGCGGGCTCGAGCTCGCGATGGCGTGTGACCTGCGGATCGCCACCGAGGACTCCGAGTTCGGCTTCCCCGAGATCAACCTCGGGCTCCTCCCCGGCGGCGGGGGGACCCAGCGGTCGATGCGGATGCTCACGGAAGCCCGGGCGAAGGAGCTGGTGTTCCGCGGGGAGCACATCGACGCCGAGCGAGCCGAGGAGTGGGGGCTGATCAACCGCGCGGTCGACGCCGACGAGTTCGAGGGGACCGTCGAGGCGTTCCTCGACGACCTCGTGAACGGGCCGCCGATCGCCCTGCGGATGGCCAAGGAAGTGATGAACGAGGGGGCAGACGAGAACATCGACGCCGGGCTCCGGATGGAGTCCCAGGCGTTCGGCCTGCTGCTGACGACCGACGACATGATGGAGGGCGCGAGCGCGTTCATGGAGGACCGCGACCCCGAGTTCGAGGGGAAGTGAGATGGGCGCCGGGCCCGGATGCGGACCCGAAACGGGGGCGGACGCGGACCCCGACGCCGAGGGGGGTCCCGACGTGGACCCCCGTGTCCGCGAGGCCGTCGGGGACATGGAGCTGTTCCGCTGGCTCGGCCTCGAGGTCGAGTCGGTCGACCCCGGCCGGGCGACGTTCCGCGTGCCGTTCGACGAGAAGCTCGCGAACGTCTCCTCGGGGACGCTCCACGGCGGTATCGCGGCGACGGTCATCGACACCGCCTCGGCGTTCGCGCTGCGGTCGACGATGGAGGACCCGACCGACGCGAGCCTCACGACGACGGACCTCAACGTCCGGTACGTCCGCCCCGCGCGGAGCGAGATCCGGGTGACCGCGGAGGTGGTCCGGTCCGGCCGGACGATAGGGGTGACCGAGTGCGAGGCCACCGCCCGCCACGAGGGCGAGGAGAAGGTGGTCGCGACCGGCGGGACGACCTACCGGCTGTTCCGGGGTGGCGAGTCGTGACCGACTGGGACGGCGCCGACTGGGAGATGGGCGACCCCGACACCGATGCGAGCGTCTTCCACGATATCGAGGTCGGCCGGACGGTCCGGACCCAGGGGCGGACCGTCACCGAGTCGGACCTGACGAACTTCGCGGGCGTCTCCGGGGACTTCAACCACCTCCACACCGACGCGGACCGGATGGCCGACTCGATGTTCGGAAAGCGCATCGCCCACGGGATGTTCGTCTTCTCGGCCGCGACGGGTCTCATCTGGCAGTCCCGCTCGCCGGAGGAGCGGGCGTCGGTCGTCGCCTTTTATGGCATCGACCGCGTGCGGTTCCGTGCCCCCGTGTTCGTCGGTGACACCATCCACGTCGAACTCGAGGTGACCGACAAGGACGAGCGCGAGGAGGGTCCGGGGACCGGCGTCATCACCTACGACCTCGAGGTGCTCAACGGCCCGGGGACGGTCGTACTCTCCTGTGAGATGCGGTCGCTGATGCGCTGAGATCGGCTCAGCGCGTCGCGCGGTACTCCCCGTACTTCGCCCCGAGGAACAGGCAGACCGCACCGAACACCAGCACCGAGGGGAGGACCATCATCAGCACGGTACTCGTCGCCATCACGTCGGCGGCGGCGAGGCCACCGACGGCGACGGCCACGATAGCGAGGAAGACCCCCGCCGTCGTCGCGAGGTCGAACTCCATACCCGGGCTTCGAGCGGGGACCGAATAAGGCTGTAGATTCCGGCGGAACGCCCGCGGGTGTCGGTCACCCGGTGGCGGGAGTGGTCACTCCGCGTCGGGGTTCCCCGACGCGGGGCCGTCCTCGCCGTCCCCGGAGGGTCGAGCGAGGTTCGCCAGCGAGACGAGGATGCCCAGTATCCAACCCAGCGGGACGGCGACGACGAACCACAGGACGACGTAGCCGAGCCCGCCCCACTGGTCGAGGTCGTAGTTGTTACTGAGGTACTCGTCGAACCCGCCGACGAAGAACACCTTGTCGAGGAGCCACTCGGCCAGCGGGACGCTCTTGGTGAGTACGATGCCGCCGACGTCGGGCGAGAACAGCGCCGCGACCACCGGCGGGAGGAGGATCGCCGTCATCCCGAACGGGTAGGCGAGCGCGACCGAGACGACCCGGCCACCGATCGACCGGAACGTCATCGCCAGGCCGGACGCGACGACGGCGACGACGCTGGCGGCGACCACCGCGTAGAACCCGTCGGCGTTCGCACCGAACTGGATGCGCGCGAGGAGCGACAGGGCACCCCACACCAGAGTGAGGAGGACGAGAACGCCGACGACCCCGATTCGGGTCGCCGCCGAGTCGAACCGGCGAGCGTAGAAGCGGGTGCCCAGCCCGACCAGCATCAGCGGGTAGAGCAGCCCCACGAGCGGGACCCCGAGCGCCGACCAGACGCGGTACTTCGCCCGGTCGACCGGCGTCGAGGGCTGCCACTTCCCGAGGACGGAGTGGGTGGCGGTTCGCTGCCGGGGGAACAGCAGCTCCATCCAGGTCTCGTGGAGCCGCACCAGGTCGACGCGGACGCCATCCAGGACGCCGTCGCGGTTCCGGGCCTCGGTCGCCATCTTGTCGAGGGATGAGCCCCGTCACACCTCAAGTTTCCGCCTCTATCGAACGTCGCCCGAGGCTCGTATCATCCCACGATGTCGCCGATGCGCCGGGGCTCGCCGGACAGCGCCGGGTCGGGCTCGACGATGGACAGCACCTCGTGGTCGGTCACGTCGGGGTAGGGCTTGCCGAGCGCCTCCTCGACGAGCTCGCGTTCGAGGCGGAACTCCGTCCCCTCGTACACCACGTCCACGCCGTCGTCGTCGAAGGAGAGGACCGTCATTACCGACGGGTAGGTCGCTCCCGGATAAAAGCCTGCGGAACCCGAGGCCGATGTGGGCGTGAAGGCGAAGGCGTTTTGTCCACGCCATCGGATTGGAGGTGTAATGAGCGGACCCTGGGTCGACTGGGACCACGTCGTCAAACTGGACCCGGACAAGACGCTCGTGGACGGGGAGACGTTCGAGGACGTCGCCCGCACGGGGACCGACGCGATCGAGATCGGCGGCACGACCGGCATGACCGAGGAGAAGATGCGCCGCGTCGCGGAGGCCTGCGTCCCTCACGACGTCCCGGTGTACATCGAGCCCAGTCACGCAGGCGCGGTCTACCACTCCGATCTGCTGGACGGCTACCTGGTTCCAGTGGTGTTCAACGCCGGGGACCCGGCGTGGACGACCGGCGCACACAAGGAGTGGGTGCGCCTCGACGACGACATCGACTGGTCCCGGACCCACACGGAGGCGTACATCGTCCTCAACGCCGACTCCTCAGCGGCCGAGTACACGCAGGCCGACTGCGACCTCACGCCGGAGGACGTCGCCGCCTACGCGACCGTCGCCGAGCGGATGTTCGGCCAGCCCATCGTCTACGTGGAGTACTCGGGAACCCTCGGCGACGAGGCGACCGTCCAGGCGGCACACGACGCCTGTGACGAGGCCACGCTGTTCTACGGCGGCGGTGTCCACGACTACGACTCGGCCTACCGGATGGCCCGCCACGCCGACACCGTCATCGTCGGCGACCTCGTCCACGACGAGGGGGCCGACGCCGTCCGGGAGACCGTCGAGGGGGCGAAGGCAGGCGTCCGCGAACGGGCCGACGCGGACTGATACGGTCCTGCGTGACTGTTTTCGGCGGTCTTCCGGAAGATCGGTGTTTCGAGAGATGAGACCGAGTCTCCGCCGACTCGGCGTGGTCCGACGACGACCTCTCGACGATGTCGCCGCCACCACGACCGTTTATCTGACTCGCACCCGCCACTCGGCCGTGGCGTCTCGATCCGCGACGATCGGGCTCGGGTTCGCGACCCTGCTGGTCCTGCTCGCGGGCTGTGGAAGCCCCGGACAGGCACCCGCGACCCCGCGCGGGGCGGTCACCCCCGCGCCGGTTCCGACGGACCCGCCGACCCCACCTCCCGAGCGCGCCGAGGTCCCGGCACCACTGGCCGGCGGGACGCCGGACGCGACGGCCCTCGCCCGGGCCCACGCCGAGTCGCTCGCACGGCGGTCATACCGGCTCGACACGTACGTCAGTCGGTCGGTGGGGGACGAGCCCGGGGAGCCCGGAGGGTCGATTCAGAACCGCCTCGACCGACGGAGCTACCGCGTCCAGTCGGGCGGGACCTACCGGGCCTCGCGGGTGCTGCTCGTCGTCGGCTCGGGACCGGCCTCCAGGCTCCCCCGGTGGGATGCCTACGCCGACGGCGAGGCGGAGTACCGGCGGGTCGTCGGTTCCGAGGGGACCGCCTACGAGCGACGGCCGCTCGCACCCGCGGCGCTCCCCCCACACCGGGGCCGGACGGTGGCGATGGTGATCCGCTATCTGGACGTCCGGGAGACGACCGTCGAACGCGTCGTCACCGAGCGGGGGCCACGGGTCCACGTGGTGGGCAGGGACCCCCGGGCTGCCGGACTGGGGAACGTCTCCTCCTACCGGGTCGAGGCCCTCCTCACGGGCACGGGACGGGTCGAACGCCTCGAGGCGACCTACGTCACTGCCGACGGCGTCTCGGTTCGCGCCGGGTTCGGCGTCCGCGACGTGGGTTCGGTCCGCGTCGACCCGCCGGGCTGGTACGACGAGGCGCGGGCCGAGACGGGTGGGTCGGGACCCGTCGCGTCGGTCTCCGGGGGGACGACGACCCCGACCTCAGGGGGATCCGCCAACGCCACCGCGAGGCCTCGCTACTCCACGTACCGCTCGGAGACGAACACCACGAGCGCGAGTACCGCGCCGAGGACGACCGCGAGCGTGACGGCGCCGTAGGCGGCCATCCCGAGGGGCGTCGGCGGCATCGCGATGACCCCGAACAGCCGCGGATCGAGGTCTCGCGGGCCGATGTAGCCGAGGACGAGCCCGGTGACCCCGGCGATGGCGACCACGGTGACGTAGAGGAGGAGGATGACCCTGCGCCCCGACCGGCCCGGTTCGGCGACCCGCTCGGCGGTCGCCGTGTCGGTCTCCCGATTCACGGTCGAGGTAGGGCGAGCGGATGGATTAGCCTTTTGACCTCGTAGCGCCTACGCCGGGTATGTCCGAGAAGGACCTCCTGTTCGGCGTTCTCGCGGGGGTCGCAGCGATGATGTTCCTCACCGGGATGGTACTCGTCATCACCTCCGTGTAGCGAGGGGGGGCCTCTACGGAACGAGCACCCGGCGAACTCCCCGGAGGGGTGACATGGGGACCGACACGCGAACGCGGGGTCCGTCCGAGATACGGAGCCGTGTCCCGTTCCCGGTCGCCGGGGAGCGGCGGCGGTGATTGAGCGCGCGCGCAGGGACGTACGACCCGGAGGGATAGTTATGGCACCCAATGACACCGGCGGGAACGGGACGGGATCTGCTCCACGCCACCCGCCCGGCGTGTGGAACGAACGCGGTCGACGTCGTCGCCCGGATCTGACCGGGCAGTCACCCGGAGCGGCGCCACCGACTCCCGGTCGAGCGGAGCGGTGACCCACCCGGGCGCGGGTCGAACCGAGGCGGGTCCGACGTGCACCTACCCCTGTCCGACCATGTCCTCCTCGTCCGCCCACTCCTGCTCGCGGAGCTCGTACTTCTGGACCTTCCCGGTCGCGGTCGTCGGAAGCTCCGAGACGAACTCGACCCGGCGGACGACCTTGTAGGAGGCGAGCCGTTCGCGGGTGAACTCGGTTATCTCCTCGGCGGTCGTGCCGGGGGCCTCCGGGTCGCCGCTCTCGGGGACGACGAACGCCTTGGGCGTCTCGCCCCACTCCTCGCTCGGCGAGGGGATGACCGCGACGTCCGCGACCGCGGGGTGTCCGAAGATGGCGTCCTCGAGTTCGATCGAGGAGATGTTCTCCCCGCCGGAGATGATGATGTCCTTTTTGCGGTCGCGGATGGAGATGAAGCCGTTCTCGTCGACGGTCGCGAGATCGCCCATGTGGTAGTAGCCCTCGACGCGGTCGTCGAACGCTTCTCCGGTCTCCTCGGGCTTGTTCCAGTAGCGGTCCATCACCTGGTTGCCGCGGACGACCACCTCCCCGATGGTCGAGTCGTCCCGTGGGACGTCCTCGCCGTCCTCGTCGACGACCCGGATCTCCGTGCCGAGGAAGCCGATTCCCTGTCGCTTCTTCACCCGGAACCGCGACTCCTCGTCGATGAACCGCCCGAAGTCCGAGGTGGTGACGAGCGGGCCCGTCTCGGTGGCGCCGTAGACGTGCATGATGTCCCAGCCGAACTCGTCCTCGACGGTCCGGATGGTCGCTTCGGGGGGAGCGGCCCCGGCGGTCGCTACGCGCACGTCGTTCTCGCCCTGCGTCGGCGGGTCGTGAGCGTCGTAGTAGTTCCCGAGCTGGTTCAGCACCGTCGGCGCCGCGCACATGTACGAGACGTCCTCCTCGCGGATGGCCTCGAACACCGTCTCGACGTCCACGCCGCGGGCACAGACGTGCTTCGCGCCCATGCCCGTCACCGCGAAGATGTGGCCCCACCCGTTGACGTGGAACATCGGGAGCGTCCAGTAGTAGACGTCCGTGTCCTCGATGTCCTGGTGGAGGGCCGTGAGGTAGGCGTGGAGCGTCTCGCAGCGGTGGGTCCGCATCACGCCCTTCGGGTCGCCGGTCGTCCCCGAGGTGTAGTTGATGGTGATGACCTCGTCCTCGGCCATCTCGGGGCGCTCGAACTCGCCATCGTTGTCGATGGCGGCCTCGAAGTCGAGCCAGTCACCCTCGACCGCGTCAGCGTCGTTGGTGACGAACGTCTCGACCGGCACGTCCTCCCGGATGGCCTCTACCTTCTCGGCGTAGGCGTAGTCGGCGTAGATGGCGTCCACCTCGGCGTCGGTGAGGATGTACTCGAAGTCCGCCGACGTGAGCCGGTAGTTGAGCGGGGTGTGCATCGCCCCGAGGTTCATCGTCCCGTGGGCGGCCTCCAGATGGTAGTGGGTGTTCGGGTCCAGCACGGCCACCCGGTCGCCCTTCCCGATACCCTCCGACTCGAGGAACGCGGCGAACCGGTCGACCCGGTCCCCGAACTCGTCGTAGGTGTACCGCTCGCCCGTCGTCGCGACGACGGCTTCCTGATCCCCGTAGTAGCGGCGGGCCCTGTCGAGGAAGTCCGTCACTAACAGTGGCCTCTGCATGACGCAGTGATATACAGACACGCCGAATAAAAGCGTTCCCTACCCCGGAGTTTTCCCTCGGCGGTGGCTACCGGCCGGTATGCGCCTCCGGACGGTGCTCGGCATCGTCTGCCTGCTGGTCCTCGCCGGCTGTGGGGGAAGCGGGCCGTTCGTCGATGGCCCGTCGGACGGCTCCGGTGACCCGGGGACGACGCCGACGGTCTCGCCCGCTCCACTCCCGGAGACGACAGCCGAGTTCCCACCGGGAGTGAGCCGCCGCGGGGTCGTCGCCCCGGAGCGTCTCGCCCAGGGCCACGAGACGACCATCGCCAACACCTCCTACACCGTCCGGTCGAACCGGACGGTCGTGTACGCGAACGGGTCCATCCGCTCGTTGCTGGTCGTCGAGGTCGCGCTCGCCCGGAACCGGACGTTCCTCGCGACGGCCGCGACCGCCGGCCCGAAGGCCCCGGTCTTCCTCGGCGTTCCCCCGGCGCGGGCGACGTTCTGGTCGAACGGCTCGGTGTACGTCCGCCGGTTCACCGCCGGCGGCGAGACGACCTACAACCAGTACGACCCGGGACAGCAGTTCGCCGGCACGTGGCGCTACTGGACCCGGACGGTCCCGTTCGGCGGTCGGTCCGGCCGGCCGGGCAGCTTCTACGCCGGAACGTTCGGTGCGGTCACGACGCGGGTCACCGGCCGGACGACTTCGGGGAACGCCTCGCTGGTCCGCCTGGCCGGTGGGGGGACCCGCGGGTCGGTCCAGGGGACGCCCCTCGACGGCGGCGGCTCGCTCGACGCCGTCCGGAACGTCTCCCTGCGTGCAACGGTCGGCCCACGCGGCGTCGTCCGGTCGCTCACCGTCGACTACGACGCCACCGCGGACGGACGACCGGTCCACGTCCACTGGACCGTCCACTACCTGGCGATAGGGGAGACGACCGTTCGGCGGCCGCCGTGGTTCGACCGTGCCGTCGGCTGATCCTGTCGGTCGTGATACCGCCGGTCGAGGTAGCACGACGTGGTGATGCCCACGCACCGGGGGCCGCACAACCGGGACGTCAGTACGTGCGACCGACAGCACGAGGTGCCGGGAGGCCGGGGGTCGTCGGGCGTCACGTCCCCGTCAGTCGGTCGTCCCGTCCCGGTCGTACGCCGCCGCGAACGCCGCTGTGAGCGCCTCGGGGGATCGATACCCCTCGTGGGTCCCGACGAGTTCCCCGTCGGCGAAGACGAGCGTCGTGGGTGCCGAGGACACGTCGAACGACTCGCGGAACGACCGGACGGCCTCGCCGTCCACGCCCGCGACGGCGACGCCGCCGGGGAGTGCCGCGAGCGTCTCGTCCAGCGCCAGTTTCATCGACTCGCAGGGATCACAGTCCCGCTTCCAGACGAAGACGACCGCGTCGCCGTGCTCGTCGAGGAACGCGTGGTAGTCATCGTCCGTCAGCTCCCGCATCGTGTCGGGCACCGGCGACGGCGGCGCAGCCTCCGTGACCATCCTCGCGAGCAGTGCCAGCGGCCCCGTCCCGGGCTCCGGCGGAGCGACGTCGGCTTGCTCGGCTTTGTCCGCTACGTGTGCCCGGATGGCGAGGTAGTCGACCACCTCCTCGCGGGTCACGCCGTGCTCCTCGACGCGCGTCGCGGCCTCCGACTCGGAGAGGTCGAACAGCTCCGCGACCGTCCGGTGGAACGTCGCCTCGTCGACGTCCCCGTAGGTGTCGGCGTAGAGCCCACGGCTGTACTCGAACGACTCGGTCGTGGTGACCGTACCGTCCTCGTGCTCCGCGAGTATCTCCCAGTCGAGGAGGAATTCGAACCGTGCCTCGGGGGAGTCGAGGAGGGTCTCGGGGTCGACACGCCCGGGCACGCTCACACCCCCAGGTACCGCTGTCGCGTCTCGTCGTCGTTCCGGAGCGCCTCGGCGGAACCCTCGAAGACGATCTGTCCCTGGTCGATGACGTAGCACCGGTCGGCGATCGAGATGGCCGCGGCGGCGTTCTGCTCGACCAGCAGTACCGTCGTCCCCTCCTCGTTGATCCGGCCGACCGCCGCCTCGACGTCCTCGATTATCTGGGGTGCGAGCCCCTCGTAGGGCTCGTCCAGCATCAGCAGGTCCGGGTTCTGCCGGAGAGACCGCGCGATGGCGAGCATCTGCTGTTCCCCCCCGGAGAGGGTACCGGCGTTCTGCTTCCGGCGCTCGTCGAGCCGGGGGAACGCCTCGTAGATCTCGTCGATCGGCCGGTTCGCGCGGACTTCTCCGAGACCACGACCGAACAGGTTCGACCGGTTGCGCGACACCTTGGAGAGGTGGAGGTTCTCCTCGACGGTGAGGTTCGGGAACACCCGGCGCTCCTCCGGGACCAGCGCGATACCCCACATCGCGATGTCCTCGGTCGCCGCGTCGGTGATCGTCCGCCCGCGGAACCGGACGGTGCCGTCGCTGATCCTCGGCGGGCTGGCGCCCGCGATCGTGCGCAGCGTCGTGGTCTTCCCCGCGCCGTTCCGGCCGAGCAGCGCACAGATCTCCCCCTCCTCGACCTGCATCGAGAGGTCCCGGAGGATGTGGCTCTGGCCGTAGTGGGCGTCTATCCCCTCTACGGACAGCAGGGCGTCGTTCCCATCCTCCGTGGCCGGCCCGGCCTGCTCGGAGTCGGTGCTCATATCTCGACACCCCCGAGATAGGCCTCCTGGACCTGCGGGTCGTCCTGTACCTCGTCAGGAGTCCCGTCGGCGATGATCGCGCCCCTGTTGAGGACGGTGATGCGGTCGGCGACGCGGAAGATGATCTCCATGTCGTGTTCGACGAGGACGATGGTCAGGCCGAGTTGCTCCTGGAGCCGCTCAACGAGGTCGACGGTGTTCTCCGTCTCCTCGGGGGACATCCCCGCGGTGGGCTCGTCCATGAACAGCAGTTCGGGCTCGGCCGCCAGCGCGATGGCGATCTCCAGCCGCCGCTTGTCCCCGTACGGCAGGCTCCCCGCCTCCACCTCGGCGTCCTCCAGTAGTTCGACCGCTTCGAGCATCTCGACGGCGATGGCCTCCACGGGCTGGAACGCGTCTCGGCGTCTGAGGAAGTTGAGGCTGAACGACCCGTGTTCGGCCCCGAGCGCCGCCATCTGTGCGTTCTCGCGGACGGTCATGCCGGGGAAGATCGACGCCGTCTGGAACGACTTCGAGATGCCCCGCTGGACGATCTCGTGGGGTTTCATGCCGGTCAGGTCGGTGCCGTCGAACTCCACCCGGCCCTCGGTGGGTTCGAGCAGTCCCGTCACGAGGTTGATGAGCGTCGACTTCCCGGCGCCGTTCGGGCCGATGACCGCGCGAGTCTCCTCTCGTTCGACCGAGAGGTTCACGTGATCGACCGCCGTGAGCCCGGAGAACCGCTTGGTGAGCCCCTCCGTCTCCAGGATGGCCATCAGCTCCCACCTCCGAACCGGGCCATCAGCGACTGCCTGTACCCCGCAACTGTCTCCCGGACCAGGTCGACGAACTCCCCGGGGTTGCGGGCCGCCCAGACGAGGAACCGGACGGCGTCGACCGTCCATCGGAGTCCGTCACCGAGCGCGCCGTAGATCCCTCTCGGGAACACCCAGACGATGATCACGAACGCGGCGCCGAGGATGAGCCGCCAGAGCGACCCGATGGAGCCGATCATCGGCAGGGTCACCCCGGATATCACGTTGCTGATGTACTCGAACAGCAGCGCACCGAACACCGGCCCGACCAGCGACCCCGTGCCGCCGAGGACGGTCATGATGACGAAGTCGCCGGACTGGATCCAGTACAGCGCGGTGTTCGGGTGGATGAACCGTTCGTGCATCACGAACAGTGCCCCGCCGAGACCGGCGAACCCACCCGAGATGACGAACGCCATTAGCTTGTAGCGGAACACGTTCAGCCCGACGAACTCGACGCGCTGTTCGTTCTCGCCGAGGGCCTTGAATATGAGTCCGTACGGCGAGTTGACGACGCGATTGGCGACGACGAGCGCAGCCAGGAACAGCACCGCGATGAACACGTACTCGAAGGTACCGAGGAACGGAACGTGCATCCCGAGGTCGAACGAGCCGAACAGTGGCTCGGGGTTCACGTTGCCGTAGCCGTTGTCGCCGCCCGTGATTCCGCCGCCGGGTCCGATAGCGAAGAAGTACAGCATCTGTCCGAAGGTCAGCGTCAGTACCGCGAAGTAGACGCCGGAGCGACGGATCGAGAGGAACCCGATGGGCCACGCCAGCAGCGTCGCGAGCGCGGTTCCGACGAGTACCATCAGGATCGGGCTCCCGGACACCTCGGCGGAGAAGATGCCCGCCGCGTACGCGGCCGTCCCGAAGAACGCGGCGTGGCCGAACGACAGCAGACCGGTGTAGCCGAGCAGGAGATTGAACCCGACGACGACGATGCCGTAGATGAGTACGAGAGACGGGAGACCCTCGTATCCGCCGATGCTGTATCCGATCATCTCCCCGAGCATACCGAGCCCCTCGATGAGGAGCCAGGGGAACGCCAGCAGGGCGATGGCGCTGGCGCCGACGACGGCGAACTCGTGGTCCTTCAGCGCGCGGATGCGCTCGGTGGTCGTCAGCTCGGTCGACCCGGTGACCGTGCCACCGTCCGGCCGTTCGTCCCGGCTCATTCGACCACCCCCTCGCCTCCGAACAGACCCTCCGGGCGGAACAGCAGCACGAGCGCCGCGACCGCGTAGAGGACAATCTGTGCCCACTGGGAGGCGATGACGGTCATCGCGGCGATAGTGATACCGAGAACCAGGCCCCCGACGATCGCGCCGATGACGCTGCCGGCGCCGCCGACGACGAGAACCAGGAACGCGGGAATCAGCGCCTGCTCCGTCCCGATCTGGGGGCTGATGGTCTGGAATGAGATCCCGATGAGGCCGGCGAACGCCGCGAGCGCGGCCCCCAACGCGAACACGAGGCTGTACGAGCGGTTGATCTTGATGCCGAGCAGCCGGACCATCTCGGAGTCTTGTGTACCGGCCTGGACGACGAGCCCGAAGTCCGTCCGCTCGATGGCCAGGTAGGTCAGACCGATGACCACCAGTGCGATACCGATGAGGTAGAGTCGCCACTGCGGATACGCCCCCACGATCGGCAGCGTGATCGGGCCGCCGACCGAGATACCGAAGATGGTCGACGGCGCGGCCGGCTGGAACGTGTTCCCGCCGATGGTCCCTTTCACGACCTCCTGGACGATGAGCGCGAGCCCGAACGTCACCAGCAGCTGGTCGGTCTCCGGGCGGTCGTAGAACGGATCTGCTACCCACCGCTCCATCACGAGGCCGACGACGAACCCGAAGAGGGGGACGAGTACCATCGCCGCCGCGAAGCCGAGGTCGAGCCCGAACGTCGTGATCCCGTTGTCGTACAGGAGGCCCGTCGAGAGGGTCGTCTCACGGATGAAGTACATCCCGGCATATGCCCCGATGAGGTACAGGGCTCCGTGCGCGAGGTTCAGGAACTTCATCGCGCCGAGGATGATCGTCAGGCCGATACCGAGCAGGGCGAAGATCGCCCCCTGTTGGAGCCCGTTGAGGATGATTTCCAGGACGGTTTCCGCTATCGCCATGCGGTGTCCACCTCCGTCCGCTCCGGGCCGTCGTACGTCCGAGTCGTTCCGAACTTGTATGGCATATGTCTGTGATGCTCACGCCCCCACAAAAGAGCGACTGTGGGATGGAATCTCGTCGGCAGTTACTACTCGTCGCCGTACTCGCCGAGCGAGCACTCCGCAGCAGGCCCTTCATCACAGGCGTAACCAAGCTGGTCGCGCGGAGTGATGTTGACGACCTCCAAGAAGCGGCCCTCCTCCTGTTCTTCGGTGGGGAGCCCCCGGACGACCGGGACCGCACGCTGGGCCTGGTGATCGCACGCCCGCATCGTCTCGGGACCCATGCCGATGTTGTCGTACTCGTACCCTTCTAGCTCTCGTATGACCTCCGGCGGATAGAACGTCTCCGCCCGCTCGACCGCGGCTGCGTACTGCAGCGTCTGGGCGTACGCGAGCTGTGCCGGACCGGACGGGAGCTTGTCGAACTCCGCCTGGAACACCTCCACGAACGTTCTGGACGGTTCGTTGTCGATAGCGGGGTCCCAGGCAGCGGTCCCGAAGATCCCGCCGATGGAGTCGCTGGCCGCCTGCGCCATCAACCGGTTGTACAGCGGGACGACGATCTCCATCTCCTCGTCGAGGCCGGCGTCGATGGCCTGCGGCATCGAGTTCGCCGCGTCGAGCCCGTAATGGTTGAGGACGAGTACGTCCGCATCGCTCGGCACGTCCGACAGGTATGACGAGTAATCCGAGGTTCCGAGCGGCGTCGGGACGGATTCGATCTGCTCCCAGCCGGCGACCTCGGTGAAGAACTTGTTCATCGACGCCTGCTGGGTCTGGCCCCACGTGTAATCGGCGTACAGTTGGTAGAACTTCAGGCCCTCGCCGTACTCGTCCCGGAGTACCGGCGCGAGCGCCTGACCGGTCATGTACGCGTTGAACACCTCCCGGAAGGAGTAGCGCACACACGACTTCCCGGTGGTGTCATTGGAGTGGGTCAGACAGCACATGAACATGACCTTCTCCTGTTGACACAGCTCCTGGACCGCGATAGCGACACCCGAGGAGGAGCCACCGGTGATCATGATCGCGTCGTCACGGCTGATCATCCGGGACGCAGACTGACGGGCCGTGTCCGGGTCGGTCGCCGTGTCGCCGTTGACCGACGTCACGGTCTTCCCGAGTACGCCATCCCCGGAGAGGACGTCCCAGTCGTCGACCCAGCCGCCCCCGTTGTTCAGGTGGTCCTTGGCGAGTTGGTAGCCGCGGAGTTCGTCTTCCCCCTCCTGGGAGTAGGAGCCCGACTGCGGAACGTTGAACCCGAAGACGACCTCGTCCCCCTCGACGGGGAAGTTGCCGATGGCGGGGTAATCGGTACTGCCATCGCCCCCATCGTCTCCCACGCCTCCGTCGCCGCCAGCACCGCCGGCGCCGCCGGCGCATCCGGCGCGGCCGGCGCATCCGGCACGGCGTACCCCGGC
>JAZKST010000034.1:0-39499 GCA_036625905.1 Haloarculaceae archaeon
CGCTGAAGTGAGGGCGACCGAAAATGACCAAGAGCTACGACGAATGGACGGCGGCCCAGCACAGCACGACGGTCGAGGTGGACGGTCACGATCTCGATGTGGCCTACCGTGACGAGGGCGACGGCGACCCCATGGTCTTCCTCCACGGCATCCCGACGAACTCCTACCTGTTCGCGAAGGTCGTCGACCCCATCGCGGAGGAACGACGCGTCATCGCCCCCGACATGGTCGGCTACGGCAACTCACAGATGACCGACGACTTCGACCGGTCGATCCGCGCCCAGGAACAGATGGTCCGCGGACTGGTCGCAGACCTGGACCTCGGCACGGTCGACTTCGTCGGTCACGACCTCGGCGGTGGAGTCGGGCTGCGGTACGCGGCCCGATCCCCCGACGCGGTCGAGCGGCTCGTCCTCTCGAACTCGGTCGCGTACGACTCCTGGCCGATCAAGACCATCACCGACCTGGGGCTCCCCGAGAGCGCCCGTGACAACAGCCCCGCGGACGTCCAGGGGATGCTCGACGGGCTGTTCCGGAACACGCTCTACGACGAGGAGCCCGACGAGGCGTTCATCGAGGCGATGAAGGCGCCATGGAACTCCGAGGAGGGGGTCACCTCGCTCGTCCGCGCAGCCGTCTCGACGAACACGTGCCACACGACCGAGGTCGACCCGCGCGAGGTGACCGCCGACACGCGGCTGCTCTGGGGCCTGGAGGACGAGTTCCAGCCGGTCCAGTGGGCCGAGCGCCTGGAGGCGGACATCGACTCCTGTGAACTGATCGGCCTCGAGGAGTCGAACCACTGGGTACCCGAGGACCGTCACGAGGCGTTCCGGGACCACTGCGCGGAGTTCCTGCTCGGGGGTGACTGATCGACGAGCGAATCGAATCCCATCCCCCGACGACCCCCGGCGGCGCATCGAGCGACGACCGCCGGTCTGGTATCGCCGGCTCCGAGCGGAGAAAAGATAATGAGGAACGATACCGACCAACACACGCAATGTACACACACGACGGCGAGGAGGTGTTCGTCATCGACGGACATCTCCATCTCTGGGACGCGACCGAGGAGAACATCGTACACGAGGGCGGCGAGCAGTTCATCCAGTGCTTCTACGACTACCACACGGCGTTCACGCCCGAGGAGGAGCAGTGGGACATCGACACCTACCGGAAGTACGGGAAAGAGCGGATGATGAACGACCTCTTCCGGGACGGCTACGTCGACATGGGCATCTTCCAGCCCACCTACCTCACCGACTTCTACGACGAGGGGTTCAACACGACCGAGCAGAACGCCGAACTCGCCGAGGAGTACCCCGAGCGGTTCGTCCTCAACGGGGCCTTCGACCCGCGCGACGGCGAGGAGGGGCTGGAGTACCTGGAGGAGCTGAACGAGACGTACGACCTGAAGGGGGTGAAACTCTACACCGCCGAGTGGCGCGGCGATTCGAAGGGCTGGCGGCTCGACTCCCCCGAGGCGTTCGAGTACCTAGAGAAGTGCCAGGAGCTCGGCATACAGAACATCCATCCACACAAGGGGCCGACCATTCGGCCGCTCAACCGCGATGCGTTCGACGTGGCCGACGTCGACGACGCCGCGACGTCGTTCCCCGAGCTCAACTTCGTCGTCGAGCACGTCGGGTTCCCCCGGCTGGACGACTTCACCCACATCGCCGCCCAGGAGACGAACGTCTACGGCGGGCTGGCGGTGGCCGCCCCGTTCGCCCAGAACCGCCCGCGGAAGTTCGCCGACATGATGGGCGAACTGCTGTTCTGGGTCGGCGAGGACAACCTCCTGTTCGGCTCGGACTACGCGCTCTGGGAGCCCGACTGGCTCGTTCCGGCGGTGATGAACGCCGAGATGAGCCCGGAGCAGCGCGCCGAGTTCGGGACCGAACTCTCCACCGACGTCATGAAGAAGATCATGGGCGAGAACGCCGCCCGGCTCTACGACATCGACATCGAAGAGAAGAAAGAACAGTTCCGGGACGACGCCGTGAGCGAGCGGTACGACCTGGGCGAGAACTACGAGGCGGCGGCCGACTGACGATGGCGGCACACGACGACGGTAGCCGGGCGGTCGAGGAGTCGGAGCAGCCGGTCGGCCGGCCCGACCCGAGCGGCGACGCACCCGACCTCGAGGCCGTCTACGACCGGCTGGACCGGGTCGACGACCCCGAGCTCGACCGCTCGATCGTCGACCTCGAGTACGTCGAGACGGTCGAGATCACCGGGACGCGCGTCGAGGTCGGGTTCGTCCTCCCGACGGCGTGGTGCTCGCCGGCGTTCGCGTGGATGATGGCGACGGGTATCCGCGACGAAGTCGGCTCGCTCCCCGGGGTCGAGACGGTTCGTGTCGACCTCCGGGACCACATGCACGAGGCGGAGATCAACCGCGGCGTCGAGGAGGGTCTCCCGTTCGAGGAAGCATTCGAGGACGCCGAGGACGGCATCGAGGCGGTCCGCGAGAAACTCGACGCGAAGGCCCGTCTCGCCCGCCAGTTCGACGCGCTGGACGCGCTGCGGGACGCGGGCCTGAGCCCGGCACAGATCGCCGACCTCCGTCTCGGCGCCGTCGACCTGACCTTCGAGGAGGACCGGGCGGCGGTCTCGCTCCGCGACGATGCGGTCACCGTCACGCTCCCCGCGGAACCGCTGACGGACTACCTCGAGAAGGCCCGGGCGACGGGGCTCGTGACGGAGGACGACGACCGTCTGTTCGCCGACCGCGACGGCGAGCCGTTCGAGGCGAGCGAGTTCGAGGACGTCCGCCGGCAGTCCCGGGTGGCCGCCGCCAACGTCACCGGCCAGGGCGCCATCTGCTCGGCGCTCCACGAGGCGCGCAACGGCGTCGCGGCCGACGACTGATACGGTCGTGCGTAAGTCGGTACGGCCTCGTGGCCGTCCGCTCGGGTCCACTCGGGCTCGAAGCGCCGACCGTCCCGAGGATCGCTGCAAACAGTTCCGCACCACCGTATGACGGGCCGCGATTCGCGACGGTCCCGGCCCTACGGGTCGGGCCTCCGCGACCGCAGCTCCGCCCGCAGGTCCCCCAGGTCCATGTCCTTCATCGACAGCAGGACGAGCAGGTGGTAGACGATGTCGGCGGCCTCGTGGGCGAGCTCGTCGCGGTCGTCGTCCTTCGCGGCCAGGACGAGTTCGGTCGTCTCCTCGCCGAGCTTCTCCAGCACCGCGTTCTCCCCCTTCTCGTGGGTGAACAGCGACGCGGTATACGAGCCCTCCGGGAGCTCCGTCTTCCGGGATTCGACGACGGCGAACAGCTCGTCGAGGATCGCGTCCGTGTCGGTGTCGGTTCCCGTGTCGCCGGCGTTCCCGCTCCTGTCGGTCATCCGAGCACCTCCCGGATGTCCCGCAGCTCGGCGAACTCCTCGCGATCCTCGTGGCCATCCTCGAACACCGCCTCGGCCACCTCGATGGGGACGTTCGTCCGGGCGGCCATCGCCAGCGAGTCGCTGGGTCGGGCGTCGACGACCACGTCCTCGCGAGGGGTGTTGAGGTGGAGGTCGGCGATGTAGGTGCCGTCGCGCAGCTCCGAGACGACGACGCGGTCGACCCGACCGCCGAGCTCCTCGACGATGTCGAGCGTGAGGTCGTGGGTCATCGGCCGGCCGATGTCGATGGCGTCGATGCCGTGGGCGATGCTCCGCGCCTCGTCGACGCCGACGAAGATGGGGAGGACGTCCGACTCGCCCTCGACGGAGAGGACGACGACGGGGACGGGCCCGTCCGGCGTTCCGGCGACGCGGACCGCGTCGATCTGAGCGCGCATACCCGTACGGACGGACGGCCCGGTCAAAAGCGGGACGGTCAGTGACCGGGGACGCTCGCCGCCCCGGACTCGAAGAACGCGAGGTCGTGGACCCGCGAATCGTCCGTGAGCTCGGGGTGGAAGGAGGTGCCGACGACGGGGCCGTCCCGGACCGCGACCGGACGGCCCTCCCACGAGGCCAGTACCTCGACTCCCGCACCCACCTCGTCGATGACGGGCGCGCGGATGAACACCGCCGGGAACGGCGAATCGAGTCCCCCGACGCCGAGCGGGGCCTCGAAGGAATCGGCCTGTCGGCCGAATGCGTTCCGGTCGACGGTGACGTCGAGGAGACCCAGTTCGTCGACCCGGTCGTCCTTGGCGTCTCGCGCGGCGACGATAAGCCCCGCACAGGTCGCGAGGACCGGCTTACCGGCCGCAACGTGGTCGTGGACCTCGTCGGCGATTCCCTCCCGGCGGAGGTGTCTGGAGATGGTCGTCGACTCCCCGCCGGGCATCAGCAGGAGGTCGGCGTCGGGGACGTGTCCGGACGTCCTGACCTCGCGGACCTCGACGTCGTGGCCGTGTGCCGCGGCGGCGCGACGGATCGCCCCGGCGTGTTCGGAGACGTCGCCCTGAACGGCGACGACGGCCGCTGTCGGTTGCATGTTTCGACCTCGGACCGGAGGCGCAAGAATCCGCCGGAAGCGACAGACGGGTCGGATGAGAGATGCGCCTCGTTGGTGTAGATGTACGAACGGCGCTGCGCGGCAACGGTCGGGCTAGCGCACTCACCCGCGGCTCGCTCCCGTGCCGGCCTGCGGCCGGCGTGGTCGCTCGCCGCGCTTTTCCCCACGTTTTTGCCGCGAGCGAGCCGCGAAGCGGCGAGCGAGCGTGCAAAAAGTGGTGGGTCAGGCCGCGACCGCGTTCAGTATCTGGATCAGCGCACCGAAGAGGACGCCGAAGGCGACGACCGTCTTCGGGTCCATGGTCGGCGCGTTGCGGTCCTCGCTGTCGAAGTAGCGGACCAGTCCCGCACTGGACATCAGTCCGCCTCCGCCCTGGCTGCTCATACCGGTAGCTCGAATCCGCCACCGCCTAAGCCTTTCGCCCCGGTCGTCGTGTGCGGGGTCCACGGTGCGTGTCGTGTGGTCGGTCCGCGGAACTGGGAAACCCTTATGCGCGACGATGATGAAGTGGTCGTACAGTTATGACCGTCAGCCTCAAGGACTTCTACGCGGACTGGTGTGGCCCCTGCAAGACACAGGACCCGATCCTGGAGGAGGTCGCGGCGGACTACCCGGACGTCGACCTCCAGAAGGTGAACGTCGACGAGGAGCAGGACGTCGCCAACGAGTACCAGGTACGCTCGCTCCCGACGGTCGTCGTCGAGAACGACGACGGCGTGGTCGACCGGTTCGTCGGCGTCACCCAGCGCGACGAGATCGAGGCCGCCCTGCAGAAGGCCGGCGCCGCGGCCGAGGCCTGAACGGCCCCTTCTCGCGCGCTCCCGCCAGCCGAGCCACCGGCTCGTTTCGTCCTTTCTCACCTCCCGAACGACTGCCGGCTGCCGCGACGACGCGCACGACGTCAGACCCGGATCGACCACGGTGTCGTTCCGCTTCGACTCGTGCACGCAAGGATCACTCGCGTCGGGTCAGAGCGATAGCACCCCCACAGAAACCGAGCGGTAGCACCCCCACAGAAACCGAGGGGCTAGTACACTCACCCGCGACGAGCGACCGAAGCGAGGCCGACCGAAGGGAGGACTCGATGACGAACGGTGGGCGAAGCGAACCGTGAGTCGGAGCGCCCGAACGTAGTGAGGGCGTGACGGGAGCGAGTCGCGCCTTTTTCATGAACGTTTTTGCCGCGAGCGAGGCCTGCGCGTCGCGAAGCGCCGCGAGATAACCGAACGGCGAACGAAGTGAGCCGTGAGGCGCGCGAAGCGGCGAGCGAGCGTACAAAAAGGTTCTGCGAGAAGGTTCTTCAGTGGAACTTCACGCCCAGGTCGTGAAGCCCGTCGTTCTCCCGGGCGATGTTGATGAGCAGGGGCGTGACCGACTCCACCTCGGCGGCGTTGGCGAGGCCGCCGGCGTCGAGCGCGCGGAGCCCCTCGATCCCCTCGGCGAGGTCGGCCACGATCCCCTTCGCGTCCCTGTCGTCGCCGACGAGGAGGGTGTCCCAGTCGAGCCCCGCGTCGAGGTCGGCCAGGCGGCCGGCCGCGAGGTTGTGGAACGCGCCGACGACCGGCACGCCGTCGGGGGCAGCGCCGGCCGCGAGAGCGGTGACGCTCCCGGCCCCGGGGCGGTTGTAGTGGAGGCCGTCGTCGTCGCGTTTCATCCCCACCGCGGGGGAGACGAGGACCGCGTCGTCGAGGCGGTCCGCGACGGTCTCGACCGTGTCGACGAGGTGGTATGCGGGGACCGCGGCCACGACCACGTCGGCGCGGTCGGCCGCCATCTCGTTGGCGAACCCCTTGATCTCGCAATTGACGCCCCGGCTATCGAGTTCGGTCTCGTACTCTTCGGCCTTTCCCCTCGCACGTTCGGGGTCACGAGAGCCGATGAGTACCTCGTGGGTCGTGTCGTAGGCCCACCGGAGCGCCAGTCCCTGGCCGATGTCGCCGGTCCCGCCGAGGAGCGCGATTCGCATACCACGGGGCTCGGGCGTTCGACCGTTAAGCGTTCCGAGAGCGGAAACTGAGGCGCTCGCGGCCGCGGCCCCACCCGAGCCACACGCCGACGGCGAGTCCGGCGAGGAGCCCGATCCCGTAGGCGAGGACGGCGGTCGGGTCGGGCACGAGTACCCCGACGAGTGTGGCGACAGCCAAGACGGCGACCGCCGTCCAGACGTGGTCCTCGGTGCCGGGAGACCAACCGAGGCGGTCGAACCCCCCGCCGTAGGTGAGGAGCGCGGCGAGGCCGAGCGCGACGGGGATCGACAGCCCGAGGTACAGAACCTGCGTGTACGGATCCGGCGGCGTCAGGTACGCACCGGCGAGCATCGAGACGAACACCAGAACGAGCATCGTCGGGAGGAGTTCGGGATGGAGGCGGGGAGACACGGACGAGACGTGTCCCCTTTCGAGAATAAACTGTTCGGTCAGCGGGGTCAGTCGGTCGAACCCGCCGAGGCGCTCTTCGGAACTACCGCTATTTCGGACTTCGGGTCCGCCGGGGAGGGCACACCCGAGCGAGGGAACGACGAGAAATACGTCTTGTGGGGCTACCGTGGTTCGAGCGCGTCGGGCAGGCCGTTCACGCTGTCGAGGACCGCGTCCGCGCCGGCACGCTCGTACTTCCGGCGGCCCTCCTCGCCGGTGAGCCCGCCCGTGAGGACGCCAACGCCGTAGAATTCGCGGCCTCGCGGATCGGCCTCGCAGGCGTTGACCGCCGTCTCGACGTCGTCGAGGGTGTCGCCGACGAACGCGAGGCGGTCGGCGTCGAACCGGTCCGCGAGCGCGAGGAGGGCGTCCGGTTCGGGCTTGCCCGGATGGTCGCTGTCCATCGTGAACACGACCTCGTCAGGGAGATCCAGGCCCATGCGGTCGAGCGCGATGTCGGCCTCCGCGGCCGGTCGGCCGGTGAGGACGCCGACGTCGAACCGCTCGAGGAGTTCGTCGCGGATCGCGGGGTCGAGCAGGGTGGGCTCGTCGTGGACGAACCCGCCCTCGTCCGGGTCGATCCCGAGCGCGTCCGGGTCGCCCCCTTCGAGGTCGCAGTAGAGTTCGGGCCCGAGGTAGAGCCGCTGGAACGTCTCGCGGAGGCGCTCGCGGTCCCACGCGGCTAGGACCCGCTCGCGGCAGTCCGGGTCGAGGACGTCGGCGACGACTGCCTCGGCCCCCGACAGCCCTCCTCCGGTGGCGGAGACGAGGTCCGCGAACGAGGCGGGGTCGCGATCGAGCCCCTCCCGGCTCGCGAGGACGTAGAGCGCGACGGCGTAGGTGAGCTCCCAGTCGTTGTTGAACCCGCCGGCGTCCTTGAACCGCTGGAGGTCCGTCTTCGCGACGGTCTCGCCGTGGACCCGCTCGACCGACTCGACGACGGCCCGGCGGTAGGAGTCGGCGACGTCGACGAGCACCCCGTCGACGTCGAGAACGACGGCATCAACGTGGAGCGGGCCGCTCATGCCGGACCACCCCCGCTGGCGGGCTCGCGTGTGGTGTCACTGGGGCCGGCCCCGGTGGACCTCCCGGACCCGGGGCCGTCGGTCCGGACGCGGAACAGCGTCGTCCAGTCGAGCATCTCCGGGTCCGACCGGACGACGATCGGGTCGGTTCCGAGCGTGGTGAAGAAGCAGTCGGCGTCCCCGAGGCGTGCGGCGTCACGGAGCGGTCGCTGAAGTTCGGGGGGGCAGTGCAGCGCATAGACGACGTCGGCCCGCTCGTACCTGGACGGATCCGGGTCGGTGACGTCCTCCCGCGCGAACGTTACACCCGGAGGCGCCTCGCGCCGGTGGACGTCGGTGACGACCACCTCGACGCCGCGCTCGGCGAGCCCCGCGGCGACCGCCGGGCGCCGGCCGACCCCAACCTCCACGGCGCGTTCGTAGCCCTGCAATCGGGTGACGATGGCCGCGCACGAGTCGTGCAACACGTCGGGACGTTTATGAACTGGCCTGTCTAATGCTTTCGCATGCACGTCGACATCGTGCCGGTGGGCGATGTCCCCGCTGTCGTCAAGCGGGAGGCCTCCGCTGGACTGCGGACGGTCTACGACTGCGAGGTCACCATCCACGACCAGCAGGACATCCCCGACGGCGCGTACGACCCCGGCCGGCAGCAGTACCGGGCCGAGGAGTTCATCGAGCTCGCGTCCCGGGTGGGGTCGGGCGAGAAGAACATCGCCATCACGCCCAACGACCTCTACTACCGCCGGCGCAACTACGTCTTCGGCCTCGCCTACCTCTCCGGTAACGGCTCGGTCATCTCGACCTACCGCCTCCAGACCTCCTCCGACGGCGGGCTCGCTGCCAGGTCCGCCGGCGAGGTGTTCTCCGACCGCGTCCGCAAGGAGGTCGTCCACGAGATCGGCCACACGCTCGGGCTGGAACACTGCGACAACAACCGCTGTGTGATGAGCTTCTCGCCGACCGTCCGCGAGGTCGACGTCAAGGAGGAGACCCTCTGTGGCACCTGTCAGCGGTCGGTTCTCTGACACCCCGGGCGTTCGTCCTTCCCCCGTCGCCTCCGATCCTCCCGTTCGAGGGGTGGTCCGACCGCGAGTCCCGTCACCCGACTCATACGGTCGTGCGTAGTCTTTTACCGATTGTCGCCGACCCCGTCCGGGCGCTCACCGGTAAATCGTTACGCACGACCGTATCAGTCGCTCCGCGGGAGCCGGACGGTAAACACCGTTCCGGTCGGCTCGTTCTCCTCGACCTCGACCCGGCCGCCGTAGCGGTCGACGAGCCGCGAGACGAGGTAGAGCCCGAGTCCGGTACCGGCCGAGCCCTCGCCGGTCGTCCCCTCGCCGAACAGGTCCTCACGGACCGAGTCGGGGACACCGGGGCCATCGTCGGCGATACTGACGCGGACCTCGTCCGCCGACGCCGTCATCGAGACGACGATCTCCGGCGACGGCCCGCCGTGCTGGACGGCGTTCCGGAGGAGGTTGTCGAACACCGACCCGACGAGCGAGTCCCCGCGGACGGTCACCGACGCCGGGAGTTCCCCTTCGACCCGGACGGTCGCCTCGGGGAACCCTTCGCGGGCATGGCCGACTGCCTGCCGGACGATCGTCGAGGGGTCGACCGGCTGCAGGTCCCCGTCCGCGGTCTCGATCTCGTTCAGTTCGCCCGCGGCGTGTATCAGCTCCGTGACGTGGTCGACCTTCTGTCGGATCCCATCGACCCGCTCGTCCGGCCCGTAGTCCGCGGCCAGCCCCTGCGCGTAGGCGTCGACGACCGCTACGTCGTTCCGGACGTCGTGTCCGAGCAGCTCGTTGAGGAACTCGAGCCGACCGTTGAGTCGCCTGACCTCCGCGTACTCGGTGCAGCGTTCGACGTCGTACCGGCCGACGAGCAGGCCGAGTGCCGCTCCGGCGATCGCCATATCGCTGACGACGACGCCCGGTTGGTGGATGGCGACACCCATCTCGGCCTGGTGGCCGATGAGGAGTGTGGCGAGGCCGGCGACGAGCGCCCATCCGGCGAGACACCACCCGGCGACCCGACAGCACCCGTCGTCACTGTGTCGGTCCCTGACCTGGTAGGTCAGCAGGACCATGAGTACCAGCAGGGTAGCCGGCCAGACGACCTCCAGCACCTCGAAGAACGAACCGAGGTTCGGGGAGGCGAGCTCCGCCCGGAGCGGGAGGACGAGCGAGAGGACCCCGACGAGAACCGGGACACAGAACCACGAGACGAGGTCGAACCAGGAGACGAGACCGTCGGCCGGCACCACCGCCTGCGGTAGCAGTGTCGGTTCGTCACCGTCGACGGCCATGCACGGCGGTTCGCTCCACCCCATTAATACGTTCCTCCCGCTATCGACGGTTGATATTATCTCCCGGTCGGGAATACGCCGATCAGTCCCCGGCGCGTTCGGCCGGGTTCAGCGTCCCCGAGAGCGGCGGCGGCAACAGCACCTCCGTGTCGGGGTGGTCGGTGCGCCACTCCCCCCACGTCGCGACCGCCGAGGGGAGGATCTCGAGGCTCTCGCCCTCCCGTGGCCCACAGATGGCCTCCGCGAGGGTCTGGCTCCAGCGCGAGCCGGTCGGCTCGTCGTACATCACCAGGTTCGCCGAGTCGCGGACGCCCGTCTCGGGGTCGGACTCGCCGGCGCCGAAGACCGTACCGTCGGCCTCGCTCGCGGCCGTGTAGGCGTCCGGGGGCTTCCACAGCAGGCCCGTGACGCCGAACGTCGCCGCCGCCCGGTCGAGTTCGCGGCTCGCGACCAGCCCCGACCGGCAGATGGGGCAGTACGTCACCAGCAGCGGGATCCCCATCGAATCGTTCACCACCTCGTGTCGCGCGAGCACCGAGAGCGGGTACGCACGCGCGGTCCCGTCCCCCACGACGCCGACCACCACGCGGTCGTCGGTCAGCCCGCCGTCCGCGCGGTACTCCGCCGGGATATCGACCCCGCTCCAGTCGGGGGCGAACGCGGGGTCGTCGATGGCCGGGATGGCGTCCGGCCGCAGGTCCTCCTCGCAGACGGTCGAAGGATAGCCGTACTCGGCGATGCCCGGGTAGTCCGTCGGCGGGGACTCCTCGCTCCCGCTCCCGTTCCGGTAGCCGACGAGACAGCCGGCCGTCCCGACGAGGCCGGCCGAGAGCCCCGCGAGGAACGCGCGGCGATTCACGCGAATCCCTTCGGCGTCGAGCGACGTAAGCGCGCCGCGGCTGTGCGGCGCAGTGGAACGGCGGCTCGGGTGTGGAGCCTCGTCACAAGGGGCTCGGTGGGGGTAACCCTCGTCACTGCCGCCGGAGGGGGTACGGCACCGACGGGTTTCACTCTTGCCGATTGCCGACCGGAACGCCCGACGGGTCGTCCCGAATTCGGGCCGAGCGGCCCGCGCTCGCCGCTCAGTTCCAGTCGGCAAACTCGGCGTGTTCCCGGGCGACCGCTCGGACCCCCTCGGTGTCGAGGACGCCCCGTTCGGTGCGGAAGCCGGTCACGAGGTCCGCCGGCGTGACGTCGAAGGTTGGGTTCAGCACGTCCAGGTCCGCGTCGCCGTCGTACACCTCCTCCGGTGGGCCGGATTCGAGGTGCGGCTCCTCGTCCACCGCAACCTTGTCGGCGGCACAGACGACCTCCAGCGGGATCCCCTCGCGGGCGGCCGCCAGCGCCGCCGCACGGGTCCCGGTCTTGTTCACAACCGAGCCGTCGGCGAGGACGGCGTCGGCGCCGACGACCACGGCGTCCACCTCCCGATTGGCGAGGACGTGCGCGATGGCCGCGTCGGTGTGGAGGGTGACGGTGACCTCGTGCTCGCTCGCGAGTCGCTCGGCGACGCCGATCCCCTCGCGGGCGGGACGGGACTCCGCGACGAGGACCCGCTCCAGGGCGGGCGCGTCGAGGAGCGCCCGGCGGACGGTCCTCGACCGCGAGAGGGTGAGTACCCGCTCCCATCCGGGGTCGGGCGTGGCGGCCCCGGCGTCGGCTTCCCGTGCCCGGCGGTGTCTCTCGACGGCGGTCCGCTCGACCGCAGCGGGGGTCCGGTCCGCGCTGGCGTCGTGCATCGCCCGGTTGACGCGGTTGGCGACGACGGCCATCGCCGGCCGGCCGTCGAGCAGATCGCGGGCGACGGGGGCGAGGTCGTCCCAGTCGCCCCCGCGTTCGACCGCGAGCGCCGCCTCGTCGCGGAGACACTCGAGCGCGCGAAGCGAGAGGTACGCCGACCCGTGCTCGGTGTCCGCCGCGACGGTCTCGGGCGTCGGCCTGACGCGGTCGTAGGAGGTCCAGAGGTCCGGAACCACGTCCCGGCGCAGAATCTCCGTCGGCGGGACCCATTCGAACTCGGCCGTCTCGTAGTTCGTCTCCACCTTGCGGGTCGGGCAGTCGAACAGGTAGGGGTGGACCCGCCAGGCGTACCCGCCGTCCTCGACGGGGAAGGGGTCTCCCCGTCGGACGGGGTCGAGGGTCGCGGGGTCGATACCGGTCTCCTCCCGGATCTCCTCGCGAGCGGCCCCGTCCGGATCCCCTTCCGCATGCCCCGCGACGCCACCCCACTGTCCCGGGTACGAGCCCACCTCCTCGCTCCGACGGAGGAGCAGGACCGCTCCCCCGTTGCGGAGGAACACCGTGACCACGTCCGTCGGTCCGTCGTCGGCCATACCGACAGGAGGGACCGGCCACAGATTAACGTGGGTAGCGGTCCCATCGGGCCGTATGCGCCTCGCCGTCATCGGCGATTCCCACGTCCCGTCGCGCGAACCGTCCATTCCGGAGTGGGTCCTCGACCAGTGCCGGGGGGCCGACCACGTGATCCATACGGGGGACTACGACTCCCCGGAGGCCGTGATGACCGTCCGGGACGCGAGCCCGGAGATCACGGCCATTCACGGGAACATCGATCCGGACCTGGGGCTGCCCCCGGTGGCGACGCTCGATCTCGGCGGCGTGCGGTTCGTCGTCACCCACGGCACGGGCGACATCGAGGGCTATGAGGAGCGGGTCTCGGGGACGGTCGAGGCGAACGCGGCGGACGGTCCGACGGTCGGCGTCTCCGGTCACACCCACCAGGTGATGGATCGGGAGGTCGAGGGCTATCGGCTGTTGAACCCCGGATCGTGTACGGGTGCGAACCCGGCCAGCGAGACCACGATGATGACCGCGACCGTCGAGGACGGGGGCGTCGACGTGACGGTCCACGAGGGGTAGGCCGGGCTCGGCGCCGCTGGGCGTAGCCGACAGAACCCGCCGGAACGCCCGTGGATTCGCAATACGTGGCGAACACGCCGGATTTATATCCGAGGATAGCCGAAGTTCGAGCGTTATGGGACAGACGCTCACGGAGAAGATACTTGCCGAACACCTCGTCGACGGGGAGCTCGAGACGGGCGAGGAGATCGGCATCGAGATCGACCAGGTCCTCACGCAGGACACCACCGGGACGCTGGTCTGGCTGCAGTTCGAGGCGCTCGACCTCGACGAGGTCCAGACGGAGATCGCGGCACAGTACTGCGACCACCAGACCTACCAGTTCGACTTCAAGAACACGGACGACCACCGCTTCCTGCGCTCGGCGGCCGGCACGTTCGGCGCGTACTTCTCGCGGCCGGGGAACGGCATCTGTCACAACGTCCACAGGGAGAACTTCGCCGCGCCGGGCAAGACGCTGCTGGGTTCGGACTCGCACACGCCGACCCCCGGCGGGCTCGGCCAGCTCGCCATCGGCGCCGGCGGGCTCGACGTCGCCGTCGCGATGGGCGGCGGCCCCTACTACATCGAGATGCCGGAGGTCGTCAACGTCCGTCTGGAGGGTGAACTCCCCGAGTGGTCCACCGCCAAGGACGTCATCCTCGAGATGCTCCGGCGGCTCACCGTGAAAGGCGGCGTCGGGAAGATCTTCGAGTACACCGGGCCGGGCGTCGAGAGCCTCTCCGCACCCGAGCGCATGACCATCACCAACATGGGGACGGAGCTCGGCGCCACGTCGTCGCTGTTCCCGACCGACGAGCGGACCCGCGAGTACCTCGCGAAACAGGACCGCGAGGAGGAGTACGTCGAGCTCCAGCCGGACGAGGACGCCGAGTACGACGACGAGATCGTCGTCGACCTCTCGGAGCTCGAGCCGCTCATCGCGGAGCCGTCGATGCCGGACAACGTCGTCCCGGTCCGCGAGGCCGCGGGCCAGGACGTCGACCAGATCATCGTCGGCTCCTGTACGAACGGCGGCTACGAGGACGTCCTCCCGGCCGCGAAGATGCTCGAGGGTCGTTCGATCAAGCGCGATACGGAGATGATCGTCGCGCCCGGCTCGAAGAAGGCGAGCGAGATGCTCGCCCGGGGCGGGTGGACGGCGGAGCTGATGGCCGCCGGCGTGAACTTCTCCGAGGCGACCTGCGGGGCCTGCATCGGCATCGGTCACGTCCCCGCCAGCGACTCCGTGAGCGTGCGGACGTTCAACCGCAACTTCGAGGGGCGCTCGGGTATCGAGGACGACAACGTCTACCTGGCCTCGCCGGAGGTCGCCGCCGCCGCGGCGCTCAAGGGCGAGATAGTCGACCCGCGGGACCTCGCCGACGAACTCGGTGACCTCGAGGCGCCGGGATTCGAACTCCCCGACGAGTACGAGGGCGCCGAGAACGACATCATCACGCCGGACGACCCGGTCGACGACGAACTCATCAAGGGTCCGAACATCGGCGACGTTCCCCTGAAGGACGAGCTCGACGCCCACCTGGCGGGGCCGACCCTCCTGAAGATGGGGGACAACATCACGACCGACCACATCATCCCCGCGACCCAGGACATCCTGATGTACCGGTCGAACATCCCGAAGCTCTCGGAGTTCACGCTCTCGCGGGTGGACGAGTCGTTCGCCCAGCGCGCGCTCGACTCCGACGGCGGCTTCCTCGTCGCCGGCGGGAACTACGGCCAGGGCTCCTCGCGCGAGCACGCGGCGCTCTGCCCGATGTTCCTCGGCGTCGAGGGCGTCCTCGCCCAGTCGTTCGCCCGCATCCACAAGGCTAACCTGTTCAACTTCGGCCTCCTCCCGCTGGTCATCGACGAGGAGACCTACGGGAAGATCGAGCAGGGCGACGACATCGAGATCGTCGACGACGTCGCCGACGCGGTCCGCTCGGGTCGGGAGGAGTTCACGGTGCGCGTGAACGACGACTGGGAGTTCACGGCCCACCTCGACGCCTCCACGCGCGAGCGCGAAATCCTCGCCGACGGCGGCAAGCTCTCGCACACGAAGAAGCTCGCCGAGTCCGGCGACGACTCCTCGGCGCCTGCCGACGACTGATACGGTCGTGCGTAGTTAGTCCCGTTCACGGATCGGAATTCCGTCTCATCGGTCTCGACACGCCGATGTTTCCGACGACCGCTAGAGATAGGCACGCACGACCCTATGATACCGTCGGACCCGTGGTGTGCTTCTTTCGCGACCGAGCGACGAGCTGCGGTAGCGTTCGAAACCGGTGACACCTCCCCGAGGTGGACGGTGGCGGGCGCTCGGCGGTAGGTTCCTCAAAAGCGGGGTGGGGGGTGGGGATGCACCCTTCGTTGGGTGCGTTTGCTGTTTTCACGGCCAGATACATGAACTTTTGGGTCGACACGCCAGGTCCGCACCGACGCGGCGGAACCGATATGGACCCCGACCGGATACGTGGAGCCGTGACCACGACCACGCCCAGGGGGGGGGCGGACCCCGAGATCAGGCCCGCGGTCAGGGCGGACCTGCTCGAGGTGTTCCGCATCGAGCAGGCGTCGTTCCCCCAGCCGTGGCCCTACAGCGCGTTCGAGGGGTTCCTCGACGCACCGGGCTTCCTCGTCGCCGTCGACGAGGGCGTGGTCGGCTACGTCGTCGCGGACACCGTTCCCAACCATGGTCGGCCGCTCGGACATCTAAAGGACATCGCCGTCCGCCCGGACCGCCGCGGGGAGGGTATCGGTGCGTCCCTCCTCGGGGGGGCGCTCTCGGCTCTCACGGGAGAGCGGACGTCCCGCGTAAAACTCGAGGTGCGAGCGGGCAACGACGAGGCCATCGGGCTCTACCGCGCGTTCGGGTTCACCCACCACCACACGGTTCCCCGGTACTACGAAGACGGCGAGGACGCGCTGGTGATGCTGCGCGGGTTCTGAGGCCGCCCGCGGCTCCGAAACCCCCCACAGATTGCCGGAAAACGACGCCCGTGGTGAATCTTTATACAGGTGGCGCCCCTCCGTTCGGGTACCGATGGCAGATTCCAGTGCGGAGGCGATCGCGGACCTTCCGCCGAGCGCGAAGCTCGTCTACAAGGTGCTCGAGTACAACGGGGGCATGACGCAGAAGGACATCGTCGAGGAGTCGATGCTCTCCGCTCGGACGGTGCGGTACGCTCTGGAGCGCCTCGAGGAGATCGACGCGGTCTCCGAGGACGTGTACTTCGCCGACGCGAGGCAGGACCTCTACGAGATCACGCCGGAGGCGATGGTCGAGGCGGCCGCCGACACGGCCGCGGCCGACGACTGAGCGGCGGCTCGTTCTCGCGACGACGCGGCGTCATACGGACGACGACCGTCCGTATCGATTGGACTCGGGGAGCGGTGACCACACCCGGAGCGTAAGGGCTATCCGCCCGCGCGGGGTCGTGTCGGGTGCGGGGCCGTGGTCTAGTGGTTATGACGCGTCCCTTACAAGGACGAGGTCCGTGGTTCAAATCCGCGCGGCCCCACTACTCCCGCGAGCGTCAGCGAGCAGTGAGTCGTGGACGCAAGCGGATTTGAGCCCTGCCACGAGTGACCGGAGAGCGAAGTGGCTCCGGTTCAAATCCGCGCGGCCCCATCGTTTTGCGACGAGCGGTAACGAGGCGTGTCGAATACGCCGGATTTCAACCCTGCGAGACGAACGGAGCGAGTCTCGCTCTGATCCGAATTCCGGGTGGTCCCACTACTCCTCTTCCTCGAAGAGTCGTTCTACGTCAGTGACGAAGGCCTCCACCCGGTCGACGAGGACGCCGATATCCTCGTCTATCAATTCGTATCCGGAATCAGCTTGCTTCCGAAGCGCCGAGAGGTCGTTGAGCAGCCGACCCTGGTCACGAGAGGCGTCACCGGCGACGATCTCGGAGCCGAACAGCGATAGCACGCCGCCGTGGGACTCCGGTGCGTATCCGCGGTCGTAAACACTGCCTGTGCGGCGTGGAAACACGCGTAGTAGAGTCGGTCGATCACCACGACGTCGGACAGGTCGGCGTCGCGAGCGCCGATCGCGTCGGCCAGTGCCTGGCGAGCCTGCTGGAACTCCTCTCGGACCGGCGCGCGATCAGCCATACGACTCGCCCTCGTCGAGGAGGCGTCGAACGAACGGGTGACCCTGCTCGCGATACCGATTCATCTCGGCGCGAGAGAGCACGTGTACCTCGACGACCGGCCCGAACTCGAGCATCACGTCGTAGGCCACGTCACGGAGTCGGTCCTCGACTGCCCTCCGGTCGGCCTCGTCGGCGACGACTGCGAGGAAGTCGACGTCGCTATCGAGTCCGGAGGCCTCACCCCGAGCGGTCGAACCGAACAGGAACAGCCCCTCAAGTCCGGAGAGCCCGCTCTCGCGGACACGTCGGGCGAACGCCGTCGCCGCCTCCTCGTGTGAGCTACTCCCTTCTCGTTCGGAGGCGCTCTCCGGCTCGCTCATACCCGGATCGACGACGTGCACGGTGAAACACCTTCCGCCGGCTTCGAGCCGGTCGTCGGAACGCTTAGGCGCGCCGGCCTCCGACATCGAATGTGAACCGCACCGGCGTCGCCCTCCCGGTTCTGGTGGTCCTCCTCGTCGGGGGCGCCATCGTCGCGAGCGGAGCGTACCTCCCGTTCGTCGCGGGGCCGGGGTACCAGCCGACGGCCACCGACGCCGCGACGGGAACGCCTGCGGGGTCGGGAACGGCGACGGTGGGATCGGCGGTGGGCGACACTGCCTTGCCCTCTCCGACCGAGGGTCGCTACGACCACACGACGGTGACGGTGCTCGACGGGAACGGGACGGAACTCGGCACCGTCAGGGTGGCCGTCGCGGACACGCCGGAGAAGCGGTACACCGGGCTCTCGAAGACGGAGTCGCTCCCGGCCGACCGCGGGATGCTGTTCACCTACGACGCCCAGGGGAGCCACACGTACGTGATGCGGGACATGTCGTTCGGCATCGACATCATCTACATCGACGCGAACGGCACGATCCGGACGGTCCACCACGCCCCCGCGCCGGCCGAGGGCGAGGACGGCGAGGACCAGCGCTACCCGGGGGAGGGGCAGTACGTCCTCGAGGTGAACTACGAGTGGACGACCCGCCACGGGATCGAGCCGGGCGACCGGATACGGATCGAGGGACCGGACGACGGGTGAGCACCGCCACCGACGCTACCGGCACCGCCGTCGTGTCCGTGTGTGAGCTTATATCCAATTAAGGGAACCCTTTTCGGCGGTCGACCCGAACCTGTAAACGATGGACGTAGCCGCGGCCGAGGAGGACGACCCGTTCGAGGAGCAGCGGGAGAACGCGGAGAACCCGATGCAGCGGCTGTTCCTCGAGTACGGGGCGGAGAACAAACGGGCGTTCGTCGTCGGTCTGTTCTCGAGCGTGATCGCCCGGGTGCTCGACCTGATGCCGCCGGTGCTGCTCGCGCTCGCGGTCGACGCGATCTTCTACGCCGAGCGGCCGTTCAGCATCTGGCTCGTCCCCGACGCGTGGCTCCCGCCCGACCGGCCCGGCCAGCTCTACCTCTCCGCGGGGCTCATCGCCGCGGCCTTCTTCGGCGGCGCGGCGTTCCACTGGACCCGCAACTGGGGGTGGAACTCCTTCGCCCAGCACATCCAGCACGCGGTCCGGACGGACACGTACGACAAGATGCAGCGGCTGAACATGGACTTCTTCGCCGACAAGCAGACCGGCGAGATGATGTCCATCCTCTCGAACGACGTCAACCGGCTGGAGCGATTCCTGAACGACGGGATGAACTCCGCGTTCCGGCTGGGCGTGATGGTGCTCGGCATCGCGGCCATCCTGCTCTACTGGAACTGGCAGCTCGCGGTCATCACGCTCGGGGTGGTGCCGCTGATCGCCTTCTTCACGTATCGGTTTATAAAAACGATCCAGCCGAAGTACGCGGATGTCCGCTCGTCGGTCGGCCAGGTGAACTCCCGGCTGGAGAACAACCTCGGCGGCGTCCAGGTGATCAAGACCTCGAACACGGAGGACTTCGAGTCCCACCGGGTCGAGGACGTCTCCAAGGACTACTTCGACGCCAACTGGGACGCCATCGGGACCCGCATCAAGTTCTTCCCGGGGCTGCGCCTGCTCTCCGGGATCGGGTTCGTCGTCACGTTCGTCCTCGGCGGTGCCTGGGTGCTGACCTACCAGGCGACCGGGAGCGCCCCGCTGTTCTTCACGGGCTCGCTCACCCCCGGCCAGTTCGTCGGGTTCATCCTGTTCACGCAGCGATTCATCTGGCCCATGGCCCAGTTCGGGCAGATAATCAATATGTACCAGCGGGCGTACGCCTCCTCGGCCCGGATCTTCGGGCTGATGGACGAGCCATCCCGCATCGCCGAGGACCCCGACGCCGACGAACTGGAGGTGACCGACGGTCGCGTCGTCTACGACGACGTGACGTTCGGCTACGACGAGGAGACGATAATCGAGGACGTCTCCTTCGAGGTGGAGGGCGGCGAGACGCTGGCGCTCGTCGGGCCGACCGGCGCCGGGAAGTCCACGGTGCTGAAGCTCCTCCTCCGGATGTACGACGTCGACGAGGGGGAGATCACTATCGACGGCCGGGACCTCCGGGACGTGACCATTCCGAGCCTCCGCGAGCGGATCGGCTACGTCTCACAGGACACGTTCCTGTTCTACGGGACCGTCGAGGAGAACATCACCTACGGGACGTTCGACGCCACCCGCGAGGAGGTACGCGAGGCCGCGAAGATGGCCGAGGCCCACGAGTTCATTACGAATCTCCCGGAGGGGTACGACACGGAGGTGGGCGAGCGCGGAGTCAAACTCTCGGGGGGCCAGCGCCAGCGGATCTCCATCGCCCGCGCGATACTCAAGGACCCCGAGATACTCGTCCTCGACGAGGCGACCAGCGACGTCGACACGGAGACGGAGATGCTCATCCAGCGCTCGCTGGACCAGCTGACGGAGGACCGGACGACGTTCGCCATCGCCCACCGGCTCTCGACCATCAAGGACGCCGACACCATCGTCGTCTTGGAGGGCGGGCGCATCGTCGAGCGGGGCACTCACGAGGACCTGCTCGGCGAGGACGGCCTCTACGCCCACCTCTGGGGCGTCCAAGCGGGCGAGATCGACGAACTACCCGAGGAGTTCGTCGAGCGGGCCGCCAGGCGACAGGCGCGGATCGGGGCGACCGACGACTAGATCGCCCTCTCTCCGACCGATCCTGGTCGGGAGGGGTGTCGCTATCGGTCAGTCGAGCCGCTCGACGACCACCCGGTTCCCCCGGACGTACCGCTCGACCCGCTCCCCGAACGACCCATCGCCCGGCCACTCGACCCGTTCGACGGGGTCGAGCCGACGGGGGTCACCGACGTACACCGCTACCCGCTCTCCTCGAGACCCGATGCGGGGAACCGACACGCGGACGTAGAGCCCTGCCGTGACCCCCTCGTACCGGTCGAGCGCCTCGACGCGCTCGGTGCGGAGGAGCCGCCCGTCGACGCTCCCGCCGGGAACGAGCATCGGGTACCGACCGTCGACGCGGTGGAGGCCGTCGAGTCGGGCCGGACCGGGCAGGGTGAACCCCGCCTCGCCGAGCACCGCGGCTGCGCGGTCGGGGTCGGTCAGCGTCCCGTAGACGAAGACGTCCATCCGAGGACGGCGGGTGGCGGCGAGCGCCGGGTGGCCGTGGGACCTCGTCCTACCGCTCGTCGACGGGGACGAACTCGCGATCGGTCTCGCCGACGTAGCGGGCCCGCGGCCGGATGAGACGGTTGTCCGCCTGGTACTCGAGGACGTGGCCGATCCAGCCGCCGGCGCGGCTCATCGCGAAGATGGGGGTGTACATGTCGACGGGGATGCCGAGCTGGTAGTAGACGGTCCCGGAGTAGAAGTCGACGTTCGGCGCGATGCCGCGCTTCGTGAGCCCCTTCTCCTCGTCGAAGTAGCGCTCGATGGCGGCGGCCATCTCGAACCACTTAGGCTCCCCCGTCTCGTCGGCGAGCTCCTCGGACTTCGCGCCGAGTATCTCCGCGCGTGGGTCCTTGACGTTGTAGACGCGGTGGCCCATCCCGGGGACGCGCCAGCCCTCGCGTTCCTCCTGGACGCGCGTGACGTACTCGACGGGGTCGGCGTCGGCCTCGTCGATCTCGAAGAACAGCTCCATCACGTCCTGGTTGGCGCCGCCGTGGAGCGGCCCCGAGAGCGCGCCGACGCCGGCGACGACCGAGGAGTAGAGGTCCGCGAGCGTCGAGGCGACGACCATCGCGGTGAACGTCGAGGCGTTCAGCCCGTGGTCGGCGTGGAGGGTCAGCGCCATGTCGAACGTCTCGGCGGCCACGTCGTCGGGCTCCTCGCCGGTCAGCATGTAGAGGAAGTTCGCCGCGAGTCCGAGGCCGTCGCGGGGCTCGACCGGGTCCTCCCCGCGGCGGAGGCGGTCGAACGCCGCGAGCGCGGTCGGGATCTTCGCGGTGATGCGTCGCCCCTTCCGTGCGGCGGCGTCGAGGTCCGACGGCTCGGAGCCGGACTCGGGGTCCTCCGCCGAGAGATACGAGACGAGCGTCCGCAGCGCGGCCATCGGTTCCTCCCCGGCGTCGGCGAGCCGCTCTGCCACCGCGAGGACGTCCTCGTCGACTCCCATCTCGGCGGTCATCGCGTCGGTGAACGAGTCGAGTTCGGCCTCGGTCGGGAGCTCGCCGTGCCACAACAGGTAGACGACTTCCTCGTAGCTGGCCCCTCGGGCGAGGTCGCCGATGTCGTACCCCCGGTAGACCAGCCGGCCCTCGTCCCCGTCGATGTACGAGAGCGACGACTCGGCGACGAGCACGCCCTCGAGTCCCTTCTTGAGTTCCGGGTCTGCCATAGGAGGGGTTCCTATGCACGTGAGAAAAGGGTTACCGTTACGTCCCCGGACGCACACGACCGTTCGGCCGGCCCTTCCGGCCGGACGACCGCTCGGGGAACGCTTTTGTCCGCCGGCGGGAAAGCGCGGGGCATGGCCGCCGACGACGTCGAGTACGAGCCCGTCTCCGTGAAGGCGGTGCTGGCGGAGATGAAGGACACCGCCGAGCTACTCATCGACCTCTCGTACTCGGCGGTGCTGCTCGGGAGCGACGAAGTGGCGAGGGAGGTGCTCGAACTCGAGGAGCGGATGGACGTCCTCCAGATGCAGGCCCGGATGAGCCTGCTGATGGCCGCCCGCAGCCCCGGGGACGCCGAGGCGCTCGCGCCCGTGCTCGGTATCGTGGGCGCCGCCGAGAAGATCAGCGACGCCGCCGGCGACATCGCCAAGGTGGTCCTCGAGGACGTGGGCCTCCCCGAGGCGATGCGCGACGCGCTCCCCGAGGCGGTCGAGACCCTCGTCAGGGTGGACGTCGAGGCCGGGTCGCCGCTCGTCGGCCGCTCGCTCGGGGAGACGAACCTCGAGACGACCACCGGCGTCCGGGTCATCGCCGTCCGTCGCGGGGGTGATTGGCTCACCGACCCCGACCACCAGACGGTGCTCCGCGCGGGGGACGTCGCGCTCCTCAGGGGCCCCGAAGAGGGGGTCGCGGAGGTGTACGAGTCCCTCTCGGGACGGGCCTACGAGCCGCCCGACGCGCCCGAGCCGACGGTCGAAGACCTCGAACGGGCCGTCGACAGCGTCGTGCTGATGAAGAACATGTCCGAGCTCGCGGTCGACCTCGCCTACGGCGCCGTCCTCTTCGACTCCGACGGCATCGCCGAGGAGGTACTCGAACTCGAGGCGGAGGTCGACGCGCTCGAGGACCGCTTCGAGGCGTGGATACTCCAGGCCGCCGCCGGAATGGACGACCCGGTCCAGCTGCGGGGGCTGATGCACCTCGCCAGTGCGACGGAGGTCATCAGCGACGCCGCCCTCGAGATCAGCGAAGGCGTCCTCAGGGGGTTGGGCACCCATCCCGTCATCGCCGAGGCCGTCCGCGAGTCCGACGAGGTCATCGTCCGCTTCGAGGTCGCGCCCGGGTCGCGTCTCGACGGGGCGACGCTCGGCGAGGAGATGGTCAAGACCGAGACCGGGATGCGCGTCATCGCCGTCCGACGGGGTCGACGAGCCGGGAGCACCCGCGTCGGTGACTGGGTCGTCTCGCCGGGGCCGGGGACCGAACTCCACGCCGACGACGTCTTCGTCGCGAAGGGGACCCGGGGCGGTGCCGAACGGCTGTCGGCGCTGGTCGGCGTCGAGACGTAGCCGACCGACCCCGCCGCGCGACCGCCGACGAAGGACGACAACGGTCCGTATCAGTCCGGGCGCTCGACTGCCGCGTCGTCCATCTCCCGGACCCGCTTTACTGCCACGCCGACGGTTATGACGGCGGTGAGCAGGAGGCCGACGCCGACCGCGAGGACGAACGCCAGCGCCGCGTAGAGGGAGAGGGGATACTGCGCGGCCTCGGCGCCCCGGACCACCAGTGCGAGGAGCGCCACCCCGAGGACGGTCCCGAGGGCGAACCCGACCTTCGCGTTCCGCGTCACCTCGAGCGCCGCCAGAAAGGCGGCGGTCCCGGGTCGCTCCGGCCGGTCGTCGGTCGCCTCGGTGCCCGGCTGGCCGGGCTCCGGTCCGGGATCGGGTCTCGCGTCGCTCACACCACCACGGAGGGGCGCCGGACGGATAATCTGTCGGTCCTCCGCAGTCGGTACCCGGCGACGGGCCCTATGTGCCGATACCGAACGGTCTAAGAACGTCCCCCTATCGTTGAGTAGTAATGACCATCCTCGGCACGGCGAGCGCGGCCCCCGGCGAGGTGTCAGTGGGTCGCCTGCCGGTCGGCGAGGCCCGCGACGGCTCCGAGGTCGCTCTCCCGGTCTGTGTCATGAACGGCGCGCGCGACGGCAAGACCCTCTACGTGCAGGCGGTCTCCGACGGCGACGAACTCAACGGGTTGGGCGTCGTCCAGCGGTTCGTCCCCCGGGTAGACCCTGCGGAGCTCTCGGGGACGATCCTCGTCGTCGGGGTCGTCAACCACTACGGGTTCCAGGTCGCCGAACACCGCAACCCCATCGACGACACGAAGCTAAACCGCACGTACCCCGGCGACGAGAACGGTACCGCCAGCGAGCGCATCTCCCACGCCACGTTCCAGGCCGCCACCCGCGCGGACCTCGTGCTCGACCTCCACCAGGGCTCGACCTCCCGGATGATCGACGAGGCGCGGGTCCGGTGTGGCCCCCGACACCGCCTCCACCGGGACTGTCTCGATCTCGCGAAGGTGTTCGGCACCGGCTACATCCTCGATCAGAAGGGACCCGACGGCCAGCTCGCCCGCGCCGCCCCCGACGAGGGCATCCCTACCATCGATCCCGAACTCGGCGGGAGCGTCGGCTGGGACGAGGAGTCGATCCGGGTCGGCGTCCGCGGCGTGATGAACGTGCTCACCCACTACGGCTTCCTCGACGGCGCCGTCTCCCCGGAGCCGCAGGTCCGGGCCACCGGGTTCGACCAGTACGGCTCGCCCAGCGGCGGGCTCGTGACGTTCCTCCGCGGACTCGGCGATGAGGTCTCCCGCGGTGACGACCTGTTCGAGGTGACCGACGCGTTCGGCAACGTCAAGTCGACGGTCACGGCCGATTCCTCGGGCGTGTTCTGGCGCGCCCGGCGACTCCCGCAGGTCGCCGCCGGCGAGTACGTCTGCTCGGTGGGGACCGATATCGACAACTACTAGCAACCACTTTTTCCTCCTCGGGTGCCCTCGCTCGCTACGCTCGGCGCGGATGCCAGCGGGATCGAACGGATTCCTGGTTCATCGACGTACGTTCCAGTTTAATACTGGTAGTGATGTGATTCGATAGCCATCTTCGAAACCGTCGGATCACATGAGGACGTCGTGACGATACCACACGGTCCTAGAATCGGTGATCCCTCGCGCGAGTTCGGGTCGCGCTTCTCGGGTGACTCAACCCCGCGCGGATTCCTGGTCGTCGTCCAGGAACTCACGGAGAAGCTCGGTGACGCGTTCTGGTGCTTCCTGTTGTACCCAGTGACCCGCGCCTTCGACGAGGGTACAGCGACGCATGTCGGTACAGACCGCCTCCTGCATTCGCTCGAAGGTACCAGGCACTTGGTAGACCCCCCAGTCGCGTCGGCCCGCTATGAACGCCGACGGCACGTCGAGGGTCCGGTCAGCAAACACCTGGAGCTCGCGTCGACACCGCGGGTCGGTTCCGCATCGATACCATTGGAGTCCACCCTGAAAGCCCGTCCGTTCGTATTCGGAGCTGTATACGCGGAGCTCTTCATCGGGAAGCCACCGAGACGAGCGAATCCGCTTCTCGGAGGGCATATACGGGGCCACCGTTTCGGCCATCCCCTTGTGGCGATCCATGATGTAGTACGTCGGCAGGTTCGCGAGCTGATCGGCAGTCCAGCCCTGTAGTGGCTGCGGGTCGTTTCCCTCCCAGTCGGCACTTTTGTAGTGAAAGTACGCTCGCAGGAAATCGTGGACACCCTGCGGACAGTTCGACATGTCGTGATTGGCTGTTCGCGTCGAGTAATACCACTGATAGTGTTTGCGAGGCCGTGGGAGCCGTCCGAGTGCCTCGTTCATCGCCTCGATATCCATGTCGGTCTCGGACGATAGCTCGGGCGGACCGCCAAACGGCGCGCTCATGAGCACTGTCGCCCGAAACACGTCGGGTCGGAGCAGCGCACACCAAGCGGCGACGGAGGCTCCGGAATCGTGTCCGATCACCGCGGCGAGGGACGTTCGCCCCACGGCGTCGACGAGGCCGATAACGTCTCTGACCCGATTCACCATCCGGAACGAGGCGAGGTCCCCGTCGTAGGATCCATTCCAGCCGGTCGTGCGGCCGAACCCACGTTGATCCGGGGCGACGACGTGGTAGCCGGCCTCCGCCAGCGGCACGATGATCTTCCGCCAGCTGTACGCCAGTTCCGGAAACCCGTGCAAGAGCACCACGCACGGTCTGTCTGGACCGATCCCTGCTTCCAGGATGTGCATCCTCAGCCCGTTCACGTCGGGTACGAATCGCGCTCTAATCTCTGTCGACAGCGTGTCCGTCTCGTATCCGGCGCCACACTCCATGACACATCATACCAGAATTTATGCAATAAGCTTCCGGTGGTCTGCCTCCCGCGGACCTCGGATTGGAGCGTTTCGAATTAGACCGGTGTTCATGGGTTACTGTGGAGTCTGCGGATCGTGTCGTTCCGTGTTCATTCGTGCCAAGCTAGAACGAATGGATTCATCGAGCCGCCGCGAGGAACCCCAGGTACGTGACACAGCCCATACCGCGGGGTCGGGCGATCCGGACTGAACCCGCGGGACCGTATCGCGAGCGTAGCGTGACCGTCCGTCCACCGATACCTACACGGGCGGTCCCGGTCCACGTCCCACCATGTTCACCGACCTCCGCTGTCCCGCCTGCGGGAACACGTACCCGGACCGATGGCGGTGTGCGTGCGGCCACCCGCTCGAGTTCGCCGACCGGCCGCTCCCCGACGGCCCACCGCCCGAGGTGCCCGACGCGCGCGACGGGCTCTGGACGTTCGAGGCGTTCCTGCCGGTCGAGCGTCGCGTCTCGCTCGACGAGGGATGGACGCCGCTCGTCGAGGCGCCGGGGTGGGACTGTTCGTTCAAGCTAGATTATACGTTTCCGACGGGGTCGTTCAAGGACCGCGGCGCGGCGACCACGCTCTCGCGTGCGGCCGAACTGGACGTCGACCGGGTGGTGGAGGACTCCTCGGGCAACGCCGGGGCGGCCATCGCCACCTACGCCGCCCGGGCGGGCATCGACGCGCGGATCTACGTTCCCGCCTCCGTGAAAGCCTCGAAGCTCCGGGCCATCGAGCGGGCCGGCGCCGAGGTCGAGCGGGTCGAGGGGAGCCGCGAGGCCGTCACCGAGGCGTGCGTCTCGGCCGTCGAGCGCGCGGCCCGACGGGCCGCGGAACGGACGAGCGGCGACGAGCCGCGAGTCGCCCGCGAGAGCTGGTACGCCAGCCACGCGTGGAACCCCGCCTTCTTCGCCGGGACGGCGACGATGGCCTACGAGATCGCGGCTCAGCGAGACTGGTCGGTTCCCGACGCGGTGGTCCTCCCGCTCGGTCACGGGACGATGTTCCTCGGCGCCTATCGTGGGTTCACGGCGCTCCAGGAGGCCGGGTGGACCGACGGGGTCCCTCGGTTACTCGGCGCGCAGGCGGCGGGCTACGCCCCGGTCGCGGACGGGTTCCACGGTCCCTCAGAGGAACGGAACGACCTGGCCGACGGCATCCAGATACGCGAGCCCGTCAGGGTAGACGAGATCCGCGAGGCCGTCGAGGCCACCGGCGGGGACGCGACAGCGATCGGCCCCGAAGCCACCGAGCGTGAACTCGACCGGCTCCACGCCGCGGGGTTCTACACCGAGCCGACGTGTGCGGTCGCGCCCGCGGCCCTGCGCGAGTACCGCGACCGGGGGGTCCTCGAACCGGATGCGGACGTCGTCGTGGCGCTCTCGGGGTCCGGACTCAAGACCTGACACCCTCGACGTCGAAAAACGTTGATGTGGTGCCGGTACGACCCGGCACGCGTTCCGGCTGGTGAGCCCGACGCCCGTGACGGAGTCGGGTGGACTGGGGGCGGCGGTCCTGCTGACTCTGGGGGTCGGTCCCCGGCAACGGCGCCCCTTCTGCGCGACCGGGCGCCGGTGAGCGCGGTCCCAATCCCGGGACTCGCGGCCGCCGTTCAGTACGGCTCGTCCTTCAGCCCGAGCAGGTACGCACCCGCGTTCGTCCCGACGTGGAGCACCGGCGTCATCACCAGCACGGCGACGAGAACGACCGGCGTGAACGTCTCTACGAACCAGTCCGGCCGGACGAGGAGGGTCAGGACGAGCGCACCGGCGACGAAGTCGAGCTGGTCGACACCCGGGAAGGGGGCACCGCGCTGCCGACCCGTTCGTCGTTTGATAAACGAGGCGACGACGTCCCCGAGCATCGCCCCCGCGGGTAGCGAGAGGACGACCAGCGGTGGGAACGACGGGAGGGGAAGCCCCGATGTGGCGGCCACCGTCGGCTGGAGGGCGTCGAGAGCGAGCGCGAGGACCGCGCCGGCGACCGTCCCGACGAACGTACCGCGCCAGGTCTTCCCGTCGCCGAGGAGCCGGTCCCCACCGAGGGTCCGTCCGCCGTCGATGGGGACCCCGCCGCCGGCCAGCACCGCCGCGTTGTTCGGGACGTAGGCGGGGAGCATCGTCCAGAACGCGACGGCGACCGCCTCCAGTAGCATGAGTCGGGGGTCCGCCGCCGCCCGCTTAGTTCCGGGGGTTTCGACGCGGCTCTCCGGACCGCAGCGGGCGAAGCGGGGGCCCGGGCGTCGAGTTCGGGACCGCTCCGGGCTGTCGTGGACTCCGACCGTCGCCGGGAGGGGACCGCAAGCGGCCCGACCCGTCACCGGTACCGGGTCAGATCAGGCCGTGCGCCCCGAGTCCGTGTCGGTCGACCCGGTCTCGGACTCACCACGATACGTGTTCATACCGAGGACGTTGTTGAGCGGACACTTCTGGGTCACGGCCGTCGTCGCGAGGACGACGCCGACGAGCAGCGCCACCGCGGCGAGGGCGAGGCCCAGGGTTCCAGCACCGAGGGTGATCACGCCTCCGAACGCTGCGAGACCGACGATAACGAGGATCGGGCCGACGACGAACCGCGCTTTCCGGTCGAGTCCTCCGACGTTCTTTTTCATTCTCCTTTCACCGACCTTGGATACCATGCCCAATACTATGAATCGGTCGTCTGGTTCCCACCCGTCGAGAAACGGCGACCGCAGAGAGACGGGGGCGGTGTGGGACGGGCGAGAACGGTGATAACGGGGTGGACGGTACGGCGGCTGGAGGTCGCGCAGACGCTTCAGCGCCGAGGGGGCATTAGTGCGCGCGGCGTCACATCATGCCGCCCATGCCGCCGCCCATACCGCCCATGCCGCCGCCCATACCGCCCATGCCGCCGCCGGGAGCGCCGCCCTCCTCCTCGCCACCGGAGGTCGAGAGGTCGCCCGCGGCGATGATGTCGTCGATCTTGAGCACGAGGTTCGCGGCCTCTGTGGCCGATGAGATGGCCTGCTCCTTGGCGTGGGCGGGTTCGACGACGCCGGTCTCGAACGTGTCGACCACGTCACCGCTGAAGACGTCCAGCCCGGCCCGGACGTCGCCGTCGGCGTGGGCCGCACGGAGGTCGACCAGCGTGTCGATGGCGTCGAGCCCGGAGTTCTCCGCGAGCACGCGGGGAACGAGTTCGAGCGAGTCGGCGAACGCCTCGACGGCCATCTGTTCGCGGCCGCTGACGGAGTCGGCGTAGTCACGGACCCGGCGGGCGAGTTCGACCTCGACGGCGCCGCCGCCAGCGAGGACGCGCCCGTCCGCGACCGTCTGGGAGACGACGTCCAGCGCGTCACCGATGCCGCGCTCGAGTTCGTCGACGACGTGTTCGGTCGAGCCGCGCAGCAGCAGCGTGACGCCGTGCTGGTCGACGTCGTCGTCGGCGCCCTCGACGTAGAACAGCTCGTCAGCCTCGTCGCGCCGGATCGACGCCGTCCCGAGGTTCCCGGGCTCCGCGGCGTCGAGGTCGCTGACGATGTTCGCGCCGAGCACCTCCCGCAGGAACTTGATGTCGGACTTCTTCACGCGCCGGATGGCCATGATGCCCTCCTTGGCGAGGAAGTGCTGGGCCAGGTCGTCGATGCCTTTCTGGCAGAAGACGACGTCCGCGCCGAGCTCCTTGATCCGTTCGACCTTCTCGCGGAGCTGCTTCTCCTCGCTGTCGAGGAACTGCTGGAGCTGGTCCGGGCTGTCGACCTGGAGCTCCGCGTCGACGTCGGTCTCCTCGATCTCGATCGGCTCGTCCATGAGGAGCGCCTTCGCCTCTGCGAACTCCGTCGGCATGTCCGGGTGGACGGGGTCCTTGTCGATGACCGCGCCGCGCAGCAGCTCGGACTCGCTGGACGAGCGGCCGGTCTGGGTCTCGATCTTGACGTAGTCGAGGTCGACCACGTTCGAGCCGTCCTCGGCCTCGACGGTGACCGCACGCACCGCATCGACGATCAACTGCCCGAGGAGCTCCTTGTTGAGCTCGGCGCCCTTACCGGTCATCGAGGTCTCGGCGACCTTCCGGAGGATCTCCTCGTCGTCGGTGTCGACGTCGATGGCGATCTCGTCGATCTCCTCGCGGGCCCTCGCGGAGGCCAGGTGGAACCCCTTGATGATGGCCGTCGGGTGGATGTCCTGTTCGAGGAGGTCCTCGGCGTTCTTCAGGAGCTCGCCCGCGATGGCCACCGCCGTGGTGGTGCCGTCGCCCGCCTCGTCCTCCTGTGTCTCGGCGACCTCGACGATCATCTCGGCCGTCGGGTTGTCGATGTCCATCTCCTGGAGGATGGTGACGCCGTCGTTCGTGACGGTGACGTCACCCATCGAGGAGACGAGCATCTTGTCCATCCCTTTCGGGCCGAGCGTCGTGCGTACGGACTCGGCGACCGCGCGCGCCGCGGAGATGTTGTGGCTCTGGGCGTCGCGGTCCTTCATGCGCTGGGAGTCCTCGCCGAGTATGATCATCGGCTGACCCTGCATTCGCTGAGACATGTTCAGCCGAACCGTTGTCTGCGGTTCTATATAAACCTTGGTGATTCGGGGCTGGACCTCCTGCCCTCGGGAACGACGGCGAATCGTCACAACCGCGGTACTGCAGTCGAACGTTCGGTGTCCGTGTGGAGTGTTCACGCATGGTCATCCGATGGGGCCCCGGTCGGATCCCCCCGGGTTTATGTACTGGTTCCTACCCCGTCGGCTCCTTCCAGTTGACGACGACGTTCCCGACCACGAACGAGTCGTTCGACCCCGCCTCCCGGACGAACCGGAGGGTGTTCTCCCCCTCCCGGAGGGCGCCGCCGGTGATGGCGTCCATCCACGACTGCCAGCCCTGCGCCGGCGGGATGTCGAACCCGGAGAGGGACTGCCCGTTCAGGAGGATGTCGTGGCCGTAGGTCTCGACGTCGTAGGCCTGCAGGTGGAGGTACGTGTCGGTCGGGTCGTCGGTCGGCACCTCGAAGGTCGCCTCGCTCGTCTCGTCGCCGACGAACTCGGCCCACGCGACGTCCAGCCGCGACTCCGCTTGGCCGAGGTGCTCCATGAACGTCACGAGGGCGTAGTTGGCCCGGCGGTCGGTCATGTCGGTGCCGTCGTGGGGCGGGCGTATAGACCCGGCGTTAGCGGTTGCCGGGTCGGTCGAGGGACTGCCAGGGCGGCCGGCGTAGCGCCTACGGCCGTTCGAACGCCTCGTCGAGGCTATCGGCGGCGAGCGCGACGATGGCCTTCACGCGCGTCTTCTGGAGGTTCAGGTCGCTGTAGTAACAGTCCAGTTCCCGGAGGAGGTGCTCGCTGCCGGGGTAGCCGTAGCGGTCACGAAGGAGGCGTCCCTCGGACCCGCGGTGCGTGGCGAAGACGGGTACGCCCGCCTCCCGGACCGCCCGGAGCCCGTCGATGATCCGTTCGGGGACGTGTCCCGCCCCCATCGTCCCGAGGACGAGTCCCGCCTTCTCCGTCGCGGCCCGCAACTGCGCGTCGGTCATGTCCAGGGTCACGGTCACCGTCTCCATGTCCCGCCGGAGCGCGTCCGGGCCCGGGTCGAGCGTCGGGTCGGGGTTCACGGGGCGACGGCGCCACACCACGCGGTCCTCGTCGACGGTCCCGAGGGGGCCGAACTCCGGAGAGCGGAAGGTGTCGGTGTTCATCGTGTGGAACTTGCTCACGTCACGGGCGGTGTGAACGCGCTCGCTGAAGACGGCGAGGACGCCCATCTCACCGGCGCGATCGTCGGCCGCCACGCGGACGCTCGCGAGGAGGTTCATCGGCCCGTCCGGGCTGGGGAGCGAGGGGTTCCGCATCGCACCCGTGAACACGACCGGCGTGTCGCCGTCGTAACACAGGTCGAGGAAGTACGACGACTCCTCGAGCGTGTTGGTACCCTGGGTCACGACGACGCCGTCGACCGACGGGTCGGCGTCGTACTCGCGGACGACCTCGAGGAGGTCGTAGAGCCCCTCGAGCGTGAGGAACTGGCTCGGAACGTTCGAGAACTCGTCGACCTCGACCGCGGCCACCGGCTCCAGCTCCGGAACGGCGCTCACGAGGTCCTCACCGGAGAGGGACACCGTCGCGTCCCCGCCCCCGTCCGCGGTCGATGCGATTGTTCCACCAGTCGACACTACCACGATGGACATGTGCGGGCGCTCTCCCGACGCGGACATAAACGGTCGGCACGGCAGGGGAACCGGCGCCATCGGGCTCGACACGTTCGACCGGCTATGTCGTACTGGGACGGTCCTGCTCGCTCGCGTTCGCTCGCTGCGCGGGCTGCGACTCGTAGGGTTCAAATTCGGTCCTTTTATACCGTCGGACAGAACGGTTGGTAGTCTCGACCGGGTAGGCCATCGGTCGACTCTATCAAAGCTTCTGTCCGACGGTATACCAGACACGCGCTCGCGTAGCGGCGAGCGCACGAGGCGCTCACCGGCTTGCTCACGCGAGAATACGCCGGGACAGGGATTTGAACCCTGGATCCCAGAGGGAACACGCTTTCCAGGCGTGCGCCTTACCACTCGGCCATCCCGGCTCGGGTAGAACTAGCCCGTTCCGCCGCATAAGACTGTTCCTTTCACCCGACGACACGCCCTTCGACGACGTAGGACACCACCCCTGCCACGACGCCGACCAGGAGCGCGACGCCGAACGTCGCGCCGATGGTGACCGACTCGCTCGTCACCAGCCGGAACGCCTGCAGGCCGACGAGGAACACCAGCGCCCCCGTCAGACCCCACAGCAGGCTCGCCTTCGTCCTCGGGTTCAATCCACCAGGGCGACCGCCTCGATCTCCACGCCGATACCGAGGGGGAGCGCGCCGACCTCGACCGCCGACCGCGCCGGCGGTTCGTCCGGGAAGTAGCTCGCGTACACCTCGTTCATCTCCTCGAAGTCCTCGATGTCGTCGAGGAACACCGTCGTCTTCATCACGTCGTCCATCGACGCGCCCGCCTCCTCGAGGATGGCGGCGACGTTGTCGAGCACCCGTTCGGTCTGATCGGCGACGGAGGCGTCCTCGAGTACCTCCCCGTCGGGCGTGAGCGGGCCCTGTCCGGCGGTGAACACCAGTTCGCCGTTCGTCATCCCCTGGCTGTACGCGCCGATGGCCGCCGGTGCCGCGTCCGTGCTGACTACCTCCCTCATACCCCGGAGAGCCGCGGCTGTAGGGATAAGTGCAGGGGGTGAGAGGGGACGGGGCTCGGTCGGGGACGTATCGGGTGGATCGGGTCGGACTTCGTTCTGCGGAGCCGCGCGCCCGCCGGGCACGGCCCCGAAGGCTATACGCCCGTCCGTGGCCTCGTTGTGGTATGACCAACGTCGCCATCGCCTGCCAGGGCGGGGGTAGCCATACGGCGTTCACCGGAGGAGTGCTCGCGGAGCTGCTGCCGGAGTTCGCCGGGGACGGCCACGAGCTCGTCGGGCTCTCGGGTACCTCGGGCGGGGCGATGTCCGCCGCCGCCGCGTGGTACGCCTACCTCGACGGCGGGCCGGCGGCGGTCCCGGAGGCCGTCGAGTCGCTGTGGACGTCCGTCGCGGCGCGGGCACCGGCCGACCGCGCACTCAACACTGGCCTCGTCTCGCTCTCCCGTGCCCGGGCCGGCGGTGCACCGTTCCCCGAGGTGAGCCCCTACGTCAACCCCGCGACCGAATTCGGACGGGCCCGCCTCCGCGAGGTAATCGAGGAACACGTCGACTTCGATCGGATACCCGACCTCCTCGGGCCGGAGTCGCCACGGCTGGTCGTCGGCACGGTGGACATAAATGGCGGCTGCTTCGAGGCGTTCGTCGACGGGGACGTGACGGCCGACGTCCTGTTGGCCTCCTCGGCCGTCCCGGACCTGTTCGAGGCCGTCGAGATGAACGGCCACTGGCACTGGGACGGCCTGTTCAGCCAGAACCCCCCCATCCACGAGCTCATGGAGGTGTCGGCGGCGCGCAAACCCGACGAGCTCTGGGTCGTCCAGATCAACCCCCAGACCCGCGACGGCGAGCCGAGGTCGCTGTTCGAGATCGGCGACCGGCGCAACGAACTCTCGGGCAACCTCTCTCTCAATCAGGAGCTCCGGTTCATCGAGACGGTCAACGAGTGGGTCGACGAGGGCAAGCTCGACGACGAGGAACACCGGCACGTCGAGGTCCGGCGCATCGAGTTCGGCCGCCGCCTCTCCTGTTCGAGCAAGCTCGACCGCTCCCCGGAGTTCCTCGGGGAGCTGTTCGAGGCCGGTCGCGAGCGGGCACGGGCGTTCCACGACTCGCTGTAGCCCGGGGCTCGTTCGACTCGCCGACCCGCCGACCCGCCGACCCCCCGAACGTCCCGCCCGCGACGCCCGATCCTCCCGCCCCTGGTTCGCGCAGGGCGACCGAACCGGCACCATTCAAGCCCCACGCCCCGGAAGCCCCGCCATGCTCGTGGCGTTCGACTTCGACGGGACGCTCTCGGACTCGGAGATGATGGTCCTGCTCGGCGAGGAGCAGGGGGTCGCCGACGAGATCGCCGACATCACCGAGCGGGCGATGAACGACGAGCTCTCTTACGCCGAGAGCCTCCGGGAGCGGGCCGATCTGCTCTTCCGGCTCGACGAGGCGGCCGCTTCGCGGGCGTTCTCCCGGGTCGAACTCCGTCCCGACGCCGCGGAGGTCATCGCCGTCCTCCGGGAGGCCGGCCACCACGTCGCCGTTCTCACCGGCGGGTTCGACCGCGGGGTCGAGGCCGCCCTCGCCGCGGCGGGCGTCGAGGTCGATACCGTGGTCGCGAACCACCTCGTCTCCCGGAAGGGCCACCTCACCGGCCGCGTCGAGGGGCCGCTCGTCGAGGGGACGAAGGACGACGCCCTGGAGGACCTCGCCGCCGACCTCGAAACCGATATGGCCGACACCGTCGCCGTCGGCGACGGCGCGAACGACCTCCCGATGCTCGAGGTGGCGGGTCTCGCGGTCGGCTACGAGCCAAAGCCCGCGGTCGAGCCCCACTGCGACGTCGTCGTCGAGTCGATGGCCGAGCTCCGGGACCTGTTCGAGGAGCGCGGGCTCCTGTAGCTCGTCAGACGGTCGTCGTACGCGGGTTTTTGTGCTTCAAGTGATACGATCCGGGCATGGGACTGGTCGCTCGTGCGCTGTTCGTCCTCGCGGGGCCGGCGCTCCGGTGGATCTCGGACCACCCGCTCCGGACGGCCGCCGGCGTCGGCGCGCTGCTCGCGGCGGGCGTCGTCCTCTCGTCGCTCGGCGTCACGGTCGGTCCCGCGGGTGTCGAGCTCCCACCGGCGACGGCCGACCGGTTCGTGGCGTTCGCCCGGTACCACCCCGCCTACCCCGCCGCGGTCGCCGTGGGGCTGGGGATGCTGCTGTTCTGGCGGTAAACGGATCGTTCAGCGCCAAATCGACCGTTCTGTCCCGTGGGAGGACGGACTCGCGTCGGTCCGACAGTATCAGGACGCCCGCTCGATGGCCTGGTCGAGGTCGGCGATGATGTCGTCCACGCCCTCGGTCCCGACCGAGAGCCGGACCATGTCGGGCCGGACCCCCGCGGCCAGCTGCTCCTCCTCGGTGAGCTGCTGGTGGGTGGTCGAGGCGGGGTGGATGACGAGCGTCTTCGCGTCGCCGACGTTCGCGAGCAGGCTCGCGACCTCGGTGCTCTCGACGGTCGTCCGGGCGGCGTCGTAGCCCGCCTCGAGCCCGAACGCGATCATCCCCCCGTAGCCGCCGTCGAGATACTTCGTCGCGTTGTCGTGGGTCTCGTGGTCCTCCAGTCCGGGGTAGATGACCCACGAGACGTCGGGGTGGTCGAAGAGGAACTCGGCGACGGCCATCGCGTTCTCGCAGTGGCGCTCCATCCGCATCGGCAGCGACTCGAGGCCCTGGAGGGTCTGCCAGGCGTCGAACGGCGACTGCTGGTTGCCCAGGTCGCGCAGCCCGCGGGCGAGCGCGGCGTAGGTGAACGCCGCCTCGCCGAACCGCTCGCGGAAGTTCACCCCGTGGTAGGCGGGGTTCGACTGGGCGATCTCCGGGAACCTCTCGGCGTGCTCCGCCCAGGGGAACGTCCCGCCGTCGACGAGGATCCCGCCGATGGTCGTCCCGTGGCCGTGGATCCACTTGGTGGTCGAACTCCAGGTGAGGTCCGCACCGTGCTCGATGGGCGAGCAGAGCGCGGGCGTGGCGAACGTGTTGTCGACGAACAGTGGCACGCCGTTCTCGTGGGCGATGTCGGCCAGCCGCTCTATGTCCGGCGTGTCCAGCGCCGGGTTGCCGATGGTCTCACAGTGGACGTACGCGGTGTCCTCGTCGATGGCCGCCTCGTAGGCCTCGTAGTCGAGCGTGTCGACGAACTTCGCCTCGACGCCCCTGCGGGGAGCGGTATGGGTGTAGAACGTGTAGGTGCCGCCGTAGAGCGAGGAGGCGGTGACGACGTTGTCGCCCGCCTCGGCGAGCATGAACGTCGCGAGGTTCAGCGCGGCCATCCCGGAGGCGGTGGCGAGCGCGCCGACGCCGCTCTCGAGGGTGGCCATCCGTTCCTCGAGCACCGCGTTCGTCGGGTTCATCAGCCGCGAGTAGATGTTCCCCGGCTCCTCGAGTGCGAACAGCCTTGCGGCGTGGTCCGCGTCGTCGAAGACGTAGGACGTGGTCTGGTAGATGGGCGGGGCCCGCGCGCCCGTGGTCGGGTCCGGTTCCTGGCCGGCGTGGAGCGAGTTCGTCTCGAGGCTCCGTTCGTCGTCTGCCATACCCCGCCGTCGTGGCCGCCGGGTTTGAACGTTCCCACCAGCGGTAAGCGCTGCTGGTGTCTGTGACGGGCCTCGACGGGCGCAGTCGGGGGCCGTCGGCGAAACCGTCCCCCGTCTGTCGCCCGACTCGGAACTACCCCTCGGAGACCAGCAGGACGGCGACGATACCGACGACCGCGAGGAGGGCGCCGAAGCCGAACGCCGCGTTCCACGAGAACCGTTCGATGAGCCAGCCCGTGAACACGGGCGCGGTCAGCGCACCGGAGATCGAAAGCGTCGTGAGCACCGCCAGCCCGGTCCCGCGGGTCGCCTCGGCGCTGAGTTCCCCGACGTAGACGTAGAAGACGCCGGTGCCGAGCTGCGAGCCGACGCCCGCGAGGACGAGCACGGCGCCATAGCCGAAGACCGAGGACACCAGCGTGACGCCGATCAGCGCCGGCAGGACGAGCAGGAACGTGCCGAGGAGGACGGGCCGGCGACGCCCGCCGATCCGATCGGAGAGCCAGCCCCCGCCGGGGCGCGCGAGCAGGCCCATCGCCGGGACCAGCGCCGTCATCGCCCCCGCGGTCGCGAGATCGAGCGAGAGGACGTCCGTCCCGTAGGTCGGCATCCAGGCGTTGAAGAACACGAACAGCGAGTACGCACAGAAGCTACTGACCGAGACCAGCAGGACGGTCCGGTTCCGGAGCGCCGCGAGGAACCCCGGGAGTTCGAGACGGCTCTCGTTCCGGACTGGTTCGCGGAGCAGGAGATACAGGAAGGGTAGCCCCACGGCAGTGACCGTCGGGTAGACCAGCAGCGTGGCCCGCCAGCCGGCCGCCGCCGCGACCCGCGGGCCGGCGAACTGAGCGAGCGTGACCCCGGCGGGGGCGCTCGCGATGAACAGCCCCGTGCCGACCGCGCGCTTGGTCGCCGGGAACGACCGGTCGACGACGTTCGCGGCCGTCGTCCAGAGGAACAGCGCCGATCCGCCGGCGAGGAATCGCGTGAGCAGGAACGTCCGGTAGTCCGGCGCGAGGGTGCCGGCGACGGCCATGACGAACAGAAGGACGGCGCCGCCCCAGACGAGCAGCCGGTTGTCGTAGCGGTCCATGAGGAGCCCGCCGGGGAGCTGCAGGAGCACCCAGGCGAGGAAGACGGCGCTGATTGCCAGTCCAGCCGTCGGCTTGTCGATACCGAACTCGCTCACGAGCAGCGGGACGACGCTCGCCGGCGCGAACAGGTAGGCGTTGAACCCGGTCGAGACGAGGAAACACCCACAGAGCACGAGCCACGGCCGAGGGTGTGCGTCGGACGACACGGGTGGGTCGACCGGGAGCGGGGACAAATGCCTCACGGTCCGCGTCGGTACCGTAGCGGCCCGGCGGACGACGACGGGCGAACCGGGAGCTTCTTGCGGCGGGCGGGCATCCGCCGCGTATGGACGACCGGCTCATCGACGACGAGCGCCTCCCCCTCTCGCGGCGGTCCGTGCTCCCCGGCGAGGGGTTCTTCTTCCCGGACTCCCTGGAGGAGGAGCGCGCCGAACTCGAGGCACAGTCGGCGCTGACCGGCGCGGCGACGGCGGTCGTCGCCGACCCGGACGCCGACGGGCTGGCGTGTGTCGCGCTGGCCCGCGAGGCGTTCGGGGACGCCGCCCTGCTCCCCGCGGGCCCTCACGAGATCGGCGAGGCGCTCTCCCATGTCGCCGAGTTCGCCGAGCCGGGCGCCCGGATCGTCGTCTGTGACCTCTGCCCCGACGGCCCGGAGGACGTCGACGCGCTCGGGGACGTGGTCGAGCGGGCCGGGTCGGTCCGGTGGTTCGACCACCACCAGTGGGACGACGACCTCGCGAGCACCGTCGAGCGGGCCGGGGTCGAACTGGTGGTCGGCGACTCCGAGGAGGAGTGCACCGCCGACGTCGCGCGCCGCTCGCTCGAGTACGACTTCGCCGACCGGTTCGCCGACCTCGCTGCCGTCACCCGCGACCACGACCTCTGGATCCGCGAGGACCCCCGGAGCGACGACCTCGCGGACTTCGCCTACTGGGAGGAGCCCGAGGCGTACGTCGAGGTCATCCGCCAGTACGGCGCTGACCTGCCCGAACCGGTGCTCGAGTACCTCGCCGAGCGTCGGGTGGAGAAGGACGCGCTGATCGAACTGGCGGTCAAGCGCGCCGAGACCGTCGACATCGGCCCCTGGACCGTCGGCGTGACCTACGGCCGCTGTTCGCAGAACGAAGTCGCCGAGGCGATGCGGCAGGAGGGTGCGGACGCGGGCGTGATCGTCAAGCCGGCGGGCAGCGCGAGCATCCGGGGCACCGACGCGTTCGACCGGTGCCACGAGGTCGCCGGACGGGTCGACGGCGGCGGCCATCCGAAGGCCGCGGGCTGTAAACCGGACGTCTACGACGACATGCTCGACTACGCCCACCACTGGACGACCCGCGGCGCGGTCACCAAGCGGGTCATCCTCGACGCCTTCCGAGACGTGCTCGCGGACGTCGAGGCCGAGGAGGAAGAGGGGATCGAGAGCGAGCGATAAGCGGCGCGGGGACCCGGCGGTATCAGATGGCACACGAGGCGGAGCCCCACGACCGACCCCGTGAAAGGAAACCGATA
>JAZKST010000035.1:0-39181 GCA_036625905.1 Haloarculaceae archaeon
GGCGGCGACGGCGGGGGCAGTGACGGCGGCGACGGCGGGGGCAGTGACGGCGGGGGCAGTGACGGCGGCGACGGCGGCGGTAGCGGTGACCTGGGCGAGCGTGTCCCGACGATCAGCATGGAGTACTGGTCGAACCTCGGGGGCCAGACGACCATCTTCGAGAACACCGCGCCGCAGATAAAACAGGGCATCGAGGAGAACCTCGGCATCTCGCTCGAGGTCGTGCCGGTGGAGTTCACGACCCAGATCAACAACACGATACAGGACAAGCGGACCCACCACGTGGGGTTCTGGTACCACACGAGCACCCCGGACCGGCTGGACCCGGAGGAGATGACCCGGCGGTACTCCGCGGACTGGGCGGGCGGCAACGGGCAGGCCAACCCGGCGAACTACGCGAACTGCGAGTTCAGCGATCCCGCGGTCCTGCAGGGCCAGGCGGCGGACCCGGACGAACGGCAGGAGCTCGTCAACGAGGCACACGGGATACTCAGCGAGGAGATGGTCACCCTGCCGGTGTTCCCGACGGCGCTGTTCGGGGCCATCCGGACCGACCAGATCGACGTGTCCGGCGTCGGGGAGGCAGGAGTCGCGCGGACGAACCCGCACTTCTACATCCAGTCCGACAGCGACCTGGACCAGGTGGCCGCCGTCGACACGCCGGTGGCGATGGAGACCACGAACTACCCCATCATCGACTCCTCGGCCGCCCAGACCATCTGGAACCACCTCGTCCACTCGACGCTGACCGAGTACGACGAGAACCTCGAGCTCCAGAACGTCCTGGCCGACAGCGTCGAGATCGAGGACGAGGCACGGAACATCACGGTCGAACTGAAGGACGCGACGTTCCACAACGGCGACCCCATCACCGCCGAGGACGTCAGGTTCACCTACCTGCAGCTCGCGAACCACCCCGGCGTCTACCCGCAGGCGAGCTCCCCGCCGTACGACGAGATCAACATCGTCGACGACACGACGGCCGAGTTCGTCATGGAGGAGTCGTTCCTGCCGCTGGTCCAGAAGGTCTGGCCGCGGTGGGGGGTCATGCACAAGCAGACGTGGGTCGACGGCGGCGCCGAGGAGGACGCCGAGGAGTTCGAGATGGACGAGATCATTGGCTCCGGACCGTTCGCCGTACGGGAGTTCTCGGTCGGCGAGTCGCTGGACCTCGTCCCCCACGACGGGCATCCGGTCCACTCGCCGAACTTCGAGCTGTTCCTGCAGGCCTTCCGCAACCAGCAGACCGCGGTCCAGGCGTTCCTGCAGGGCGAGATTCAGCTCGCGCCGAACCTCTCGCCGGGGAGCCTCGAACGCATCAACGACCAGGCCGGCGACGTCTCCGAGACGTACCAGAACCCGGGGATCCTGTCGTTCATCAACTACCCGCAGACGAGCTGGTCGCCGTGCCAGTTCCTGGAGTTCCGGCAGGCGTGGGCCGCCGGGATCAACCGCCAGCGGGCGACCAACGTCGGCATCCGTGACGCGGTCGAGCCGGCAGAGTACTCCACCGTCCTCTCGCCGGTCCACCCCTCGCGGCCGCCGGACGACGTGCTGACCCGGATGGCACCGCCCGAGGGCGATCCGGAGGCCGCGAGAGCGGCGCTGACCGACGCCGGCTGGGCGTTCGACGACCAGGGCCGGCTCCACTACCCGCCGGACAAGGACCTCTCGCCCCGGTGGGAGGCGGAGGGCGAGCCGGATCCAGCGAACTTCCCGTGCATCAGTCCGGAGGGCGACTACGTCCCGCCGAACCAGCAGTAACTCCGGGGCCGTCGCGTCCGGCCCCCGCGGTTCGGAGGATCGACGATCGACATGCGATCACCCTTTCTTCGACGGCCCGACGGCGGGCGCCGACCGAGACGGACAGAGTTAACGCACCACACTGTGGACGGGAGGCATGGATCCGAACGGTTCGTCAGTAACGTGGCGGCGCGCGGCCGAACGGGTGCAGGGGCGCCTCGACAGCAGCCGCCGAGGGCTGGCGAACGTACGCCGACGCTCGCGGGACGTGTGGGTGGGGCCGTGACGCCGCGCCGGAGCAGCCTGACCACGCCCGGGAGCGACCCGTCGATGATGGCGAAGGCGGCCGGCTGCGACGCGGACGGGGTGACCCTCGACCTGGAGGACGGCGTCGCTCCGGACGAGAAGGGGCGGGCGAGAGAGCGGGTGATCGAGGCGCTTCGGGACCTCGACTGGGGCGAGACGGTCGTGACGGTCAGGCCGAACCCCCTAGAGCACCCGTGCGGTCTCCGCGACGTCGTCGAGGTCGTCGGGCGAGCGGGGGACGTCCTCGACGCCCTCGTGATCCCGAAGGTGCGGCGACCGGGGGACGTCTACGCGGTCGGGAAGATCCTCGACGGGCTGGCCGCGGGGAACGGGCGTGCGGAGGGAGTGGGTATGGGCGTGATAATCGAGGAGGTGGAGGCGCTCGGGCGGATCGACGCCGTCCTCGGGGCGCACGACCGGGTCGGGTCGGTCTCGCTCGGCTTCGGCGACTACGCCGCCGCACAGGACCTCGAGGTCGACACCATCGGCGGGACGGCCGACTACCCGGGTGACGTCTGGCACTACGCTCGCTTTCGGACCGTCGCCGCCGCGCGGGCGGCAGGAGTCGCGGCCTACGAGGGACCGTACGCCGACTACTCGGACCCGGAGGGACTCCACGAGGCCTGCCGGCGCTCGCGGGCGCTGGGCTTCGACGGCAAGGGCGCGATCCACCCGGCACAGCTGTCGGTGATCAACGAGGCGTTCGGGGAGTAACCCGACGTCCGGGAGGGATTCGACCGACGGGGCGCCGAGAACCGCCGGATCAGTCCTCGTCCGCGTCGGCCTGCCGGGTCGAACTCCTGACCAGCACGGCGCTCGCGAGCAGACACCCGGCGAGCGCCGTGAACGCGACGCCGAACGAGCTCGCGTCCGCGATGGCACCGGTGACCGTCGGGCCGGCGGCACCGACACTGATGTAGACGCTCCGCATCGCGCCGAGGTCCCCGCCCATGCTCTCGTCGGGGAGCCGGTCCATCAGGTACGCCTGCATCACCGGGGGGAAGGAGAGCAGCCCGGCCGCGAACAGCACCACGCCGAGGACGATGGCCGGCGTCGAGCCCACGAGGAGGACGCTCGCGAGGGCGGCCGCGCCGAGCAGGAGCGCTGCGGGGGCGACCCGGCGCTTCTCGACGCGGTCGCCGAGCCAGCCGGCGGTCGGCTTCGCGACCGCGCCGACGAGGAACAGCGCGGCAAAGCCGGCGTTGGCGATCGCGGGCGAGAGCCCCTTGCTCGCCCGGAGGAACGTGGGCAGGAACGCCGTCGTCGCCTGCCAGGAGAACGCGAACAGGACGTACGCGACGAGGAGCCGGCGGAGTCCGGGGCGGGCGAGGAGCCGCCGCGCGGTCGCACGGACCGCGAGTTCGGTCCGCTCGACCACGTACCGCTCCCGACTCTGGAGGTGTATCCCGACCACGACGAGCGCGAGGACGACGACGACGGGGACGTACGCGGCCCGCCAGGTCGCGACCGCGACCACGAGCGTCGCGAGCCCGGCGGCGGCGACCCCGCCGACGTCGCCCGAGGCGGTGTGGAGTCCGAACGCCTGCCCCCGGCGCTCGACGAACAGGTCCGACAGCAGCGCCCGCGCCGCGGTCGGGTAGAGCCCCACGCCGACGCCGACGACGGCCGCCCCGCCGAGGAAGGCGAGGTACGCCGGCGCCAGGCCCATCAGGAGGTAGCCGACCGCGCCGACCGCGCCGCCGGCCACGAGCAGCGTCTTCCGGGAGAGCCGGTCCGAGAGCCGGCCGCTCGGGTACTGCAGCAGCGCGTAGAGCCCCCAGAGCAGCGAGAAGACGAGGCCGGCCTCGGTGTTCGAGATGGCGAGGCTCTCGCGGACGGTCGGCAGCAGCGGCGACAGCACCAGCCGGCCGCACTGGATCGTCGCCCAGCCGATGGAGACGGTCACCAGCAGGCGGCCGCCGTAGCCACCCACGAACCGTTCCTCGGCGCCTACCGTCTCGTCCACGAGGGGCGGTCGCGGGGTGGGTACTTCAGCCGTCGGGTTTCCGGCTCCGGAACGCCGTGCCGGAGTCCCCGATGCCACGGGAGCGACCCGAGCCCCCGCGTGACTCGCCGACCCGCCGGGGCGACGGTGCACGAACGGCTGTGACCGACAATGTATACACCCTGGGGTGCGCCACCGCGTGTATGGCTCGCGTGCCCTACGTCGACCCGGAGTCGTTCCCCGACGATCACGAACTGCTGGAGACCTCGATGGACCCCGATGACCTCCCCGAGGCGTACCGCGAGGCGTTCAGCACGGGCCCCCGCCACGTCCACCGCGCCATCGGCAACGACCCCGGGGCCCTGCGCGCGTTCAGGGAGTCGATACGGGGGTTCTGGCGCGAATCGGGACTCACCGACCGACAGCGGGAGCTGACCATCCTGGCGGTCGCGCGGGCGAGCGACGCCCGTTACGAGTGGCACCAGCACGTCCGGCACGGACTGAGCGTGGGTCTCGCGCCCGAGGAGATACGCGCCGTCGGCCGCGAGGAGTACGACGGCTTCCCCGAGGACGAGGCCTCCCTCCTCGCGTACGCGGCCGCGACCGGCCGGGGGACCGTCGACGACGGGACCTTCGAGCGGTTCGAAGCGCGGTTCGACCGGGGGACCGTCGTCGGGACCACGATGCTCGCCGGCTCGTACGCCGGACTCGCCCGCGCGCTCGACGCGATGGGGGTCGAGCCGGAGGAGGCGTTCGTCGGCTGGGAGCTAGAGGGGCTCTGAGCCCTACGTCAGGCGGTACTCGCGGTACTCGGCCTCGCGCGGCGGACCGTCGGTCAGGAGCAGCGTCCGTTCCGTGAGATCCATGACGATACTGACCTTCGTGTGGAAGTCCTCCTGGGCGCCCGGCTCGTCGGTCGCGTACCGACAGATGCCCTTCGGGTGGCAGAAGTCGTCGCGCAGGGCCGCTTTCAGCGTCCCGGGGTCGATCTCGCCGGCCTCGCGTTCCAGCAGACGGCGCATCCGGGCCCCGCGGACCAGCGAGTGCGGGCTGTGGCGTTCGAGCCGGCTGTCGACCCGCGTCCGGTCCTCGAAGTGGTTCGCGTGGGTGAGGAGCCCGCCCTCGGGGTAGCGGTAGTTCACCACCTCCGGGGCCGTCTCGAGGTCGATCAGTTCGCCCTCCGCGTGGCCGAGCAGGTAGTTGCGCGACCCCGGGCGGTCGGTGGCGATCACCGGCTCGATGGCCGCGTCGAACCGCTCGGAGTCGAGTATCTCCCGCCCCCGGACGTGGGTCGGTTTCCGGAACGGGTGGTCGCCGTCCTCGGGCGTCGCGAGGCCGTTGACCGCGTAGCCGATGCCCCGCTCGTTGAGCCCGAACTTCCCGCCGACCATCCCGGCCTCCGTGACCGCGAGGAAGTCCGGGCCGTCCTCGCGCCGCACCTCCATCAGGAACGTCTCGACGGCCGGGAGCCAGTCCCAGTTCTGCCCGACGTACGTGTGACCGTTCGCCGACGCCTCGGGCGCGACCCCGTAGCTCGTGCAGCCGTCGACCGCGGACGCGGCGTCGGCGTCGGTCGGTCCCCCCGCGTCCTCATCCTCACCCTCCCCCTCACCCACGTCGTCCGTGTACGCGTTGTACATGACCTCGTAGCGGACGTTGATCAGTGCGACGTCCTCGATGGGGACGCCGCTCCCGTCGGCGACGCCCTCCATCTCGGCGGCGTAGGCCGCGTTCGCCTCCTCGATGCGCGGGACGAACCCGGCGGCCAGGTCGCGGGCCCGCCCGGTGTCGATTCCCCGTCCCTCGAACACGTCCAGATAGGTGTCGACGTTGTCTCGTATCTCCTCGGCGAACGCCTCGCCGTGCCCGATGCCACGCTCGTGGGGCCCACCGGTGAGCGACTGCCGCGGTAGTCCGGTCATGCGAGTCGTACACGGCCCCCGGGGTATAACTCTGCTCCCACCGGTTCACCGTCGCCGGCCGTTCTGACGGTTCCGGCCCTCCCGGACAAGCTCGTCGACGCACCGGATGGCCTCGTCGGCCTCCTCGCGGGAGACGTGCCCGGAGTAGCTGGCCCGCTCGTAGAGTTCGACGACCCGACGGGCCCGCTCGTCGGCGGGCGGGCCGAGCGCGTCGACGTACTGCCGGGGCGTCTCGCCGGACCGTCTCGGCCGCCGTCGCCGCGAGAGCAGGAGTTCGAGCCGCTCGAACGCCCGCACGACGTCCCCGGGGGGCGAGTCGGTCGCGGATTGGCGTCTGAGCCGGAGGGTGCGGCGGGCGTGTTCGACCAGACGGAGCCGACGGACCCCCAGGACGCCGCCGACCAGTGTGGCGACGAGCGTCACCCGGTCGACCCCGGCGAGCGGATCGGTCGGCTGCCAGTCCGGCAGCGGGCCGTCGTCCCCGGTGGCGGTCGCGTTCGTGTCCGCCGTCCCGTTGGTGGCGGCGGTCCCACCCGTCGACGGGGACGGGGTCCTCCCTGCCGACCGGTTCTCCTCGACGGCCGCGAGCGGGTCCGGGGTGACGACGGTCGAGGCGTTCGCGGGCGCCGCCGGCGTCGCGTCGGCCCGCGAGCGTGTCTCCTCGGTGTCGACCCCCCCGATCCCCGCGGCCCGGGCGGATTCGAGGCCCGAGCGCTCGGCGGCCCGGCGGGGCTCGGCCGGCGTCGGGTCGAACGGGACCCACCCGACGCCCGGGAAGTGGACCTCGGTCCAGGCGTGCGCGTCGAGCCCGCGGACGACGACCCGGTCCTCTGCGACGCGCTCGCCCGGCGTGTAGCCCGTCGCGAAGCGGGCGGGGACGCCGAGTGACCGGAGCAGGACGGCCATCGCGGTGGCGAAGTAGACACAGTAGCCCCGGTCCATCCCGAAGACGAACGCGTCGGCGACGTCGCCGTCGGGCTGCGAGACGTCTAGCGAGTACGCCCGGTTCGTCTGGAGCCACCGACCGACGGCCCGGGCCGCGTCGTAGGGCGTGGCCGCCTCGCCAGCGATCCCGCGGGCCTTCCGGCCGAGGCGCTCGGGGGTGCTCTCCGGGAGCTGCAGGTAGCGCTCGCGGATCCGGGACGGGTAATCGGTCCCCGCCTCGCGGAGCCGCTCGGGGTCGACGTCGGCGGCCTCGCTGCGGACCGTGTACTCCCGACCTTCGGGGAGGGGCGAGGCGGGCACGAGCCCCCCGGTCGACGTGATGCGGACCCCCTCTTCGGGGGCATCGAACACGTCGACCGGCTTCCAGGCCGCCGGCATCACCCGGGTCGAGGACTCGACGCGGAACGTCTGCTCGACGGTCGTCGTCTCGGCGGCCGGTGGGTCGAGCGGGCCCTCGTACCGGCCGGACCGGCCCGACCGGATCCATCCATCCCCGGTGTACCGGTCGAAGGCCCCGACGTGCCAGTACGCCACCCGGTCGGCGGTGACGCCGAACCGGACCGCCGGCGAGAGGCCGATCGGCCCGACGACGTCGACCCGTCCGTCGGTCTCGGTCAGGTTCGCCTCGAGGGTCGGACCGCCGTCACCCGATCCGCCGGGGCCGCCCGTCCCGTCCGAACCACTCGACCCGCCGGATCCCCCGACCGCGGTCCCACCCCTGCCCCAGTCGACCCCCCGTAGCACCCGTGCGGCGAGGACACCCCCCACGAAGACCCCGCCGAGCCGTTCGACGTGCCCGGCAGTGCCGCCGGACAGTTCGAGCGACCCGAACCCGAGCACCGCGAGCGCGCTCGTCGACCCGACGACGGTGGTCGTCCACCCGGCGTCGCCGGTGAGGACGAAAAAGCCGAGCATCGACCCGCCGACCAGCGACCCCAGGTCGTAGCGGCGGCACAACAGGAGGTACCAGGTCAGGAAGGTCGGCCCCGGCGCGACGGCGACCGCCCAGAGGTCGACCCGGAGGAACTGGAGGACGGAGACGCCGGTCAGGTAGGCGGTGAAGTCGACGAGGAACTGGGGAGTGAGCACGCGGTCGTGGTGTTCGGGGACCAGGAGGACGTAGGTGACCGCCCCGCCGGCGAGCATCGCCACCCCGACGCCGAGCGCGACGCGGGTCGGGAGGAGCCGGGCGAAGGCGGTACTCAGAACGAACGCGACCGCGACGGCCCCGAGCAGCCACGGGACGCCACCGACCACGTCGACGAGGTGGTAGAAGACGCCGAGGAACGCGGCGATGAGCGACAGCCCGGACAGGAGAGCGAACGCCCGAGGGGTCCGCAGCCGCCCCACGAGGTCCGCGAGCGAATGGCCCCTCGCCGCCGACGGGTCGGACTGCAGGGTCATCGCGGGCGGGGCGTGTTCCCGCGGACGTTCCTGGTCGGTGCCATCGTTCGTGTCGGGGGGCTCGGGTCCCCGTTCCGTCACCGAACGGAGGTGGCCCAGGCGAATGTATCTTTCCGGTCCTGGCAGCCCACACGCACGCCGGGACACCCACCAGTGCCACGGTCGACACCGGAGCGTCGATCCGACGCGGGCTCACGACTGTCGGGCGGTCGCGACACACCGATCGCTCGGGGCGCTACCACGCCTCGTGGATCACGTCCTCCAGCTCGTCGGCCGTCGGGTCGAGCCCGGGCGGCGAGCGGGCCAGCGCCGCGTCCTCCATGATGAACTCGGCGATGGCCGGGGCGTCGGCCCTGTCGACGGGGTCGAGCTCCCGGAGCCGGGCCGGGAGCCCGAGGGCGTCCCTGACCTCGACGACGGCGTCGACGATCGCCTCGGCCGTCTCCGTCTCGGAGAGCCCCTCCGTGTCCACGCCGAGCCCCCGGGCCAGCAGGTCGCGGCGCGCGTCCACCCGGTCGAAGACGTACCGGAGGACGTGCGGGACGAGTATGGCGTGGACGACGCCCTGCTGGACCGGGTAGCGCCGGGCGAAGCCGTGGCCGAACGCGTGGACGATGTTGGTGCCGCGCTCGAACTGGACGAGGACGATGCCGGTCACCGCCCGGTCCATCGCGTCGGGCTCGCCGTCGCCGAGCCGCGGGAACGACTCCGCGAGCAGCCCGAGGCCGTGGACCGCCGTCCCGTCGGTGATCGGCGTCGGTGCCTGCCCGTAGACGGTCTCGAGGCCCTTGTCGAAGCCGTTCATGGCCGACCCCGCGAGCGCACCCATCGGGGTCGTCTCGAACAGCGCGGGGTCGTACCGTACCTCGATCGGTGGCGCCCGCGGATCGTCGATCCCGAGCCGGTCGACCTGCCCTACAGGAGGTTCGTCGACGGGGGAGACCAGCAGCGACCCGCCCGCGGAGACGTCCGCGCCGGCGAACGTCGTCGGGACGGCGACCAGCGGCGTCACCGCGTCGCCACCCCGTATCGGGGCGATCCCGCCCTCGCCCTTCGCCTTGGCCTCCGCGAGCAGGTCGTCCATCGACCGGCCGTCGGACGCTAAGAGCCCCATCGCCCGCGCGACGTCGATGCTGCTCCCGCCGCCGACGGCGACCAGCACGTCCGCGTCCACCTCGTGCATCCGCTCGATGCCGTCGTAGGCGTCCCGGGCGTCCTTCGAGGGCTTCGTCCCGTCGAACACCCCGGTGAGCCGGTCGCCCAGCCCCTCCCCGACCGGCCCCATCAGCTCCTCGTTCGCGCCCACGTTCGACCCGCAGACGACGAGCGCCCGCTCGAAGCCCCGCTCGGCTAGGTCCGTCCCGAGCGTCTCTATACGACCCCGCCCGTAGACGAGGTCGACCCCACAGTGATCGTAGTCGAACGAATTCGGAATCGGTAGCATGCGACGTCCCTGCTCCGGCGAGGCACATCACTGTTGGGGCGTCGACCCGTCCGGGACGCTTGGGGCGTCGACCGATCCGGGACTCGCGGTGTCCCTCATCGGCGTGTCGTTCGGCACCCGGCTCCTCTGATACGGACGGTTGTAATGATATACCGGTGATCGCCCGCACCGGGTCAGCGCCGTTACCGGTAACGGACTACAACCGTCCGTATGACGAGCGTCGACCGGAGTAAGACTTACCCGACTCTGCTGTGACCTCCGGACATGTCCTCGACGTGCCACCTGTGTGGGGGTGACGTCGCCGGAGACGGCGACGCCATCGACGGGGCGAACGGGGGGTTCGAGTGTGCCGACTGCGGCGAACCGACGTGTCCGGACTGCAGGTCCATCGGCGTGGGCCGAAGCTCCGATCACTGTCGACGGTGCCGCGGTTGACCGCCTCCCCGACTCCTCGCTTCCAGCACCTACCTCGTCGGTAGCTCCCCCTGCATCACGCTCAGTCGCGGTTCGGTCCCCTCCCGGCCCAGGTCCTCGACGGACCCGGTCAGCTCGAACCCCTCGTACTCCTTCTCCGCGACCTCGAGGATCGTGTCGTGGTAAGTGTCGACCCCCCCGACGTACGGCGTGAACACCGTCGGCTTGTCGGGGATGTTCTCGTTCATGTACCAGGAGTCGGCGGTCGTGTACAGCGTCTCGTCTGCCACCAGCCGGTTGTGTTCGGTCCAGGCGTCCTCCGCCGCCGCCGTCGGTTCGACCAGCCGGACGTCGTGGTCCAGGGCGTACTCGATGGCGTCGGTGACCCACTCCACGTGGTGCTCGATCGAGACCGGCATGTTGCTGAGCACCGACGGGCTCTGGGGGCCGGTGATCGTGAGCAGGTTCGGGAAGCCGTGGACGGCGAGCCCGAGGTAGGTCTTCGGGCCGTCCGCCCACTTCTCCGCCAGCGTCAGGCCGTCTCGGCCCCGGATGTCAATCCCCAACAGCGTCCCCGTCATCGCGTCGAAGCCCGTGGCGTAGATGATCGTGTCGAGCTCGTAGTGCGAATCGGCGGTCAGCACGCCGTCCGGGGTTATCCGCTCGATGGGGGCCTCCCGGACGTCCACGAGGCTCACGTCGTCCCGGTTGAACGTCTCGTAGTAGTCGGTGTGCAGCGGGGGGCGCTTGGTGCCGTAGTAGTGGTCCGTCGGGACGAGTTTCTCGGCGAGCTCCGGATCGTCGACCGCCTCGCGGATCTTCCCGCGGAGGTACTCCGAGACCATCTCGTTGGTCTCCGGGTTCGTCACGAGGTCCTCGAAGGCGCCCCGGAACCGGAAGCCGCCCTCCTTCCAGCGCGGTTCCAGGAGCTCCTCCATCTCCGCCATGGAGAGATCCGCCGCCGTCTCGCGCACGGACGCGAACGGCATCCCCCCCGAAGAGTCGTGTGCCTCCGCCAGGATGTCGTCGTAGTTCCGCTGGATCTCCGCCCAGTCCTCCCCGTCCAGCGGTCGGTTCCGCGCGGGGACGGCGTAGTTCGGCGTCCGCTGGAACACCGTCAGGTGGCCCGCCTCCCCGGCGACCTCCGGGATGACCTGGATGCCGGTCGCGCCCGTGCCGATTACCCCGACGTGCTTGCCCTCGAAGTCGACGGGTTCGTGGGGCCACCGGCCGGTGTGGTAGGACTCGCCCTCGAAGGAGTCGGTCCTCTCGAACGCCGGGACGTACGGCTCGGAGAGGCACCCGACGGCCGTGACGAGGAACCGGGCGGTCACGCGCTCCCCGTCGTCGGTTCCGACCACCCACGCCCCGGCGTCCCCGTCGAACGTCGCCGACGTGACCTCCGTCCCGAAGTCGATATCCCGGCGCAGGTCGAGGCGGTCCGCGACGAACCGGAGGTACTCGAGGACCTCCGGCTGTTCGGGGTACCGCTGGCTCCACTCCCACTCGTCCAGGATCCCCTCGTGGAAGGAGTAGCAGTAGATGTGGCTCTCGCTGTCACAGCGGGCACCGGGGTACCGGTTCCAGTACCAGGTGCCGCCGACGTCCTCGGCCTTCTCGATCACCCTGACCGAGCGGTCCATCTCGTCGCGCATCCGGTGGAGGAGGTACAGTCCCGAGAAGCCCGCCCCGACGACGACGGCGTCGTAGTCGGTCGCCCCGGTGACCTCGGGTCGGGTGTCATTCCCTGTCATGGTCCGTCAGGTACTCGCGTTCCGCCCGCTGTGGCATAAACTCGTTGATAGGTGGTCGTGTCCCCGTTCCCGCCAGGGACGGCTCCGGGAGTCGAACTGCCGGCCGTGCGAGTTGCTCCGTCTCGTGCGGTGGGCGAGACCGGGTCGTCACGCGACGGGCAGGTCCAGGTCGAGCGGCTCGATGGCCGTCTCGCCGTCGGGGGCGACCGTCACCAGGCTGTTCCGGGGGACCTCCCGCCAGACGCGGTCGTCCTCGAAGGGCGCCTCGCTCGCGATCAGCGTCGCGGCGTCGCCCTCGGGGTCGGGCGTGCCCGTGAACCTTCCGTCGGCGACGAACGACCCGGCCTCGCCGACGTAGAGGGACTGGGCGGGCACGTCCTCGGGGCTCGCGTACCGCGTGGCGACGACGGACTCGCCGTCGGTCAGACAGAAGTTCGCCCACGTCGTCTCGTCCGCTCGCCCGACCTCGTGTTTGAGCGTCTCGAGGTACTCGAGGCCGTCACGGACCGCCGCCGCGAGGTCCGCGGTGTCGGGGTCGCGGACGGGTTCGTCGAGTTCGTCCTGTATCACCGCGAACGCGTGCTCGCTGTCGGTCGACCCACGGATGCCGAAGTAGAGCTCCTCGGGTAGCTCCTCGCGCAGCCGTCGCATCACGTCCTCGTACGCGCCCAGTCCCCCGTTGTGCATGAACATGAGCTCCTGACGGGCCTCCTCGGTGGGGTTCCGGTCCCGCCGGTCCTCGAGGGTGTGCTGTCCGCCGGGGAACGGGTGGCAGTTGAGCCGCTGGACGGCGAGCCCCGGACTGGCCGCCCGGACGTGCGCGAAGTAGAGCGGCGTCTCGACCAGCGGGCTCACCTGCATCATGTTCTCGTCGTTCCAGGCCGGTCGGAGCTCGCGGTAGACCGCTGGCTCGGGCGACAGGTCGGGTTCGTACCAGCCGACGCCCCAGCCGTCGCCGTTCAGCGGCTCCTCGCGCTCCCGCGAGTCCGTCGACTGGTCGATGATGGAGTGGTCGGGCCTGTAGAGCAGCTCGTCCAGCCGGATGGGCGGGCCGTGGTACGCGACGAACCGGCACATGGCCCCGAGGTCGCCCCCCAGCCGTTTCAATCTGTCGTCGAACTGAAACCAGTGTCGACCCGACGGTTCCGGTCATAGGGGTTATCGTAGTTACTCGTAGCGTTTCCACACGGGACCGCGCCACCCGACGTACGACAGCGGGTCGAGTCCTCCGGTTGGCTACGATGACCCCTATCAGTAGAACGTCTCGTCCTCGCGGGCCATCTCGAACAGCAGGTCACAGGGAAGCGCGTGGTCGATCTCCCGGACGTCGTCGTGTTTCGCGGCGAAGCGCGTACACTCCCGGATGACGGGCTCGAGCCCGACCTCGTCGGCCTTCTCCAGCGGGCCGACCGGCCAGTTGCCGCCCAGCTTCGCGCCCGTGTCGACGTCCTCGACGCCCGCGACGTCGTGCTGGACGAGCTTGGCCGCCTCGTTGATCGTCGGCGCCCAGATCTTCAGCGGATCGAACCCCTCGCCCGCCGCCTCGGAGATCGTCGGCTGGTCCTGCTCGGCGTATTCGTAGTAGCCCCTCCCGGACTTCCGGCCGTAGTGGCCCTGCTCGTACTTCTCGTGGATCAGGTCCGGCACGGGCGTGTCGTACTTGAGCGGGCGGTCGTCGGTGAGGTGGCCATCCTCGGCCTCGACGGAGAGCTGGATGGAGCCGGTGTAGTCCGCGAGCTCGAACGGCCCCATCGGGAACCCCGCCCGGTACTTCATCGCGGAGTCGATCTCCTCGATCCCCGCCTCGCCCCACTGGACGTACCAGACCGCCGTCCGGCCGTACGGGCGCATCAGCCGGTTGACGATGAACGAGGGGATGTCCATCCGGCACCGGATGGGCGTCTTCCCGAGCCCCTCGATGAACGCCTCGGCCGTGTCCGCGACGCCCTGGTCGACGTGTTCCGTCTCGATGACCTCCACCAGCTCCATCAGCATCGGCGGGTTGAACCAGTGGGTGCCACAGACCTGCTCGGGGCGGTCCGTGACCTCCGCAATGTGCGTGATGTTCAACCCGGAGGTGTTCGTCGCCAGGATGGCCTCCTCGGGGGCGTGCTCGTCGAGGTCCTCGAAGATCGATTCCTTGAGATCCTGGTTCTCGGGAGCCGCCTCGGTGACGAACTCCGCGTCGGCGACCCCTTCGGTGGTCGCCGTGTACGTCTCCAGCCGGTCCATCGCGGCCCCCTTCTCGGACTCGGTCGCCCGGTCGTGGTCGACCGCCTTCCCGAGGCTCCACTCGATCTCCTCGACCGCTTCGGATAGCTGTTCCTCGTCGATGTCACAGAGCGCCACCTCGTAGCCCGCGAGCGCCGACACGGCGGCGATTCCCCGGCCCATCTGTCCGGCACCGACCACTGCCGTCCGCTCGATCTCGTCCAGGTCGACAGTCATGTCGAGGGTCACGAACGGGGGAGGTATAAACGGTGCGCGTGGAACCCGGCCCAATAAAAATATAAGTTCCTGTAAATTCGCGTGTCCGTCGGCGGCCGGTCGGGCCGATCACTCGGAGACGAGCTCGGCCAGCAGCCGGCGGGCGTGGCCGACGGAGTACCGCACGGCGAACTCCCGTTCGACGTGCTCGCGGAGGAGCTCGGGCGTCCACGTCGTGGCGTCGTACCCGAACTCGTCGGGCGGTGACGCGAGCTGGTCGGCGAGCGTCTCCCGCCGCTCGGGGTCCAGTTTCGGGGGCCGACCGGGCCGGTCGTCGTCGTGGAGCGCGTCGTCGAGCGACCGTTCCTCGAACCGGTCGAGCCAGGAGTAGATCGTCGACTGCGGGACGCCGTAGCGATCGACGAGCGTCCCCACGGGGACGCCGTCGAGGTACGCCAGCGCGATCGTCAGTCGCTTCACCGCTTTGGGGTCCTCGGCCGTCTCCAGGGCCTCGCGGAGCTCCGACGCCGTGACCCCCTCCAGGGCCGCCATGACGGCCCCTCGTGTCCCGACCGACATAAATACAACTATTTATATTCTCGTTGCCCCCGACCGGGGGGCGTTCCGACGCCTACCACACGTTCGTCTACGAGTACGGCGAGGAGCTCCTGGGTGCGGTCTCCGAGTCCGAGCGGACGGGGATCGAACCGCTCGTTCGGCTCCCCGACACGGACCCGACGCTGGTGCGGAAGGCCCTGGACCTCGGCGTCAGGAGCCTGTTCCTCCCGCGCGTGGAGACGGAGGCGGAGGTCCGGGAGGCGGTCCGCTCGGCCCGGTTCCGGTACGACGGCGGCCCTGGCGACCGGGGGCTCGCCGCGCCCCGCGCTCGGCGGTGGGGACTCGCCGAGGACTACGTCGCCACCGAGGACCGGGAGACCCTCGTCGGCGTCACAGTCGAGAACGAGGCGTCCGTCGGCAACATCGACGAAATCCTGGAGGTCCCGGAGCTGGGGTTCGTCCTCATCGGCCCGTTCGATCTCTGGGTGTCGCCCGGACACCCCGGCGAGATCGACCACCCCGACGTCCAGGCGGCCGTCGAGACGGTTCGGTCGAGGGCCGTCGACGCGGTCGTTCCCGTCGGCGGCCTCGGGTTCGGGATGGAGGACGTCAACGAGAAGGCGGCGAACGGCTACGGGATGTTGAATCTCGGGAGCACGACCGCCGCGATCCAGGGAGCCGTCACGGACTGGCTCGACGCCTACGAGGGCGAACGGGCGGGAGGCGAGTAACGATATCCGTATCGGGGGACCTCTCGGTCTGCCGGCGAGGAGTAGCTCCGGAAACCACCAGACGCACCTCGTGCTTCCCTCCGGTAACGACCGACTGGACGAGCCGGTGGACATAATCGTGGGTACGGCGGCTCCATCCGAGACGTTCCGAACGGGGGTTTATATTCGAACACACGCTAGTACCCCCCGGTGGTCGAAATCGTTCGGACCGAAGGCGCTCTCGGCGGCGACCCTCGAATCGAGGGGACGCGCGTCGGCGTCCTTCACGTCCACGAGCTGGTGGTCGAACGGGGCCACTCTCCGGTCGACGTCGCCGACCAGCTCGACCTGTCGCTCGGCGAGATCTACTCGACGCTCGCGTACTACCACGAACACCCCGAGGAGATGCGCGAGGTGCGACGTGTGCACGACGAGGACGAGCGGTCACTCGCCGACGAGTCGTTGTCGCCGCCGGAACCGGCGACGTAGCTGTGCCCCTCCTGACCGACGAGCACGTTCCACGGGTCTTCATCACCACGCTTCGCTCGAACGGTTACGAGGTCGTCGAAGCCAGAGCGGTGTTCGGCAAGGCGACGGACGACGAGGAGTTACTGCGATACTGCGGTGACCGCGGCCATCTCCTCATCACACACGACAGGAAGGACTTCTCCGGAGCGCTATCGGACACGGTAGAACACGCCGGGGTCGTCGTGTACACCGACGCGAACTACCTTCGTGACGATCCGGAAGGAGCGGTTAGAACGCTCGAGAGGGTTCTCTCTCACTATCCACTCGCCGAACTCTCGAACGAACTGGTCCGGCTCGACCAGTGACGTCGGTAATGCCGCTCCGCAACCACTAAACGCGCCTCGCGCCTCCCTCCGGTAATGACCGACTGGACGGAGAAGTACCGCCCGACGACGCTGTCGGAGGTCCGGGGCAACGACACGGCCCGCGACGCGCTCCGGGAGTGGGCCGAGTCCTGGGACGACCACCGGCAGGCGGTCATCCTCCACGGCGCGCCGGGGGTGGGCAAGACCTCCGCCGCGCACGCGCTGGCCAGCGACATGGGCTGGGACGTCATGGAGCTCAACGCCAGCGACTCCCGTACCGGTGACGAGATCGACCGACTGGCGGGCGGCGCGGCGATGAACCAGTCGCTGCGGACCATCGACTACGGCGGCGGCGGGGGCGTCGAGAGCGGGCGGCAACTGCTGATCCTCGACGAGGCGGACAACGTCCACGGAAACGCCGACCGCGGGGGGACCCGCGCCATCACGAGGCTCGTGAAGGAGGCGGGCCAGCCGGTGGTGCTCATCGCCAACGAGTTCTACGACATGAGCCGGGGGCTCCGCAACGCCTGCGAGACCGTCGAGTTCCGCGACGTCTCTCCCCGTTCGATCGTCCCCGTCCTGCGGGACATCTGCCGGAAGGAGGGCATCGAGTACGACTCGGACGCCCTCGAAGCCATCGCCGAGCGGAACCGGGGGGACCTCAGGGGTGCCGTGAACGATCTCCAGGCCGTCTCCGAGGGGACCCGGCGCCTCGTCGAGGAGGACGTCGTCACCGGCTCGCGGGACAAGGAGCGGGGCATCTTCGAGTACCTCGACACCGTCATCAAGGAGGCCGGCGCCCAGGAGGCCCTGGAGGCGTCCTACGAGGTCGACGAGACGCCGGACGACCTGATCAACTGGATCGAGGACAACGTCCCGAAGGACTACGGTGGGGCGGAACTCGCGGACGCCTACGAGCACCTCGCGGACGCGGACGTCTGGCTCGGGCGGACCCGGGCCACCCAGCAGTACCGGTTCTGGCGCTACGCGAGCGACAACATGACCGCGGGGGTGGCGGCCTCCCGTCGCGAGCCCAAGGGGGGGTGGACCCGCTACAGCCCGCCGTCGTTCTGGTCGAAGCTCGGGCGGTCCCGTGGGACCAGGGACAAACGGGACTACGCCGCCCGGAAGGTCGCCGAGGCCGAGGGGGTGAGCGTAGCGACGGCCCGGCGGTCGATCCTCCCGTACCTCTCGGCGATGACGGCCTACTGCAAGCCCCGCGAGCTGACCGTGGCGATCGCCGCCCGCTACGAGCTGGACGCCGAGCACGTCGCGTTCGTCACCGGCTCGGGCGAGTCGACGAACAAGGTCCAGTCCATCGTCGAAGACGCCGAGGAGCTCCGGGAGCGCGAGGCCGTCGAGCACTCCGGCGACGCGTTCCTCCCCCGCGAGACCCTCGACGGTGCCGGGGACGGCGAGGGCGGATCGAACACGATCGGGGACGACGGGGAGGTCGAGGAGGAAGACGCCGGCGGGCAGGCGACGCTGGCGGACGCGACGGGCGACGACGGAAGTGCAGACGGGAGCGGGACGGCGGACGAATCGGACCCGGAGGAGCGCGCGGAGGGAGCCGGGGAGGACGACCAGCAGTCGGGGCTCGAGGACTTCTTCTGATCCTGATGCGGGCAGCCGCCCCCCGTGGCGGTCGTACGGACGGTCGTCGTCAGTGTCAGCCGCCGCTCGCGGCCCCGCCGGCGGGGCTCGCCGCGTCCCGCTCCCCGCGGAGGCGCCACGCGACGATGCCGGCGGCCGCGAACACGGCCAGCGCCCCGGCCAGCATCAGCAGCTCGCCCGTCGCCCCGTAGGCCTGCCGACCGGCGACGAGTTCGACGAACAGCACCGCGACACCCCCCGCAGCGAGCGCCCGAACGGTCGCCCTCGAGGTGAGCGCGACACCGACCAGCGCGGCGTAGACGACCATCCCGACGGCGTAGAACGTCACCTGCACCGCCGGCGAGTAGACCAGCAGGAGCCGCGGGGAGAGCAGGACGTAAACCGGGAGGAGCACGGTCGCGAGGAGGGCAGCCTGTCGACGGCGAGTCGGGACGTCGAGCCGACCCTCGTAGGCCCACACGGCGCCCGCCACCAGGAGCGTGAGGATGGCGAACGCGGTGACGAAGTGGGCGACGAGTATCAGCAGTTCGTACCGGGTGACGGTCAGCGCCCCGAGTATCACCTGCGAGGGAAGTATCAGCGTCGCGCCGGCCAGCGCGTACGTGACGCGCCGGTCGGCGTCGCCGCGCCACGCGCTCGCCGTGGCCCCGATCACGACGAACCCGGTGATCATCGCCCACAACCGGTGGAACCACTCGACGAACGACGGAACGTCGGCGGGGAACAGCCCGAAGACGGCGCCGTCACAGAGCGGCCACCGCTGGGCGCAGGTCAGGCCGGCGCCGGCAGCCGCCGTGTACACCCCGAGCAGGACGAGGACGAACGTCAGCGCGGCCGAGGCGCCCGCGAGCCGACGAGTACGCTGGTCCATACGGACACTCGGTGGCGGGGCGACTTGTATGGTGCGTTCCGCGCTCGTCCGGGGGGAGGCGGCACGGTGTTCCGCGTCGGGTGCCACCGGTCGCCCACCGGATAGCTTTTTCACGCTCCACGACGGCGACCCGTCATGGGACTGGACGAGGACTCACTCGAATACCACCGGCGGGACCCGCCGGGGAAGATAGCGATCTCCACGACGAAACCGACGAACACACAGCGGGACCTCTCGCTGGCGTACTCGCCGGGGGTAGCCGCACCGTGCATGGCCATCCACGAGAACCCCGACGAGGCGTACACGTACACCTCGAAGGGGAACATGGTGGGCGTCGTCTCGAACGGGAGCGCCGTGCTCGGCCTCGGTGACATCGGCGCCCAGGCCTCGAAACCCGTCATGGAGGGGAAAGGGGTGCTGTTCAAGCGGTTCGCCGACATCGACGTCTTCGACATCGAACTCGACCAGCAGGACCCGGGCGACATCGTCCGGTCGGTGTCGGCGATGGAGCCGACGTTCGGCGGTATCAACCTGGAGGACATCAAGGCGCCGGGCTGCTTCGAGATCGAGGAGCGGCTCCGCGAGGAGATGTCGATCCCCGTCTTCCACGACGACCAGCACGGGACGGCCATCATCTCGGGGGCCGCCCTCCTGAACGCCTGTGACGTCGCGGGCAAACAGCTGGGGGACGTCGACATCGTCGTCTCGGGCGCGGGTGCGTCGGCCATCGCGACCGCACGGTTCTACGTCTCGCTCGGGGCACAGAGGGAGAACATCACGATGCTCGACTCCTCGGGTGTCATCACGGAGGCGCGGGCCGAGGCCGGCGACGTCAACGAGTTCAAGCGGGAGTTCGCCCGGGACGTCCCCGAGGACGACCTCGCGGGGGCGATGGAGGGGGCGGACGTGTTCGTCGGCCTCTCGGTCGGCGGCATCGTCGACGCCGAGATGGTCCGGTCGATGGCCGAGGACCCGATCATCTTCGCGATGGCGAACCCCGACCCGGAGATCCCCTACGAGGACGCAAAGGAGGCCCGCGAGGACACCGTCATCATGGCGACCGGGCGCTCTGACTACCCGAACCAGGTGAACAACGTCCTCGGGTTCCCGTTCATATTTCGGGGGGCGCTCGACGTCCGCGCGACGGAGATCAACGAGGAGATGAAGGTGGCCGCCGCGGAGGCGCTCGCGACCCTCGCCCGCCAGGACGTCCCCGACTCTGTCGTGAAGGCCTACGGGGACGAGCCGCTCCAGTACGGCCCCGAGTACATCATCCCGAAGCCGGTCGACCCCCGCGTGCTGTTCGAGGTGGCGCCGGCGGTCGCCCGCGCCGCCGTCGAATCGGGCGTGGCCCGCAAGGAGATGGCGATGGGGCAGTACGTCGACCGGCTCGAGGCCCGCCTCGGGAAGTCCCGGGAGATGATGCGCGTCGTCCTGAACAAGGCCAAGTCCGAACCCAAGCGGGTCGTCCTCGCGGAGGGCGGCGACGAGAAGATGGTCCGTGCGGCCTACCAGCTCGGGGAGCAGGGCATCGCCGAGCCCGTCCTCGTCGGCGACCGCGAGCGGATCTGGGAGCAGAGCCAGCGGCTCGGCCTGGACTTCGAGCCGGAGATCGTCGACCCCGAGGAGGGGAACCTGGAGGCCTACGCCGACCGGCTCTACGAACTGCGAAAGCGCAAGGGCGTCACCCGGCGGGAGGCCAGGGAGCTCGTCGAGGACGGCAACTACCTCGGGAGCGTGATGGTCGAGATGGGCGACGCCGACGCCATGCTCACCGGGCTGATGCACCACTACCCTTCGGCGCTCCGCCCGCCGCTGCAGGTCCTGGGGACGGCCGAGGACGTCGAGCACGCCGCCGGCGTCTACATGCTGACGTTCAAGAATCGGGTGATGTTCTGTGCAGACACCACGGTCAACCAGGACCCCGACGCGGACGTACTCACGGAGGTGGCCAAGCAGACCGCCAAACTCGCCGAGCGGTTCAACGTCGACCCTCGCGTGGCGATGCTCTCGTATTCGGACTTCGGGAGCGTCCGCAACGAGGGGACGGCGAAGGTCCGCGAGGCCGCCCGGCGGCTCCGGGCCGACCACGACATCGGGTTCCCGGTCGACGGCGAGATGCAGGCCGACACCGCCGTCGTCGAGGAGATGCTCACCGACACCTACGAGTTCTCCGACCTCGACGAGCCGGCGAACGTCCTCGTGTTCCCGAACCTCGAGGCCGGCAACATCGCCTACAAGCTCCTCCAGCGGCTCGGCGGCGCCGAGGCGATCGGCCCGATGCTCGTCGGGATGGACAAGCCCGTCCACGTCCTCCAGCGCGGCGACGAGGTCAAGGACATCGTCAACCTCGCGGGCGTGGCGGTCGTCGACGCACAGGAGCGCGAGAACGGGGCGTAGGGGTTCGAGGACACCCACCAGCCGGGGCCGTTCGCACGGACCGTCGTACCGATCTACCGGCGATCGCCGCCCCCGAGTCGCTCCCGGACGGCGGCCCGGTCGACCGTACCCGAGGCCGTCCTCGGGATCTCCTCGGCCTCGCGGACGGTCCGGGGGAGTTTGAATCCGGCCAGGCGCTCGCGGCAGTAGCGGTCGAACGCCTCGCGGTCGAACTCCCCGTCGGGGACGAGGAGCGCCGCGACGCGCTGGCCCCACTCCTCGTCGGGCAGGCCGACGACCGCGGCGTCCGACACGCCCGGAGCCTCCTTCACCACCGCCAGCACCTCGCCGGGGTCGACGTTCTCCCCGCCGGTGACGATGCGGTCGTCGACCCGGTTCAGCACGTAGAGCCGGCCCGCGTCGTCCCGGTAGCCGACGTCCCCCGTCCGGAACCCGAACGAGCAGAACTGCGCCCGGGTCGAGGCTGTCTCGCCGTAGTAGCCGGGGGTGAGGGTCGGACCGGCAACGACCAGCTCGCCCGTCTCCCCGCGGGGGACCGCCCGGCCGTCCCGGTCGACGACGGTCACCTCGGTGAACAGCAGCGGGCTCCCGACGGTCCCGGGACGCTCGCGCGCCTCACCGGGGGTCGCGGTGGCGATCCCCGACGCCGTCTCGGTCATCCCATACGTCGGACAGACCGGAACGTCCCGCTCGGCACACGCCTCCAGGAGCGACTCGGAGGCCGGTGCGCCCCCGAGCAGCACGAACCGGAGCGAGTCCGGGAACGGGCTCTCGTTCCCCTCCCGGGCGTCGAGGATCCGTCGGAGCATCGTCGGCACGAGCGACGTGCAGGTCGCCCCGTTCGACTCGATGGTCTCGACGGTGTGGTCGGGATCGAACCCCCCGCGCGTGTCCTCGACCAGGACGGAGGTGCCGTAGAGCACCGACCGGTAGACCGGCGCGAGCCCGCCCATGTGGTACATCGGGAGGGCGACGTGCCAGCGGTCCTCGGGGTCGAGGCCGAGCCGGAAGGCGGAGGCCGCGGCGCTGGCCGCCAGGTTCGCCGCCGTGAGACAGACCGCCTTCGGGCGGCCCGTCGTCCCCGAGGTGAACAGCATGAGTTCGATCCCGTCGATGGTGATCGCGGGCACCTCGAACGCCTCCGGGGTGGTCCCGAGCAGGTCCGCGGCGCCGCCGGTCCCGCCGTCCACCCCGGCGACCGGGAGCTCCCGGTCGAGCGTTCCGGCGGCCTCGACGGCCAGCTCGGCCGTGTCCGACTCACAGAGCAGGCAGTCGACGTCCGCGAGGTCGAGCCGTTCGGCGAGTTCGGTGGCCGTTCCGCGGGCGTTCAGCGGGACGGGCGTCGCGCCCACGCGCATCGCCGCGTGGACTACCTCGACGAACGACGGCCGCGTCTCCATGACGACGCCCAGGTGGTCGTCGACCCCCACCCCGTGGGCGGACAGGCGGCCCGCGAGCTCCTCGACGTCGCCGTCGAGGGCCCCGTACGTCGTGACCGTGCCGGTCCCGTCGCACAGCGCCGGGGCCTCGGGCGTCGAATCGGCACGGTGGGCCAGCCAGTCCCGCATACTCCACCGTTGAGGAGGGTACCCCCTATTGAACTTTCGCTCAGCCGCCCGGCCCGTCTCCTCGCGAGGGCGACTCGACGTTCCCCGGTCCCGACGGGACGCGAACCCGGCCGTCCCCGACGGGTACCGGGTCCTCCTCGACGAGGTCGGACACGAGCCGGGACGCCGTCGACAGCCCGCAGGGAGCGACGTCGGGTATCGAGGCGGCGACGTGGACCGCGGCGGCGCGGGCGAACGCCCCGTCGACGGTCGTGGTGACGACGGGTTCGACGCCGACCCGCCGCGCGCGGAGCGCCGCCGCCCGCGCCCTGGCCGGACCGCCGAGCGCCATCGGCTTCAGCACGAGGACGTCCGCTGCCCCCGCCGCGAGCACCTCGTCGACCGAGGTCGAGGCGAGCGACTCGTCGAGCGCGATCCCCACCGGACCGCCGCGTAGGTCCGCGTGGCCGGCGAGGTCCGCGTCCTGGAGCGGCTGTTCGACGTAGGCGACGTCGAGTCGGGCGAGGCCGGCGAGCGCTCGCCGCGCAGTGGACGGCTCCCACGCGCCGTTCGCGTCCGCCCGGAGTTCGACGTCCGGACAGGCCTCCCGGACCGCAGTCAGCCGGTCGAGGTCCGCGTCGAGCGACCGGGCACCGACCTTCACCTTCACCGCGGGGTAGCCGGCGTCGACCGCTTCGCTCGCCCGTCGGGCCGTCCGTGCGGGCGGGCCGTCGCCGACGGTGGCGTTCACGGGCACCCGGTCGACGGTCGCCTCTCCCCCCAGGTACCGATAGAGCGGTTCGTCTCGGCTACGAGACGCCGCGTCGAACAGCGCGAGTTCGAGGCCGTGGCGGGCCGCGGGCGTCCCGTCCATCCCGGCGAGCGCGAGCGCGGGGGCGTCGCAGTCGACCGCTTCGAGCGCCGCCCGACACCTGCCGAGCGACTCGGTCCAGCCCGGGAGCGGGGTCGCCTCGCCGCAGCCCACCTCGTCGTCGTGTGTGACCCCGACGAGGAACCCCTCGCGGTCCAGTATCTCCCCCCGGGCGGTCGAGAGCGGCCGTGCGAGCGACAGCGAGAACGGCTCGACGTTCATATGACTCGAGTGAGCGCAAGCCCGACGGCGAACAGGACCGAGTGGGCCGCGAGCAGCTTTCCCGTCGTCTCCAGGGCGGGGTTCAGCGCCGCGCCCTCGGTGTGTGCGAACACCGTCCGTCCGAGCCGGGCCGCGAGGGGTGCGGTCACCAGCGGCAGGAGGACGAACGGGCCGAACCCCGTGAGGTAGAACACCACCGGGACGAGGTAGGACATCCCGACCAGGAGGGCGAACTCCACCCTCGAAAAGCGGTAGCCGAGCATCACGGCGAGGGTGCGCTTGCCCGCCCGCCGGTCGGTCTCGCGGTCACGGACGTTGTTGACGACGAGGATGGCCGTCGAGAGGCCGGCGGCGGGGAGCGACGCGACGACCGCCGCGAGGGGCACGGTACCGGCGGGGACCGAGAACGGGAACGCCCCGACCGACGCCGAGGCCACCGCCTGGACGTAGTAGGTTCCGACCACCGCGACGAGCCCGAAGTAGACGAAGACGAAGAGGTCACCCAGCCCCCGGTAGCCGTAGGGGTAGGGACCGCCGGTGTAGAGTATCCCGGCGGCGATCCCCGAGAGCCCGACCACGACGATGGGGAGGCCCCCGACGTATACGAGGTAGATGCCGACGAGGACCGCCGCGGCGTAGGTGAGGTACATCGCCCGCCGGACCGACGCCGCGGGGACGAGCCCGCCGGCGGTGACGCGGGTGAACCCCTCCCGGTCCTCGGTGTCCGCGCCCTTTACCGCGTCGTAGTAGTCGTTGGCGAAGTTCGTCCCCACCTGGATCAGGAGGGCCCCGAGGAGGGCGAACAGCGCGGGCAGGGGGGCGAACACCGCCTCGTGGACGGCCAGCCCCGTCGCGACGACGACTGGCGAGGCCCCGGCGGGCAGCGTCTGTGGTCGGGCGGCCATCAGCCACGCCCGCCGTCGCGAGACTCCCTCGGCCGCGGCGTCGGCACTCATCCCCGGGAACTCCGGGCGGGCGAACTATAGCGGCTGTGGTTCCCGGCGAGGCAGGGGTATCCGGTGCGTGGAGGACGGGCACGACGAACGCCGTCGGTCCCCGAAGGTACCCGAAGGTACCCCGTGGTTCTGCACGGGAGACGTCGAAGCGGGCAGGCTTTTATCCGACGAGGCCGGTCGGGGCGTATGGATCAGGTACGGGTCGCCGGGGTGGGGCTCACCCACTTCGGCGCTCATCCCGACCGGACGGGACGGGACCTCTTCGGGGAGGCGGCCGCGGCGGCCCTCGGGGAGGCGGACGTCCCGCACGGGGACGTCGAGGCACTGCTCTACGGGAACTTCATGGGCGAAGTGACGGAGGCCCAGGGCCACCAGGGGCCGCTGATGGCCGAGGCTGCCGGGCTCCGTGTGCCCGCGACGCGCTACGAGAGCGCGTGTGCGTCGGCGGGCGTCGCCGTCCGAGAGGCGGTGAAGCGAGTCCGGAGCGGCGAGGCCGACGTCCTTCTCGTCGGCGGGGCCGAGCGGATGCACAACGTCGGCACGGCGGGCGCGACCGAGGGCCTGGCGATGGCCGCCGACGAGCTCTACGAGGTCCGGGCCGGCGTCACCTTCCCCGGCGCGTACGCGCTGATGGCCCGCGCGTACTTCGAGCGGTTCGGCGGGACGCGCGAGGACCTCGCACACGTCGCGGTGAAGAGCCACGACAACGCCCTGGAGAACGAGTACGCGCAGTTCCGCCGCGAGGTCTCCGTCGATGAGGCCCTGGAGGCCCCGATGATCGCCGAACCGCTCGGCCTGTTCGACGCCTGTCCCATCACGGACGGCGCGGCCGCGCTCGTGCTCGTCTCGGGGACGTACGCCGAGGAACGGGGCCTGGACGCGCCGGTCGCCGTCACGGGGACCGGCCAGGGCGGGGACAGCCTCGCGCTACAGGACCGGGCGGAGGTCGAGCGGGCACCCGCGACCGCCGACGCCGCCGAGGAGGCGTACGCCGAGGCCGGCGTCGGTCCGGACGACGTGGACTTCGCGGAGGTCCACGACTGTTTCACCATCGCGGAGGTGCTCGCCATCGAGGAGCTGGGGTTCTACGACCCCGGCGAGGGCGTCGGCGCCGCCCGAGACGGCGAGACGACCCGCGACGGTCGGCTCCCCGTCAATCTCTCGGGCGGGTTGAAGGCGAAGGGTCATCCGGTCGGTGCGACGGGCGCCTCGCAGGTCGTCGAGGCCACCCGCCTGCTCCGGGGGGACCACCCGAACAGCGACGCCGTTCCGGACGACGGCGTCGGCGTGACGCACAACGCCGGCGGGACGGTCGCCAGCGCCGTCGTCCACGTCCTGGAGGTAGCGGAATGACCCGCGAGTACCGCGACGACGGCTACGACGACCTCCTCGAAGCGATAGAGGCTGGCGAGGGGTTCTACCTCGCCTGCGAGAACGGCCACGGCCACCTCCCGCCGCGGCGGGTCTGTCCCGACTGTGGCTCGAGGGAACTGGAGGAGACCCCGCTGGCCGAGACCGGCGAGGTCGTCACCCGCACCGTCGTCCACGTCCCGCCGCCGCGGTTCGCGGACGACGCCCCCTACGCGACCGTCGTCGCGGAGTTCGGCCCCGTGCGCGTGACGGGTATCGTCCTCGACGCCGAGGCCGCCCCCGAGGTCGGCGAGTCGGTCCGGCCGGTCGTGGAGACCTCCGAGACCCGAGAGGACAGTCTCCTCGCGTTCGAGCGGACTTAGGGGCGCTCGACCCACTCACAGTCCGTACAGGCGAGCAGACCCTGGCAGTTCGCGAGCCCGGAGTCGCACTCCGGACACGACCACTCGGAAGCGGTCGGACGAGTGACGGGGGTCGGCGTCATGCCCGACCGTATGTGCTACACTACCATACCGATTTCCCCGGTCGACGCCCGACCGGAACGCGGCCCCGTCCGCCGGCCGGTGCCCGGGTCGGGGCCCGGACGGACCACGCTTATGTGCCGGGCGACCGAGGACCGAGGTATGCCAGACCTGCTCTCCGACGAGGGGATCGCCGAGCGACTCCCCGAGGACTGGGACCGCGATGGCGACGAGATCGTCCGCACCTACGAGTTCGACTCCTACCTCGGTGGCGTGGGATTCGCCTCGGGCGCCGCCGGGCTCGCCGAGGAGGCGTTCCACCACCCCGAACTCACCATCGGTTGGCGCGAGGTCGAGGTACGGCTGACGACCCACGACGCCGGCGGCATCACGACGAACGACACGGAACTCGCGGCGCGGTTCGACGAACTGTACGAGTAGCGACCATCGTCAGGGGTTCCCGGACGGCGTTCGGACGCTCGTTCGGACGGCCAACGCTCCCGACCGGAGCGGACTCCGGAACGCGGAACCCGCCGTACGCCGTCCCTGTTGGCGATACACCCTCTCCCACGTGACGGCTCGTCCACCCGCGGTCGAGATCCCGATACCGCAGGGGACGACCCTCGCCCCTCGTTTCGGTGTGGACTCGTCCTCCGGTCGGGACGTGTTCTCGAAAGTGGGCGAGTCGTTCGAGGGGGGAGCGAGCTCCGGGCCGAGGTCGACTCGCTCCGTTCGGACCACGCGTATCGATGTTCTCCTCGCACGGCAGGCCCGGGTCACGGGATGGTTCGTCGATCGGACAGTCGGATCACTCGAGCAGTGTGTGACACGATCGAAATGTACGCCCGGAACACTACCAGGCGAGAAGCTACTAGTAGGCTCGGCGGAAGTGAAACTCACGTGTCTGCGAATCGAGAACAGACGGACGTGAGAACGCTATTCGTTTTCGAGGGCGTCGTAAATATCGCGGTGTTCGTCCCGATCAGCCTTGGCGACTCGCAACACGAGTTCTCGACGAATATCCTCCATCACGTCGTCAAGTGGCGTTCGTCCGCCCGTCTTCTCTTCGGTCGCCATGTCTATGTCCTGACCACGAGTCCGGTTAATCGTTCGGGTCCGAAGATCCGTCGGACAACTGATCAAGTCCGTACTCGATGAGGTTGCCTCGCCATCGTTCGACCACTTCGTTCAAATCGACCTCAGTCGTGTGTGCTCGAAGATATTCGAGCACGTCGTCCTCGTCGACGGCATTCTCGTCGGTGCCGAACTTCGCCAGTATCTCTCTGATTTCCTCGTCGTATTCGAACTGGCGACCGTTGAGCAGATAGCACACCGTCGTCGTGTTAAGTGCGGTGCGCTTGTTTCCGTCCACGAACGGGTGGTTGGCGACGAGGAGTCGAAGCAGATGAAACGCCTTCTCGTGAATCCCCTCCGGAACCGACCCGAAGCTCCCTTCGCTGACGTACTCCAGTGCGAATTCGATATCTCCGCGATTCTGGACGCCTGAGCTGGTGTCCGGATACTCCGAGACAATGTCCTCGTGGATGTCGAGAACGTCTTCGACCGACGGATACCAAAACGAGTCGGTCATCATCGGAAATTCGCATCCGACTACCCTATCGTTTTCCTTCTACGAACGAACGACTCTCAGAGGAATGGTACACCTCAGCTCAATCTATCACCGATACCGTCGAAAGGATGTACGCCCGAAACACTAACGACCGGCGTCATCCCGTGGCGGCGTGCCGCGTCGGCCGGATAACCCTCGTGCCGGGCGGGCCCGATAGGTCGGGACCACACCTGTATGCACGCCCGGGTTCTCCGCGCCCTCATCGCACGCTGGTACGTGAACTCGGGGCGGGGACTTGGGGCGCGCACCCGTCCTTGACCGCCCGGACGTTTCCCCCTTTCGGGAGGCTTGAGTGGGTGGGTGACCTACGGCGGCCATGGACGGATCGACCGGCGTGCTCGAGGACCTCCCGGACGATGGGGCGGTCGTCCTCTTCGACGGCGTCTGTAACTTCTGTTCGTGGTCGGTTCGGTTCATCCACGAACACGACGACGGGAGCCTCCGGTTCGCCCCGCTCCGGTCCGAGACCGGCCGGGAACTGCTCGCCGCCCACGACCTCCCGACGGACTACTTCGACTCGCTGGTCTACCTCGGGGACGGCGAGGCCCACCGGAAGAGCGACGGAGCGGTCCGTATCGCCCGACACCTCGACCGGCCGTGGCGGTGGCTCCGGGTTCTCGAGCACGTCCCTCGGCCGGTGCGTGACGTCGGATACGACCTCGTCGGTCGGGTCCGTTACCGTCTCTTCGGGAAGCGAGAGGCGTGTATGGTGCCGGACGCCGAACTCCGCGCGCGGTTCGTCGGCGAGTCGACGCCGACACCCGGGGGCGACACGACCGACTGACTCCGGAACGAACTACCTCGCGTAGTCGTCCTCGCGTATCTGGCAGTACGCGCCGTCGCGGTAGCGGAGCTTGGTCCACCGGTACCCGAGGAACAGCCGCATCCCGTAGAGCCCGGTCAGCGCGACGTCGCGGACGGCGTAGCGGGCACCCTCGGGCATCACCGAGTTGATCATCCGGAACAGCCGGTCCCAGTCGTCGGGGCCGAAGTCGGCGACCATCTCCGCGATGGCGACGTTCCGGAGCACCTCCTCGCCGATGGCCCGCTGCCACTCTGTGTTGTACGCCCGGAGCGCCCCGAGCGCGGCGAGTCGCCCGGCGATCTTCCCCGAGCGGATGGCGACGTGGTCCCCGCCCTCGTGGAACGCGCTCGTGGTGCCCATCGCCCCGCCCGCGACGGCGACGTTCGCGGCCGTCGGCGACTCGATTGGCCGCGTCGAGGAGATGGGGTAGGTCTCCGTGCCGTTCCGCTTCCCCCGATCGGTCACGAGGGGGAAGTCCCCGAGGTCGTAGTCGGGGTAGGCGTACTCCAGCAGGCGCTCGATGTAGGTCGCCCCCTGCGGGACCCGTTCGTCCTCGGGACGGAGCAGCGAGTAGGCGTGCCGGTCCTCGACCGCCTCGATGTCCAGGCCGATCGGCATCGTCAGGCCGACCCGGGCGACCCGCCCGTCGTTCGGGAACACCCACGGGTAGGCCGTCTCGCCCGGCATCATCCCCCACCAGAACTTCAGGCGGTCGGGCTCGAACAGCTCCTCGGGTATCTCGCGGTACTCCTGGTAGGCGATGTGGTTCGCGCGCGTCGAGGCTATCTTCTCGAACGAACCGTCCGGCAGGAGCGGGTCGAGCACCTGGCCCGTGACCGTGCGCTGTGGGCCGTCGGCGAGTATCAGGTACTCCGTCTCGACCTCGGTGCCGTCCCGGAGCGTGAGGGTGTGGGAGGGCCGGCCGGTGAGCTCCGACTCCACCTCGGCGACTCCCGAGCCGACGCGGTACTCGGCGCCCGAACGTTCGGCCCGCTCGCGGAGCCAGTCGTCCATCCGCGCGCGCTGGAACGTGAACCCGAAGTTCGGGTACGACGAGTCGATGCCGGTCGAGTCGAGCGCGAGCGACTCGTTCGGCGAGAGGAAGTCCGCCCCCGTCAGTTCCCGGAGCTTCACGTGCTCCGGGATCTCCTCGTCGAGGTCCATGATGTCCACCCAGTAGTCGAGGATACCGGCGGCGTCCGTCGAGTCGGGGCCGAGCCCCTCCCGGTCGGCGCGGGGGACACCCTTCTCGACGACGAGCGTGTCGGCCCCCTCTACGGCCGCCGCCCGGCCGGCCGAGGCCCCGGCCGGCCCCCCGCCGACCACGGCGACGTCAACGCGTTGCATACAGCTCCTCGTGCGGGCGCGGGGCTTAAATGACCTGACACCGGGGAGAGGGACGGACCCTCGACCCGAACGTCGGGTGGATCGACTCCCGCGACGAACGACCGGCAACCCTTTGTCCGGGCGGGTGTAGCCTCCGGGAGCGATGGAGGATCGGACCCGGGAGTACCTCAGGGGGCGGTTCGGCGACCACTACCGGCGGGTCGCCCGGTCGGAGGGGATCACGGCCCCGCCCGCGGCCAACGAGCGCGAGTGGGGGTACATCCCGTTCTCGCCGGGCGGGACGACGATGGTCCGCCACGAGTCGCTGCTGGACCTCACCGGCGGGGCGGACCTCGGGGCGTTCCTCGCCCGCGAGCGACCCCGTCACGCCTACTTCTCCGCCGGCCGCTACGACCACCCCGGCGAGGACTCGATGGGGGGGAAGGGCTGGCGGGGCTCGGACCTGATCTTCGACATCGACGCCGACCACCTCCCCGGGATCGACCTCGAGACCGACGGGTACGGGGAGATGCTCGAGGCCGGGAAGGCGGCACTCCTCGACCTGCTCGACTTCGTCGAGTCCGACTTCGGGTTCGAGGAGTGCGTCGTCGTGTTCTCGGGCGGGCGGGGCTACCACGTCCACGTTCGGGACACCGGCGTCCAGGCGCTCGGGCGCGAGGAGCGACGGGAGGTCGTCGACTACGTCCGCGGGCTGGGCGTGACGTTCGACGGGCTGGTCCGCCGCGAGCAGGTCGAGGGGTTCGGCCGGAAGACCCCCGCGGACAAGCGCACGCTCCCCACCGAGGGTGGGTGGGCCGGACGGATCCACCGCCACCTGCTCGAACTCGTCGACGAACTCCTCGATGCGCCGGAGGAGGAGGCGCTCTCCAGGCTCCGGGAGTTCGACGGCATCGGGGAGGGGAAGGCCCGCGCGGCGCTGCGGGCCGCCAGGGAGAACCGCGAGGCGGTCGCGTCCGGGAACGTCGACGTCCACCCCGCGTTCTACGGCGTGGCGGAACAGCTGTTCGAGGGGGTCCGCGAGGCCGACGGTGCGCCGATCGACGAGCCGGTGACGACCGACATCAACCGGCTGATCCGCCTCCCCGGGAGCCTCCACGGCGGGACGGGCCTTCGGGTGTGCCGCATCGACCGGGACGACCTCGAGGGGTTCGATCCGCTGGTCGACGCCGTCGCCGACACCTTCCGCGGGAACCGGATCATGGTCGATCTCGCGGAGCCGCTCTCGGTGACGCTCGGCGGGGAGAAGTTTAATCTCCATGCGGGTGTTCAGTCCGTCCCGGAACACCTCGGCGTGTTCGCCATGGCGCGGGGAAGCGCCGAGAAGGCAAGGGAATGAAGCTCGAAGAGCTCCAGTCGGTCCAGAGCAGGGAACGCCAGGCGAGCAGCCTGCAGCACCTGCGCGCCTCGTTCTACGAGGAGGCCGGCGAGTACATCGGGGAGCTCCGCTCGAAGCGGACCGAGCAGGCCGCCGAGTCGGACAACCCGTTCGACGACCCCGAGATCGAGCGGCTCAGCGACGAAATCAGGACCGCCGAACAGACGGTCGAATCCATCTACGAGCGCCGCGTCGGAAAGGTCGTCAAGCTTGCGTCCATCGCCGCCGCGGGGATGCCCTGCGACGACGAGGGGCTGACGACCGAGGAGGAGCGGCTGTTCGAGACGCTCGTCGATCGGATCGAGCGGAACCGCGAGCACGTGCTCTCGGTACTCGACGGGGAGTCACCGGACCTGGACTGCACCCCCGCCGACGGGGCGGGGACGACGACCGACGTCGACCGCACGGCCGGGACGGACGACCCATCCGGAGCCTCGGAGGGAGTCCCGACCGACCAGGCGACCCCGGACGAGGATTCCGAGGGAGGCCCCGCCACTGGTGACCGCGGGAGCCGATCGGACACGGACGGGCCGGCGGCCGACGAGCCGCTCGACCTCGAGAGCGCTATGGGCGGATCGGACGACGCCGGTGGCGAGCCCCTCGAGGACGGCCTCGGCGTGGGTCCGGACGGGGACGAACCGGTCGAGCGCACGACGGTGCGCGTCACGACCGACGTGGGTGACATCTACGGCATCGACGGCCGCTCGTACGACCTCTCCCCGGAGGACGTGGTGACGCTCCCGACGCCGAACGCGGAGAACCTCGTCTCGAAGCAGGCGGCCGAACGGCTCGACTGATACGGGTCGTGGCAGCCGGCCGAGGGCTATCAGTCGTCGACGGCTGCGGCCGCCGCCTCCCGGCCGTAGATCTCCCGGACCTGCTCCTCGTAGCGGGCGAGGATGTTCCGCCGCTTGAGCTTCAGCGAGGGCGTCAGGAGGTCGTTCTCCGGCGTCCACTCGTCGGGGACGAGCCGGAACTCCTTGATCCGCTCGTGTTTCGAGAACTCCTCGTTCACCTCGATGATCTCCTCGTCGATCCACCGCTGGACCGCCTCGTTCTCGCAGATCGCGGCGGGGTCCTCGGGCAGGTCGACGTCGTTGCGCTCGGCCCAGCGTTCGACCCCCTCGAAGTTCGGGACGCAGAGCGCGGAGACGAACTTCTCGTCGTCGCCCATCACCATTATCTGGTCGACGCGGTCGGAGGTGGCGAACTCATCCTCGATGGGTCCGGGTGCGACGTTCTTCCCCGTGTCGAGGACGAGGATCCCCTTGAGCCGGTCGTGGTAGACGAGGTAGCCGTCCTCGGTCCGCTCGATGATGTCGCCGGTTCGGAACCAGCCGTCCTCGGTGAACGCGCCCTCGGTCGCGTCCGGCCGGTTCCAGTATCCCTGCGTGACGTTCGGGCCCTTGACGAGCAGTTCGCCGATCGTTCCCGAGGCGCTCTCGCGCTGGTCCTCGGTGATGGCGTCGCCGTCGATCTTCGTCTCGATCCCGTGGAGCGGCGGCCCGAGCGTCCCGGCGCGGATGTCCTCGGGCGGGTTCGTCGAGACGACCGGCGAGGCCTCGGTGAGGCCGTACCCCTCGAGGATGGGCAGCCCCATCCCGTCGAACAGTTCGGCGAGCCGCTTGGAGAGCGAGCCGCCCCCGGAGACGAAGAACTCCACGTTGCCGCCCATCTGCTCTTTGACCGTCGAGAACACCAGTCGATCCGCGAGCCCGTACTTCGCCCGGAGGAGCGGCCCCGGCCGGTCCGTGGTGGCGTACCGCCGGCCCACGCCGACGGCCCACTGGAACACGCGGGACTTGAACCCCGACTCCGAGGCCTGTTCGCGCATGCTGTCGTAGATTCGCTGGTAGACCCGTGGAACCGAGGTGGCGACGGTCGGCCGAACGAGCCCGATGTCCTCGGCGACGGTGTCGGAGGACTCGGCGTAGGCGACGGTCGCTCCCGTGGCGAACATCAGGTAGTGGCCGGCGAGCCGCTCGAAGACGTGCGCCAGCGGCAGGAACGACAGCGAGCGGTCGCTCTCGTCGATCGAGGGTACGTCCGGGTCCCTGTCGGGCCGCGGGGCGAACCGCTTTCGGCACTGGTTGACGTTCGCACGGAAGTTCCGGTGGGTGAGCATCACCCCTTTGGGCTTGCCGGTCGTCCCGGAGGTGTAGATCAGGCTCGCCAGGTCGTCGGATCCCCGTTCGTCGAGCCAGGACTCGTAGTGCTCGAGGTCGAACGCTTCCGCGCCGAGTCCGTGGACCTCCGCCAGGCTGTAGACGTCGTCGCGGTCGTCGTGGCCGCCGAACTCGTCGAGGACCACGACGAACGCCAGGTCGAGGCCGTCCTCGACGTCGAGCACCCGCTCTAAGAGTTCGGCGTTCTCGACGACGACGCCGTCGGCCTCCGGATCCGAGAGGAGGTACTCGACCTGCGACCGCGAGGACTCCGTGTAGACCGTCGTCACCACGGCGCCCGCCGCGAGCAGCGCGAGGTCGCTCTGTGCCCATTCCATCCGGGTGTCGGCGAGGATGCCGACCCTGTCGCCCGACGCCACCCCGAGCTCGCGAAAGCCGGCGGCGAGGTTCCGGACGACGTCGCGCATCTCGCCGTACGTGAGTGCGGCGTACTGGTCGGGCGGCGCGGGCGGGACCACCCCGTCGGCCAGCGATCGCTCGTAGACGCCGCCCTTGTACCACTGGGCCTCGAGGTCGGCGTGGCGTCCGGCGGCCGCCTCGAACAGCCGGGGGATGGTGTCGTCACCGATCACCTCGTCCGTGTACGCCGCCTCGGCCTCGCGCCAGCCGGTGGTCTCGCTCGACATGGTTCGTTGACGGAAGGAGTGACTACAGGTACATCAATGTGACACCTCCGAACGGGTGCTCCTCGCTCGTCCTGTCTGCCGTAACGATGACACTCGGCACTCCGGAGTGTCGGAACTCTTCACGAACGTTTGGCCGGCAGTACTACTCGATGTCGATGTGGTGGGCCTCGTCGTCCACGCCGTCCGTCTCGACGGGGACGTGGATCTCGAGGACGCCGTTCCGGTAGCTCGCCTCGATGTCGTCGACGACGACGTCGCCGGCGATGGAGACCGACTCGCGGACCCGGCGCGAGCGGGCGTACTCGCCGTCGTCGACCTCGTGGGTCGCAGCGATGTGGAGCATGCCGTCGTCGTACCGGAGGTCGATCTCCTCCTTCTCGAAGCCAGGGAGGTCGGCGAGGACCACGTAGCTCTCGTCGGTGTGCTCGACGCTCAGGTTGGAGTCGAACTCGTGTCCGTAGTCGAGCTCGTCCCCGTAGAGCGCGTGGTGGGTGTCCCAGTTTCGGGTGTCGTGACCGCCCCACATGGAGCGGCGCATCCGGTCGAACGCTCGTTCCATCTCGTCGAACATGTCGAAGGGTGTTCTTCGGGAATCCATACCCCCCGCGAGGAGCTATCGGGTATTAAACATCGCGAGAACCGTGATAGCAGGTCGTCCACGCGACCCTCCGGCCGAGCACCCTCCGCGTTCGTGGCCCACACACCATCGATCGCGTCATCGCGACGGCTGGCCGGCTCCCTTCCCGGCTACCCCCGCCCGTCGTGTGGATCGGTCCGCTTCCCGGTGCCCCGCTCGGTCGCGTCGGCCGCCGCGAGGATGTCGCGGGCGATGTCGCGGGCCTCCTCGGGCGTGTACAGCGTCGGATCGCCTTTCGGCTGTCTGATGTCCACGTAGCCGTCCGTCGCCTCCACGTACACCGGGGCCGTCCGCTCGAGCGGGTGTACCTCCGATCCCTCTCGCTCGGGCGGTCCGTCCCCGTCCTCCTCGGTGACGTCCTCGGCCATACGTCGGGTTGTGTACGAGGTGTTACCAACGTTTCCCTCGCCCCCGTCCGAGAGTGGATCCGGGTACCGCTACGCCGGCCGGGCCACGGGCTCGGCGAGCGACGCTCCCGCGGGCTTGCTCGGCCCCGCGTGGATGACGATGTCGTTCGGTTCGACCTGAGGTGTGGCGTGAACAGCACGCCCACGTTCCCGGCCAGCGAGGCCGGTTTGACGAAGATGCGGTCGCTCCCAGCCGCTGCGTAGTAGGCGCCGGAGGCGGCGATCGAACCCACGCTCGAGACGACGGGCATCTCCTCGGCGGTTTTCGAGACCTCCAGGTACATCGTCTCGCTCGCGGACGCGGAGCCACCGCCGCTGTTTATCTGCAGGACGACGGCCCGGACGCCCGGGTCCGCCCGTGCCTGCTGTAGCGCCCCCGTCAGCGCCGCTGCCGATGCGCCGTCGATACCGGCCACGAGCGGGATGACGGCGACCGTCTCGGTGGTATCCTGTGACACCACCGTGGCGACGAGCGGCGCGAGCACCACCCCGACGACGGGCGCCGAGTAGGACCCGACAACCCGGCCGCCGACTCCGGATCCGGCTCTGGGTCCGTGCCTGACATCGAGTGACCTCTGGATACCGGGGCGAAGGACCGGCCACTGAAAGTCATATGCTAACACGTAACGTACTACCGAGGGTCGCGTGCTACCACCGGACTCTTCGCGGGTGGGGACCAGCTGGTGGACGAGCGGGGACCGCGATACCCTCGGAGGGAACGGCCAATAGGTATCCGCCGGAGGGCCCCGACGGGGTCTATCGGAGCATCCGTCCGACGGTAGAGGAATGCTCGCTAGGGGATTCGAACCCCTGTCATCGGCTCTCTTCCAAAGCGGCCGGAGCTGCGGCGAGCTTTGCCGAAAGGCCGATATGATTGGCCGGGCTACACCAAGCGAGCGTACCAGGGACTCCGGTACCTCCCGGTATAAGTTCTGCTCTTCGCCTCCGGTTCCCGCCCGAACCGCCCCACCGGCACGATAGGGGCGTCCACGCGCCGTCGGGGAGACGTGAACTCGGTTTACGTTGTACGAGATTTATCGCGTATTCTCGAACGACGTTAGATGGGGAACCGCTTTTTACCCGTCCACCTGTAGGTTCGAGCCATGGACTTCGACCTGTCCGACGAGCAGGAGCAGCTGAAGAGCGAGGTGCGGCGGTTCGCCGAGAACGAGGTGCGGCCGGTCGCCACGGAACACGACGTCGAGGAGACGTACCCCTGGGATGTGATCGAGGAGGCGGCCGAGATGGGACTGCTCGGCGCGCAGATACCCTTCGAGTACGGCGGCGGGGGCTACGACACGCTCGACCTCTGTCTGGTCATCGAGGAGCTGTTCGCCGCCGACCCGGGCATCGGGCTCTGTCTCACCTCGACGGCGTTCGGAAGCGAGGCCATCATGGAGTTCGGTACCGAGGAACAGAAGGAGGAGTACCTCCCGCCCATCGCCGAGGGCGAGGCTATCATGGGCGCGGCCATCTCCGAGCCCGATACCGGGAGCGACGTCTCCTCGGTCTCCACGCGCGCGGAGAAGGACGGGGACGAGTGGGTTATCAATGGCAACAAGATGTGGATCACCAACGGCTCGGTCGGGGACTTCTTCGTCGTACTCTGCAAGACCGACCCCGACGCCGAGGGCCGGTACAACGGCTTTTCCCAGATCATCGTCGAGGCCGACCGCGACGGCTTCGACCGCGAGAAGATCACCGGGAAGCTCGGTATCAGGGCGTCGGACACCGCCGAGCTGCTGTTCGACGACGTGCGCGTGCCCGGGGAGAACCTCGTGGGCACGCGCGGGATGGGCTTCCTCCAGCAGATGCAGTTCTTCGACGAGACCCGGACCGGCGTGGCGGCCCAGGCCGTCGGCATCGCGAAGGGCGCTGCCGAGCGCGCGCTGGAGTACGCCGGCGAGCGCGAGCAGTTCGGTCGCCCGATCGGGGAGTTCCAGGCCATCCAGCACAAGCTCGCGGACATGTACACCACCACCGAGGCGGCCCGCCAGCTCACCTACAAATCGGCGTGGTCCGTCGACCACAAGGAGGAGCAGCTGACCACGCTGGCCTCGATGGCCAAGGAGTACGCCTCCCGCGTCGCCGTCGACGTCGCCAACGAGGCCGTCCAGATCCACGGCGGCTCGGGCTACGTCAACGACTTCGACGTAGAGCGGTTCTACCGCGACGCGAAGATCACCCAGATCTACGAGGGGACGACCGAGATCCAGAAGAACATCATCGCACGCGAACTCCAGGGCAAGGGAGTCTGAACGGCGCGCCGACGTCCGACAGTATATGATCCCCGGGCGGTAACGGGTGGGTATGAGCGGGAACTGGACGGACATGATCGTCGGCGACCGGATGGCCGTCGACAACGAGTTCAACTCGCAGGTAGAGGCCTCGGAGTTCACCCGGCAGCAGTGGGGGCTCATCATGACCGCCGTCGAGTTCGAGATCGAGGAGCCGGGGACCGACCGTGCGCGGCTCGTCGCGGACACGGGGAACCTCCCGGCAGTGATGCCCGAGATGGACCGCATCGCCGACCAGCAGCGGGGGATGGGCGGCGGGATGGGTGGCGGTGGCGGCTCCGGGGGCGGCCTCCTCGGCTCGCTGAAGGACGCCCTCGGGTTCGGCGGTGGTGGCTCGGCGGGGACCGACCCGGACCGCGTCCGTGCGGCCGAGCAGCTCGCGAGCGCGTACGCGAAGGAACTACAAAGGCACCTCGAGGAGCGGGGGAAGTGGGAGGCGGTCTGTGCGGCCGCCGCCGAGTGATACGGACGGTTCAGGGACGAAACGGTTCCTGCGGTGGTTCGACGTCGAGGACGTCGAGCGCCAGCCTCTCGCCACGCCGGTCGAACGCCGCCACGGAGGACCGGTCGTACGGTGGGACCGCCACCAGAACCACCTCGTGGAGGTCGTCGGTCTGCCGCACCCCGAGGTAGCCGTCGGGGTGCGAGAGGAATCGTCCCTGGGCACGGGGCGTCCCGAGGTCCATCCCGAACACCGCGGAGACGGACCGCCCCGCGGCCGGGAGGTAGAGATCGGTGAACACCGGGATTTCCGGGTCCAGGTCGACCTCGTCGCCGAGCTCGCCGGACGGCGTGGTGGCGATGGAGACGGTCAGCCGACCCGGCTCGCGATCGCGTGCGAGTTCCAGTAACGCGTCCAGCAGCCCGCGCGTCGCGTAGACCACACCAGTTCGTAGTCGCCCGCGACACATCAACCCGTCGCGTACCGAGGTGCTGTCCCCGAATAATGTCAACCTGTGTATAGTTCGTATAGAGGAACCGACGCTTTTGACCAGGTTATATATGTGTTTGGATCGACACGCCGAGCGAACGCAGGGTATATATTGTTTTCTATCGTTTAAATGACAAAAATTTAATATGTTGGTCGCCCATAGCGTTGATCGTAATGTCCGACGACACCATCGCGACGTACCTGGCGGAGCACCCGAAGATG
>JAZKST010000008.1:0-99346 GCA_036625905.1 Haloarculaceae archaeon
CTCCACGCCTCCATGCGAAAGGTCGAGGCCGACGACGCGGCCGCCGATTCAACCACCGGGCACAGCACAGTCCTCGGTGTTGATCTCGGTGTCAACAACATCGCCGTCGCCTCGACCGGGCGGTTCTGGTCGGCGGACGAGTTCAACCACTGGAATCGGGAATACGAGACACGCCGTGGGTCGCTCCAGCAGTGTGGCTCGCGCCACGCCCACGAGAACATCCAGTCCGTCGGGCGGACGGCGGAGGGGCGGTTCAAAATCGACCTGCACACGATCGCGAACGAACTCGTTGCTGAGGCGGTCGGGAACGACTGTTCGCACATCGTGTTCGAGGACCTGACGCGTATCCGTGAGAACGTCCCCGAGGCGACGTGGCACCACGTCTGGGCGTTCCGACGCCTCTACGAGTACGTCTCGTACAAAGCTCCCGAGCGGGGTGTCGCGGTCGTGCAGGTCGACCCGGAACACACGTCGAAGCGGTGTTCGACCTGTGGGTTTACCACCGGGGAGAACCGCCACCAGGAGTCGTTCGAGTGCCAGCAGTGTGGGTACGAGAACCACGCGGACTACAACGCGAGCAAGAACATCGGCTTTCGGTATCTCCGTCGTCGGCAAAACGCAGGCGACGGAGGCGCACCCGTAGACGTGCGCTTGAATCGCGGGACGCTGAACGTGAGTGGGGAGTACCACCCCCCTGCTACCGCCGACGGTGGCATAGAACGGGAGTCCACGCGAAAGCCCCACCCTCGACGAGCGAGGTCGTCAGACCAAGCGAAGTAGGGTGGGGTAGTTTACTGGCTGTCGTTGTTTCGCGCGGAGACGACGACGCTCCGTGCGTTGTCACGGATCGTCCGGTTCGTGGACCCGGCGATGAACTGACGGAGTCTGCCCTTGGTCGGGGCGCCGACGACCGTGAGCCCGTAGTACCCCGACTGCTCGATGATGGCCTCGGCGACGTCCGCCGCCTCCAGTATCCACGTCGTGGTCGACTCCGGGCGCCCGATGCGCTCGCACGCGGCCTCGACGTGCGCCTCCGCCCGCCGCCGTCGGTGGGCCGGGGCGTCCTCGTCGACGACGTGGAGGACGTCGACCCAGGCGTCGAAGTCGACGGCGATGCGCCGGGCGACGTCGGTCGCCAGCCCCGAGTGGGGGCCGCCGGCCACCGCGAGCAGGATCGACGGGACCCGTTCGTAGCCGTACCGTCCGTTCACGGTGATGACGTCGCACTCCGCCCGGAGCGCGAGGCGTTCCGTGACGCCCTGGCTGAGGAGCCCCGTGCTGGACTCGCTCGGCACCACGAGGGTGTCGATGTCGTGTCGCCCGATGGTACCCGCGATCCCGTTCACGAGCCTGTGCGCCGACGAGAGCTCCCCGATCCCCGACGCCGGCGACGAAACGGTCTCTACCGCCCAGTCGAGGAGTTCCCGTTCGTCCGCCCGGGTGAGTTCGGGCCCGTACGTCCTCGACGTCCGTTCGGGCGTCGCGGTCGGGACGACGACGTGGAGCGTCGATCCGGTCGTCCGTGCCAGCGACGCTGCGGCCCGTAGCTGGTCGGTCACGGCGGGCACCGCGGGCGTCAGCAACGGAACGAGGAGCTGGTCGCCGTCGAAGGAGCCCACCATCCGGGGCACGTCCGCGGGCACGTCACCGACCTCTGCCACGAGCGCGGATGCCGACGGCAGTCCCATACCCACCCGTCGCGAGTCCCTGTAAAAAACCCGGGGGATCGTTCATCGGCCCGATGCGGTCGGCGGCAACGGACGACGGCAGTCCGTCTCACTCCATCCGCGATCGCGGGTCGAGGATGTCCCGGAGGCCGTCGCCGATGAGGTTGAACCCCATCACGAGGACGAAGATGAACAGCCCGGGGAACACCGAGTACCACCAGTGGGTCGGCATGAACTCCCGGCCGTTGGCGACCATCAGCCCCCATTCGGGGGTGGGCGAGGAGGCCCCGATGCCGATGAACGAAAGCGAGGCGGCGACCAGGATGACCCAGCCCATGTCCATCGTCGCCTGGACGAGTAGGCTGGTGATGCTGTTCGGGAGCAGGTGCCGGAACATGATCCGGATCCGGCTCGCGCCGAGGCCCTCGACGGCCTGGACGTACTCGGCCTCCTTGACCTCCTTGACCTCGCTCCGGAGGAGCCGCACGTACCACGGCCACCAGGTGACGACGAGTGCGAGCATCACGTTCCGCAGGCTCGGCCCGAGCGCCCCCGCCACCGCGACCGGGAGGATGAGCCTGGGCACCGAGACGAACACGTCGGTCACGCGCATGACGAGCATCTCCGTCCGTCCGCCGACGTAGCCGGCGATGAGTCCCAGGGGGATGCCGATGGCCAGCGCCGACCCCACGACGAGGACCGCGATCCGGATGGATATCGCCGCTCCGAACAGCACCCGCGAGAAGACGTCGCGTCCCAGTTCGTCGGTGCCGAACGGGTGTTCGGCCGACGGTCCTTCGAGCCGCTCCTCGAAGTTCGTGACCGAGCCGACGTCCCCGGGATACGGCGCGAGTACCGGTGCGGCGAGCCCGACCAGCACGACGAACAGGACCATCAGGATGCCCGCGATCGTCAAGCGGTTCTTCCCCAGGATGTACGCGGCCTGGCGGATCGCCTCGATCAGTCCGCGGTGGCGCTCGCGGAACGACTCGGTCCCGCCCGCGGCCGCGTCACCGGTCGCCATCAGCCGCTCACCTCCACCTCGGGGTCGACGTAGGTGTGGAGCACGTCGACCAGGAAGTTCACGATCAGGTAGCCGAGTGCGAAGAGGACCGTCACGCCGAGGATACCGTTGAAGTCGGTGGTGAGGACCGCGTTGTAGAGGAACAGCCCGAGCCCGCGGATGTTGAAGACGATCTCGATGACGACCGAGCCGCCGAGCAAGAGCCCGTAGGACAGCCCGACCGCCGTGATCACGGGCATGATGGCGTTCCGGAGGGCGTGCCGTATCAGGATGACCTTCGTCCTGAACCCGTGGGCCCGGGACCACTCGATGTAGTCCTGGTTCAGCGTCTCGATCATCGAGGAGCGCGTGATCCGGGTCGCCTGTGCGAGCGTCCCGAGCGAGAGGACGACCACCGGCAGCGCGAGGTGTTCGGCCGACGCGAGGAAGGCGTCGGGTCGCAGCGACAGCGCGCTGTCGACGAGCAGCATCCCCGTCACCTCGGCCGGCCGGATCATCCCGTCGGGGAACCGCCCGCCCGAGGGGAGCCATCCGAGGTGGAAGTAGAACAGTAGCTGGGCGAGGATGGCCATCCAGAACTGCGGGACCGAGACGCCGCTGATCGCCATGAACCGCGAGCCGTGGTCCAACGCCTCGTCCTTGTAGATTGCCGAGCCGATGCCGAGGGGGATGCCCACGGCCAGCGCGAACAGTATGGCCCCGGTCGTCAGCTCGAACGTCGTCGGGAACCGCAGCACCAGCTCCTGGACGACCGGCCGCTGAGTGGCGACCGACTGGCCGATCTCCTGATTGACCAGCAGGTCGTACATGAAGTCGACGTACTGTACGTGGAGCGGGTCGTTCAGTCCGTACTGTTCGCGGATCGCCGCGATCTGTTCCTCGGTCGCCTTCGCGCCGGCGATGACCGCCGCGGGGTTGCCCGGGACGACCCTCGAGATGCCGAACACGAGCGTCAGGATGCCCCAGAACGTCACCACCATCGCGACGAGCCGGCGCACCAGGTAGCTCTTGAAGTCCATCTGGTCTGTCTGGTCTGAGTGGTGGGTGGCTACCCCTTACCCGTTCTTCGTGAACTGGTGGGCCGGGACGTAGTTGAAGTCGCCGGGGGTGTAGCTGTAGTTCGGGATGTTCGCGTTGACGGCTCGCTGGTACTTCTCCTGGTAGAGCCAGATGATCGGCACCTCGTCGATGAGGATCTCCTGCATCCGCTGGTAGAACTCCTTGCGCTTCTGGCGGTCGCCGGACTCCCGCGCCTGGATGTACAGCTCGTCGTACTCCTCGTTGGCGTAGTAGGCCGTGTTCCAGCCGTCCGGCGGCCAGTACTCGCTCCAGTAGCGCACGGCGGGCCCGTCGGGGTCGGCGACGTCTGGCCACCCGCTGTACATCAGCAGGTCCGGCATCGTCTCCGCGGAGGTGAGCTGCTCGTAGAGGTTCGACCACGGGATGTCCTCGTGGTTCATCGAGACCCCGATCTCCTCGAAGTTCGCGACCAGCGCCGAGCCGACCTTGTCGTTCGTCGAACCCTTGATGGAGCGGAACTTCAGCTCGCGGCCGTCGTAGTTGCTCTTCTCTAGGAACTCCTTGGCCTTCTCCACGTTCTGCCGGTACTGCCCGTCGGTGACGCGGAACGGGATCCCCTGGGGCCACGGCACTCCCCACGGAACGCCGGTGCCGAAGAGCTCCTCGGCGATACCCGTGTAGTCGGCGGCGTAGGCCAGCGCCTTCCGGAAGTTGACGTCGCTCGTCGGCTCGCGCTGGCACATCATGAAGACGTACTTCGCGTAGAGGTCCGGCCCCCCGTCGTACAGCGCGACGTTCTCGTTGTTGTTGACGATCTCCTGGGTGTTGGTCCAGTTGATATCCCGTGAGACGTCGATGTCACCCCTCGCCACGCGCTGTTTCTGGGTGAGCTGCTCGCGGACGATCTCCCCCCGGAACTCGGTGATGTTCGCCTTCTCGGGGATGACCAGGTTGGCCGGCGGGTCGTCGATGTCGAACCGCCAGTTGTCCTCGTCCAGCGTCGCGACGAACCGGTTGCCCTTGTCCCACTCCTGGAAGTCGAACGCGCCCGTTCCGTGGACGTTCGTCTTGAAGTACTCGTGACCCAGGTTCTCCTCGTCCTGGTGTTCGTCGAGTATCGTGGGGTTCATAATCGATGTCGTGACGAACGTCAGCTGGGCCGGCGCCGGTCCGTACGCGCCCTCGGCGTTGATGGTGATCTCGTAGTCCCCGGACTCCTCGATGCTCTCGATCCACGCGTAGGGCTTTGACTGCCCCGCCGTGAGGTTCTTGGCGCGCTGGAGCGACCGCATCGCCGCGTAGGCGTCGAACGGCGTGCCGTCGTCGAACTCGACGCCCTCCCGGAGCGTGAGCACCCACTGCTGGGCGCCGTCGACCGACTCCCAGTCGGTCGCGAGCATCGGCTGGATCGTCGTCGGGTCCTCCTTCGCGTAGTCCAGCAGCGTGTCGTACACCGTCCCCAGCTCGATCATCGTCCCGTCGTTGATGGCCTGGGGGTCCAGGTGGGTCAGCGCCTGGTTCTTCGCCTTGATGAACGTCCGCCCCTCGCTGCTCGACCCGCCGTCACCCTCGGTGTCGGTGCTGCCACCGTCACCGCCGTCACCGCCGTCACCGCCGTCGCCACCGTCCCCACCGCCCCCTCCACCGCTCCCGCCGGGCGTTTCGGTCCCGCCCGGTTCGTTGCCGGTACAGCCCGCCAGTCCGACCAGGCCGCCGAGCCCGACGGCCTTGAGGAACTGCCTCCGGTTGTCGTCGTACAGTCCGTCACCGTTTTCATCACGTGACATGATACGACGTAGCAGACCCCACGTAGTTAAAGATTGGTGACCACACCAGGAACTGGCGGATTCGGTGACCGAACGGCGGGTACGTGACCCTCCCGGCACAGTTATCCCACAGCCGACGGATGCCGGGGGCATGCCGGACGCCACCGTCTGTGTGACGTACGACTTCGACGCCGTCTCGGCGTGGACGGCCAACGGGATGCCTGGATACCACTCCTGGGGAGTGTACGGCGCCGACGTGGCCGCCCCGCGGCTGCTCGACCTCCACGACCGCCTCGGCGTCCCGGCGACCTGGTTCGTCCCCGGCCACACCGTAGAGAGCTTCCCCGAGGTCTGTGGGGACGTCTGGGACCGCGGGTACGAGGTCCAGCACCACGGGTGGAGCCACCGGTCGCTCCCCTCCTTCGAGAGCCGGGCGGCCGAGCGCCGGGACATCGAACGGGGCATCGAGGCGATCCGGGACCTCACCGGCCGCCGCCCACGCGGCTTCCGCACCCCAGACGGCGGGTTCTCGGAGCACACGGTCGATCTACTGGTCGATCTCGGGTTCGAGTGGGACTCCAGTGACACCGCCCACGACTTCCGGCCGTACCGCCTCCGGCGGGGCTGGAAGACCCCGGTCGAGGAGCCGTACGACCGCGGCGAACCGACCGACGTCGTCGAGATCCCCGTGATCTGGCACCGGGACGACTGGATGCAGCTGTTCCCAGTCGTCTCCGGACCGGAGTGGGTGGCCTACAGCCAGGAGCCGGCGGTGTTCGACCGCTGGTCGGCCGAACTGGACTGGCTGGCCGAACACGAGCCCGGCGGCGTCTACGTCCTCCTCCTCCACCCGCAGTGTGCGGGCCGGGCGCCGTTCCTCGAGCACCTCGAGGGGTTCCTCTCGGGGCTGGTCGGGCGCGACGACGTCGGGTTCGCCGAGGTCGGCGAGGTGGCGGCGACGTTCGGGGGGTGAGCCGCCTCGGCTTCGCCCCGCACCGTCGGTCGCCGCCTCGACGTCGCTACTCCGGCGGGGCGCCGCCGTCGGTCGCCGCCTCGGCCCCTTCGGCCGCCGTCGCGTCGCTCCCGGCCGGTTCGTAGAGGTGACAGGCGACGGCCCGGTCGTCCGTGTCCTCGCGCTCGGTCAGCGCCGGTCGTTCGGCGATACACGTCTCGCCGACCTCCTCCTGGCGGTGACAGCGCGGGTGGAACCGGCAGCCCGACGGCGGGTCGATCGGCGACGGGGGGTCGCCGACCAGCTCGACCCGCTCGCGCACCTCGTCGGGGTCCACGGGGTGCAGCGAGGAGAACAGCGCCCGCGTGTAGGGGTGGGCCGGCGAGGAGAACACCTCGCGGGTCGGCCCGCGCTCGACGATCTCCCCGAGGTACATCACGGCCGTGCGGTCACAGAGGTGGTTGACGACCGAGAGGTCGTGGCTGATGAACAGGAAGGTCAGATCCATCTCCTCCTGGAGGTCCGAGAGGAGCTTCAGGATTCGGGCCTGGACGCTCACGTCGAGGGCGCTGGTCGGCTCGTCGAGGACGAGGAAGTCCGGCTCGAGCATCAGCGCCCGGCCGAGGCCGACCCGCTGGCGCTGGCCACCCGAGAGCTCGTGGGGGAACCGCGACCGGTAGGTCGCCGGGTCGAGGTCCATCCGCTCTAGCATCTCGTCGACCCGCTGGTCGGCGTTCTCCGTCCGGTCGTGTATCTCGAGGGGCTCGACCAGCGTCTTCTTCACCGTCCGCCGGGGGTTCAGGCTCGAGTCGGGGTCCTGGTAGACCATCTGGATACGGCGGCGGAGTTCGTTGAGCCGCTCGCCCGACGCCTCGGTCACGTCCTCGCCGTCGAGCTCGATGGAGCCGCCGCTCGGCTCGATCAGCCGCAGGAGCGTCTTCCCGAGCGTGGTCTTGCCACAGCCGGACTCGCCGACGAGCCCGACCGCCTCGCCACGCTCGATGTCGAGGTCGACCCCGTCGACGGCCTTGACGCTCCCCACCTGACGCTTGAGGATGCCCTCCCTGATGGGGAAGTGCTTCTCGAGGTCCCGGATACGGACGAACGGGTCGTTCACGACGGGTCCACCTCGAAGCAGGCCGCGTAGTGGTCGTGGTCCGGCCGCTTCGCCTCCATCGGCGGGTGGTTCGTGCGACAGTGCTCGGTAGCGAGCGGGCACCGGTCGTAGAACCGACAGCCGTCGTTCGGGTCGACGAGGTCCTGGACGGTCCCCTCGATGGACTCCAGCTCGCGATCGGCCCCGGCACCCATCCGCGGTATCGCCCGGACCAGCCCCTTCGTGTAGGGATGAACCGGGTTCTTGATGACCTCGCGGGTCGGGCCGACCTCGGCGGTCTGCCCGGCGTACATCACGACGACCCGGTCACAGAGCCGCGAGATGACCCGGAGGTCGTGGGTGATGATAAGCACCGAGAGGCCGTACTCCTCGCGCATCTCGTCGATGAGATCGAGCAGCTGGGCCTCGGTCGTCTTATCCAGCGCCGTCGTCGGCTCGTCGGCGATGAGGAGGCTGGGCCGACACGCCAGCGACTTCGCGATGAGGACCCGCTGTTTCATCCCGCCGGAGAACTCGTGGGGGTAGTCGCCGTAGCGCTCCTCGGCCTCGGGGATGCCCACGTCGTCCATCAGTTCGATCGCCCGCTCGCGGGCCTCCGTCCGGCCGAGCCCGCGCACCTCGCGGGCGACCTCGGCGATCTGCTCGCCCACCCTGAACGCCGGGTTCAGCGCGTTCGTCGGGTTCTGGAAGATCATCGCGATCTCCCGACCCCTGATCTCCTTCCGGACCGCCCCCTCGGGGAGGTCGAGCAGGTCCCGCCCCTTGTACCGGACGGTGCCGCCGACGATACGCCCCGGATCGCGCACGAGGCGGAGGACCGAGCGGGCGGTCACGCTCTTGCCACAGCCGCTCTCGCCGACGATACCGACGATCTCGTCCTCCTCCACGCTCAACTCGACGCCGTCGAGCGCCTGGACGGTCCCGCGGTAGGTCTCGAACTGCGTGACCAGGTCGGACACCTCCAGGAGTGGCTCCTCGGCGGTCTCCGTCCCGGTTGCCGTACGCGAATGCACTGCGGGCTGCTACCCGACCGCCGGTATTAAATCCCTGTGCCGTAGTGTCACGGCCCTCCCACCCGTGCCGTGGCACCACGGCCCGCGCGCCCGTGCCGCGGTGTCGCGGCTCGACCACGCCGGGCCGCGCCCGGCGAAGGTGCCTACCCGGCCCGGTAGACTACCTCGCCGCAGGTCGAGTTCGCCGGCCCGCCGGGCGGCATGGAGCGCCTCGTGCCGGACGTTGCCGTGATCCCGGACGGCGGCGAGCCCCGCCATCGTCCCGACGGAGGTCACGCCGAGTTCGTGGTAGCGCTCGGCGGCGGCCGCCAGCGCCCGGCGGAGCTTCCCGGCGTCAGGGTGGGACGCGGCGCGCACCCGCCCGACCGCCTCCTCGACGACCCGTCCGGTCCGGTGACCCTCCGCGACCACGACGTCGTCCGGTCGTCGTCGAGGGTGCGAACGGTGCCGCCGTGCAGGAGGATCTCCTCGTGCTCGCGAGTTCGGGTCACGGCCCCCGAGTCCGGGGGCTCCGCATTAAGCCTGCCGGCGACGTTCCCCGTCCGGGCCCACGCGACCCGAGCACGGCGACGGATCGAATCCGCCGGCCGGCCACGATGATCCCTATCAGTCGTCCCCCATCGCCGCCCGGGTCGCCCGTGCTAGCGCCGCGACGCCCCGCTCCATCTCCTCCGGGGAAACGTGACTGAACGAGAGCCGCAGGCAGTTCTTCCCCCGATCGTCGGGGAAGAACAGGCGTCCGGGGAGGTACGTGACGCCCTCCTCGGCCGCCCTCGGGAGCAGCTCCTCGGTGTCGATCCCCCCGGGTAGCTCCACCCAGATGAAGAAGCCGCCGGCCGGGTCGGTCCACTCGGTCCCGGACGGCATGTGCTCCTCGAGACGGTCGAGCATGTGGTCACAGCGCACCGCGTACTCCGCACGCAGTTCGGCGACGTTCTCCTCGAACGGCCCCTCGGTGCAGTACCGACCGAGGACACTCTGTGTGAACGTGTTCGCCCCGCCGGCCCGCATCCGCGAGACCTCCTCGAGTATCTCCTCGTCGGCGAGGACCCACCCGGACCGGACGCCGGGGGCGATCGTCTTCGAGAACGTGTTCGTGCGGACGACCCGACCCGTGCCGTCGAGCGCCGCCAGCGGCGGCACGTCCTCGCCCGAGTACCGGAGTCGCCCGTAGACGTCGTCCTCCAGGACGAGGAAGTCGTACTCCGCCGCGAGCTCGAGGAGCCGCTTACGGCGGTCCCTCGACATGGTGGTGCCGCTCGGGTTCTGGAACGTCGGGATGGTGTAGAGGAGCTTCGGGGTGGGCTCGCCCGCCTCGCGCCGGGACTCGAGCCCCGCGGCGATCGCCTCGATCCGGAGCCCGTCGTGGTCGCTCTCGAACCCCGTGACCTCGGCACCGTAGTTGTCCAGTAGTTTCAGCGTCCCCATGAACGTCGGCGCCTCCACGAACACCTCGTCGCCGTGTTCCAGGAAGGTGTGACAGACCACGTCGATCGCGTGGGTGGCCCCGTTGGTCAGCAGGACGTTCTCGGGGCCGCAGTCGATCCCCCGCCGTCGCTCCTGTGTGACGACGGACTCCACCAGCCGGTCGACGTAGTCCCCGCCGCCGTACTGCAGGGCCTCGTCGCCCTCCTCCTCGAACACCGCCTCCGCGGCCGCGACGAGCTCCTCCTCCGGGAACGACGCCGGGTACGGGAAGCCGAAGCTCAGCGACACGGCCCCCGGAGCGTCGATCGAGCGCCAGCTCCCGTAGCCCTCCTCGCCGATGCCGTCCCGCACGGTCTCGGTGAACAGGTGGTCGAACGCGCCCGAGCGTCCGTCCTCGCTCACGCCCACCACCTCCGACGGCCCCGATACTCGCGTCCGGTCGTCGCGTCGTCTTCGAGTTCGATATCGCGTAGCATCCTTCGTCTCGGTCTCTATCCCCCGATGGCGGGGGGCGTACATCAACCCTGGGTGGCGGGCCGGCCGGTCCCCTCCCGCCGGATCGCTCGCAAATGAGCCGCCGGGTCGCTTGCAAAGGGTTATGACCCACGGCTCCCACGGGCGAACCCATGACGACACGGGAGACGCTGGCGGAGCTACAGGAGTTCGACACGCCCTCGGTGACGAACGTGGTGGCGACCTACCCCGACGACCCGCTCTGTCTCGGGCTGTACAACCCGTGGAGCCAGGACTGGTACACGGACCAGTCCGTCGAGACGATGTACCCCGAACTCGGGCCGCGGGCGGGGTTCGCCGTGACGTGTGTCTACGGGCTGCCGGACCCGAACTTCGAGCAGCTGAGCTTCATGGACGTGGTCGACGCGCTCGACGACTCGCCGAAGCCGACGGTTCTGGCGCTCGAACAGGACTTCCCGCCGGAGGTCGCCGGGAAGGTCGGGCTCACGGGCGGGAACATGACCACCGCCATGCAGTCGCTGGGCTGTGTCGGCTGCGTCTCGAGCGGCCCGATACGGGACCTCGAGGAGGTGCGTCCGATGGGCTTCCAGTACCTCGCGACGGGCACGGCCGCCGGACACGGCGACATGGCCGTCCACGCGGTGAACACCCCCGTCTCGATCCGCGGGATGGACGTCGCGCCGGGGGAGATCATCCACATGGACGAGAACGGGGCGGTGAAGTTCCCCGCCGAGCGGCTCGACGACGTCCTGGAGAACGTCCGGGCGCTCGAGGAGCGCGAGGAGGACCTCCAGGGGCGGCTCCGCGACGCGACGGACGCAGCGGACGTGCGCGCGGCGTTCTCCGGCGAGGAGTACGGCGAGGACGAAGACGGGGACGACGAGTAGGGCCGCGTCGACGTCGCTTCGGATACACGCGGGTGAAACTTTTGCTACCGATGCACGAAGACGGGGCATGGATCCGACGACCCCCGGCCCATGGGCCCGGCCCATCGGCGCGCCGACCGAGGAGTACGAACCGGTCCCGCCCGAGGACGCCGCTATCCCGTGGATCGACGTCCACCAGCACACCCAGTCGCTGACGTGGAACGACCGCGAGGCGTTCGGGCTCTCGGGCGCCCGGGCGACGGTGATGATCGCCGCGTCGTACTACTGGTCGCCCTACCGGCCCGTGAGCGCCGAGGACGTCCGGTTCCTCTGGGACGACGCGCTCAGGCGGGCCGACGCGTTCGCCCGGACCCACCCCTACGAGCAGTGCGTCGCGGTCGGCGTCCACACCTGGTCGCGCGTGGAGGGATGGGAGTCGCTCGTCGAAGCGCTCCCGGCGTACTGCGAGCTGGACCGGGTGGTCGCCATCGGCGAGACCGGCATCGCCGCCACCCAGCACACCTCCCCGTGGCCACTCGCCGACCAGCGCGACCTCCTCCGGGCGGAGTTCCGCGTCGCCGACCGGACGGGACTCCCGGTGCTCCTGCACACCCCCGGGCTCTCGAAGGGGTCGATGTCGGCGCTGGACGCGGCCCGCTACGAGGAGGCCAACGCGAGCTTCGCCGATCCGGTGCTCGCCCCCGAGACCGCGAAGGAGGACGCCATCGAGATCGACCTCACCGTCGCCGAGGAGGTCGGCCTCGACGAGGAGCAGCTCGTCGTCGACCACGCCGTCCCCGAGGTCGCACCGACGGTGCTCGAGACGACCGACGCATGGCTCGCGTTCAGCGTCCGCTCCATCGACGCGACCGACATCGCGCCCGTCGTCGAGGAGTACGGTCCCGACCGGATACTGATCGACACCGATCTCGCGGGCGCGTCCGACGCCGACCCGTTCAAAATGAAGCGTACGGTGCTGGACCTACTCCGGCTGGGGGTCCCGTCGGAGGACGTCCGTCGGGTCGTCTACGAGAACCCCTGTGAGCTGCTTGGGCTCGAGCCGTGAGCGCCGTCGACCGAGGAGACGTTCACTCCCCGGTCGGCACCTCGCTCCCGTACCGCTCCTCTAGGAGGTCGTCGGTCTCTCGGACCATCTCCACGGGGTACCGTCCGTCGGGCGGCCAGCCGACCGCGACCACCTCGCAGGGCTCGTCGTAGGGGTTGTGGAGGACGTGGACGCCGGCCTCGCCGGCCTCGAACCTCACCACGTCGCCGGGCCCGAGGTCGTGGCCACCGTCGTGGACTTCGACACGGCACCGGCCGCGAGCGACGTAGAAGAGCTCCGCCTGGTTCTCGTGGTAGTGGTAGTGGTTCTTCGCGAGTCGCCCGCCGGGGTCGACGACGGCGACGTTGAAGTTGAACGCGTCGACGCCGAGTTCCGGGGAGAGCTCCCACCGTGTCCCCGGCCTGTCGGGGCGGGGTTCGAGTTCGTCGCGCGAGCGGACGGTGTAACCGGACGACATGGGCGGGCTTGACCGCTCGCGGACTTATAGCCGCGGCTTGACGGTGGCCCCCTGGACGCGCCGCGGGTCACAGTGAGTATCGTAGCCAGCCGGCGGATTCGCCGTTTATTCCGAATCAAGCGCTCTGATCCCTCGGATCCGTCCTCGTCTCTCCCCGTCGGTCCCGTCGAGAACTCGAGTACCGTCACGCTGACGCACGTTCCTGTCTTCACGTGCTATCCGAGGAGTTCGGGGAGTTCCACGCTGTACGAAATCGATGTTCGGATGATGTGGCGGGGATAGAGAGACGACAAAACAAATGAGAGACGCGATCCGAGCACGTCGGCCGTTCCCGTCGCCCGCGCGTCCCCTCGTACGGACGGTCGTAATCGACGTGTCGGTGATCGCTGCCCCGGTGCCCGCGATCACCGGTAAATGACGACAACCGTCCGTATCAGGTGACCTCGTGACTGGGCTCCTCGCCGTCGATGATCGACAGCAGCCCCTCGACGACGAGCTTCGAGCCGTTCGAGACGGCGTCCCGCGTCGACCCGGCCGTGTGCGGTGACAGCGTCACGTCCTCCCGGTCGAGGAGCGGATGGCCCCCGGGGAGTGGCTCGGTCTCGAAGACGTCGAGCGCCGCGCCCGCTACCTCCCCGGCGTCCAGCGCCTCGACGAGGGCGTCCTCGTCGATCAGTCCACCGCGTGCCGTGTTGACGACGAACGCCGATTCCTTCATCAGACCGAGTTCCTCCGTGCCGATCATGTCCCGCGTCTCCTCGGAGAGCCGCACGTGCAACGTGACCACGTCAGCACGCTCCAGGAGGCCCTCGAGCGGGAGGGGGGTCGCGTCCGTCTCTCGGACCGCGTCGTCGTCCACGTAGGGGTCGTGGACGAGGACGTCGGCGTCGAACCCACCGAGCCGCCGGGCGACCTTCCGCCCGACGTTCCCGAACCCGACGACGCCCACGGCGAGGCTCGTGAGGTCCCGCGGGAGCCGCTCGGGGTCGAACTCCAGCTCCCACCCGCCGGCGCTCGTCGTCCGATCGAAGTAAGGGACACGCCGGTGGTGGGCGAGCATCGTCGCCAGCGCGAAGTCGGCGACAGCGTTGGCGTTCCGCCCGGGGGCGTGGAGGACGCGGACGCCCCGCTCGGCCGCCGCCTCCGCGTCGACGTTCTCGGTTCCGCCGCGGGCACAGCCGACGACCTCGAGGCCCTCCGCGACGTCGAGGAGGCCCCTCGAGACGGGCGCCTTGTGGACGACGAGGTAGTTCACGCCGTCGATGTTCGCCCGTATCGCCGAGTCGTCGTAGTCCGCCGGCCCCCGGGATTCCATCTCCATCGTCACCTCGCGGAACTCGGCGGCCGAGCGCTCGGCCTGCCAGTCCATCGTTCGCACCTCGATGCCGCGCTCTGCCAGCACGGCCGCGTTCTCGTACATGTACTCGCTCGGCTGCTGTGGGTCGCCACAGAGCAGGCAGGTCGGTGTGTCGTGTGTCATGTGTCGTCCTCGTGGTCCCGCACCGCGGGTCGCCCGGCCGCGTCCGTCGGACGCCGGGCGTCGGTCATCCGTCCTCCGTCGTCGTTCGCTCGCGCAGTTCCTCCAGACGCTCCCAGGTGGGCTCGATGCGGTCGAGCGCGTCGCGGAAGGTCGCCTGCAGGTGTCGGTACGTCTCGGCGTGCGCCGGCTCGGGCCGGTGCGTCCGCTCGACGCCGACCATCGCATCGACGGCCGCGGCGTGCGACTCGTGGACGCCGGTGGCGACGGCGGCACAGATGGCCGCACCCCGCGCGCCCGCCTCCGAGCCGTCGGTCACCGCCACCGGTTCCTCCAGGAGGTCGGCGAACATCCCGGCCCAGGCCCGGCTCTTCGCGCCGCCGCCGCCGAGGCGGACCGTCGAGAGCGACGACGGGTCGGCGATGGCTCCCAGGCCCTCGCACTGGGCGATCGCCACGCCTTCGTAGACGGCCCGGAGCATGTGGGCCCCGGAGTGGGATTCGCGGAGGCCGTAGAACCCGGCTCGCGCGCTCGGTCGCGTCGTCGAGCCGTGGAGGAAGGGGTGGAACAGGAGGCCGTCGGCGCCCGGCGGAACCGACTCGACTGCCTCTTCGTACACCTCGTACTCGCTCACTCCCCGGTCCTCCGCCTCCCGCCGCCAGTCCGCACCGGAGCGCTCGGCGAACCAGTCGAGACAGGTCGCCGCCGATCGGTTCCCGCGGTAGACCAGCCAGGCGTCCTCGAGGTATCGCCGGGCGATGCCGCCTCTCGTCTCGCCGACCGCGGGGTGCTCCTCGCGGACGACGATGCTCTGTCCCCAGGTGCCGACGATGAGCATCGCCTGGCCGTCCCGGTGGACCCCGGAGCCGAGCGCGGTCGCGCCGACGTCGTGGAGGCCCGAAGCGACGGGCGTCCCGGGCGCGAGCCCCGTCTCCGCGGCCGCCGCGTCGGTCACCTCGCCGCAGACCTCCCAGCTCGGCACCATCGAGGGGAGCGCTCCGGCCACCTCGCCGATCCCCAGCGAATCGAGCAGCCCGGTCGCGTACTCGCCGGTCGAGTGGTCCGTGAAGACGCTGGCCTCCATCTCGTCCGTGCAGAGGGTTCCCGCAAGCCGATACTTCAGGTAGTCCTTGCAGAAGAGGACGGTATCGATAGCCCCGTACGCGTCGGGCTCCTCGCGTTTCAGCCAGGCGAGCAGACACAGCGGATCCCCCGCGAACGGGCGGTAGCCGGCGACCGATTCCACCTCGTCCAGCAGGCCTCGGCGCTCCCACTCGGCGCGGACGCCCGCGGCGCGGTTGTCGGTCGACTCGATCCCGTTCCGGACCGGCTCGCCCGACTCGTCGAGGGCGTACAGCCCGTGGCCGTGGGCGGTCACACCGACGCCGGCTATCCCCCCGCCGGTGGCGGGACTCGCCTCGATCGCATCGGCGACGACGCCCGCGACGACCGACCAGAGCTCGTCGAGGTCGCGTTCGTCGTGGTCCGGCGCGGGGGTCAGGTCCGTCGGGCTGCCGACCGCGACGCTCCGCTCGGTCCCCCGTTCGTCGTAGACGGCCGCCTTCACGTTCGTCAGTCCGGCGTCGATGCCGAGCAGCCAGTCGGTCATCGCGGCCACCGCTCGCCGCCGTCGGCCGGCCGCTCCCGTTCCGCGTTCTCACGCATCGGCGTAGGGACTCTCGCCGGCGCTCCCGGTCAGGCGCGTCAGGTCGGCCATCACCTCGGCGATGCGCTCGCGTATCTCCCCGATCACGACTGGGGGACCGAACTCGGCCTTCCGGGGGGACCACTCCAAGTCGGCGAAGAACCCGTCGCGGTCGTCTTCGACCCCTTCGGGAGGGACGATGGCGTCGCTGTGCTCGGCGTAGAAGTCGTGGGCCGTCCGGGCGTACTCGTACTGGTAACGGGTGTTCTTGTTGAACTTGCAGACGCCCGTCTCGAGCAGGTGCCGTATCTGGTCGTCCTCCAGTCCGGAGGCTCCGTGGACCACCAGCGGGGCGTCGAGGCCGTGATCCCGGAGCGCCCGGTCGATCTCCGCGGCGAGTTCGGGCCGCAGGTCGAGGTCCCGCCCCGCCGAGACGCCGTGCTCCGTGCCGATGGAGACCGCGAGCAGGTCACAGCCCGAGCGGTCGACGAACTCGACGGCTTCCTCGGGATCCGTGTAGAACGCCTCCTCGGTCCGGACGCCGCCCTCCTCGCCCTCGATGGTGCCGAGCTCCGCCTCCAGGAGCACCTCGTCCTCCCGGGCGTCGAGCCGCTCGCGGACCTCGCGGGTGATGCGGACGTTCTCCTCGAACGGCTCGTGGGAGGCGTCGATCATCACCGACGCCGGGATCCCGACGTCCAGACAGGTCTCGAGGAACGCCGTGTCGTCCGGACGGACGTGGTCGACGTTCAGGAAGACGCCGACGTCGGCGCTCTCCCCGATCGTCCGGAGGTACTCGCCGACGACGGCGATTCCTGCACCTGGATCGCCCGCACCGACGTGTTCGGCGGTGTCGCGCTTGAGCTGGAGCACGACGTCCGAATCGGTCCGCTCCGCACCGCGGACCAGGCCCACGAGTATCTCCGGCGTGGTGACGTTGCTGGCGAAGAAGCCGTAGCCCTCCGCCCTCGCGCGGTCGTAGGTCTCCCGGAGCGCCGGGCCGCGACCGAACGTCATCCGACCGCCCCCGTCGCTCCGGGCACGGGCGTCGTCGGATCGGCCTCGCGGACGCCGGCCGGTTCACCGGACTCCCTGAATACTGCGGTCCGCATGCCCGGAGGGTGCGGCGTGTGGCGGATAAAACTACCAGTTCCGGCGGTCCCGGCACCCCGGCCGGCGAGCCAACGCTTATGTCCCGCCCCGTCGCGTCGGTGTGCCATGGAGTACACCACCCTCGGGTCGACCGGGATGACCGTCTCGCGCATCTGCCTGGGCTGTATGTCCTTCGGGAGCACGGACTGGCGCGAGTGGGTCCTCGAGGAGGAGGAGAGCCGCGAGATCATGGAACGGGCGCTCGACTTCGGGATCAACTTCTTCGACACCGCCAACATGTACTCGGTGGGGGAGTCCGAGCGGGTCGTCGGGAACGTCCTCGCGGACTACGACCGGGACGCACAGGTCGTCGCCACCAAGGTGTTCAACCCGATGGACCCCGACAACCCGAACGCGCAGGGGCTGTCGCGGAAGGCCATCGAGCAGGAGCTGGCGAACTCGCTGGACCGCCTCGGGATGGACACCGTCGACCTCCTCCAGACCCACCGCTGGGACTACGACACCCCGGTCGAGGAGACGATGCGCGCACTCGACGACGCCGTCCGCCGGGAGCAGGTCCGCTATCTCGGGGCGTCCTCGATGTGGGCCCACCAGTTCGCCGACGCGCTCCACACGAGCGACCGGCTCGGACTGGACCGGTTCGTGACGATGCAGAACCACTACAACGTCGCCTACCGCGAGGAGGAACGGGAGATGCTTCCCCTGTGCCAGCAGGAGGGCGTCGGCGTCATCCCCTGGTCGCCGCTCGGCCGGGGCTTCCTCGCGCGACCCCACGAGGAGTTCGCCGAGACGGTCCGCGGCCGGCACATCGAGGACAGCCGGTTCGCCAGGCGCGTCGCCGCCTACCGCGCGAACGGCGGCGACGAGATCAACGAGCGGGTCGAGGAACTCGCCGCGGAGAAGGGCGTGACGATGGCGCAGATCGGACTGGCGTGGCTGCTCCACCAGGACGCGGTCGACGCGCCCATCGTCGGAACCACGAGCGTCGAGCACCTCGAGGACGCCGTCGAGGCCCTGGAGATCGACCTCTCGGAGTCCGACCAGGAGTACCTAGAGGAGCCGTACGGACCGGTCGAGGTCGTCGGCCACGAGTAGATCCCCTTCTCAGCGGGGCCCAGTCGGGAACCTTCCAGCCAGTGTCAGAAGCGGCGTGTTGCATACAGAGAGTCTATCCACCGATCACTGTCGTGTAGAGGATTCTGGAGGAAATAAAAAAGTGGCACGTTGATCGGGCCGTCGGCTCCGTTACCCTGGAAGCCCTCCAACAATCTCTTCGAATGCGTACTGCCGGCCCGCCGAAGTCGACACCGTTTCGGACCGCCGATGCTCACGTTCCATCGTCAAGCGCCGCGACGACCTCGACTTCGACGCCAGCGTCGACCGCAAGATCGACGCCGACGGCACTCCGGGCGGGATGCGGTTCGTTCAGGTACTCGGCGTACACCTCGTTGAACGCGGCTCGGTCGTCGATATCGGCCAGGAATACCGTCCCCTTTACTACCCGATCGAGGGACGAGCCCGCAGCCTCGAGGATCGAAGTGAGGTTCTCCATCACCTGTTCGGCCTGCGCTCGCATGTCACCATCGACGAGCTCGTTGGTCTCGGGATCTCGTGGAACCGTCCCCGACACGTACACGGTGTCGCCGTGGACGATCGCCTGCGAGATCGGTAATCCGTCAAGCGATTGTGCGTCGCCGGTATCGACTTCCCTCATGACCGATCCAAGGTGGGACGTGCGGTCAGTTGAACGTTTCTCCCGGTGACACCAGACCGTTCGGGAATTGCAGACGAAACGAACAGGAAGGCGTAGGTGCGGTCAGCCAGCTGGTCAATCCAAGCCCGTATGCCCATCCCGTTACGGATTCAACCGGGCGGGTCTTCCATCCATCGTCCGCAGAGATCAGCCCGTTGACGATGTCGAATCAGTCACGTGCAAGACTCGCGCGCTGTATCCATCACGCCCACACGAACCCATCACCTGTCGAGGACTTCGACTGGCTCGAACGATGCCACTGCCGAGGGCAAGCACTAACCTCCCCCCGCGCCGCAGGGGTGTCCATGAGCGACCAGTCGACCCGACGCGGGAGCGAGTACGTCTACGACGCGCTCGTCGACGCGGGCGTGGAACTGCTCGTCGGCCTGCCGGGAACACAGACGCTGCCGCTGGACCGAGCGGTCGCCGAACGCGAGGACATGCGCTACGTGATGTGCCGCCACGAGACGGCCATCCCGCACGTCGCGTGGGGGTACCACGAGGCCGGCGGGCGGACCGCCGCCACCCTCACCGTCCCGGGACCGGGCGACACGAACGCGATGCACGGGCTCAAGAACGCCGCCGAGGACTGCGTGCCAATCCTGCACGTCTCGGCGGACGCCGACCCGGCCGAGCGCGGGAAGAGCCCCATCCACGAGATCGAACCCGACACGTTCGACAACGTCGTCAAGGCGAACGTCTCGGTCGAGCGGCCGATGGACCTCCGCGAGGACCTCGCGCGGGGTATCGAACTCGCGCATACCCCGCCGACCGGTCCCGTCAGGCTGGGGGTTCCCAGCAGCATCCTCGACAGCGAGTTCGACGCCCGGCCCGTCTCGGTCGAGGCCGAGCGGGTCGACTACGACGTCGGGGGCGACGTCTCGCGTGCGGCCGACCTGCTCGCGGGTGCCGACCGACCCGTGCTCTACGTCGGCGGCGGCGCCCGCCGCTCGCCCGAGGGCGTCCGCGTCGTCGGCGAGCTGGCCGACGAACTCGACGCGCCCGTCGCCGTCTCGTACAAGGGCAAGGGCGTCTTCCCCGAGGACGACCCCCGGTTCCTCGGCGTGACGGGGAGCCACTTCCCCGCGGGCGCCCGTCGCGTGCTCGACCGTGCGGACGTCGTCCTCGCGCTCGGGACGGACTTCGACGGCGTCACGACGGCCCACTGGGAGCTCCCGATGGGAGAGACGCTCGTCCACGTGAACCTCGACCCGGCCGACATCGGCGCCGCCTACGAGGCCGACGTGTCGGTCGTCGGTGACGTGACCGCCGTCGGAGACGGGCTCCTCGACGGGCTCCGCGCTACGGGTGGGTCCGACGGATGGGACGGCGGACGGGTCGCGAGTGCCGTCCGCGAGGAGTACGTCGAGTCGCTCCGTTCCCGTGGACTGTTCGAGGATGGTCCACCGCTACACACGCCACGGGTCCTGGAGGCGGTCCGCGAGAGCACGCCCCGCGAGGCGATCGTCGCGACGGACGTCGGCGGGTTCCGGCTCTGGAGCATGCAGCTGTTCGAGGCCTACCGGCCCGAACGGCTCGTCACCGCGGGGTCCTGGGCCGGGATGGGTGTGGGCCTGCCCGCCGCGGTCGGTGCGGGGCTGGCCGAGCCCGAACTGCCGGTCGTCTGTCTCACCGGCGACGGCGGCCTGCTGATGTGCATCCACGAGCTCCACACCGCCACAGAGGAGGGGATCGACCTCACGCTGGTCGTCTCGAACAACCGCGACTACGGCGTCATCAGCAAGTCGCCGGCCATCGAGCAGTACACCGAGGGCCACCGGTTCACCTGGGAGTCGCCCGACTACGTGGGGATCGCCGAGGGGTTCGGCTGCTCGGCCGTCCGGGTCGAGACGGCCGAGGAACTCCGGGAGGCGGTGGCCGAGTCGGTCGGCGGGTCCGGCCCGACGCTCGTCGACGTCGGCGTTCGCACCGACGAACCCCCGGCCGCGGAGGCCGCGGAGTACGACTCCACGGTGGAGTTGCCCTGAACGGCGCGGCGTCCCTGGCGCGCTCCGGTCGCTCGCGGATCGTCCCCGTCCGGGGTACGCTCCGGGTCGTTCAGAGGTCGGCGGTCACGATGCGGTCGTAGTACTCCCGCGCGCGCTCGCGGTCGGCCTCGGAGAGGTCGACCAGCGGCTCGCGGACGGGGCCGCCATGTAGCCCCGCGAGTTCCATCCCGAACTTCACCGCCGGGACGTTGTTCGCCGCCGCGATGTCGTTGTCGGCGCCGGGCTCCTCGCGGAGGTCCTCGTAGGGGCGGAGCAGGTCCCGTATCTCGCGGGCGTGCTCCCAGTCCTCCTCGCGAAGCGCGTCCATCAGCGCGAGGGTCGCCCCGGGGACGAAGTTCCCGATGCCGGTCGTGTAGCCCTCGGCGCCCTCGAGTGCGAAGGAGGGTCCGAACCGCTCGGCGATCCCGTTCGACCAGACGACGCCGTCGATGGAGGAGGCGGCCGCCGAGAACGCCTTTACGTCGTTGTCGGCGTACTTGACCGCGACGACGTTCTCGTACTCGGCGAGCGCCGCGAGGTGGTCGTGGGTCAGTTCGGGCCCCCGCTTGTAGAGGACGACCCCGAGGTCGGTCGACTCGACGATGCGCCGGTAGTACGCCTCGACGCCACGCTCGTGCATGTAGGTGTGGATCGGGTGCATCACGAGCAGGGCGTCCGCACCGGCGGCCTCGTACCGCTCGACCAGGTCGAGCGCGGTTTTCGTGCTCCCGCCGACGCCCGCGACGACCGACGCCGAGTCGCCGACCGCCTCGACGGTCGTCTCGACCACCGCTACCCGCTCCTCGTGGGTGAGCGAGTAGTACTCGCCCGTGTTCCCACACGGGATGATCAGACGTCCTCCGGCGTCGACGATCGCCTTCAGGTTCTCCCGCAGGGCGTCGTGACGGACGTTCTCGCCGGACTCGTCGAACGGGGTCGGGTTCGTGAACGCTACGCCACGCAGGTCCTCCTTCAGTGTCTCGTAGCTCATGCTAACTGTCCGCACCTCAGAGCGCGGGAGCAAAACGTTTGTGCCGCTCGTCCGTATCGACCCTCCGCACTCGGCGCGGGACACCCTCCTCGCACTCGGTGTGGGACCTCGGGCGCGACCGTCCCTACGGCGACGCCGAACACGGCGCCGACCGGGGGGAGTGGGCACGCGGGAGCGAAGCGTACGAGGAGCAGACCGCCCGCATGAAGGCGATGTGGCAGTCCCGTCGTGACTTCGCACACATGACCGATCGGTGTCTGCAGGTCGACGGCCCGGCATTCGACGTCTTCTACGGGGTCAGCGACAACGACCGCCGCTGGTTCGACATCGACCACGCCCGCGACGTGCTGGGGTACGACCCGCAGGACGACGGCGAGGAGTGAGACGCCCCGCCCGAGTGAATCGCGGGGGGCTCTGGAGGGCGAGTCGCGCGCCGTGGATGGGCTCGGTCACTGCCCGTAGATCTCCGAGTCGGGGTAGAAGTCGGCCCACGCGAACCAGAACATCGGCGACCGGACGTTCGCCGGTTCGAGCGTCCGCCCCTCGAACGGCCCGTCGAGCGCGCGACCCGAGACGATGTCCCAGCGCGACCCGCCGCCGATCAGGACGTCGTCCTCCCGGTCGAAGCCGAGCGTCCGACCGCCGATCCGGCGGACGTAGGCGACCATCGTGGTGCTGGCCATCGAGACGACCACGGGCAGCCCCCCGACGGTATCGTTCACGACCCCCTCCTTCGCCAGCGTCTGCAGCGTGTACGCCCGGGCGACCCCGTCGTGTGCGACGCCGATCACCCGGGTCTTCGGGTGGAGGCGCTCGTCGATCTCCTCGGTCCGACCGACGCCGATGCGCCGCGACGTCTCGTAGCCGAGGTACGGGTTCCGGTGGTACGAGAGGTTCAATCGTCCCCGGACGGTGTTCGAGTCCGGCGGAGGGAGCAGCACCTCAGTGCCGGGATGTGCCTCGCGCCACTGCCCCCACGTCGTCGTCGTCGAGGGGTAGAGTGCGAGGTTCGCCCCCGTCAGCTCCCCCCGTATGGCCCGGGCGAGGAGCTGGCTCCAGAGCGAACCCGTGGCCTCGTCGTACATCACGAGGTCCGCACGCCAGAGCAGGCCCGAGACGCCGAAGGTGAGCGCCTCACCATCCATGGTGCGGTCGGCGACGACCCCGCTTGCACACAGCGGGCAGTAGCTCACGAGGAGCGGCCCGCCGAAGTCGTCGTTGACGACCTCGTGCCAGTTGAGCAGTTTCAGCGGGTAGGCCCGGGCGGCGCCGTCGCGCTCGACGCCGATGACCAGGCTCCCGTCGGAGAGGTGCTCCTCGATCCCCGACCAGTCGGGGCCGAACGCGGGCTCGGTGATAGCCGCGATGGTGTCCTTCGGGGCACCACGGGCCAGTTCGGACTCGGGGACCGGGAGCTCTACGTCCCGATAGGTCTCGGCGACGCTGGGTTCGCGTGGCGGCGACGGCGTCGAGTTCGACTCACGATCGACGAACGGGAGGCGGCTGCTCGCGCCACCCAGACAGCCCGCTGTGGCGAAGATGCCACCAGTCCCGAGTGCGGCCAGGAACCGCCGACGGGAGGCCGACGATGTGGCCGTCGCTCCCTCGGGATCGGAGCGCGAGCCCTCTCCACGGCGACGTTCCATACCCTCGATACGTCCCCGGGGGCTTTAGTCGTGAGGCGGTTGGGCGGTCCGACGTCACAGGCCGCGACCGGCCCGCTCGCCGGGCGTGGTTATTTCATGTCCCGGAACACGTGATATCCATGCAGGTCAGAAACGGGTTCGTCGACCGACCGACGGCCGGTGACCCCCCGCCGATGCGCGAGGTCATCGAGACAGGTGTCGGAAACGCCATCGTACCGCGCGGGCGGTCGGCCGAGGAGACCCGCCGAACGGTTCGGGCCGCCCGCTACGACTACGAGGGCCAACCGGGTGACCGCGGGGTCTGCGACAGGCGGGCGAACCGGTGGTTCGCGTTCGTCGGCCACCGCGCCCCGACCCACTCGCTCGGTCACGGCGAGGACGTCACCTACCCCGACGTGGCGACAGAGACGCTCCGCGAGGCCGGTCTCGACGCGGGCGTTCCCGTCGGCCGCGTGGCGAGCGACGTCCCCGACGCCGGGGCAGGGTCGAAACGGGGCTTCGATCTCTCCCTCGTCGGTTACGAACTCGACACGGTCCGGGCAGTGTTCGGCGGATGGGTCGACGCCTTCGGGGGGAACGGAGCGTGACCGTCCGGATCGGCGCTGGTGCGGGCTACGCCGGCGACCGCATCGAGCCGGCCGTCGAACTCGCCCGCGACGGCGACCTCGACTACCTCGCGTTCGAGTGTCTCGGCGAGCGGACGCTCGCGCTCGCACAGGAGCGGCTGGACCGCGGCGAACCGGGCCACGACCCGCGGCTGCGCGAGCGGATGCGACGGGTCCTCCCCCACTGCGCCCAGCGCGACACGACGGTCGTCACGAACATGGGTGCCGCCGACCCGGTGGGCGCCGCCGAGGCGACCGCCGCCATCGGCGGGGAGCTGGGACTGGACCTCGCGGTGGCGAGCGTCGCCGGCTCGGACGTGCGCGACCGGCTCGACGCCGTCCGCGAGGAGACGTACGAGGGGGGGCGCGTCTCCGACGTCGACGGCGTCGTCGCGGCCGACGCCTACCTCGGCGTCGAGGGCATCGTCGCGGCACTGGAGGCCGATGCGGACGTCGTCATCACCGACCGCGTCGCGGACACGTCGCTGTTCCTCGGCCCACTGGTCGCCGAGTTCGGCTGGTCGACCGACCCGCTCTCCGGGCCCGTCGGACAGGGCGTCGTCACCTCGCACCTCCTCGAGTGTGCCGGGCAGGTCACGGGCGGGTACTTCGCCGACCCGGGCTACAAGGACGTCGAGGGGCTCGCGGACCTCGGGTTCCCCCTCGCCGAGGTGGACGCCGACGGTGGCCTCGTCGTCACCAAGCTCCCCGACGTCGGCGGGGAAGTGACCGTCCGGACCTGTACCGAACAGCTCCTCTACGAGGTCCACGACCCGAGCGAGTACATCACGCCCGACGTCGTCGCCGACTTCTCGGGCGTCGAGTTCGAACGGGTGGGGCAGGACCGGATACGGGTCACCGGGGCGAGCGCCCGTCCCCGGACGGACACGCTGAAAGTGAACGTCTGTTACGAGGACTCGCACGTCGGCGAGGGGAGCATCGGCTACGCGGGGCCGGGGGCGCTCGAACGGGCCGACCTCGCCGGGTCCGTGGTCGAGGAACGGCTCGAGCGCCGTGGGGTCGAGGCCGAGGAACTCCGGGTCGACCGCATCGGCGTCGACTCGCTCCACGGCGACCTCGGTCGCCGTCGCTCCGACACCCCCTACGAGGTACGGCTCCGGGTGGCCGCTCGCTGTCGGACCGAGCGAGCGGCCCGGACGGTCGCCAACGAGGTCGAGACGCTCTACACCAACGGTCCGGCCGGCGGTGGCGGCGTGACGACGGACGTCCGCCGCGTGGTCGGCATCGCCTCGACGCTGATCGACCGCGACCTCGTGGCACCGACGGTCACCCTCCACCCGGACGGACGATCCGTGGAGGTGCCGGGATGAGGGTCCGCGACCTGGCGAGTGTGAGGTGTGGGGACAAGGGGAACACGCTCGACGCGGCCGTCGTCGCGTACGACGCCGACGCCTACGACCTGCTCGCGGCGCGGCTCACGGCCGAGCGACTCGGGAGCGAACTCGACCCGCTCGTGGAGGGGCCGGTGACCCGCTACGATCTCCCGGGGCTGAACGCGCTCAACTTCGTCGTCGAGGACGCCCTCGAGGGTGGCGTCACGAAGTCCCTCCGGCTGGACGGCCACGGCAAGTCACTCTCCTTTGCGGTCCTGGGTATCGACCTCGCCGTTCCGGACGACCACCCGGTTTCGGGACGGTCCCCGGACCGGTGAGGGCGGGGCCGGCGACGACGACGTCGACACGGACCGACGCGTCGGGCACGGCCAGCTCCGACGGGCGGTCGAGCACGGCTGGTATCCTGGGTATCGGCGACGGACAAATACATCCGCCGTCAGTCGCGGTCGCGGCGGAACGCGCCGGCCAGCCACTCGAGCAGCCCCGACCCCTCCTCGCGCCCGGGATCGCCCATCGGTCGTCGTCGGAGCGTCCCGGGGTACTTGGTGTATCCGGTAGTGCTCCCCTCGTCCTCGTAGTGATGCACGGCGGCGGCGAGGTTGCCGTACGCCTCGGCCTCGACGCGGCCGAGGCCGGTACAGCCCGTCTCGGGGTCGCGGGCGGTCCACATCGACTCCTTCAGGCCGTGAACCGGCGGCTCCCAGTGGGTGGTCACGGCGCGTTCGCGCAGTCCGTGATCGTCCACGGACGCGCTACGCCACGGGCTCACAAAGCTCTCCCGGGAACCCATCCGGCGCGAGTGTGTCGGGCTCCGAAAACGAGGATCGTCGTCGGACCTCGGGCAGGCCGTGACGGTCGGTATCAGTCCTCGGGGGCGACGACCGGCCCGGCCTCCGGGCCACGGTAGCTCTCGACGAGCCGCCAGCCGACGAGCGCGGTCCCCCCGAACGCGAGCAGGCTGGCGCCCGCGAAGGCGGTCTCGAAGGTCGTCACCGTCGCGACGAGCCCGATCAGCGCGGGACCGACCATCCCGCCGAAGCCGCGGAAGGTGGAGTGGAGCCCCATCAGCTCCGACTCGCGGGCCGTCGGCGCGATGTCGCCGATGAACGCGTACGTGCCGGTCGTCTCCGCGGAGTAGGCCGCGGCGAGCACGAACAGTCCGACCGCCGCCACGGCCCCCCGGAGGAGCACGGTTCCGGGGAGGACGGCCGCCGCCATCACGAGGGCGTGGGCGCCCGCACCGGCCATCCCGGCGACGATGAGCGGCTTGCGCCCCCAGCCGTCGGCGACGCGGCCGAACAGGTACATGAACGCCATCTGTGCGGCCGGGTTGATGGCGAGCAACACCCCCATGACGAACTCCGAGACGCCGACCTCCGAGAGGAGGTACACCGGCAGGAGACTCGAGATGCCCAGGACGGTCATGTTCCTGACGAGGACCGCGACGTAGAGCGAGCGCAGCCCGTTCGTCCGGAGGTGCCCGCGGTTCTCCCGGGCCGGGAAGAGCCGGTGTTTGACCTCGCCGACCACCTCGCCGAGCGTCGGCGAGGACTCGGTCGTGGGGGTCGGGTCCTCGACGAACAGCGAGGCGACGAAGACGACCGCGCTCACGGCCGCGACGAACAGGTAGAGCGCCCAGGGGGCGACCAGGCCGAGGAGCACGCCCGCGAGGAACTGTGCGGCGGTGAAGCCGACCGCCTGCATGCTGTTGAAGTAGCCGAGCGACTGCCCGCGGCCGGTCGCCCCGCCCCGCTCGCTCACGACCGCGAGCATCACCGGGAGGAACCCCGCGGCGAAGACGGCGAACAGCCCCCGGAAGGCGAGCGGTCCCCACACGCCGTCGACGACCGCGAGGGGGACGATGGCGACCGTCGAGAGCAGCGCCGTCCCGACGAGGACGGCACGACGCCGGCCGGTGACGTCCGCGATGGCGCCCGCTACGGGCGAGAACGCCATCAGCCCGAACCAGTAGACGGTGAAGACGAGGCTCACCTCGAACGGCGTCCCGATCCGGCCGATGTAGACCGACATCGCCGTCCCCATCAGGATCGCCCGACCCTTGTTCGCGGCCGCCGCTAAACCGATGGCGATCCGCTGTACGCGCTCCTGCCGCGGTCCCTCGGTCACTCGGCTCTCCGACCTCGGTGGTCACCAGCGCGACCCGGAAAATAAATGGGCCGGTTCGGGGAGGACGGCGGGGACGGTTACACCCGCCGTCCTCTCTCGTCGTCCCCTCGATCCGTGGTTTCTTGCCGCCGCGGAGCCCCGGTCCGGTATGGCCAAGGACGACGCCGACGCGTCGCCCGAGGAGCGTCCGTCGTGGTGGGCAGAGAACGAGCGGCTCCGCGAGGAGATGGCGCTGCCGCCGTACGAACCCTCCCGGTTCGCGGACGGCGTCTACACCCACCGCGTCGTCGAGCGGCTGGAGGGCGACCACGACTGTGTCATCCGGTTCGTCGCGCTCGAGCCGCGCTACCCCGAGGACTGGGCGGTCCGTGCGGACGGCGAGCGGCTGTTCGGTATCGGCCGCCGCCGCGACGAGCACGGCAACACGGTCTACGAGATGGAGGCCGAGGCGTTCGAGCGTGCGGTCGAGGCGGCGCTGGGCGAGTAGCTCGTCCCGGTCCCGGGAGTCGGTCCGTCGCCCGCACCCGACGACGTAACCCTGCGCACCCGGGAACCCCATCGTGGTACCAACCTATTTAGGGCCGGTACCACACCTACTTCGACATGGCAAGCCGCGCCGAACAGAGCCCCCTGACGACGCACACGGTCGTCGACGCGGACGTCCACCTGCGGATCCCGCTCGAGGACCTCGCGGACTACTGCGACGAACCGTATCGCAGCTCCATCAAGAACCCGACCTACACGCCCGTCAACCGGAGCGGCTGGGACCGCTACATGGGCGGGAACATCACCAAGGAGTCGCTCCCGGACGCAGACACCCTGAACGAGAAGGTCTGTGAGGGGTTCAACGTCGACTACCCCATCATCAACGCCTTCCCCGTGCTCGCGTCGGTCCCGGAGTCGGACAAGGCGGTGAACATGATGTACGCCTACAACGACTACCTGATGGAGCACTACCTCGACCACCACGACCACTTCCGTGGGCTGGTCTCCGTCGCGACGCAGGAGCCCGAGAAGGCGGCCGAGGAGATCGACCGGATGGCCGACGAGGACGGCATCGTCGGCGTCTACGTTCTCAATAGCGGCGCCCACGCCCCGCTGGGCAACCCGGACTTCGACCCGATCTACCGGGCCGCCGAGGACAACGGTCTCCACGTCGCCTTCCACGCCTCGGCGGGCGCGCCGTTCGCTCGCGACTTCCCCATCCAGGACAACGCGATCAACCGGTTCATGGCGACACACATCCTCGCGCACCCGTGGGCACACATGCTGACGATGACCAGCCTGCTGGTCAACGGCACCCCGGAGAAGTTCCCGGGCCTCAACTTCACCTTCCTGGAGGCGGGGGTCTCGTGGGTGCCGTATATGATGTTCAGATGGAACAAGGAGTACGGCATGCGCCGACGCGAGGCGCCACTGCTCGAGAAGAGCCCCGAGGAGTACATCCGCGAGTCCTTTTACTTCGCCAGCCAGCCGATCGGCGAGCCGAACGACCCCGCCCATCTCGAATCGATACTCGATATCATCGGGACCGACCGGCTGATGCTCGGCACGGACTACCCCCACTGGGACTTCGACCACCCGGACGCGCTCGACGGCCACCTCCGACGGTTCTACGAGCCCGCGGATCGCGAGCGGGTGCTCTCGGGGACCGCGACCGAGGCGTTCGACTTGGACGTATGACGGAGTTCGTGGTCGCGGCCGCCGAGGAGGTCGGCGAGGGCGAGCGGGTGGTGACCGAACTGAAGGGTCGCGAGATAGCGGTGTTCAACCTCGGCGGCCAGTACCGGGCGTACCTCAACTGGTGTCAGCACCAGGGCGGCCCGATATGCGAGGGGAACCTCACGGGAACGGTCGAGGCGAGCTACGACCGCGACTCCGGCGAGACCTCGCTGGCCTGGTCGCGAGCGGGCGAGGTGCTGATGTGCCCCTGGCACGGCTGGGAGTACGACGTCACCTCCGGGGACTGCCTCTCGAAGCGGTCGGTCGAACTCCCCTCCTACCCCGTCGAGGTCCGGGACGGGGAGCTGGTCGTCACGCTCTGATACGGACGGGGACCCCCTGTTCACACGACCCGATTGACCATCCCCTCCCCCCCGGCGGTCCGCTCGACGTTCTCGCGCACGATCTCCCCGACCAGCTGGTAGTACTCCCACGTCGCCGCGGCGCGGTGTGGCGTGACGAACACCTCCTCCATGTCCCACAGCGGCGAGTCGGCGGGGAGCGGTTCCTCCTCGAAGACGTCAAGCGCGGCGCCGGCGATCCCGTCGTCTCGAAGGGCCTCGACGAGCGCGGCCTCGTCGACCACCGATCCCCGAGCGACGTTGACGAGGTACGAGTCCTCGTCCATCGCCGCAAGGGCCGCCTCGTCGAGAAGGTGGTGCGTCTCGTCGGTGAGCGGGCAGGCGAGCGCGACGAAGTCCGCGTCCGCCACGGCCGCGAGTAGCTCGTCGTCGGGGTGGACCCGCTCGACGTCGGCGACGGGCTCGACGGTCCGCTTGACGCCGGTCACGCGCATCCCGAGCGCCGAGGCCCGCGAGGCGATGCCACGCCCGAGCGTCCCCAGCCCGACGACACAGACCGTCCGTCCCTCGAGGGTGAACGGCTCGTCCCACGGCGGGTGCGCCCACTCGTGGTCGTGCTGGTTGTCGCGGTAGCGGTGGAGCCGCCGGGCGAACGTCAGCATGTACCCGACGACGGTCTCGCCGACGCTCTCGCCGTGGATGCCCGTGCTGTTGGTGAGAGCGACACCGCCCCCCTCCAGGTCGTCGAACGGGAAGCGGTCGACCCCCGCCTGGATGGAGTGGATCCACTCGAGGCCGGCATCGAGGAACCCCTCGTCCCACGCGAGGGTCACCAGCGCGTCACAGCGTTCGAGGTCGGCGGGGTCCGCACCGACGACCGTCACGTCCGGGCCGACGTCGGCGAGGAACGCCGCGAGCTGTTCGGGCGGAAAGACCCGTTCGACCGACTCGTGTATCCCGATCCGTTCGACGTCCATGCCGGGCCTTCTCGGGTCCCCGAGTTCAAGCTTCCTCCCGAGGTCCGACGCGGTTCTCCCGTGTGACGGGTCAGGTCGCGTCGTAGGTGTCGTGCCAGGGCCGCTCGCTCTCGAACGCGGCGCTGGCGGCGAGCACCGTCTCGTCCTCGAAGCGCCGGCCCGCAAGCTGGAGCCCCACGGGGAGGCCGTCCTCGTCGAGTCCCGCGGGGATGGACGCGACGGGGTGGCCGGTCATGTTGAACGGGTAGGTGAGACACCAGCCGACCGCCGGGTCCACGGGTTCGCCGTCGATCTCCGTGGGCCCGAGGGTGTTCCCGTCGTCGCGGTTCTCGACCGGCGGGACCGCGAGCGTCGCCGAGGCGAGCAGGTCGTACTCCTCCAGGAGGTCCTGGACCGAGAGGAACGCCGACGTGCGGACGTTGTCCGCGCGCTTGTACGTGATGCCGGATACCTCGTTCCCCGCCTCGATGGCGTCGGCGAACGCGGGCGTCGTGTCCTCCCGGTCGGTGCCGAGGTAGTCGACGCCCTCGGACTCCCGGAGGTTCTCGGCCAGCGCGCCGAACTTCACCAACCACCCGGTCATCCAGGAGTCGTAGAGCTCCGTGTGCGAGTGCTCGAAGACGCGCTCGACGCGCTCGACGGTCGCGCCACACTCCTCGAACGCCTCGACCGCGTCGTCGACGACGGCCCGGACGCGCTCGTCGAGCGGGAAGACCCCCAGATCGGGACAGTACGCCACCCGGAGGTCCGAGACGTCGCGGCCGAGCGCCCCGAGGTAGTCGGCGCCGTCGTCCGGGGCGACGAGCGGGTCGCCCGGTCCCGGACCCGCGAGAACGTCGAGCATCAGCGCGGCGTCCTCGACGGTCCGGGCGTGCGGTCCGAGCTGCGAGAACGGCGTGTGCGAGAAGGCGTCCGGCTCGCTCGGACGGGGGATGCGCCGGTAGGTGGGTTTGAGGCCGTAGACGCCACACCACGCCGAGGGGATGCGGACCGAGCCCCCGCCGTCCGAGCCCTGCGCGATGGGGGCCATGCCGGCCGCGACGGCGGCGGCGCTTCCGCCCGAGGAGCCGCCCGCGTTCCGCGAGGGGTCGAACGGGGTCCCCGTCGCGCCGGCAACGAGGTTGTCGGTCGTCCCCTTGTGCCCGAACTCGGGGGTGTTCGTCTTCCCGAGGACGACCGCGCCCGCCTCGCGCAGCCGCTCGACGAAGAGTGCGCTCTCCTCGGCGACGGTGTCCGCGAGCGGTTTCGATCCGAAGGTCGTCCGGACGCCGGCGACGTTCTCGAGGTCCTTCACCGCGACCGGGACCCCCGCCAGCGGCCCCGGGTCCTCGCCCGCCTCGACCGCCCGTTCGATCTCGCGGGCCGCCTCGCGGGCCGACTCCGCGGTGAGCGTCACGAAGGCGTTGATCTCGTCGTCCAGGCGCTCGATGCGCTCCACGTGGGCGTCGAGCACCTCGACCGGGGAGAGGTCCCCCGCACGAACGCCTCGGGCCAGCTCCGCCGCGGACACCTCGGTGAGGTCCGTCATGGGAGCCACTCTCGGTGGGCCCTCATAACGTTGGGGTCCCACGAACTAACGGCCGGGGGCGCGCTGGGGTGCGTACCGTCGGACGGGAACACCCTTTTGTCCCCGCCCGGGTCACGTGGACCGATGACACTCCACTTCCCCGGCGAGGAGTTCGAGCGCCGGTCACCGGAGGCGGTCGGCCTCGACCCAGAACGGCTCCGCGAGGCCGTCGACTACGCGAAGGTGAACGACACCCCGGCCGAGCAGGTCCGCTTCGACCTCGTCAACCGCGAGCGGTACGACGAGTCCGAGGGCGAACACGGCGAGATAATCGGCCCGATGCCCGAGCGGCGCGGTAGCGCGAACGGCCTCGTCCTCAAGGACGGCCACCTGGTCGCGGAGTGGGGCGACACCACACGCGTGGACCACGCGTTCAGCGTCACGAAGAGCGTCCTCTCGCTGGTCGCCGGCGTCGCCCACGACCGCGGGCTGTTCGACGTCGAGGACCCCGTCGGCGAGTACGTCGACGACGGCGGCTTCGACTCGCCGCACAACGCGACGATCACCTGGGAACAGCTCCTCCAGGGGACCAGCGAATGGGAGGGGACGCTGTTCGACAAGCCCGACTCCGTCGACCGCAACCGCACGGTCGGCGAGGATGCGAGCGAACTGGGCGAGCGTGGCGATCGCGAGCTCCGCGAACCGGGCGCCTACTGGGAGTACAACGACGTGCGCATCAACCGGCTCTCGATCTCCCTGCTGCGGGTCCTCCGCGAGCCGCTCCCCGACGTCCTCCGGGAGTCGATCATGGACCCCATCGGCGCCTCGGCGGACTGGGAGTGGCACGGCTACCGCAACTCCACGGTCGAGGTCGACGGCCGCGAGATCGAGAGCGTCTCCGGCGGGGGCCACTGGGGCGGCGGGCTCTGGATCCCCACGCGGGACCTCGCGCGGGTTGGCCTGCTCGCGCTCGCCCGCGGCCGCTGGAACGGGGACCGGGTCGTCTCCGAGTCGTGGATGGACGCGAGCACGACTCCCTGCCCGGTGAAGCCGACGTACGGCTACCTCTGGTGGCTCAACACGGGTGGGGAACTGTGGCCGAGCGCACCGGAATCGAGCTTCGCGGCCATCGGCCACGGCTCGAACGTCCTCTGGATCGACCCCGAACACGACCTCGTGGCGGTCGTCCGCTGGCTCCGCGCACCCGAGGCCGACCGCGCGGACTACCCCGTGATGGACGGCTTCTTCGAGCGACTGCTCGACGCCGTCGAGTGACCCCGGACGGGTCGCCATCGAGCGGAGTCATGCCACGGCCATCAGGACGGCGAACAGCGGCCGGGTGTTGGTGAAAGCGTTGCTCGGGATCGACCCGATGCGGTCGATGCCGATGGCGAAGACGATTCGGCCCACCCCCGAGGCGAGGACGCCGCCCCGAGGAACAGCGCGGCCACTCCCGAGAACAGGAACACCTCCGTGCCGACGCTCCCGGCCATCGCGTCGACGGACCTCCGGTATCGGTTCAACCGGTTCGATACCCCTCGACGACGGTCCCGTGAGGGGGGTCGTCCCGGCGCCACCGGTCGTAGCTCTCGAGGAACCGCTCCGCGACCCGGTCGGCATACCACCTCGAGTGGACCGCGACGTGCGGCGTCAGCAGGGCGCTATCGAGGTCCCACAGCGGCGAGTCCTCCGGGAGGGGCTCCTCCTCGAAGACGTCGAGGCCAGCGCCAGCGAGCCCATCGGACCGGAGCGCCCGGACGAGTGCGGCCTCGTCGACGACGGGCCCGCGGGCGACGTTGACGAGCACCGCAGTGTCGGGTAGCGCGTCGAGCGCGTCGGCGCCGACCATCCCCCGGGTCTCCTCGGTGAGCGGGCAGGCGAGGACGAGCACGTCCGTCCCCGCGAGTACCTCGAGGAGCGCCGCGGGCGGGTGGACCGATCCGGCGTCGAGGCGGCCGTCGTAGGCCTCGGGCCGTCGCGTGATACCCACCACGCGGGCGTCGAACGCGAGCGCCCGCCGGACGACCGCCTCGCCGACGGCGCCGAGCCCGACGACCGTCGTCGTCCGCCCCGCGAGCGAGCCGAGTCCCGCCCCGAGCGAGCGGTCCCACTCGCGCTCGCGCTGGCGGTCTCGGAACCCCGGGACGCCACGGAGGAGCGCCAGCGCGAGCGCGAGGGCGTGCTCGGCGACGGCCGCCCCGTGGACCGTCCCCCTGGCGAACGTCACGCCCCGCTCGCGGAGCGTCTCCAGCGGAACGCGGTCGTTTCCCGCGCTCATGCTCTGGACCCAGTCGCCCGGGGAGAGCCCGTCGAGGTACGCGTCCTCCCACGTCGCGTTCGAGAGGAGGACGACCTCGGCGCCGCCGACGGTCTCCCGGAACGCGGCCTCGTCGGAGGGACGCTCGATCGCGAGGTCGTCGCGCCGGTCCTGCAGTCGCGAGCCGTCGATGCCCAGCGGCAGGCCGGGGTGGACGAGGAGGGTCGGCACGCTCCGATCAGGGCGCGCCCAACAGCCCCGTCCGGTCGGTTCGGGCCCGGTAGAGATACCCCTCGCTGCCGGTGACGTACAGCGTCCGGAGGTCCTCGTCCCCGAACGCGCAGTTGGTCGGCCGCGGATCGTCGATGGGGTGGGTCTCCAGGACGCGCCCGCTCGGCGCGAAGACGTACAGCATCGGTCCCGGCCCTCCCTCGTCGTAGCCCGCCGTCGCCACGACGTTGCCCTCCCCGTCGAAGCACATCCCGTCGATCCCCCTGTGAGGGTAGAAGTTGTGCAGCACCTCGTACCCGCCGAGTCCGTCGCCGTCGATGGGATAGGCCCGCAGTTCGCGGTCGCCGTCGTAGTCGCTCTGGGCGACGTAGAGCCGCTCGTCGTCCGGCGAGACGAGCAGCCCGTTCGGGTTCGTCGTGTCGTGGGTCATCCGGGTCAGGCTGTCCGGATCCGTGGGATCGACGCGGTAGACCGACCTGTGGTCCAGGTCGAACCCGTGTGTCTCGGCGTCGAGCCACCCCGTGTCGTAGAACGGGTCGGTGAACCAGAGGTTCCCCGCCGAGTCGAACGCGAGGTCGTTCGGGCTGTTGAACCGGCCGCTCTCGAACTCCTCGACGACGGTCTCGCTCGCCTCGTCGGTGTAGCGGGCGACCCGTCGGCCCGCCATCTCGCAGGCGTACAGGTGACCGTCCGGGCCGAGTTTGAGCCCGTTCGCACCGTTCGTCCCCTCGCGATGGACCTCGGTCTCGCCGGTCCCTGCGTCGTAGCGCATCACCCGCTCGTTCGGGATGTCGCTGAACAGTACGCCATCGCCGTCCCAGACCGGCCCCTCGGTGAACTCGTACGGCCCCGCCACGCGCTCGAACTCCCAGCTCATGGCGGTGGTGTCACGCGATAACACATAAACGTGTGTCCGATCCGGCGCCGACCGGCTACACCACGCGGTTCTCCATCGCGTCCTCGTCGCCGGCGCGGAACGCCTCGAGGTTCGTCGCGAACAGGTCCGCGAGGCGGTGCTCCTTGTGTGGCGTCGACCCGGACATGTGTGGCGTGACGACGGCGTTCGGGAGGTCCCACAGCGGCGACGCCGCGGGGAGCGGCTCCGTCCCGAAGACGTCGAGCGCGGCACCGCGGACGACCCCCTGCTGGAGCGCCTCAACGAGCGCGTCCTCCTCGACGATGGGACCGCGAGCGACGTTCACGAGGACGCTCTCCTCGTCCATGATGCCGAGTTCCTCGCGCCCGATCAGCCCCCTTGTCTCGTCGGTCAGCGGACACGCGAGGACGACGTAGTCGGCCCGCACCAGCAGTTCGTGGAGCCCGTCGGGGGCCCACACCTCGTCGACGGCGTCGGGCGCGGTCGAGGGGTCGCGCTTCGTCCCGAGGACGGTCATCCCGAACGCCCCTGCGAGCTCCGCGACCCGACTCCCGACCGCGCCGACGCCGACGATGCCGAGCGTCTTCCCCCGGAGCTCGCCCCCCTCGTAGCGCTGCCACAGCCCCGCCTCCTGCTGGCGGACGCCGCGAAGGACGTCCCGCTCGAAAAGGAGGAGGTAGCCGAGGGTCTGTTCGGCCATCGGCTCGGCGTGGACGCCCGCCGCGCTCGTCAGGAGGACGCCCGCCTCGCGCAGGGCGTCGAGGTCGTAGAAGTCCACGCCGGCGCTGAGCGCCTGTACCCACCGGAGCCCCTCGGCCGCCGCGAGCACCTCTTCCGGGAGCGACGCCGCGAGAGCGACCTCCGCATCGGCGACCAGCGCCCGCGACTCGGCGGGTGTCCGCGCCACCCGGAGGTCGAGGTCGGGGAGCCGGTCGGTCACCGACGCCGCGAGCGATTCGGAGTCGACCCAGTGGCTACTCGCCGCGGTGTGGAGCAGGACCGTTTCGGGCTGTCGTGTCATGGTGTAGGCGAGTTCCGACGGGACAATCAACCTTGGCGTGTCGACCGACCCCCACCCCCCGAACGTCGGTCCCGCGGAGGCCGAACGGTTTTTGCAGTCGACATCGTGGGTGGGGCGATGCGCATCAGCGAGGTCGAGATACACGAGTTCACGTACGAGCTCCCGGGCGTCGGCACGGCCGACGGGAACTGGGTGTACGACCCCGAAGAGCACCTCGAACCGCCGGGGTTCGTTCTCACGATCCGAACCGCCGACGGGTCCGAGGGTCACTACCGCGGGTTCATGTTCGCGCCGCCGATGGTCGCCCAGATCGGGATGGTCGCCGAGGAGCACCTGCTCGGCCGCGACCCGCTCGAACGGGCGGGCATCTGGACGGACCTCTGGCGGGCGCTCCGTCACACCGACCACCTCGGGCTCGGACCCATCGACGTGGCGCTGTGGGACCTCGCGGGGAAGCACCACGACGCGAGCGTCTCGACGCTCCTCGGCGGCTACCGCGAGCGCCTCCCCACGTACGCCTCGACGTTCTTCGTCGACGAGCAGGCCGACGGCCTCGATAGCCCGGAGGCGTTCGCGGACTACGCCGAGGCGTGTCTCGACCGGGGCTACGACGGGTTCAAGTTCCACGGCCACCCCGACTCCCGTCCAGAGTTCGACGTCGCCATCTGCGAGGCGCTGGACCGGCGCGTCGGCGACGAGATGGACCTGATGATCGATTCCTCGAGCCTCTACCGGACGTACGCCGACGCCGTCGAGGTCGGCCGCGCGGTCGACGAACTGGACTTCTTCTGGTACGAGGACCCGCTGTGTGACGGCGGGGTGAGCGGTGCGATGACGCGGAAGCTGGTCGAGGAACTGGAGACGCCGGTGCTCGGCCTCGAACACGTGCGAACCGGGCCGTTCGGCACGACGGACCACCTGATCGAGGGGTCCGCGGACTTCGTGCGCACCAGCGCCCACCTCGACGGGGGGATCACCGGGGTGATGAAGACCGCCAGCGCCGTCGAGAGCTTCGGACTCGACGTGGAACTCCTGCTCGGCGGGCCGGCCCATGCACAGGCCATGAGCGCGCTGCGCAATTCGAGCTACTTCGAGCACGGCCTCCTCCATCCGGCGGTCGACTGGTTACACGACCAGGGGTTCGAGGGCGAGCCCGAATCGCTCGCCGACGACGGGACCATGCGTGTCCCCGAGGGGCCCGGCCTGGGCGTCGATATCGACTGGGAGTTCGTCGAGGAGCGCCGGACGGGACACACGCGCTTCGGGGGGTAGCCCCCCATCTCGATGGCGACGCGGTGAGGTCGTGGTGGGCCGTACGGCGACCGGCCTCCACGCCGGGGCGTCGTACGGTCGTGCGTAACTGTTTCGAGTGATCTTCGAGACGATCGACGTTTCGAGACCGATGAGTCGGCCCCCGCGTGATGCGAAACTAAACGCACGACCCTATCAGTGCCCGACGTCCCCCGGTCCGTCGGTGTGCGCGAGCCACAGCGCCACGCCGGCGTACGCGACGAGGCAGACACCGAGCCCGGCGAACGCGACCGCGTAGCCCGCCCGCTCGGCGACCACCCCGACGTAGCCGGGGCCGAGGCTACCGACGGCGATGAAGACGGTTCCGACGGCGCCGAAGTCCCCGCCGACGCTCTCCGCGGGGACGGCATCCATCATGTATGCGAGCATCACCGGCCAGTTGGCGGTCAGCCCGGCGGCGAGGACGGCGACGCCGACGAGCGCGGTCGCTTGGCCCTCGGCGAGCACGAGCAGGCCGACGCCGGTCGCGCTCACGAGGCCGGCCGCCGTCGCCACACGGAGCGGGCCGAAGCGGTCGCCCAGCCCGCCGGCCAGCGGGTTGACGAGCATCCCGACGACGAAGAACGCCGCGAACGCGTTGCTGGCCAGCGCGGGCGCCAGCCCCTTCTCGACCTGGAGGAGGGTCGGCAGGAAGGCGATGGCCCCCTCGTTTGCGAACGCGAGCAGGGCGAAGGCGACGACGAGCCGCCGGACCCGCCGGGTCGCGAACACCCGGGCGGCGGTCTCGCGGAGGCCGAGGCTCGGCACGCCGAGGGCGTACGGCTCGGCGCTCCAGCGGTGGAGCAGGGCGGTGACGACCGCCAGCAGCACCACCAGCGCGAGGTAGCCGTCCCGCCACCCGAGGACGGCCGGGACGAGCAGCGCGAGCCCCGCGGCAGCCACGCCAGCGAGGTTGAAGAACGCCTCGTAGACGCCGTAGGCCCCTCCGCGGCGCTCGACGAACAGGTCCGAGACCGAGACCACCGCGGCCGGCAACCAGAGCCCGATGCCGATCCCGAGGACCGCGGCGGCCAGGAGGAACGACGGATAGCCGTCCGACACGAGCACGAGCGTCGCCCCGGCGGTGGTGCCCACGAGCCCCGCGACGAGGACGCTCTTCCGGGAGAGCCGGTCGGCCAGCCGCCCCCCGGGGTATCGACAGAGGGCGACCATCGCCCACATGACCGACAGCGCGCCGCCGGCGAGCCCCGGAGAGATGCCGAGGTCGTCGATGATCCGCGGGAGGACCGGCGCCAGCGCGAGCCGGGTCGTCATGACGACGGTCGTGCCGACCGAGAGCAGCAGCAACAGCCGACCGCGGTAGCCGGTCAGCAGCCGCTCCCGACCGTCCGTCGCGGCGTCCGCGTGTTCGCCCACGGTCGCTCTGCACACGTCCGGTACTTGGTTCTGTAGGACGTCGGTCCTCGGATACGGGGCCTCGGGCGACATCCCGAACGGTTATCGGCCCGCCGTACCGGAGACGATGCCGTGACACGTCGGGAACGGGAACGATGGTGGCTGTTGCTGTCGCTGGTCGCGCTCTCCGCGCTCTCGAACGCCTACATCATCGTCCCGGCGAGCGTCCTCCCCGTGGTGATGCGGGAGCTCGCCATCGGCGCGACGGCCGCGGGATGGGTGGTGAGCGCCGTCTTCGCCGCACAGATCGTCGCGAGCGTCCCCACGGGACTGGCGCTCGACCGGTTCGGCGGCCGGGCAGCCGTCGTGCTGGCGACCGCAGCCCTCGTCACAGCCGGGCTGTGGGGTGCGGCGAGCGCGGCTAGCGGCGCCTACCTCTCGCTCGTCGTCTCCCGGCTGCTCGGCGGGGCGGCGAGCATCGTGATCTGGAACGCGGGCGTCACGGTCATCGGCGGGGCGTTCGACGGGGGGCGCCGGGCGACCGCGGTGGGGGCGTTCACGGCCGCCTCGCCCGCCGGGTTCGCCCTCGGACACCTCTCGGGTCCGCTCGTGGCCCGCGTGGACTGGACGGCCACGTTCGCGGTCTACGGCCTCCTCGCGGTCGTCCCGCTCGTGGCCTTCTGGTTCCTCTCTCCCGCCGGGAGTCGGCGGGCCGACGCCGCCGGAACGCGGGCCGGGGCCGCGGATCCGAGGTCGGGTGCCGTCGGTCGCGTCCTCCGGGACCGGTCCGTCGTCGTCCTCTGTGCGACGACGTTCGCGGTGATGTCCGTCTACGTCCTCCTCAACAGCTGGACGCCGACGTACCTCGCCGAGGAACTGGGCGCCTCGCTCGCGACGGGCGGCCTCGTCGTCGCCGTCCTGCCCGCGATGGGCGTCCTCTCGCGGACCGGCGGCGGGGCCATCTCGGACCGGCTGTTCGACGGCCGACGCCGCCCGGTCGTCGCGCTCTCCTTTCTGGTCCCGCTCCCGCTGCTCGCGACGCTCGCCGGCCTCTCGACGGTCGCGGCGGCGCTCGCCGTGCTCGTACTCGCCGGGTTCTTCGTCCAGCTCGCTGTCGGGGTGCTGTTCACCGCCGCCGGGGAGCTCGTCGACCCCCCGGTCGTCGGCACGGCCGTCGCCACCGTCACCGCGGCGGGCGCCGTCGGCTCGTTCACGGCCCCGCTCGTCGCCGGCGCGCTCATCGACGCGACCGGCTCGTTCGACGCCGCGTTCGGCTACGGCATCGCAGTCGGGTTCGGAGGACTGGTGCTCTCGTACCTCCTGCCCGAGCCCCGGGACTCGTGATACTGTCGAGGTCTCGGGATCGACACGGTCGCTACGCGTCCTGCCACCCGAAGGTCTAACCCCGCGAACGGCGAGTCGGGACCACGATGCGAATCGCGAGGGTCCGCACGCCGGAGGGAGCGGTCACGGGCGAGTACGACGGCGAGAGCGTCACCGCCGACGGGGAACGGTACGCCGTCGCCGACGCCGGCGTCGAGCTGCTCGCCCCCGTCGAACCGCCCGTGTTCTACTGCGTCGGCCGCAACTACGGGTCGTACATCGAGACGAACGAGTTCGAGCGCCCCGAGGAGGTGTCGTTCTTCCTCAAGCCGCCGGTCGCACTCCACCCGCCGGAGGCGACCATCCCCTACCCGTCCTTCTCGGATGAGATGACCTACGGGGGCGAACTGGCCGCCGTGATCGGGACCGAGTGCAGGGACGTCCCGCGCGAGGGCGTCCCCGACGTGGTGCGGGGCTACACGATCATGAACGACGTGGACGCGAAGGACCAGCCCCGCATCACGATGCGCAAGGCGTTCGACGCGGCCGCGCCGCTCGGCCCGTGCATCGCGACCGGCCTCGACCCGACGGACCTCGACATGGAGACGCGCGTCGACGGCGAGCGCCGCCAGGAGGCCAACACGGGCGAGATGCACCACCCGCCGGAGGAGGTGGTCGCGTTCCTCTCCGAGCGGGTCACGCTCCGGCCGGGCGACGTCGTCGCGTTCGGGAGCCCGGCCAACCCCGGGCCGTTCGAGCCGGGGAGCGAGATCGAGATCAGCTACGAGGGCATCGGCACGCTCCGGAACACGCTCGGGAGGCCGAAGTGAGACCGGGATTCGTCCCCCGGGACGGTCGCCGCGCGGGACCGGGAGCGATGGAGCCGCCCGGACCCCACAACCGTCAAGTCCCCCGAGGGTCTGTGCCGTAGCAGTATGTCGGACCACGACGTCGCCGTCGTCGGGGCCGGGTGCGTCGGCTGTTCCGTGGCGAAGCACCTCCTCGAACGCGACGGCACCCTCGACGTCTGCGTGATCGAGAAGGAGTACCACCTCGCCGAACACCAGAGCGGTCGGAACTCGGGGGTGTTGCACCCGGGGTTCAACTACCCACCCGGTTCGCTCAAGGCCCGCTTCGCCACCGAGGGCACCGACCGGATGAAGGCCTACTGCCGCGAGCACGGCATCCCCATCGAGGAGTTCGGCGTCGTCGTCGTGGCGACCGACGACCGGGAGGTCGAGCGGCTCCACGCGCTCGACGAGCAGGCCGAGCAGAACGGCGTCGAGACGTCGGTGATCGACGGCGAGGCGCTCCGCGAGCGCGAGCCCCACGCGGCCGGCATCGCGGCACTCCACTGCCCGGAGGCGGCCTCGGTCGACTCACAGCAGTACGTCTACACGCTGGCGCGGGAGGCCGGCGATCTGGGGGCGACGTTCTACCTGGGCCACGAGGTGGAGTCCGTCGACGAGGTCGCCGACGGTCACCGCATCGAGACCTCGAACGGGACGCTCGCCGCGGACTACGTCGTGAACGCCGCGGGGCTGTACGCCGACCGGCTGGCTCACCAGCTCGACGTGGGTCGAGGGCTCCAGGTCGTCCCGTTCCGCGGGGAGTACTACGAGCTGGTGCCGGACCGGCGGGAGCTCTGCCGGACGATGATCTACCCGACGCCGGACCCGGAGCTGCCGTTCCTGGGGGTCCACTTCACGCGGCGGACCGACGGGAAGGTAATCGTCGGGCCGAACGCGGTGCTCGCGTTCGGGCGCGAGGCCTACCGGAACACCGACTTCGACCTCGCGGAGCTGGCGGGAACGCTCGGCTACGAGGGGTTCTGGCGGCTCGTCGCCTCGCGGAAGATGCTCGGGGTCGCCGTCGACGAACTCGGGAAGTCCTACCGCAAGGAGCGGTTCGTCGAGGCCTCGCGGACGCTCGTTCCCGAGGCCCGCGAGTCGGACTTCGCGCGGAGCTACGCCGGCATCCGCGCCCAGCTGGTGAGCGAGGACGGCGAACTGGTCAAGGAGCCCGTCTTCGAGCACGGAGCCCGCTCGACGCACGTCCTGAACGCGGTCTCGCCGGGGCTCACCTCCTCGCTCCCGTTCGGCGAGCACGTCGCCGGCGAGGTGGCCGAGCGGCTGTAGCGGACGACAGGGGGAGCGGCCCTACCGGAACGACGGAGGGACCTCCTCGACGCCCAGCTCCTCGGCGAGGTCGACGAACAGGGCGACCGTCTCGGCGGCCAGCGGCACCCCCTCGGCGGCGCGCTCGGCGCGCGTGCGGTGTTCGGACTCGCCGGGTAGCAGCGCGCGGTCGCCGCGCGCGGCGTCGCCGGGCAGTACCTCATCCGGATAGTCCGCGGACGCGACGTTCTCGGCGAGCGCCTCGACGCGGGCACGATTGGCCTCCTGCGAGGCGAATCCGTCGGGGTCCACGGCGACGAACGCGGCCGCGTTGTTGACGATGCCCTCGGGGTCCTGCCCGGCTACGAACGCGTCGCCGAGCATCCCCGCGAACAGCTCCGCCATCACTGCCAGGCCGAACCCCTTGTAGCCCGAGGTGGTTCCGCCGAGCGGGAGGATCGCCCCCTCGCCCTCCTCGAACCGGCTGGCATCGGTGACGTACTCGCCGGCCGCGTCGATCGCCCAGCCCTCCGGCAGGGGCTCGCCCTCGACCGCGCGCTTCGAGATCTTCCCGTGGGCGACCTGGCTGGTCGCCATGTCGAGCACGATGGGGAACTCGAGGGCGCCGAACGACGGGGTCCCGAACGCGATCGGGTTGGTGGCGATCCGGCGGTCGGCGCTCCCCGAGAGACCGACCAGCGGCGCGAGCCCACCGGTGTTGACCCAGGCCGCGAACAGGAACCCGTCCCCCGCGGCGCGCTCGGCCCACTCGCCGATCCGCCCGAGGTGGGCCCCGTTCCGCACCCCGACGGCCGCGACGCCGTGCTCGGCCGCCCGCTCGGTCGCGGCGTCGACCGCGTGCCGGCCGACGACCTGCCCGAACGCGTGATTGCCGTCGACGGTCGCGGTCGCACCCGCACCCGCACCGTCGAGGACCTCCGGCGTCGCGGCCGGGTCGATGACCCCCTCGTCGAGCATCCGTCGGTAGAGCATCGGCAGCCGGATCGTTCCGTGGGAACGGTGGCCCCTGAGGTCGGCCTCGACGAGCGATTCGGCGACCTGCTCGGCGGCCTCGTCCGTGGCGCCGTAGGCCCCGACGATGTCGCGCGCGAACGGTTCCAGCTCTTCGACGGGGACGCGTCTGCGGCTCATGGCGTCACCTCTCGAGGTGGGGGGGTAAATAGGCTGGTGGTGGTCGCACGATCGGGGCCGCCTCCGGTGGGTGGACCTACTCGTCGGGGACGACCTTCCCCGGATTCATGATCCCGTTCGGGTCGATCAGGTCCTTGATGCCCCGCATGAGGTCGACCCCGGCGGCGTGTTCCTTCCGCATGAACTTCCGTTTCCCGACGCCGACGCCGTGCTCGCCGGTCGCGGTGCCGCCCATCTCGATGGCGGCGGCGACGATGCGGTCGTTGAGTTCGAGCGCGCGCTCGATGGCCGCGTCGTCGCTCGTGTCGACCAGCGGGGTGTAGTGGAGGTTCCCGTCGCCGGCGTGGCCGACCGACGGGCAGACGATGCCCATCGCCTCGCTCTCCTCGACCACCCGGTCGACGATGTCGGGGTACTTCGAGATGGGGACCACGACGTCGCCGACGACCGCGATGTCCCAGTCCTCGCGGTAGGCCCGGGTGGCGTGGTAGACGTCGCGCCTGGCCTGCCAGATCTCGTCCATCTCGTCCTCGTCGGCGGCCTCCCACCCGGTCGCACCGTCGTCCTCGCAGATGCCCCGGACGAACTCGACGTCCTCGTCGATGCCCGAGTTGTCGCCGTGGAGTTCGACGATGAGCGTCGGCGTCTCCGCGAGGTCCGTCCCGCTGTACCGGTTGACCATCTCGGCGGTCAGCGTGTCCATGAACTCGATGGCGCCCGGCCTCGCGCCGAACCGGATCGTGTCCGAGACGGCCTGGCTCGCCGCCCGCGCCGAGTCGAACGTGACGAGCGCGGCCCGCTTGTACTGCGGGATGCCCTCGAGCGCGAGCGTCGCCTCCGTGATCACCCCGAGGGTTCCCTCGCTCCCGACGAACAGGTCCTTCAGGCTGTACCCCGCGGAGGTCTTGACGACGTCTCGGCCGCACTCGATGACCCGGCCGTCGGGGAGCACCACCTCGAGCCTGAGGACGTGGTCGCGCGTCTCGCCGTACCGGACGGCGTTGAAGCCGCTCGCGTTGTTGGCGATCATCCCCCCGATGGTCGCCACGTCACCGCTCGAGATACCCGGGGCGAACCGGAGCCCGTCGCTCGCGAGTGCCTCGTTCAGGTCGTCGTAGACGATGCCCGGCCCGACGGTGGCCTGCAGGTCGTCCGGTCGGACCGAGAGGCCGTCCGTCTCGTAGCTGTTCAGCACGATCCCCGCGTCGACGGGGATGGGGTTCCCCTCGAGGCTCGACCCGCCGCTCCAGGGCGTCACCGGGACCCCGCGCTCGTTTGCGGCCGCGAGCACCCGGGAGACCTCCTCCGTCGATGCCGGCCACACCACGGCGTCCGGGAGTTGCCCCTCGTGCGGGCTCGCGTCCTCGGCGAACTGCTCGCGCTGTCCCTCCGCGAAGCTCACCCGACCCTCGGTCACGACGTCGGCCAGGAACCGGCAGTCGTACCGGCCGGCGCCGCCTGCCTGTTCGCTCATACCCGCCTCTCGGGAGGGCATCCGATAACGGTTGCCCCGCGGCGGGTCCGACGGTATCCGGGCCGCGTAGCCGAACCGGTATACGAAGCTTGATTGCCGCCCGCTCCGCGGTCCCTCCATGCCCACTCCCTCCCCGGATATCCGTGCCGGTGCCACCGACATGGTGCCGCTCCTGGTCGGGCTCGCCCCGTTCGGTCTCGTCGTCGGGGCGGCGATGGTCGCCTCGGGCATCTCGGTCCCGCAGGCGCTCGGGATGTCGGTCCTGGTCTACGGTGGTGCCGCACAGCTCGCGGTCGTCGACCTGCTCGCCCGGGACGCCCCGTTCCTCGTCGTCGCCGTCACCGGCCTCGTCGTCAACCTCAGGTTCGCCATGCTCAGCGCGTCCATCGCCACGTACTTCCGCCGGCTCCCGACCGCGTGGCGCTGGGTCGTCGGCGTCCTCCTCGTGGACGTGCTCTACGCGCTCTCGGTCACCACCTTCGAGCGCGACTCCGAGGTCGACCGCCGGTGGTACTACCTCGGCGCAGGCGTCGTCCTCTGGATCGGATGGCAGGCCGGAACCGTCGTCGGAGTCGTCCTCGGGGCGGGCATCCCCGAAAGCGTCCCGTTCGACTTCGTCGTCCCGCTCGTCTTCATCGGCCTGCTGGTCCCCGCGCTCGAGGACGCCTCGACGCTCGCAGCCGCGGGCGTCGGCGGGACGACGGCCGTCGTCGGCGCGAACCTCCCGCTCAACGCCGGCCTGCTCGTCGCGGCGGCCTGCGGCATCGCCGCCGGCTTCATCGTCGACCGGAGGGACGCCTGAATGGTCGACACGACCGACGACACCCTCGTCTGGGCGCTCGTCGCCGTGGTCGGCGCCGGGACACTCGCCTTCCGGCTCTCCTTTCTCCTCCTGTTCGATCGGCTCGACACCGTTCCGCCCCGCGTCGAGCGAGCGCTCTCGTTCGTCCCGCCGGCGGTGTTCGCGGCCATCGCGCTCCCGGCCGTCCTGCCGCTGGAGTCTCTCCTCTCGCTCTCGCCCAACCTCGGTCGACTCCTCGCCGCGGCGGCGGCCGCCGTCGTCGCCCGCCGGACGGAGAACCTCGTCGCGACTATCGCCGTCGGGATGGGTGTTCTGGTGGTCGTCCAGGCGCTCTGAACGGGTGATGCTCGGATCGGGACGCGCTCAGATCGCGCCGTAGCCGCCGTCGACGTAGAGGAGTTCACCGGTGACGTACGCCGCCTCGTCGCTGGCGAGGAACAGCGCCGCTCCGGCCACGTCCGAGGGTCACCCGGCCCGACCGAGCGGGATGGGTTTCACCCCCTCGCCCGCGGCCACCAGCCGTGCCTTCTCCTCGGCGCCGATTCCACCGAACTCGGTGGCGATCCGCCCCGGTGCGAGCGCGTTCACCCGTATCTCGGGGACGAGGTCGACGGCCGCCCCCTTCGTGATCATCCGTATCGCCCCCTTTGTCGACTCGTAGGCGACCTGCCCGGGCTTCGACTGCGTCGAGCTTATCGATGCCACGTTGAGGATGGCACCGCCCTCCCTGCGCTCGGTCATCGCGTCGGCGGCCACCTGCGTGCCGAAGAACGTCCCACGGACGTTGACCGCGTGGATACGGTCGAACGCCTCCCTCGTCACCTCTCGTATCGTCCCCGAGACGTGGACGCCGGCGTTGTTCACCATGACGTCAAGGCCGTCGAACTCGTCGGCGCGTGCGACGGCGTCGTTCAGCGCGTCCGGGTCGGTCACGTCCGTCTCGACGTACGCCGCCCGCCCACCCTCTTCCTCGATACGCTCGTGCGTCGGTACCGTCTCGCCCTCGTCTCGCGGCGTCTCGCGGACGTCGGCGACGACGACTGCCGCCCCCGACTCGCCGAACCGGCGGGCGATCTCCCGACCGATGCCCGAACCCGCTCCCGTCACGAGAACCGTCTCCCCCTCGAAGCCGAAGGTCGTGCTGCCCATGTCTCGGTCTGACGGGCCGTCGTCAAAGCTCTTCACCGGGACCCTCGACCGCTCCGACCACCGCAGCTTCAAGTACGAAGACGGGACCACCGACCTCGTGACCTGACCGTCGCCACGGGGCGGGTCGCGGGAGTGCGGTGGATCGTCCCGTGGAACGTGCCGCCACCGCCTGCTCGTCCCTGTCCCGCTGTACGCGGGGAGGACGGTCGATACGACTCCACCCGGAGTTTCCCCGGAGAGCCCTATCGAAGCCCGTCCCACGGTACATCTCACCCTCGGCCGAGCGTTTATACTCCCTCCCGGGGACCTCGGGTCGTGACCTACGACATCGCCCTGCTCCCGGGGGACGGCATCGGTCCCGAGGTCGTCGACGCCACGGTCCCGCTGGTCCGTGACCTCGGCGAGCGCCACGGCTTCGACGTCGGTTTCACCCGTTACGACTGGGGGAGCGAGCGGTACCTCGAGCGCGGCGAGATGATCCCCGAGGACGCCCCCGACCGGCTCCGTCCACACGACGCGATCCTGCTGGGCGCGATGGGTGACCCGCGGGTCCCGGATCACGTCAGCTCCACGGAGGGTCACCTCGTCATCCGCAAGGCGTTCGACCACTACGTCAACCTCCGGCCGGCCCGCATCTACGACGGCGCGCCGACGCCGCTCGCGGGCTACGAGGGCGGCGACATCGACGTCCTCTGGTTCCGCGAGAACACGGAGGGCGAGTACGTCGACATCGGCGGCCGGCTCGCCCGGGGTGGCCGGACGGAGATGGCGCTCCAGACGGCGGTGTTCACCCACGACGGCGTCGAGCGGATCGCCCGCGCCGCGTTCGAGGCCGCGATCGGTAGGGATGGGAAGGTGACGAACGTCACGAAGTCGAACGCGCTCCCGTACGGGCCGGTGTTCTGGGACGAGGTCGTCGAGGAGGTCGCCGTCGACTACCCCGAGGTCGACCTCGAGCACCTGTTCGTCGACGCGGCAAACATGGACCTGGCCCTCCGCCCCGAGGAGTTCGACGTCGTCGTCTCCTCGAACCTGTTCGGCGACATCCTGACCGACCTCACCGCGGCCGTGACCGGTGGCCTCGGGCTGGCGCCGTCGGCGAACCTCAACCCGGCGGTCGAGGACGTGCCGGGGATGTTCGAGCCGGTCCACGGGAGTGCACCCGACATCGCGGGCGAGGGGATCGCGAACCCGCTCGCGACCGTTCTGAGTGCAGCGCTCCTGCTGGAGGATCTCGACGAGGTCGATGCTACGGAGACGCTCCGCGGGGTCGTCGAGGGACACCTCGCCGATCCCGACGCACCACGGACGCCGGATCTCGGCGGGGAGGCGGGGACCGGGGCGGTCGTGGAGTCTGTCCGGGAGCGGCTCTGATCCGCCCCGGCGGGGTCGCCCTACCGAAGGAATATTCCCCTGGCCGTCGAGGAACGGCCATGCTCGACGGAGTCACGGCGTTCGTCACGGGCGCCAGCCAGGGTATCGGCCGCGTCATCGCCACGGAACTCGCCGCCGAGGGCGCGAACGTCGTTCTCGCGGCACGGGGCGACGGCATCTACGAGACCGCGTCGTTGATCGACGACGAGGACCGGGCGCTGGCGGTCGAAACCGACGTGACCGACGAGGATTCGGTCGAGGCATCCATCGACGCCACGGTCGAGCGGTTCGGCGGCCTCGACTGCCTCGTCAACAACGCCGGCATCGCCGGTCCGACGAAGCCGGTCGAGGAGGTCACCGTCGACGAGTGGAACCACACGATGGACGTGAACGTCCTCGGGCCGTTCCTCTGTACCAAACACGCCGCGCCCCACCTCCGCGAGAGCAAGCAGGGGAGCCTGATCAACATCGGCTCGATCAGCGGCAAGCGCCCCCTCGCGGACCGAACACCCTACACCGCCTCGAAGATGGCCGTGATCGGTCTCACCCGGACGCTCGCGTTCGAACTCGGCGAGGACGACGTGACCGTGAACACCATCTGTCCGGGCGCCACCCGCGGGGATCGCATCGAGCGGGTCATCCAGGGTCAGGCCGACGCGCAGGGCATCTCGTTCGAGGAGGCCAAGCGGAAGGTGTTCTCGGAGGACGCCGCGCTCGGTCGGCTCGTCGAACCCGAGGACGTCGCCGGGATGGTCGCCTACCTCGCGAGCGAACGCGGGCGCCGAATCACCGCACAGGACGTCAACGTCGACGGCGGGACGGTCTGGTACTGACCCGGACTCTCCACGACCCGGGCAAGCCGCTACGCCTCGAACGCGTCGGCCAGCCCCGCGAGCGAGTCGACGACCAGCGACGGCTCGCCGTCGAAGGCGTCCCACGGCCGATCGCGCCGGTTCACCCAGATCCCCCGCATCCCGGCGCCCATCGCCCCGTAGACGTCGTACCACGGGGTCGTGGCGTGGGCGATCCGCTCGATCGGTGTTCCGGCCCGCTCGGCCCCGTGCTCGTAGATGGCCGACGCGGGCTTGTACGCGCGTATCTCCTCGGCGCTCACGACCGCTGAAAGGAGGTCCTCGACGCCGGCTCGCTCGACGATGGACGCGAGCAGGTCGGGTTCGCCGTTCGAGAGGACAGCGACGTCGTAGCCGGTGTCCACGAGTCGCTCGATGCTCCCACGGACGTCGTCGAATACGGGGAGTTCCTCGAACGTCCCGACGACCTCGTCCACGGCGCCGTCGGGGAGGTCGTAGCCGTGGACGGCCAGCGCGTACTCGAGCGCGTCCCGCGTCGTCGCCCGGTACGGTTCGTACCGATCGAGGAACGTCGCGACCATCCGGTAGTCGACGGCGCGCGAGCGCCAGATCGACGCGACGGCGTCGGGGTCCTCGACGTGCTCTGCGAGCGCTTTCCGGGTGGGTCCGTGGACGTCGACGAGCGTCGTGAACGAATCCACCGTGACCGTCTCGACGGGTTCGGGGTCGAACGCCACGCTACCACCGGGGTTTGTTCGGGAGCCAGTCGCTCCGTCCGACCTCGGTCTCGGCGTCGGCGTACTCGGCGGCCATCGACTCGACCGACGAGTACGCGAGCGTCTCCTCCTCCTGGTACCGTTCGTGCATACGTTCCAGCTCCGCTTGGTCGATATCGACGCCGAGCCCGGGGTCGTCGGGCACCTCGATGTGCCCGTCCCCGAACTCGAGCGGATCGACCACGACGTCGTCGGCCATCCACGGGTAGTGGCTGTCACACGCGTAGCGGAGGGTGGGCATGGCGGCGGCGACGTGGGTCATCGCGGCCATACTGACACCCAGGTGGGAGTTCGAGTGCATCCCCACCCCGAGATCGAACGCCCGCGCGACCGTGTCCAGTCGGAGGGTCCCCGACATCCCACCCCAGTAGTGGTGGTCGCTCAGGACGACGTCGACCGCGTCGGCCGCGACCGCGGGCGCGATCTCGTCGAACTCTGTCACGTACATGTTCGTCGCGACGGGGAAGTCGACCTGCTCTTTGAGCCGCGCGTGGGCGTGCATCGTCGGAACGGGGTCCTCGAGGAACTGGACGTGCAGGTCCGAATCGCGGAGTCGACGGGCGATCCGGATGGCGGTCTCGACGCTCCAGGTCCCGTTCGGATCGATCCTGAGGGGAGCGTCGGGGAACTCCTCGGCGAGCAGGTCGAGCGTCCGCAACTCCTCCCCGGGCGGGAGGACGCCACCTTTGAGCTTCAGCACCCGAAAGCCGCCGTGGTCGACGAACTGGCGCGCCTCCTCGACCATCGCCTCCGGCGACCCCACCTCCTCGGGGGCGATGGCCGCCGTCTCGGGGTCCGAATCGGCGTACTTGTAGAACAGGTACCCCGAGAACTCCACCCGGTCGCGGACCCGCCCGCCGAGGAGGTCACAGGCGGGCTGGCCCGTGGCCCGTCCGAGCAGGTCGACGATGGCCGTGTCGATGGCGCCGTAGGCCATCGGGTCCTGGAGCCGGAGTTCCAGGGGACGGCGTTCGTATGGGTCCATCCCCTCGACAAGCCCCCTCGCGCGTTCGAGCGCGCCGATGACCGCGTCGTCGCCGTACGTCTCAGCGACGCCCACTTCGCCGTCGGCAGTCGTGAGCCGGAGTACCGTCCGGGCCGCCAGTTCGGTGTGGGCACCCCAGGAGTTGCGCAGGGGCGGTTCGCGGTGTGCGACCGGGACGACCTCCATGTCGGTGATGCGCATGTGCGGTCACCCCGTGCGCCGGGTGGTAACTCTACCGGTGACCGGAGTGCCCTCGGACCGGTTCGACGGGTCGGTCGTACGGTCACGCCTCGGCGTCGGCGGTCTCGTAGACGCCGCGGTCGTGCATCGCCTCGATGGCCGCCTTGACGTTGCCGGGATAGTTACCCTCTCTCGCCCAGACAGCCCGCCGTGCGAGCGGCAGGGTGGCCTCGTGGATCGTCCGGGCGCGCTCGTGGTCACCTGCCCGTACCGCGTCCCACAGCTCGACGCTGACACGGGGGTACATGGAGGTGACACCCCCGATGGTCCCGTCGGCGCCGAGCGCGTACGACGGGTAGAGCAGGCCGTCGAGGGCGCTCATCACACACAGGTCCTCGCCGACCGTCGTGAGCATGTTCGCGAGCCCGTGCATGTCCCCGCCGCTCTGCTTGATGCCGTAGAGCGCGGGCACCGCCTCGGCGATGCGGGCGGCGAGTTCCGCGGTCACGTCGACTTTCTCGATGACGTCGTAGACGATCACGGGCAGGCCGACCTCGCCGATGGCCTCGGAGTACGCGACCAGGCCGTCGTCGGTCGGTCGGTCGTAGTGCGGCGGCGTCGCCATGACGAACTCTGCGCCGGCCTCGCGTGCGAGCGTCGCCTTCTCGGTCGCCTCGCGCGCGTTCGTGGCGATGACGCCCCCGACGACCGGGAGGTCGTCGTCGGCCTCCTCGACCGCGATCCGGTAGACCAGGTCGTGTTCGTCGACCGAGAGCGCGTTTCCCTCGCCGGTGCTGCCGGCCACGGCGACGCCCTCGACGCCCGCGTCCAGGTGGTATCGAAGCTCCGCGCGGAAGGCCGCCTCGTCGATGTCGCCGCTCCCGTCGAACGGTGTCACGACCGGCGGCACGACTCCCTCGAGTTCTGTCATGGGTTTCGAGCGACCCGCCGATCCCCTGTGGGTATAAATCCACGTCCCCGGCCCGCCGACGAGGTATATGTTCCCCGCCGCCGTCGTGCCGGTCGCCATGGCAACCGACCCACTGGCTGGAGAGACTGCGTTCGTCACCGGCGCGAGCGCAGGTATCGGCCGCGCGACCGCCCGTCTTCTCGCCCGGGAGGGCGCGAACGTCGCGCTCGTCGCGCGACGCGAGAAACGACTCCAGGAACTCGCCGACGAGATCGAGGACGAGCACGGCGTCGAGACGCTCGTCCTCCAGACCGACGTCTCGGACCACGAGCAGGTCGAGGCGGCCGTCGAGGCGACCGTCGAGACGTTCGACGGGCTCGACGTCGTCGTGAGCAACGCGGGGGTCAACCGGATGGGAGACGTCGAGGAGCTCTCGACGGAGAAGTACCGGGAGGTGATGGGCGTCAACTGCGACGGGACGTTCTTCGTCACCCGGGCGGTCGTCCCCCACCTGCGCGAGTCGGAGGGATCGCTGATCTACGTCGGGAGCTTCGCGGGGAAGTACCCCCGTCCGGGCCAGCCGCTCTACGCCGCCTCGAAGTGGTGGACACAGGGGTTCGCCTTGAGCCTCGCGGGCGACGTCGGGCTCGACGACGTCGCCGTTACCGTCCTCAACCCGACGGAGGTCAGCACCGAGATCGGCATCCAGGACGGCCGACCGGCCTACGAACGGTTCGAGGACAGACCGGCGGCCGAGCCCGAAGACGTCGCGGAAGCCGTCGTCTTCGCAGCGGAGCAGGAGCCGCCGAACGCGGTGGCGGAACTCGGCTTCTACCGGCGGGGAAAGTTCGACGAGTTCCGGCGGGACTGATACGGACTCGGACTGTCGCGATCCGTCACCGACCGTCACCGACCTCGTCGGGTGATCGTCGACACGTCGTCACACCAGTCCGTACGAGCCATCGGGTGGCCGACGTCCCCACCGGACCCACCCTGCGACCCGACACTTTTTGCCCGGACCGCACGGCTCGCCGGCATGGAGTACACGACCCTCGGTGACACGGGGACGACGGTGTCGCGGATCGGCCTCGGATGCAACAGCTTCGGGAGCGGGGCCGAGTGGATGCTCGACGAGTCGGCGAGCCGAGAGGTCATCGAGCGGGCGATCGACCTCGGGGTGAACTTCTTCGACACGGCGAACGTCTACTCGTTCGGCGGGTCCGAGCGCATCCTCGGGGACGTCCTCGCGGATTACGACCGGGACGCGCAGGTCGTCGCGACGAAGGTCTACTTCCCGATGGACGAGACCGACCCGAACACCGGTGGTCTCTCGCGGAAGACCATCGAGCAGCAGCTCGCGGGGAGCCTCGACCGGCTGGGGATGGACACCGTCGACCTCTACCAGACCCATCGCTGGGACGACGAGACACCGATCGAGGAGACGATGCGGACCCTCGACGACGCGGTCCGGCGGGGGCAGGTCCGGTACATCGGGGCGTCCTCGATGTGGGCCTACCAGTTCGCCGACGCGCTCGCGACGAGCGACCGGCTGGGAACGGAGCGGGTCGTCACGATGCAGGACCACTACAACCTCGTCTACCGCGAGGAGGAACGCGAGATGCATCCGCTGTGTGTTCGCGAGGGTATCGGCGCCATCCCCTGGTCGCCGCTCGCACGCGGATATCTCACTCGACCCCACGAGGAACTCGAGACGACGACCCGGGGCCGGAGTGACGGCCTGATGGACGAGCGGATCGCCGGATACCGGGCGAACGGGGGCGACGAGATCAACGAGCGCGTCGAGGAACTGGCCGCCGACCGCGGCGTCTCGATGGCCCAGATCAGCCTGGCGTGGCTGCTCCACCAGGACGCCGTCGACGCACCGGTCGTCGGCACGACGAGCGTCGAACACCTCGAGGACGCCGTCGAAGCGGTCGAGATCGACCTCCCGGACTCGGATCTCGAGTACCTCGAGGAGCCGTACGAACCGGTCGGCGTTCTCGGCCACGAGTAGCCGGGGAACGCGGGGTCGGTGGTCGGCCCGTTCCGACCGGTCGGAGGGCAGGCTTTTGTCACCACCGCCGGTGGGAGCGAACATGACCGACCGGAAGTGGCGGGTGCTGGTCCCGGAGCCGGTGGACGAGTCGGGCCCCGAGTCGATAGCCGACATCGCCGAGGTCGTCGGCCCGGAGGCCCACCCCGACGACGCCGCGCGACGGGCGGACATCGGGCGGTTCGACGCCGTCGTCGTCCGGACGTTCGCCGTCGATCGTGACCTCCTCGAACGGGCGGACGAACTGGCGGTGATCGCCAAGCACGGCGCCGGACTGGACAACGTCGACGTCGAGGCGGCGACCGAGCGCGGGGTCGTCGTCTGCAACACGCCGGAGGTGAACGCGCCCTCCGTCGCCGAGCACGCCGTCGCGCTCGCGCTCGGGGTCCGCAAACGCCTGCGCGTGGCCGACGCGGACGTCCGCGGGGGGACCTGGGACCGGACGAAGTACATCGCCCCCGAGCTGGCGGGCGATACGATGGGACTGTTCGGCTGCGGGAGCATCGGCGGGCGGGTCGCCGAGCTCGCTGACGCCTTCGGGATGGACGTCCTCGTGCTGGACCCGTACCTCACCGAGGAGACGGCCCCGAGCGGCGTCGAACTCGTCGACTCGTCGGCCGACCTGTTCGGGCGGGCCGACGTGGTGAGCGTCCACGCGCCGCTCACCGACGAGACGCGGGGGGCCATCAGCACGGACGAGTTGTCCGCCTTCGAGGACGGCGTCCTCGTCAACACCGCCCGCGGGAGGATCGTCGACGAGGACGCGCTCGTCGCCGCCCTCGACGACGGGACGCTCGCCGGCGCCGGACTCGACACCTTCGAGTCCGAGCCGCCCGATCCCGACGATCCGCTGTTCGACTTCGAGAACGTCGTCGCCACGCCGCACGTCGCCGGGGCGACGATCGAGGCGATGGAGCGGATGAGTCTCGGCGCCGCCGAGAACATCCGTACCGTGTACGAGGGAAACCTCCCCGAGACGACGGTCAACGCCGACGGCCTCGACGGGTGGGAGTGATACGGACGAAACCGTCGGACGTACGTTCGTGAAGGTATCCGCCGCCCTGGGGTGGCGAGATCTCGCTGGCTGTCGTCCGACCCGAACCCTTTTGCTCGGGATGGGCGAGAACCGTCCGTATGCCCACGAACCACGTGCGCGAGCGGCTGGCGGACGACGAACCGGCGCTGGGTGCCCGCGCCGAGACGTTCTCGCCGACGATGGTCGAGGTCTACGGACGGCTCGGGTACGACTTCGTCTGGCTCGACATCGAGCACGGCGGCCCGAGCCCGTACGACAGCACGGCGTTCGACGCGCTGATACGGGCGGCCGAGAGCGCCGGTATCGAGCTGTTCGTCCGGCTGCCGTCCGGTGACCCGCCGATGATACACAAGGTGCTCGACACGGGCGTCTCGACGCTCCTGATACCGCAGGTCGAGAGCGCCGCGGAGGTGCGCGAGGCGGTCGAGGCCGCACACTTCACCTACGACGGCGAGCCCGGCGCCCGGGGCTACGGCGGCGGCCGTCCGACTGGATGGGGCGCGGACGCCGAGGGCTTCACCGAGAGCCAGGACGAGACCGTCCTGGTTGGCGCCATGATAGAACACCGGGACGCCGTCGAGGCCATCGAGGAGGTCCTCGCGGTGCCGGAGCTCGGGTTCGCGTTCATCGGCGCGAACGACCTCTCCATCTCGATGGGTCACCCCCGGCAGACCGACCACCCGGAGGTACGGGCGGCCATCGCGACGGTCGAGGACGCGTGCCGCGAGGCGGGCGTCCCGTTCGGGGCACCGAAGCACGACACCGACGCCGCGGCGGACGCGATCGACGACGGGTACAGCGTCCTGCGGGTCGGCGACGAGGTCGGCGCCGCCCGCGAGGCGCTCGGGTCCCGGCTCGATACCCTGCGAGGGGACTGATCGACCGGCTCCTCTGCGAACGCCGGGCCGAGTGCGACGACCCCATCCCGGCATAGGTTTTAGACCCCGGTCGTCGATGCCGGTGGTATGCCCACGGACCCGTGTCTCACCCCCGCGGTCGAGTTAGCACGCGAGATCAGGGAGGGCGAGCGGTCGCCCGTCGACGCCGTCGAGGCCCACGTAGAGCGCATCGAGGAGCGCGACGGGCCGATCAACGCCTACGTCACGGTGACGGCCGAGCACGCCCGCGAAGCCGCCGCGGAGGCCGAGCGAGCGGTCGAGGCGGGCGAGTCGCTCGACCCGCTCCACGGGGTCCCGGTGGCGATCAAGGACCTCGAGGACGTCGCCGGTATGCGCACCACGTTCGGCTCGCGGCTGTTCGAGGACAACGTCCCGGCGGGGAGCGAGCCGTTCGTCGAGCGGCTCCTCGATGCCGGCGCCATCGTCCTCGGAAAGACGAACACGCCGGAGTTCGGCCTCGGCTGCACGACCGACAACCTCGTGGCCGGCGAGACACACACCCCGTTCGACACCTCGCGGAACGCCGGGGGCTCCTCGGGCGGCGCCGGCGCGGCGCTGGCGGCCGGCATGGCCCCGCTCGCGCAGGGCTCCGATACGGGTGGCTCCGTCCGGACGCCGGCGTCGTTCTGCGGCGTCTACGGCATCAAGCCCTCGTTCGGACGCGTCCCGCGGGTGAGCCGCCCCGACGCGTTCGAGGCACAGACCCCCTTCTCGCACGTCGGGCCGATGGCGAGGACGGTCGAGGACGCCGCGCTGATGCTCGACGTCATGGCCGGACCCCACCCCGAGGACCCCTTCTCGCTTCCCGAGACGGGCGAGGACTACCTGGGCGCCACGGAACGGGGGGTCGAGGGGCTCGACGTCGCCTACAGTCCGGACCTCGGGACCTACCCGGTCGAGCCCGAGGTCCGCGAGGTCGTCGACGACGCCGTGGGCGCCTTCGAGGACGCGGGGACGACCGTCGAACGGGTCGAGGTGGACCTCGGCTGCGAGCAGTCCGAGGTGCTCGAGGCGTTCTACACCTTCGCGCGGGTCCGCTGGCAGTCGCTGTTCGACGGCCTCGAACGGGAGGGGTTCGACCCGCGTGGCGCCGACCGCGATCGGCTCCGGCCCGTCGTCGTCGAGACCATCCTCGAGTCGCCCGAGGTGACGACCTCTGCGTACAGTCGTGCCCAGCGGACCCGGACGAGGGTCTACGACGGTCTTCGGGAGGTGTTCGCGGAGTACGATCTGCTCGTGAGCCCGACGCTCGCGGTCCTCCCCTTCCCCCACGGCGAGGAGCCCGTCGAGGTCGACGGCGTCGAGGTCGACCCGCTCCGGGGCTGGGTCCTTACCCAGCCGTACAACATGTCCGGCCACCCGGCCGCCTCGGTCCCGGCGGGGTTCGTCGACGGGCTGCCCGTCGGGATGCAGATCGCGGGCCGGCGGTACGCCGACGGAACGGTGCTCGCCGCGAGCGCCGCGTTCGAGCAGGAGCGACCCTGGCAGGACGCCTACGAGCGACTGTAGGGATCGGTCCAGGTCGTCTGCGTCAGTGGTGCCAATAATCGAGTTCGCAGTAAATATACCACCTCGAAGCCCCCGATTCCAGCGACTCGGGGCTTTCGAGATGGAGCTATCGTCACTCTCGGCGCTGCGGATTCCAACACTACCTCCTACCACCCCGCCCTTTATCGCGATCCACACCGAGCGGCCGGGCATGGACCTCGAGATAGAGGGGAACGCGGCGCTGGTGATGGCTTCGAGCAGCGGACTCGGCAAGGCCTCCGCGACGGCGCTGGCCCGGGAGGGCGTCGACGTCCTCATCAACGGACGCGACGAGGACCGACTCGAAGCCGCGGCCGAGGAGGTACGCGAGACGGCGACCGGCGAGGTCGTTCCCGTCGTGGGCGACCTGACCGACCGCGAGGACGTCGAGGGGCTGGTCGAGTCGACCGTCGAGGCGTTCGATGGGCTCGACCACCTCGTGATCAGTTCGGGCGGGCCGACCCGGCTCCGGTTCGGGGAGACGACCGACGAGGACTGGTACGAGGCCTACGACCTGCTCGTGATGAGCGTCGTCCGGGCGGTCCGGGCCGCCACGCCCCACCTCCGGGACGGCGGCGGGACGATCGTCAACATCACCTCCAGAGTGGTCAAGGAGGTGTCGCCGTCGAACGTGCTCTCCAGTTCGGTCCGGATGGCCGTCATCGGCCTCGAGAAGACGCTCTCGACGGAGCTCGCCCCGAATGTGCGGGCCAACGCCGTCCTGCCCGGCGCACACCGGACGCCGCGCATCACCGACGGGGCGGAGGAGGCGGTCGAGCGAGGCGAGTTCGGCTCCCTCGAGGACGCGCTGGCCGAGCGCGCGGAGGGCGTTCCCCTCGAACGCATCGGCGACCCGATGGAACTCGGGGACACCGTCGCGTTCCTCTCCTCGCCACGGTCGGGCTACATCGACGGCCAGGCGGTCGTCATCGACGGTGGCAGCGGCGCCTCGAACCTCTAAGGCCCCCGGCATCGAGCCCGGGGCATGGAGATAACGGAACTCCGCGCGTACACGCTCCGACCGCCGCTGGCCGGCGAACTCGGGGACGCGCGGGCCTCGATCACCGAGCGCTACTGGGTCGTGGTCGAACTGGACACCGACACCGGACTCACGGGGACCGGCTGGCTCGGGACGTGGGCCGTTCCGGAGCTCTACGAGCGGTACGCCCGCGGGTTCGCCGACCTCCTCGTCGGATCGGACCCGCGGGCGATCGAGTCCCGTCGCCGGGAGATGCGCCAGCGGGCGCTCTACTACCCCGGCGAGGTGGGGTTCTCCGCGCTCCCGCGGAGCGCCGTCGACGTCGCGCTGTGGGACCTGAAGGGGCAGGCCGCCGGCCGGCCACTCCACGCGGTCCTAGGTGGCGACGGTTCGGACGTTCACGCCTACTGCTCGCGGCTCGATGCCGCCGTCCCGACCGGGGATATCGGTGCCCACCACGGGCGCTTCGCCGAGGAGGGGTTCACCGCGTTCAAGACGAAGGTCGGCGGCCGGCCGCTCGAGGAGGACGTCCGCCGCGTCGGGGCGATCCGCGAGGGGATCGGTCCCGGTTCGGAGCTGTTCGTCGACGCGAACCAGTCATGGACCGCGAGCGAGGCGGTCCGTGGCACCCGCGCACTCGCCGGATACGATATCGGCTGGGTCGAGGAGCCCATCTCGGAGTGGGACCTCGACGGCCACGCCCGGGTCGCGGAGGGGATGGGGCCGCCGCTCGCCGCCGGCGAGATCTTCTACCGACCCGAGCGGTTCGAGTGGCTGCTCTCCCGTGGCGGGCTGGAGGTCGCCCAGCCCGACCTCCTGCGCTGTGGCGGCGTCTCCGGCCTCCGCGAGGTGGCCGACCTCGCCGCCGTCCATCGGGTCCCGTTCGTCCCGCACGTCCACTACGCGGTCAGCGCACACGTCGTGAACGCCGCCCCGACCGGCGAGTTCGTCGAGTACATCCCCGAGTACGACGCCTCGAAGGTGCTGGTAAACGCGCCGGAGATCCGAAACGGGGCGGTGGTTCTACCGGGCGAACCCGGACACGGGTATCGGATCCGTGAGTCGGCCCGCGAGGATTTCGGTGTCTCGTTCGAGTGAGCGGTACGTGGCTTCGGCGGGGCGACGATGCACGAACAGGGACGACCGACAGTGTACCTTATCACGTCTCCGTCCCCGTCTCCGTCGAACCATGCGAGATATCGGTCTCATCGGCGTGGGATACATCGGCAAGCGCCTCGTCGAGTCGCTCCGCGAGGCGGGCTACCCGCTCACGGTCTTCGACGTCGACCCGGCGCAGGCAGCGTACGCGAGAGATCGCGGGGGCGACGTGGCGGACGGCCCTGCCGGCGTCGCCGAGGCGTCGGACGCAGTGCTCCTGGCGCTGCCCGGGACGCCCGAGGTCGAAGCGACGATGGAGGGCGAGGACGGTCTGCTGTCGGCGCTCGATCAGGGGGACGTCGTCGTCGACACTACGACGACGAAGGTCGGGACCGCCGTCGCGTACGAGGCGACCTGCGAGGAGCGAGGCGTCCACTGGCTCACCGCACCGCTGACGCGCGCGGCACCGGTGGAGGGGATCCACATGATGGTCGGCGGGTCGGAGGCGAGCTACGAGGCCGCCGAGGCGATCGTCGAGACGGTCAGCGCGCGCCACATCCGGTTCGAGAGCGTCGAGCGGGCGATGCGCTTCAAGTACATGCTCCAGATACGCTACGCCGCGCACAACGCAGTCGACGCCGAGATCGTGGCGTTCGCCAGGGAGGGCGGCGTCGATCCCCGACCGCTAAACGGGTTCCTCGGCATGGACATCGCCGAGGAGCTCTTCGAGGACGACTACAGCCAGGACGCCGAGGGGCTGGGCGCCCTCGCCATCTGGAACAAGGACCTCGGCTACGCGCTCGACCTGGCTCGCGAGGACGACACCGCGATGCCGCTCACCTCGCTGGTCCACGAGACCTACAAGCACGGACACCGCGTGGCCGGCGATGACGAGGGCGACGCTGCCACGGTCGCGCGGTACTGGCGGGCACTCAACGGCCGCTGACCGGGACGTGATCCACCCGAACCCCCTTAACACCCCGGAACTGACCCACGCGCATGGCGCCGACCATCACGCGCATCGAGACGGTCGAGTTCACCTACCCCGTCGAGGACGTCGACACTAATCCGAAGGGGTTCGACGTGGTCTACAGGCCGGGGAACACCCACGAACGGACGACGTACGCCATCCGGATCGAGACTGACGAGGGCGTGACCGGGGAGTACGTCGGCGGGAACCCGCCCGCGTTCGCACAGGTGAACATGGTCGCCGATTACCTGGTGGGGAAGAACCCGCTGGCCCGCGAGCGCCACTGGTCGGAGATGAAGCGCGCGCTCCGCAAGTACGACCGCATGGGCATCGGGCCGCTGGACATCGCACTGTGGGACCTCGCGGGGAAACGCTACGACGCGCCGATCCACGAACTCCTCGGTACCTACCGCGAACGCCTACCGGCCTACGCCTCGACGTACTTTGGGAGCGACACGGGCCTGGACTCGCCGGAGGCGTACGCCGACTTCGCCGAGCGGTGTCTCGACCTCGGCTATCCGGGGTTCAAGATCCACCCCCTCGGCGGGCTGGACGACCGGGATATCGACGAGGAGGTCGCGACGGTCCGGGCGGTCGGCGAGCGGGTCGGCGAGGAGATGGCCCTGATGCTCGACCCGGTCTGCGAGTACGAGACGTTCGCGGACGCGCTCCGGGTCGGCCGCGCCTGTGACGAGCAGGGCTTCTTCTGGTATGAGGACCCGTTCCGCGACGGGGGGAGTTCACAGCACGCCCACCGGAAACTGCGGCAGAAACTGGACACCCCCATCCTCCAGACCGAACTCGTGCGGGGGCTCGAGCCCCACGCCGACTTCGCGGCCACGGAGGCGACGGACTTCCTCCGGGCCGACCCGGAGTGGGACGCCGGCATCACGGGCGCGATGAAGATCGCGCGGGTCGCCGAGGGGTTCGGACTGGACGTCGAGTATCACCTCGCCGGGGCCGCCCAGCGACACCTGATGGCCGCCACGCGGAACGCGAACTTCTACGAACTCGGGCTCGTGGGACCCACCTCGGGTCCGCCACACGCCGAACCGCCCGTCTACGACGGCTACACCGACCGGCTCGAGAGCGTCGGCGAGGACGGGACGTTCCCCGTCCCCGACGGCCCGGGCCTGGGTGTCGAATACGACTGGGACTACATCGAGGAAAACGCGCTGGGCGGGCGAACCTACGAGTAGCGCAGAACGGTGAGCGGCCCGCTCCCTTCCCCGGGTCCGATAGCCTTACCCTGTGCCGCTCGGACCGTGGGGCATGAACGGAACGGTCGAGTCGATACACGTCGCTCCCGAGGCGGCCGACCTGATGGAGCCCCGCGAATCGGTCGATGCCGTCGCGGGCAAGGGGCTGCGCGGCGACCGCTACTTCGACGCGGAGGGGACGTTCTCGGGGGCTGCGGACGGCGGGAACGAACTCACGCTCGTCGAGCGAGAGGCCATCGCCGCCATCGAGCGCGAGGCGGGCATCGAACTCGACCCCGGCGAGCACCGGCGCAACCTCACGACGCGAGGCGTCGCGCTGAACCACCTCGTGGGCGAGCGGTTCCGCGTCGGCGACGTCGTCTGTCGCGGGGTCCGGCTGTGCGAGCCGTGCGACCACCTCGAGTCGCTGACCGCCGACGGGGTCGTCGCCGCGCTGACCCACCGCGGCGGCCTCCGCGCCGACGTCGAGGCGGGTGGCGTGATCCGAGTCGGGGGCGCGGTCGAGCGGATCGAGTAACCGTCGCCGTCGACGCGGCGGGGCGGGACCGAGGTCGATGCCAACACCTATCACGGATCCGCGTGCACGCGCGGCCGTATTATGCCCGAATCGAAGTACGGACGGTTCGTAGCCGACATGATCGGCGGGGTCGGCTGGCGCGACCTCAGCGAGGGGCCCGAGCGGCGGGTGGCGGAGCGTGACGTCGAGATAACCGAGATCGAGTGTGTGGTCGTCGAGGGGAACTTCCCGTGGAACCTCATCCGGGTCCACACCGACGCGGGCGTCGTCGGACTGGGCGAGGCGTTCCCCGGCCCGGCGAGCGAGTACGTCGAGTTCCTCGAACCCGGACTCGTGGGCCAGAACCCGCTCGATGTCGACCGGCTGGTCGAGCACATGACACAGCTCCTCTCGGGGCTGGGCGGGTCGCTCGGCTACTCGCAGGCCGCGGTCAGCGGCATCGAGACCGCCTGCTGGGACATCGCGGGGAAAGTGACCGGGCTTCCGGTCTACCAGTTACTGGGTGGGAAGTACCGCGACGACGTGACGATCTACGCCGACTGTCACGCGGGCGAGGCGCTGGCGGCCGCCGCGGACGCCGACCCGCGTGACATCTACACGCCGGAGTCGTACGCGCGGGCGGCCGAGGCGGTGGTCGACGAGGGGTTCGACGCGCTGAAGTTCGACCTCGACGTGAAGGTCGAGCCCGCCGACACCGCGACCCGGCGGCTCTCGACGGACGCCATCCAGCACAAGGTCGACATCGTCGAAGCAGTACGGGACGCCATCGGGGACGAGCCGACCCTGGGGTTCGACCTCCACTGGAACTTCTCGGTCGAGACGGCGACGAAGATCGCCCGGAAGGTCGAGCAATACGACCTCGACTGGATCGAGGACCCCGTCCCGCCGGAGAACGTCGACGCCCACGAGAAGGTGACCGAGAGCACGAGCACACCCATCCTCGCCGGGGAGAACGTCACCCGCGTCGAGGGGTTCGCACCCTTCCTCACGGAGCAGGCGATCGACCTCGTCGCCCCGGACATCCAGAAGTGCGGCGGCCTGCTCGAACTCCGCAAGATCGCCGCGCTCGCCGACGCGTTCGATACCCCCGTCGCCCCGCACAACATCTCCAGCCCCGTGGGGACGATGGCGAGCGTCCACGTCTGTGCCACGGTACCGGGGGCGTTCGCGCTGGAGTGGCACGCCCGCGAGGTGGACTGGTGGGACGACCTCCACACCGGGGGCGACCCGCTCATCGAGGACGGCGTCATCGCCGTGCCGGAGGACCCGGGACTGGGTGTCGAACTCGACTACGACGTCGTGGCCGAGCACATGGCGCCCGGACAGGATCCGCTCGACCCCGTCTGACCTGTACCCGAACACCACTTCCGGGTGGTTCCAGCGACCAGCGACCCGGTGGAGACGAACCGATCCGCTCCGACACCGAGGGCTGGCTCGAAGCGGCGGTCGGCGTCCGGCTGACGGAGGTCGAGATGTTCCACGCGGGGGTGTTCGCCATCGCCGCCGTGGTCGCGCTCGGCTACGTCCGCGGGTACGGACCGTCGAGGACGGCCGGGTCGTGTGCGCCGACGAGGACGCCGTCGGGACCGACGCGCTCCTGCATCCGGGCGACGCTCTCGTAGCAGTCCGCCACGTCCGCGTGGAGTCCCGGCGGGACGTACGGCGGGTCGTAGTCGACCGGCGTCACCCCGACCGTTCCGCCGTGAACGTCCCGGATCTCCGACGCGTCGGGCTGGAGGTTCTGCCGACAGTAGATCAGGTCACACACCAGCGCGTGGGTGCCACCCTCGGTCTCGACGACCACCGACTGCATCCCCTCCGTGTGTCCCGGCGTGTGGCGGATATCGAGGTCCGGATGGAGTCGATAGCCGCCGTCGAGGAACGTGAGGTCGGCGTTCTCGAGCGCCGTCACGTGGGCGTCGATGTACGCCCGGCTCACGGGCGGGAGCGGGTCGCGCGCCGCCTCCAGTTCCGACCGCTGGAGGAGGACCTCAGACTCCGCGAAGAGGTCGACGTTGGCCGCGTGGTCGTGGTGGAGGTGAGTCAGGACGAGGTAGTCGACGTCCGCCGGCGCGACGTCGTGCTCGGCCAGCCCCGCCCGTATCGGCTCGGGGCCGCCGTCCGGGATCGACCGACCGGCGACCTCGCCGCCCTCCGCGCCAGCGTCCACGACGACGACCGGATCGTCCGGGTCCTCCGGCAGCAGCAGGAAGACGACGACCGGCGAGGGGACCGTCACGCCCTCGTCGAGGTTGTACGTGAGGATCGTCTTCGGCAGGTCGAGCGTCCCACAGCGGATCGGGTGGACGGTGTACATCCCGTCCCACCACGGCGAGGGGGTTCCTAAAGGTACGGTCGCCGCCCACCTCCCACCGGACGGGCATCTCTGGCTCCCCTCTCGTCCGTATCGGGGGCTCCTACCCGCGTTCCCGGACCGCGTCCAGCCGGCCGCCGACGAGTTCGCGGACCGCCTCCATCTCGTCGCCGAGGCGGACGATGCGGTGGCCGGCGTCGAGCGCCGCCTCCGCGCCCTCGATACCCGTGACGGAGACGCCGATGGGGACGCCGGCATCGACGCAGGCCTCGCGTGCGGTCTCGGTCACCTCGCGCACGTCGGGGTGGTCGCTCTCGCCCGGGTGGCCCATCGACACCGCGAGGTCGCCCGGCCCGAGGTACGCGAACCCGACCCCCGGCACCGAGAGGATCTCCTCTATGTTCTCGACGGCGGTCCGGTTCTCGATCATCGCGCCGACGAGGACGCTCCCGTCCTCGCGGTCGGTGTCGAGGTCCGCGCCCCACGACGACCCGCGGGCGTGGGCGACGCCGCGCTCGCCCGGACCGCCGTCGTAGGTGTAGAAGGCGGCTCGTGCGGCCCGCCGGACGTCCGCGGCCGTCTCGACCCGGGGGACGACCACCGTGCGAACGCCGGTGTCGAGGACCTTCCGAACGACCGATGGGTCGTTCGACGGCAGGCGGACCATCAGGTCGACGTCCGCCACGGTCGCCGCCCGGACGAGGTGTTCGAGGCCGGTCGCGTCCTCGGCGCTCGGGCCGCCGTGCTCGATATCGAGCCAGACGAAATCCAGCCCCAGTTCCCCGTAGACCTCCACGAGGTCCGGCGAGAAGCTGTTCGACCGTGCGCCGAACGCCCAGCCGTCGCCCGCGAGCGCCTCCTTCGTGTGGTTTTTCGGGAGCACGGCGGCACAACGGAGGCTCCGGAAGTAAGCGTTTGCCCGCGGGGGCGCTCACCCACCGATGGCGAGGACCTCCCGTCCTCCGGTCGCGACGTAGAGCGCGTCGCCGGCCACGGCGGGCGACCCCGGGATGTCACCGTCAGTCGGGGCCGTCCACTCGATGGTTCCGTCCCCGACGGCGACGGCGTGGAGTTCGCGGTTCATGATGCTGGCGTAGATCCGACCGCCCGCGACGGCGGGGGCGGCGGTGACGGCCGGGCCGGCGCCGGTACGCCAGCGCTCCGTCCCGTCGACCGCGTCGAACGCGTAGAGGGTCCCGTCCCAGGTCCCGGCGACTATCGTCCCGTCGGTGGCGACCGGCGAGCCGCTGATGCTGCCGTCGAGCGGAGCGTCCCACGTCCGCTCGCCCGTCGCGGCGTCGAGGGCGAACAGCCGGGTCTCGTGCCCGTACCGGGTGGTGTCGGTCGACCCGACGTAGACTGATCCGTTCCACGCCACGGCTCCCTTCGTGAGACCGACGCCGAGGTCGGTACGCCAGGCCTCCTCGCCGGTCGCGGCGTCGAGCGCGTAGACGACCCCGCGAGGGACCGTGGCGTAGACGGTGCCGTCGGCGACTGCCGGCGCCACGTCGACGTTGTCACCGAGGACGTCCGACCACCGCCGGGTGCCGTCCGCCGCGTCGAACGCGTGGAGGTGGCCCTCGTACGTCCCGAGGTAGACGGTGCCGTCGGCGACGGTCGGCGAGGAACTGAACCCGGCGTCGCCCCGGACCTGCCAGAGGAACTCGCCGGCGGGTCGGGGTGTCTCGTCCGACTCGTCCTCTCCCCTGTCCCCCTCGGCCAGCGCGTGCAGGTGTCCACCGCCGTCGGCCACGTACACCGTCTCGTCGTCGACGGCCGGGGTGCCGAACAGGGGGAAGGAGGCCCGGGCCAGCCACTGTCGCTCGCCGGTCGCCGCGTCGAGCGCGTGGGTGTTCCCCCGGAGGGTGTTGACGTACACGGTGTCCCCGACGACGGCGGGCGACGCGGCGACCTCCCGGTCGACCGCGAACCGCCACCGCTCGCCCGGACCGTCCGGTCCCGGGGCGTCGGACGAGACGCCCGTGTTTGCCGCGTCGTACCCGGACATCGGCCAGTCGCCCGCGACCGGCTCGTCCGCCCCCGGCACCGCCTCGCCGCACCCGGCCAGCGAACCGACCACCCCGACGCCTACCGCGGAGAGCACTTCCCGGCGGGTGACGTCGCGGTCCATGCGAGGCGTTCGGTTCCGAGCGACAAAAAGGCGAGTCGGACGTGCGGGGCACACACCAACCGGGTCGCGGCACGACCGGTCCACCGCGGGGCGCCACGGCGTCCGTCGACCCTCCGATTTATGCCGTGGTCCGACGAGCGGGGGTGCATGGAGGTAACCGACGTCGTCGTGCACACGCTGTCGCTGCCGGCCGTCGAGGCCGCGAAGGCCGACAGCTCGCAGGACGCCTGCATCGTCGAGGTGGAGACCGACGAGGGGATAACGGGTATCGGCGAGGCCGACTCCTCGCCGCGGGTGGTCGAGGCGATAATCGAGGCGCCGGTCAGTCACGACAAGAGCGCCGGCCTGAAGGAGATCGTCCTCGGACGCGACCCGTTCGACGTCGAGGTGCTCTGGAACGAGATGTACGACCGGACCTACTTCTACGGCCGGAAAGGTGCGGCCATCACGGCCATCAGCGCCGTCGACATGGCCCTGTGGGACGTGATCGGGAAGGCGACCGGACGGCCGCTCTACCAGCTCATCGGTGGAAAGCACCGCGAATCCGTCCGGGCGTACGCGAGCACGCTCTTCCCCGACGACCCGACGAACACCGACCACATGCGCCGCGAGGCCGAGGAGGCACTCGATTCGGGGTTCACCGCCATCAAGTTCGGCTGGGGTGGGTTCGGACAGGACCGTCGAGCGGACCTCGAACTCGTTGGGGCCGCCCGGGACGTACTCGGCGACGAGTTCGACGTCATGGTCGACGCCGGCATGGTCTGGCAGGAGGACGTGAAGGGCGCGATCAAGCGGACGAACGAACTCGACCGGACCCACGACCTCTACTGGATGGAGGAGCCGTTCTACGCCGACAACCTCGACGGCTACCGACGGCTGAGCGAGGCCACCGAAACCCGCGTCGCCGGCGGCGAGGAGGAGTACACGGTCTACGGTTTCCGCGAGTTCGCAGAGCGCGGGAAGCCCGACGTCCTCCAGCCCGACGTCGCCCGCTCCGGTGGCATCACCCACCTCCAGAAGATCGCCACGCTCGCCGCCGAGCGCGGCATCCCGTTCGTCCCGCACGGCTACAGCACGGACGTCATCGTCGCCGCGAACCTCCAGCTCATCGCCGCCAACCGGAACGCCCCCCTGCTCGAGTACTGCGTCGAGGACTCGCCGCTCCGGTGGGACCTCGTCCCCGAGGACTTCACCGCAGAGGACGGGTACGTGGAGATCCCCGACAGGCCCGGCCTGGGAATCACGCTGAACCGGGATACGATAGAGGAGTACCGCGTGGAGTTCTGATACGGTCGTGCGTACCGATGTACCGTCGATTACCCGGCCCGGGGTCGGTCATCGCCGGTAAAAGACTACGCACGACCGTATGAGGGGATTCGGCCGGTCACTCGGCCTACCCGACTCTCGGGACGGGGACGTTCACCCCACACAAGACACATTCGTGGTCACGTTCCATACGGATGCCGTGAACCGTCGTGCCATCCTCGGCGGGCTGGGAACACTCGGTACTACCGGTCTCTCGGGATGTGTCCGCTTTCCAGCCCCGAGCTGGAGTGAACACGCGTCGCCTGCGAACGTGGTTTCGCTGAACGCCCAGGACACCGTTCCCGACCAGTACGACATCGACATCGAGGTCGAGGTGGTCCACGCGGAGTTCAACGAGGACGGACCCGCAGTGATACGGGTCACGACGACGAACCACGGGGAACCCGTGGGCCTCTCCATCGGAACCGGATACTGCTCGATGTTCGATCGACGGAAATGTGGAAGCGACGAGCCACCCGGACTCTGGCTCCACAGGCCCGAATCACACGGGTCCGACCGGGAGGACGGACGGTGGACGGCGGATCGCCCGCCGACCGACCCCCGTAGGTTCCCGGACGTCGGCTGCACGATGCAGACCTACCGGGGAGGGCAGTCCGTCAGCAGTACGTACCAGGTGTGGGACGACTACCGAAAGCGAGGCTACCTCGTGCCGGACACGTACAGGTGGGAGGAGGCGGTTCGCATTTCGGATGCCACATCGGAGACAGACAGTGGCGAGGAGTCGTTCGAGTGGGGATTCTCGCTCAGATTGGAGAGATAGCCCCCGACCTACGGCAGGCCGCTCGACGCCTCGCGGTCGAACAGTTCGTGGCCGGTACTCCGCCGCTCGAGGAAGTCCCAATCGATCTCGACGCCGAGTCCCGGGCCGTCGGGGATGGCGACGTGCCCATCGGAGTCGACCTGCTCGGGCGAGTCGACGAACCCCTGGTCGACCATCCAGTCGATGCCCTGCGGGTGGAGGAGGGCGTGCTCGTAGTAGTTCGTGTTCCGGATGGCGGTCATACAGTGCAGGTGTGCGGGGCCCCCGACGTGGAGTTCGACGTCGCGGCCGAACCCCTCGACGATGCTGGCGATCTTCATCACACCCGTGATCCCGCAGTCGAGGTGGGCCTCCGCGCGGACCAGGTCGAGCGCGTCGTTCGCGAGGTGGTCGACGCGGCCGAACGGCCCCCCGCGGACGTGCTCGACGCCCAGTATCGGGGTATCGAGGTCCCTCGCGAGGTTGCGGTTCATCTCGAGGCTCTCGCCGCCGTCGGCCATCGGGTCCTCGTACCAGTAGAAGTCGAGCTCGTCACAGACCCGTCCCACCCGCAGGGTCTCTGCGTACGTGTCGTACTCGCTCGCGGGGTCGATCATCAGGTCCATCTCGTCGCCGACCCGCTCGTGGATCGCCCGGCAGATGGCGATGTCGTCGTCGGGGTCGCCGAAGCCGTGGATCTTGAACCCGGGGTAGCCGTCCTCGAGGCACCGCTCGGCGTAGTCCGCGTACGCCTCCGCGGAGTTCAGGCCGTCCGGCTCCTCGTCGGCCATGAACGTCGAGGCGTACGCCGGGACCGGATCGGGTGTCCCACCCAGCAGCGCGTAGATCGGTGCGTCGAAGTGCTTCCCCGCGAGGTCCCACAGTGCGACGTCGATCGGCCCGACGCCGGCGTGGTCGAGGTGTCGGAACCGCTTCCAGAGGTCCTGCCAGAGCTCCTCGCGCTCCAGGGGGTCCCGGCCGATCAGGACGCCGGCGGCCATTCGGACCTGCGCCAGCATCGCCGGGACGAAGTAGAACCCCCGATAGTGTCCCTCGGACCCGTCGGCAGTCCTGATGGTCAGCACGAACCCCGGCGGCTCGAGGGTGCTCCCCGGCCGGTAGGCCTGCCGGTTGTGCCACGTCCCGACGTCCTCCAGCTCGTAGTCGAACTCGTGTATCTCGACCTCGGTGATGCGCATGGGACTCGGCTCGTCGGGGGGTGACGTAAAACCACACGGCGAGGTCCCGTCACCCGCGGTCGGAGTCGGGAGCCGGCGGCCGAGCGGTCGCTGGCCGCGCTACCCCTCGGGCATCGGCGAGTCGGTGACGTTCACCGCGTCGCCGCCGGAGAGCGGCGTCCCGCGATCGAGGTGTCGTCGCTCGCGCATCACCACGGGGTCGGCGGGCAGGTCGCCCTCCGCCCGGGCGGCGAGCGCGTCGAGCGCGTCCCCGACCGTGGCCCCCTCCTCGAGGTCCAGGACGACCGAAGCCTCACCGACCGCGCGTCGTACGGCACCGTAACACCCGATTTCGACCCGCATGGACACGCGTTCGGGGGGGCGAGTCAAGAGCGTTCCCGTCGGGCGAGGCGTGTACCGCCGGTCGTACGCCCCCGTGCGACGTCGCCGACCCGTCGAGGCGACGATGCACGAACGGGTACGACCGACAGTATACAAGTCCCTGGCCCGAGAAGCGTCCGGCGATGAACGTCGAACTGAGGTGCTTCGGACCGGTGCGGGACGCAGTCGGCGCAAAGACCGCCGAACGCGAACTACCGGAGGGAGCGACGGTCGGGGACCTGCTGGCCGACCTGGTCGCCGACGCACCCGAACTCGAGGGGCAGCTCGCGGACGGGAGCGGCGAGGTGAGCGAGAGCATCAACGTGACCGTCGAGGGGCAGAACGTCCGTCAGCTCGACGGTGCCGCGACGACGCTCGCAGAGGGCGACGTCGTGCGCATCGCACCTCCGGTCGTCGGCGGGACCGGGCGGTCGGGAACGAGGTAGATCGGGAGAATAGAACGCCAGAGATGCGGGGGCGGCCCCCGGTGGTCCGACGGGCTGTGCTCGTCCGTATCAGTCGTCGGCGACGGCGTAGTCGCTCACCGTCGAGTCGGGGACGGTCCCGTCGGGGTTCCAGCCCCGGAGCTCGTAGTACTCGTCGAGCGCGGCCTCGAAGTCGGGGAGGTCGTACGGAAGGGTGTCGTCCTCGCGGTCCATGCCGCGCTTGTTGTTGAAGTGCCGCTCCAGTTCGACTACGCGGGCACCGATCTCCAGCATGTCGTCGTAGTCGGCGTCGAACAGTGTCTCGATGACCTCCTCGGTAACGTAGTCGTCCTCGCCGAAGGCACAGATGATGCCCATGTCGCGGATGGCGGCGCGGTTCTCCCGGTCCATCACGACCGCGGGCTTGCCGTCGAGGCCGATCGGGTCGATCTCTCCGTCGTACTCGACCCTGAGCGTGGTCGAGTACATGTGGTCGCCCCCGCGGTTGGCGACGGCGTAGCTGAACCCCTGGCCGTTGATGGCCCGGCCGTCGTGGGCGGCGAACTCCATCCCCTTCACCGACCAGTTCTCGACGCCGAGCTCCTCGTGGGCACGGGCGACGCCCTCGGCGAGCAGGTCGCCGATCCCCTCGCGGTGGGCGATCCGCTCGACGGTCTCGTGGATCAGGTCGCTGTTCCCGAACTCGTCCTCGGACATGAGGTAGGCGGCGACGGTGTCCCCCGCCGAGATGGTGTCCAGACCGAGGCGGTCACACAGCTCGTTGGACTGCATCACGGAGACGATGTCGTCGACGCCGCAGTTCGACCCGAACGACATCACGGTCTCGAACTCCGGCCCCTCCGTCTCCAGACCGCTCTCCTCGTCACGGGTCGGGAGCTTGCACGCGAACGCGCACTGCGAGCAGGCGGCCTTCTTGTACTTCTTGCTCTCGACGGCGTCGCCGTCGATGCTGTCGATCCCCTCGAACTCCATCTCCGAGAAGTACCGGGTCGGCAGCGAGAAGTTGTCGTTGATGAACGCCGTTCCCGCCGTCGTTCCCTGGCGCTTCATCATGTCGTCGGCCGTGGCGGCGTGCCGGTGGACCTCCATCTGCGTCTCCTCCGGGATGTCGACCTCGGGCGGGGAGTCACCGTGGAACGTGAGTGCCTTCACGTTCTTCGACCCCAGCACCGCGCCGAGCCCGCCGCGACCGAACGCCCGGTTCTCGTAGGTCATGATGCAGGCGAACCGGACGAGGTTCTCGCCGGCCGGGCCGATGCAGGCGATGTGCTCGGCCTCCAGCCCGTGGTTCTCGGTCATGTAGTCGGTGACTTCGGGCACCTCTGCCCCCTCGAGTTCCGGGACCTCCTCGAACTCGACGCCCTCGTCGGTGACGTGGACGGCCAGCAGCTCGTCGCTCGCGCCAGTGACCTCGATGGCGCTGATGCCCGTATCGGCGAAGTTCCGGGACATGTACCCCCCGGCGTTGGCGGACAGCAGACCGTCGGTCAGCGGCGACAGCCCCGTCGCGTTCATCCGCCCGGTGAAGCTCGTCGTCGACATCTGGAGCGGCCCCGTCGAGAGGTAGACGGCGTTCTCCGGCCCGAACGGGTCGGCGTCGAACGGGATGCGGTCGTGTGCGAGCTTCGTCGCCAGCCCGCGCCCGCCGACGAACGTCGACTGCTCCTCGCCGACGTCCACCTCGGTCGCTTCCCGCTCGCCGACGTCGACGCTCAGCAACGGCCCCTTTGCGTGTAGCATATCGGGTTGACATGCGTCACCCACTCGTAAAAAGGCTACCCCCGCGGGCCGGGTCGGGGGCCGTGTATCCACCGGGAGCGATAAGGGTCGCCGACGAGTACGTCCCGTCGAGAGATGACGCTCCCTCGCGCCGCGTTCGAGCGCGGCGTCCGTCGGCTCGACGAATCCGAGGCCCGCGGGTTCGTCTCCGGCCTATTCGAGGCCCGGGGCTACCGGACGAGCGTCGAGGACGGGGTCGTGACGGCCACCGACGGTTCCGGCGAGTCGACGCGACTGCTGGTCGTCGACGGCGTCCGGTCGCTCCCGGCCGCCGCTAGCGAGTCCGGCGTCGACGCCGTCCTCGTCACCGACGGGCGGCTCGGGGCGGCAGCAAGATCACTCGCCGCCCGAGCGGCGTCACGGGGGTCGCGGACCGATCCGGCCGCCGTCCTCGGCCCCGGAACGCTGTACGAGTGGTTCGCCTACGCCGTCGACGCGGAGGTCCGGTCGGTCCTGATCGAGGAGTACCTCGATGCGACCGAGCCGACGGTACTCGGTCGCGGACGGACCGCGTTCGTGGACGCGGTCGGGACCGCAGCCGGCCGGCTCGGCGGGCTCTCTCCCCCGTCGCGTCGGACTGGCGGTGTCGTTCTGGTGGCCCTGCTCGTGCTCGTGGTGACCGTGGCGGCCGGGCCGGCTGGCCCCCTCGTGACGGTCGGTCCCGGGACCGCCGGCGACGCCGGCCGGCCGCCGCCGGTCACGGCGGTTCCCGTGACCGCCACGCCCGCTCCCGCGACCACCGAGGCTGGCGCCGAGCTCCCGGAGGCCTGTCCGCCGCCGCCCCTCGGGGCACACCCGGCGTCGCTCCGGCCGGGGGTCATACGGACGGCCAGCGCCGATGGGCTCGACGGCTGGCGCCTGCTGGTCACGCAGAACATCTCGGAGTACGAGTTCGACCCGAACGACCAGCGGGCGGACGCCGTCCCCGATATCCGGCATATCGCGGTGTTCGAGACCTCAGGGGGTGTGCGGCTCCGGCTCGTGCTCGACCGGTGGCGGTCGGTCGCCCGGGCGGAGCGGGCCGTGACCGATGGTGGCACCTGGGCGCTCGGCCTCCGCTGGGGTACCTACACGGCCGGCGTCGAGTGGAACGCCGGTGACGCGGCCGGCGACGCCACGGCACGACAGCTGCTCGCCGCCGTGACGACGCTCGAGGGAGTCCAGCTCGGGGGGGCATGCGTCTCGGCGCTCGCGACCGGTCCCGCGACGAGCGACGGGAATGCGACGGCGTGAGCCCCGAATCGGACGGCCGTGGGTACCCGTCCCTGGCGAGCGACGGAACCATCGGTGTTTCGAGACCGACGGGACGGATTCGGATCCGTGAATCCGAAACCGATTACGCACGACCGTATCAGGCGAGGTCGTCGCCCTCGAACACGAGTGGCTCGGGGGTGCCGACCGAGGCGTCGGGGCGGTCCCGGAGTTCGTCGACGACCGGTTCGGAGACCCAGAACCGGTCGAGGTCGAGCGTGTTCTCGATGCGGGCGATGCGCATGTCGGCGGGATCGACCACGCCACAGCCCGAATAGGCCGTCGTGAGTGCGAGCCGGTCGGTCGGGAGGATCACGGGGATCCGCGCCCGGACCGGCTCGCCCGACGTGATGACGTTGACGTACGTGTCGGTCAGGTCGAGGTCCTCGACGAGGTCCCGGTGGGCGTAGTCCGCGAGCCCCATCCCGATGGCGTTGCCGTGGGACCCCTCCGTAACCGATCGGACGTAGATCCGGGTGTAGTCGGGGGAGTTCGGTTCGGGCTCACCGTGCATCAGCATCCGCCCGATGACGTTCGTGTCCATACCGGTCCCGCTCACCTCCTTGCCGAGTTCGTCGACGACCAGCAGGTCGAGGTCCTCGACCGGGAGCGTGCCGAGCAGCTCCCGTGAGCGTTCGAGCAGCTCCGGTTCGCGCTCGAGTATCTCCCCGACGTCGAACCCCTCGATCGCGGCCGCGCGCTCGTCGGCGTTCTCGACCAGCGCGACGCCGCCCACGATGGGCACCTCCTCGAAGAGGATACGGGCGCGCTCGCGGATGACCTCGGAGAACGTCCCCGCGAGCGCGGCCTTGTGGGTCGCCTCGGCGCCGCGCTGTTTACCCAGGCCGATGACCGCCATCTTGCAGAGCCCGCTCTCGACGTCGCCGGAGAAGTCCGTGTGCAGTTTGACGCGGTTCGCCAGCAGGACGGCGTCGGCCTCGAGGGCGTCGCGGGCGGCGTAGACGGCCCGTCCGTCGTCGTCGCCGACCCGCTCGACGGCCATCGAGGAGACGATCTCACAGCCCATCGACTCCTCGGTGACTCCGAGCGAGGCGAGCGTCTCGACCTGTCCCTCGGCGGTCGCCCCGCCGTGGCTCCCCATCGCCGGGAGCACGAACGGGTCGAGCCCCCGCTCCTGGAGTTCGGCGACGACCGTCCGGAGGACCGCCGGCATGTCGTGGATGCCGCGGCTGCCGGCCGTAACGGCGACGCGGGCACCGGGCGAAAGGTCGGCGAGCCCGACGACTGAGTCGAGCGCGTCGACCGCCGCCGCCTCGACGTCCTCGACGGCGGGCTGCTCGCGGTCGTAGTGCACGGGCGCGAACCGGGGGAGGTCCTCGGCGGCCACCTCGTTCACGGCGTCGAGCGACGCCGGGTCGGGGGGCTCTATCATGGGTCGGCTTGGACGCCGCGGCGCTAAGGTCTTGTGGAGGTCCGGAACGGGGGTCCACTATTATGACCCTCCCCCACCTCGGCCCGGTCGTCATGGAGATCACGGACGTCCGGGCGGTACCGCTGTCCGACCCGGTCCCCGAGGAGGAGCGCCACCGGACCGACCTGGGCACGAAGGTGAAGACCGACGCGACGCTGGTCCTCGTCGAGACCGACGAGGGACACACGGGCGTCGGTGCGGCCCTCGGCCACCCACCCACCATCGGATCCATCGTCGAGGGGTCGCTCGCGCCGTCGCTGGTCGGCGAGGACCCCACCTACACCGGGCGGCTGTGGGAGAAACTCTACGGTGGCTCGCGGGCCGAGCCGTCGTTGGAGCGGGGCTACTCACAGCCCCGCTGGGACCGCCGGGGGTACACCCTCGAGGCGATATCGGGCGTCGACATCGCGCTCTGGGACGTCACCGGGAAGGCGCTCGGCCAGCCCGTCTACAAGCTCCTCGGTGCGGTCCGGGACGACATCCGGGCGTACGCCAGCGGCGGCTGGGCACCCGTCGAGGGGACGGCCGAGGAACTGGGTGGGTACGTCGAGAAGGGGTTCGACGCCGTGAAGATGCGCGCCGTCGGCCACGAGGAGTTCTCCGTCGAGAACACCCTCGAACGTGTCGCGACCGCCCGTGATGGGATCGGCGACGACGTGGACCTGATGGTCGACGCCCACGGGTCGCTGGACGTGCCGACCGCCGTGAAACTCGCACGACGGCTCGAGGAGTACGACCTGACGTGGTTCGAGGAGCCGATCTCGCCCGACGACCACCCCGGGCTCGCGGAGGTCCGGAGCGCGACCGAGATCCCCATCGCCGCGGGCGAGAGCGAGTTCACCCGGTTCGACTTCCGGAGCCTGCTCGACCACGGCGCGATCGACATCGCACAGCCCGACGTGGCCCGCTGTGGCGGGATCACGGAGTCCCGGCGCGTGGCGGCGATGGCCTCCGCGCGCAACGTCAAGTTCGCCCCCCACGCGTGGGGGAGCGGCGCGCTGTTCGCCGCGAGCATCCACCTCGCGATGTCGACCCCGAACTGTCACGTCCTCGAGGTTCCCCAGGCGTACATGCCGCTGCTCGACGACCTGTACGAGGAGGAGTTCGACATTCGGGAGGGGCGGGTGTACGCGCCCGACCGGCCAGGGCTCGGGTTCACCGTCCGCGAGGACGTCGAGGAGCGGTTCGAGTACGTCGAGGGGCCCGAGTACGAGTTCTGAACCGTCTCCGGGAGTTCTCGCATGTCGACTCCGGACGAAACCGGCACCACCTGCAAAGCCCTCGCACGCTACCCTCGCGCGGCTCGGTGCGCGCTTCGCTCGTTCACTCCCTCCGGTCGTTCACTCGCTACAGTGCTTGCGTCGCCGAGCTTCGGGTAGCGCGCTCGCCCTTTGCGATTCCACCAGGACGTCTTTGGGTGAGGCGCGCGCTGCGCGCCGGTTCATCGGCGCGTAGCGCCGCGCGAGGGATGAGCACCGCAGCCGACCGAAGGGAGGCGAGGAGCGCAGTCGGTTGGGGAGGTTTGTGGCTGTCGTGGTTGCGGTCCTGGCGGATCGAAAGGGCGAGCGGGCTCGATCCCTCCCGGACGATGCAAGCACCACAGCGAGTGAGCGGAGCGAACGAGCGAGGAGCGCAGCGAGTCCCGGAGGGTCGAGACCGCGAGGGCTTTCGAGCGGCTGTTTTCCGCGTCACGTATGCCCCTCACACCGAACATGGCAACCACCACTCGACCGTATCCGAGAGCGTACCTTTATCAACACTCCCCTGACAGAGCGCACCACGATGCGAATCAGCGACGTCTCCGCACACACTCTCTCCTCGCCCATCGCCCCGCCCCAGGAGCGCCACTTCCTCGGCGGGTTTCGACGACTGCTCAAGCGCGACGTGGTGCTGGTCGTCGTCGAGACGGCCGACGGCGCGGTCGGCTACGCCCCCGCGGGCGCCTCCAGTTCGGCGATGCGGGAGTACTTCGACGACGCCTCGCACAGCGACTTCGCCGGCGTGCTGGAGGAGGAGGTCGCGCCTCGCGTCCTCGGAGCGGAGGTAGAGTCCGCCACGGACCTGCACGCACTGGTCGCCGAGGCCGACCTCCCCGAGTTCCTCGAGTCACAGGCCGTCGCACCCCTGGATATCGCGTTCTACGACCTGCTCGGCAAGGAGCGCGGCGCGCCGGTGTACGACCTGCTCGCCGAGGGCGGCAGCGTGGCGACCGAACTCCCGCTGTACGCCAGCGCCGGGATGTACATGGAGCCCGAGGGGTACGCCGAGCAGGCGAAGGCGATCCAGGAGCGCGGGTTCGGGGGCTACAAGTACCGACCCGGGCTCGGCATCGAGGAGGACCTCCGGACCCTCCGTCTGATCCGCGAGGCCGTCGGCCCGGGGATGGACGTGATGATCGACGCGCACACCTGGTGGAAGCTCGGCGAGCACTCCTACACGTTCGAGGAGGTGGTCGACCTGGTGGACCGGATGGCCGAGTACGACCCCTACTGGCTGGAGGAGCCGGTCGAACCGGCGGACTACGACGCCTACCGGCGGCTGGCCGACGCCGTCGGCGTGCCGCTGGCGGGCGGCGAGAGCGAGGAGACGCCCACGGGACTGATCGCGCTCGCCGGGACCGGCGCCGTCGACTACCTGCAGGGCGACGTCCGGCACCACCGCGGGTTCACGGGCTGCTGGGAGGCGGTCGAGTTCTGCGTCGGCCGCGACGTGACGTTCGTCCCCCACCAGTTCGGCACGCAGCTGGGGCTGGTAGCCAACGCTCACCTCACCGCCGCGGCCCCCGAGGCCGAACTCCTCGAGTGTCCCGTGTTCGGCACCGACGTCGCCGGGATGTACCCGTTCCCGCTCGCCGAGGAGATACTCGTTGACGCCCTCGACCTCGCCGACGGCGCTCTGACGGTCCCCGACGGCCCCGGCCTCGGCGTCGAGGTCGACCTGGACGTCCTCGAGCGGTACCCCCACGTCGAGGGCCCCTGGACCGAGTTCCACTACGAAGAGGACTGATACGGTCGTGCGTACCTATCTCGAGTGATCTTCGGGAAGATCGGCGTTCCGGGACCGGTGCGACGGAACTCCGACTCGTGAGGTGAAACTGATTGCGCACGACCGTATGAACCCGGGTTACGACGACCACACCATCCGACCTCGTTCACATACACCCGGATGCATAGTGTTATCATCCCTCAGAACCGATTCTTACGGGGTATCGATCGATGGGCCTGACCGACTCGCTGAAACGGCTGCTCGGCGGCGACGACGAGGAGGACGTACCGGCCTACGAGTGTACGACCTGCGGTCGACAGTACGACGCGGACCGGACGGTGTGTGCGGACTGCAACGGCCGCGTCGAAGCGGTAGCCCCCGGGTGACGGAGGCTCCCGCCCGTGGACGGCGCTCCCGCGTCGGGGGCGGGCACCAGCACTTATTTCGGTCGCGGCGCGACGGGGTCCATGCAGGTCCGTTCGGTAGCGGCGATACCGCTGTCGCACCCGCTGGAGGAGGGCCGATCGTTCGGCCACGCACGAGGGCTTGCCGACGCCCGGAGCGCGACGCTGGTCCGCGTCGAGACGGCCGACGGCACCGTGGGCTGGGGCGAGGCGCTCGCCCCGCCGCGGTCGACCGCGACGGTCGTCGAGGAGGTCGTCGCCCCGCACGTCGAGGGTCGGGACCCCTACGAGGTCGAGACGCTCGCAGACCGGCTCTACGCCGGCGCGTACCACGTCGCCCGCGGTGCGCTCGTCCAGTGTGCGCTCTCGGCCGTCGACATCGCGCTGTGGGACATCGTCGGGAAGACCACCGGGGAGCCGATCCACCGGCTGCTCGGCGGGAACCGGGGTCGCGAGATAATCCCCTACGCCTCGACCGCGTACATCACCGAGTGGGGCGAGGACCCCGCCGACCCAATCCAGAAAGCCGTCGAGGAGGGGTTCACCGCGGCGAAGCTCAAGATCGGCCGTTCGCCCGAGAACGACGCCGAACGGGTCGCCACGGCCCGCGAGGTCATGGGCGAGGACGCACACATCATGGTCGACTGTAACGGCAACTACCGCCCGAAGCAGGCGGTGCAGTCCGCAGAGGCGCTCGCGCCCTACGACCTGACGTGGTTCGAGGAGCCCATCCCGCCCGAGGACTTCGAGGGGTACCGCTACCTCCGCGAGCGGGTCGACGTGCCCATCGCGGCGGGCGAGGCCCATTACGGCCGGTTCGAGTTCGACGAGGTCCTCGACGTGATCGACGTGGTCCAGCCGGACCTCTGCCGAGCGGGCGGGTTCTCCGAATCGCGGTTCATTGCGAAACTCGCCGCGGCCCGGAACGTCGCCGTCCGGCCTCACGTCTGGAACGGCGGAGTCGGTGTCGCCGCGGCCGTCCAGTTCTCCGCGAGCCTCCCGGAGTACCCGCACGTGGACAACGCCCCCGAGCCGTTCCTGTTCGAGTTCGACCGCTCGCCGAACCCGCTCCGCGAGGACCTGCTGGAGGAGCCGTTCGACCCCACCGGCGGGTCACTCGAGGTACCCACCGGTCCCGGACTGGGTGTGATCGTCGACGAGGACGCCGTCGAGCGGTACCGGGTGGAGCGATGACGGACACCATCCACGTTCGGACGGACGATATCGTGGGACGGATCGCTCCCGAGACCTACGGTCACTTCGCCGAACACCTCGGGCGCTGTGTCTACGGCGGGCTGTGGGTCGGCGACGACGACCGCATCGAGACCGAAGACGGTGTGCGCGAGGACACTCTCTCGCTGCTCGCGGACCTCGACCCGCCCGTGCTCCGGTGGCCGGGGGGCTGTTTCGCCGACGACTACCACTGGGAGGACGGCGTCGGCCCGCCCGAGGAGCGACCCCGTCGGCGGAGCCTCTGGTGGGCGCAGGGCCGCGAGGACGAGTGGGAGGAGTCCAACGCGTTCGGCACCGAGGAGTTCCTCCGGGTCTGTCGCCGGGTCGGCGCGGAGCCGTATCTCGCGGGGAACGTCGGGAGCGGCTCGCCGGGCGAACTCGTCGACTGGGCGGAGTACTGCAACCACGACGGCGACACCGACCTCGCACGCATGCGCCACGAGAACGGCCGCGAGGAGCCACACGACGTGCGCTACTGGGGCGTCGGCAACGAGAACTGGGGCTGTGGCGGGCGGTACGACCCCGAGAGCTACGCGCTCGAGTACCGCCGGTTCGCGAACTACCTCCGTGCGTTCGAGCGGGTCCTCGGCGAGCGGTGCCTCGAACTCGTCGCCTGCGGGGACAACGACCCGGACTGGAACCACCGGTTCCTCGAGACGCTCGGCGAGAGCGGCGCCATCGCCGACGTCGGTGGGTTCGAACTGCTCGACCACCTCTCGGTCCACCGCTACTACGAGGCCGGCGAGGCGACCGACTTCTCCGAGGAGGAGTACTTCCGGCTGTTCGCGCGCGCCGCCGCCGTCGGGCGGGACGTCGACCGCGCCGCCGAGGTGCTGGAGTCGTTCGTCCCGGCCGGACGTGTCGGCGTCATCGTCGACGAGTGGGGCGTCTGGCACCCCCAGGCGGTCCCGGCGAACGGGCTCGAACAGCCCGGGACGGTCCGTGACGCGCTCTCGGCGGCGGGCGTGCTCGACGACCTCAACGCCCGTGCGGACGTGGTGACGATGGCGAACCTCGCCCAGACCGTGAACGTCCTCCAGTGTGTCGTCCGGACCGACGAGACGGACGCCTGGGCGACGACGACCTACCGGGTGTTCGACCTCTACCGGCCACACGTGGGGGGCGAAGCCCTCCGCACGGACGTGGAGACGGGCGTCCGTGAGGTCGGGGTCGACGGGGGACACGAAGGGGTCCCGCTGGTCAGCGCGTCGGCCTCGGCGAACGGGGCGGGCGTGTTCCTCACGCTGAGCAACCGCGCGCTCGACTCCCGGGAGGTCCGTGTCGAGTTCGACCGGGGACCGGCACCCGCTACTGCGGACGCGAGCGTCCTGTTCGACGGGCAGGCCCCCGAGGCCTCCGCGACGGCGGGGAACGCCGACGAGTTCGCGCCCGCGGACCTGGCGGTCGAGATCGACGCCGGAAGCGCAGTCGTCGAGGCGCCGCCCGCCTCCGTCGTCGGACTCCGACTGGACTCTGAGCGCCCGGACCGACTATAAGCCACCGGCTCGAGGGGGCGACGTATGCGGTTCGCCACCTCGCAGGACGTACTCGGCTGTGACAAGCCCACGGGGATCGAACGCGCGGCCGACCTCGGCTTCGACGGCGTCGAACTGGTCGTCCCCGACGGGATACACCGCGTCGACGAGGCGGACGGGATGGTGCTCGACCTGGACGGGATCGACCCCTACGCGGACGACCTCTGGACCCCCGAGGGCCGCGCTCGCGTCCGCGGAGTGGCCGACCGACACGGCATCGAACTACCGTCGGTCTGTCCGAGCTACTTCAACTGCCGTCCGGGGCTGGCCTCGCCGGACGAGGACGAACGCGCGGCGGTCGCGGCCGACCTCGAGGGGTTGATCGATGTGGCCGCGGACCTCGGTGCGGACACGATACTCGTCCCGTTCTTCTACGAGGCCGAGATCGAGGACGAGGCGGACCGCGAGCGCGTCGTCACGGCCGTGCGTGACCTCGCCCCCGACGCGGAGGCCGCGGGCGTGACGCTCGCCCTGGAGACGAGCCGCCCGCCGGAGGAGGACAGGGCGATGCTGGACGCCATCGATTCGCCGGCGGTCGGCATCTACTACGACGTCGGCAACTCGACGTGGTTCGGCTACGATCCGGAGATCGAGTTCGAGCTGGTGGGCGAGTCGATCGCGATGATGCACGTGAAGGACTCCGTCGGGAGCTCCGGCGACGCGATGCTGGGCGCGGGCGAGGTCGACTTCGCGGGCTTCGCCGACGCGCTCGCGACGCTCGGCTACGAGGGCTGGCTCGTCCTCGAGACGGTCCACGAGAGTGACCCGGCCGCGGACGCCGGGAGGAACCTCCAGTTCCTGCGCGAGGCCGTCGAGTGAGCCCGACCGGCGGCCGATCCGCCTCGACGGCCTCACCACCCCGGGGTGCGCGAGCCCCACTCGCTCATCCCGTGTCTTTATTCCCCCCGACCCGGAGGGAGCGAGCGTGTCACACGACGTCCTCCTCGAGAACGCGCGCATCGTCGATGGGACCGGGGCACCCTGGTTCCGCGGATCGGTCGCGGTCGCGGACGGACGGATACGCGCCCTGGCCCGCGGTCGGAACCACGGCCTCATCGCGGGCGAGACGGTCGACCTCGACGGGTCGGTGGTGGCACCGGGCTTCGTCGACCTCCACGTCCACTCGGATCTCCGGCTGTTCGAGGAGCCGACCCTCCCCGCCAAGACCCGCCAGGGGGTCACGACGGAGGTCCTGGGACAGGACGGGTTCTCGATGGCGCCGATGTACCGCGAGGGCGGCGCGGCCGAGTGGGAGGCACACCTGAGCGCCATCGACGGGACGACCGATCGCGAGTGGACCTGGGGATCAGTGGGTGAGTACCTCGATGCCATCGACGGGACGGGGACGGCACAGAACTTCGGGACGCTCGTGGGCCACGGGACGGTGCGGTACGACGTGCTCGGGATGAGCGACCGCGCACCCGACGAGGACGAGTTGACGGCGATGGCGGACCTGGTGACGGAGGCGCTCGAGGAGGGGGCGTTCGGACTCTCGACCGGGCTGGTCTACGCCCCGCAGGTCAACGCCGACACCGAGGAGGTCCGGCGGCTCGCGGCCCGACTCGAGCCCTACGGCCGGCCGTTCGTCGCCCACATCCGCAGCGAGGGCCGCCGGATCTGGGACGCCCTCGACGAGTTCGCCGACGTCGGCGCGGACGCGGGCGTGCCCGTCCACCTCTCGCACTACAAGCTGTCGGGCCACGAAGGGCACGGCAAGGCCGACCGCTCGAACGCGTTCGTCGAGATCTGCCGGGACAGGGGCATCGATTTCACCGCCGAGCAGTACCCCTACACGGCGGGGAACACGGCCCTCTCGTCGGTGCTACCGCCGTGGGTCCACACCGGGTCACGGGCGGAGACGATGGCACGACTCCGCGACGAGGCGGCCCGCGAGCGGATGAAACACGACATCGAGGAGTGGCGGATCGACGGGTGGAACAACAACGCCGCGGCGATCGGGTGGGAGAACGTCGAGGTGACGGACGTCGACGACGGGCCAAACAAGGGTTACGAGGGGATGCGGGTCGACGAGATCGCCGACGAGCGCGACGTCCACCCCCTCGACGCGGTCTGTGACCTCCTCGCCGAGGAGGACCTGGACGTCAAGGTGTTCGTCCACGCCATGACCGAGGCGGACGTCCGGGAGATACTCGCGAACGAGCGGGTCGCCGTGGCCTCCGACGGCCTGTTCGGCGGCCGGCCCCACCCGCGCGTCTACGGCACCTTCCCGCGGGTGCTCGGCCGTTACGTCCGCGAGGAGAACCTCCTGACCGTAGAGGAGGCCGTCAGGAGGATGACCTCGCTGCCGGCGCGGATCGCCGGCCTTGAGTCCAAGGGGCTCGTCCGGGAGGGGATGGACGCCGACCTGACCGTCTTCGACCCGGTGGCCGTCGGCAGCGACGCCGACTACGAGGACCCGGCGCAGTACCCCCGGGGCATCGAGCACGTCCTGGTCGACGGCGGGTTCGTCGTCCGGGACGGGGCGGTGACGGGACGGACGCCGGGGTCGGCGCTCCGGGCCTGATACGGACGGCTGTAGGCAGCTACCGGCGATCGCTGACTCCGTCCGACGGATCTCGACGTGCCGACCCGTCCGGAAGAACGCTTTTACCCGACGGCTCGTCCAGTGTGGGCATGTCACACGACCTCGTGTTCCGGCACGCGACCGAACTGGCGCGGGACGTCCGACGGGGAGCCCTCTCGCCCGTCGAGGTGGTCGAGACGTTCCTCGAGCGCGCCCGCCCCTGGGACGACCGCTACCCGCCGCGCGGGTAGCGCATCCGGGAACCGGACCCGGGGAGGCTACTCGTCGTTACCCGTCGCCGCCCGCCGTCATCCGTCGCGGCCCGTCATCACCCTCCCCACGACCCGCGTTTCGTCGTCCCCTCCGGGACGGTCCGGAGTCGAGACCGACCCGATTCAGTACTCGGTGATGACTTCGATCCCCTTCGTCTCGAAGTCCGTCATCGCCTCCAGGCGGTCGTTGAGGTCGTCGAGCGAGACCTCCTTCGAGACGAGGTCCGCCGGGTGGATGCGGTCGCGCTCGACCATCCTGAATATCTCGTCGTAGCGGGTGGGCTGCATCCCGTAGGAGCCGATGAACTCGAGCTCCTTGCGGACCATCTCGTCGGTCGGCAGGGAGACGTAGCCGCCCTCCTCCTTCGTCGTGAGGCCGATCTGGACGTGCTGGCCGAAGTGGGCCAGCGAGGCGACCGAGTTCTGACACGTCTCGGCGATGCCGAGCGCGTCGACGGAGATATCGGCCCCGCCGTCGGTGACGTCGTGGACCTCCTTCGGCACGTCCTCGACCTCCCGGGCGTTGATGGTCTCCTCGGCGCCGAAGTCCCGCGCGAGGTCGAGCTTCTCGTCGTCGAGGTCGATCGCGACGACGTTCCCGCCGAGCGCCGTCGCCACGTCCACCGCCGAGAGGCCGATGCCGCCACAGCCGTGGACCGCGACCCAGTCGGCGGCCGAGACGTCCGCGCGGTGGGCCAGGGCGTGGAAGGAGGTCATGAACCGGCAGCCGAGCCCCGCCATCTCGACCGTCGAGACGTCGTCGGGGAGGAGGCTGACGTTCACGTCGGCCCAGGGCGCGTGGATCTCCTCGCCGAACGCACCCGGGACGGACGGATCGAACCCGAGGGACGGACCGTTCTCGCAGACGTGGGTGTGCCCGTTCCGGCAGCGGGGACAGGTCCCGTCGGCGATGCGGAACGGGACGACGACCTCGTCGCCCTCCCGGACGTACTCGACGTCGCCGCCGACCTCGATCACGGTCCCCGCGGGCTCGTGGCCCATGACCTGGCCGATGAGGTCCATCCCCTCGTAGTCGCCCTGCCAGCCGTGCCAGTCGCTCCGGCAGATGCCGCAGGTCTCGACGTCCACCACGACGCCGTGGTCCGCCGCGCTCGGACGCTCCACGTCGGTGATGTCGAGCGGCTCGCCGTACTCCCGCAGGACTGCTGCGCGCATGTGCCACCACTTGACGGACGGCTACATAAGCGGTCGGGTGGGCGGCCTCGACCCGGCGGTCGGCCGCTCCGCCCGTGCGGAAGACCTTTGTCGGGCGCTCACGCACCGCGGGCCGTGACTCGAACATGACGGGCAACCGCCTCAGAGAGCGGATCGAGAGCGACGACGTGAGCATCGGGACGCGGATGCAGAACCAGTGGCCGGGACTGCTCGAGATCATCGGGCAGACCGACCGGTTCGACTACGTCGAGTTCCTCGCGGAGTACGCGCCGTACGACCTGCGGGACCTGGAGAACATGGCACGGTCGGCCGAACTGTCCGACCTGTCGATGATGATCAAGATCGACGCCGAGACGCGGGCGTTCGTCGCCCAGCGCTCGATGGCCGCCGGCATCCAGAACCTCCTGTTCGCCGACGTCCGGACCGTAGAGGACGCCCGCGAGGCCGTCGCCGCCGTCCGGCCGGAGCCCGAGTGGGACAACGGCGTCCGCTCCGATCGACGGAACGGCTACGTCGGCGGCTACGCCTCCCCCGAGGAGGTCGTCGAGTGGTGCGAGGACGCCGTCATCGCGATCATGGTCGAGAAGGCCGAAACCGTCGAGAACTTGGAGGAGATACTCGCCATCGGCGAGATAGACATGGTGCAGTTCGGCCCCGCGGACTACTCGCTCAGCATCGGCAAGCCGGGCGAGTACGACGCCCCCGAGGTACAGGAGGCCGAGCGGACGACCATCGAGACAGCCCTCGACATGGGCGTGGCCCCCCGTGCCGAGATCAACCACCCCGACGAGGCCGAGGAGTACCTCGACCTCGGCGTGCGCGACTTCAACCTCAGCACCGACACGCGGATCATCAACAACTGGTACGACGAACACGTCGGTCGACTGGCGGAGGCGACCGACGGCTTCTCGCGGTAGAGCGGTCGGCGGTCGACCGCCACCCCGGGACCGGCGATGACGTTCGGGGGCGTACGTCCGACAGTACTACCCCTGGAACGAGGGGGAGTAACAGTCCTCGGGGAGCGTCTCGCCCGTGGCCGCCTCGTAGGCCGCCGGGTTGAGGACGTTGATCGGCGGCTCGCCGTTCTCGAGGTTCACGACCGATTCGCACATGAGCTCGTGGATGCGACGGACCGAGTCGTCGGTCAGGCCCGCGACGTGTGGCAGGAGGAGGACGTCCTCGATATCGAGCAGCGGGTTCCCCTCGACGTCCGGTTCGCCCTCGAAGACGTCGATGGCGGCACCCCGGAGCTCGGCCGTCTCGAGCGCCGCCGCCAGTTCCTCGTCCGGGTAGATCCCCCCCCGAGACGTGTTGACGAGGTACGCAGAGTCCTTCATCCGCTCGAACTGTTCGGCCCCGAGCATGTGGTGGGTCTCCTCGGTGAGGGGCACGTGGATGGTGACGATGTCCGAGGTCTCGAGCAGGGTGTCGAGGTCGACCCGCTCGACGCCGAGTTCCGTGGCCCGCTTCTCGGACATGTATGGATCGTACACCTGTGCCTCGAGGCCGTCCGCCCGGAACGGCGCCAGGTTCGAGAGCACCTTCCCGCCGATGAGACCCATCCCGATGAACCCGAGGGTCGCACTCCCGAGTTCGAACCCGTACTCGCTCGGTACGCGGCCCTCCCAGCCCCGCTCGCGGAGGTTCCACTCCATCCGGGGGAAGTTGTGGGCACACGAGATGATCATCCCGGCCGTCGCCTGTGCGGCCGAGGCCGTCGGTCCCTGCGGGGCGTGGGTGGCGACGACCCCGTGCTCGGTCATCGCGTCGAGGTCGAAGTTCTCGTAGCCCGCCCCGGCCCGCGTGGCGAGCTTCAGCGAATCGATGCCCTCGAGCGACGCGGCCGTGAGGTCGTAGGAGTACGAGACGTACGCGTCGGCCCCCTGGAGGTCGACCGGCTCCAGCTCTGGGCCGCGGTCGTCCGCCAGGTATGTGATCTCGATCTCCGGGTCCTCGTAGAGGGGTTCCAGACCGGGGACGACGTCGGCCCCGGGTTCGCGCCTGTCGTACTCGATGGTGACGTGGAAGGTCATCTGACGATGGTGTGGTCTCCCGAACCACCCTCAAACGGTTTTCGGTTTCCGTCCCGCGGGGTCGTCCCGTCCGTCTACCCGAACATCGTCCCGGGGTCGTGGAGGTGCTCGCGGGCGACGATCTCGTCTATGTCGAGGCCGAGTCCGGGCGTCTCGGGCACCTCGACGTAGCCGTCCTGGATCAGCGGCTCGTCGGCGTCGTGGAGGTCGTCCCACCAGTCGACGTCGCGGGCGTGGTACTCGAGGACGTCGAAGTTGGGGACCGACGCGCCGAGGTGGACGCAGGCCATCGTCCCGATGGGGCCACAGACGTTGTGCGGCGAGAAGGCGATGTAGTTCTCCTCGGCCCGGTTGGCGATGGCCCGGGACTCGGCGAGCCCACCGCAGGTCGTCGGATCGGGCGTGACGATGTCGACGCCGAAGTCGTAGAGCAGCTCCTTGAACTCGTGGACGCGGAAGCGGTTCTCGCCGGTGGCGATGGGGACCCGCGAGGAGCGGGTCACCTCGCGCTGGGCCTCCATGTTCTCCGGCGGGACGGGGTCCTCGAGCCACATGAGGTCGTACGGCTCGAGCTTCCGGCAGACCCGCTTGGCGCTGTCCATCGAGTAGTCCCAGTGGATGTCGAACGCCAGGTCGACCTCGTAGCCGATGGCGTCACGAATGGCCTCGACGGTCTCGCGCTTGCGCTCGATGGCGGCGTTCGACACCCGGCCATTGTAGGGGTCGGGGTGGTTGTCGAACGGCTGGTCGAGGTCGAACTTGAGTGCCGTGAAGCCCTCGTCGACGACCTCCTCGGCGACCTCGGCGTAGGCCTCGACCGCGTAGGCGTCGTCGCTCGCCGGGGAGTGGTAGCCGTGGTCGAGCGAGTACGCCTCGCCGGCGTGACAGTCACAGTAGATGCGGACCTCGTCGCGGTACTTCCCTCCCAGGAGCTGGTAGACCGGGAGGTCGAGTATCTTCCCGGCGACGTCCCAGAGGGCGATCTCGATGCCGGAGGCGGCGGTGACGACCTTCCCGGTCGTCCCGCTGTGGCCCGACGTCTCTTGGACCATCCGGCGGAACAGCCGCTCGACGTCGAGCGGGTTCTCGCCGATCAGGAACCGCTTCATGTACTCCATGATCTCGGTGACGCCGCCACCCCGGTACGACTCGCCGATGCCGACCACGCCCGCGTCCGTGTGGACGCGGACGAGGTTCCACTCGAAGTTGCCCTTGACGACGCACGTCTCGATGTCGGTTATCTCTACGTCGCGGCCCTCGCCGCGGTTGGTCGCGTGGTTCGAATAGTCTCTCATCGCGGTGTGGTAGTCGTTTACGGGGGGCGACGTATGCGTTTGGGTTCGGCGGTCGGCAATGTTCGGGGGACCGACCGCGGACCGAAACCCGGACCTCGGGGGGGTCGGAAAGGGACTCCCCGGACCACCACTCCTACTTGATCTCCCCGGCCGGTCTCCTCCGAGCCGAACTGGACCGGCGGTCGAGGACGGATTTTTATTCCTCACCGTGAAGTGAGCCGTATGGTCGGCGAGCTGCTCCTCGTCCTGTTCGTCTGGGGGATGGTCGCGTTCGCCGTCGCTATCGACGGGGGCCGACGGGGGCTGCACAGCGGGCCCTCCTGACCCTGTTCACCGGTCCGTTCGGGGCCTTCCTCTACGGGCTGGTCGTGCTGACGACGAGCGACGGGACCGAAGACGGGTCGGGACCGGAAGCGGGACCGGAGACGGTCCACGTCTGTCCCGCCTGCTCGTCGGAACAGGATGACTCTTCGGACCACTGCGAGGAGTGTGGGGCCGAACTCGGTCCCGGAGACGACCACCCGGTCGGACGGCGACTCATGACCGGATCGAGCCGGTACTGCAGTAACTGCAAGTCCGAGGTCGACCGCGAGGCGAACGCGTGCCCGAGTTGCGGCGCCGTCTTCTGATAGGGGTTATCGTAGCCGGCCGGAGGATTCGATCCCGGAGCCGGAAGTGGTATTCCTGCCACTCCGTGACCACGTCAGAGCGACCACGAGGTCCGGAGACGTCCGCTTCGACCGCAGGACATCGTGGGAGACGGTTCGGGCACGTCCGGGGGAAGGGACCGAGGACGTTCTAGATTCGGAACTGCTCGAGCGCGTCGCGGTCGAGGGACACGCCGTGACCCGGGCGGTCGGGCACCTCGATCGCGCCGTCCTCGGGCGTGATGGGGTTCTGGACCACGTCGTCGAACGATTTGACGTCCGAGTCGCGGTAGAAGTACTCCGCCCAGAGCCCGTTCTCGACGGCCGCGAGCAGCTGAACGTGCAGGTCCCAGTTGTAGTGCGGCGCGACGGGGACGTCGAACGTGGCGGCGGTGTGGGCGACCTTCATGAACTCGGTGACACCCCCGACGACCGTCACGTCCGGCTGGACGATCTCGATGGCGTTCTCCCGCAGCAGTTCGGCGAAGCCATAGCGCGAGAACTCGAGTTCGCCCGCGGCGACCGGATAGTCGAGCGCGGCGTTGACCTCGCGCATCAGGTCGACGGAGTCGGGCATCACCGGCTCCTCGATGAAGTAGGGGTCGTACTCGCCGAAGGCGCGACACGCCCGGACGGCCTCCTGCTTGTGCGTCCACTTCCCGTTGGCGTCCATCAGGAGCGTCCGGTCGGGCCCGATAGCCTCGCGGGCCACTCGCACGCGCTCGACCTCCTCCTCCAGCGGGAGCCGCCCGACCTTCATCTTCACGACGTCGTGGCCGCGCTCGACGTAGGTCTCCATCTCCTCGCGCAGGCCCGAGAGCCCCTTGTCCTCGCGGTAGTACCCGCCGGAGGCGTAGGCCGGTATCGGCTCGGTGCCCCCGCCGAGGAGCTTCGCCAGCGACATCCCCGCCGCCTTCGCCTTTATGTCCCAGAGGGCGATGTCGACACAGGAGATCGCCCGGACCATGACGCCCTTGCGGCCGATCTGGACGGTTCCATCGAACATCTCGCGCCAGAGCCGCTCGGTATCGCGAGGGTCCTCGCCCAGGAGCATCGGTTCGAGCAGGTCCGAGACCGCGTCGGCGACGAGCGGTGCCCCGCCGTAGCCCAGCGAGTAGCCGAGCCCCTCGTGTCCCTCGTCGGTGCGTACGTAGACGATGGCGTGGTCCCGCTCCTCCAAGGTCCGCGTCGCGAACGAAACCGGGCTGTCGAGCGGTATCGAGACCGCGAACGTCTCCACGTCGGTGATCTCCATGCGTGTCCGGGGCGAGAGGGTGTGACGTGATAGCCTTTTTCCTCCCCCGGTCCGTATCATGCGGTCGTTCGTAACTGTCCTCAGCGATCTTCGGAATGATCGGCGTTTCGAGACTGGTACGACGGACTCGGGGCCGTGAGGCGGTAACGAATGACGCACGACCGTATCAGTCGGTCCGTTCGGCGGCGGCCCGGAGGGCGTCCCGCGCGTCGCGTATCTCGCTCGTCCCGCCCTCGAGCCCCCCCTGCTCGACGCGCCGGGTCAGTGCCTCGGCGACCGACCTCTCGGCCTCGTGGAGGTCGGCCTCGATGCGGTCCGCCCGCGCCGCCTGTTCGTCCGTGAGCGGACCGGCCCTGGCGTCGGCGAGCAGTTCGCGGGCGTCCTCGCTCATCCGGATCGACTGGCGGCCGTGCTCGGCGATCAGGCCGGTACTGTTCGTCTCCCAGGCGACCTCTACGGCCTCCTCCTCCAGGGCCCCGACGACGAACGCGGCCTTCGAGAGGGTCGCGTCCGTGTCCGAGGTTCCGGGGGAGACGTCGGCCTTGGCGTCGATCGAGACGAGCACGGCCTTCTCGCCGCCGGTGTAGGGTCCGGCCGGGTAGGCCCCGTTCACGATGCTCCCGGCGCCGACGACGAGGAGCGCGACCAGGAGGACGGCGAGGAACACCCGCGGCGCGCCGCGGACCGGGTCGGGTCGGCGCAGCGGGTTGTTCGTCCGGTCGGTCAGCGAGTGCGGCCGCGTGGCCTCGATCTCCTCGACGAGTCGACGGGTCCGCTGGGAGGCGCCGGTCACGGCCAGGTGGCCCCGTCGGGTGAGCCTGACGAACGAGCTGTGAAAGCCCGCGTGGGTGACGATCAGCCCGTCGCCATCGTCGAACTCCTCGCGCCGAACCTCGTCGAAGCCGTCGGCCTCGCGGACCGAATCGGCGATGGCCGCGAGCTCCCGCTGTGCGTCCTCGACCGGGGACTCCGAGACGAACGACGCGTCGCGGCGCGAGACGTCGGCGCGGACGTTTCTCAGTCGCCGCCAGCCGCGCCGCGTCCAGAGCTTCCCGTAGGCGAGACCCGTCGGCAGCGCCACGATCACGAGGGCGACCAGCGCGGCGACCGCGAACGGGACCCACCCCGGGTAGCGCAGGAGGGCCCAGCCGCTCGCGATCAGGAGGAGCGTCGCGCCGCCGAGCGAGAGGCCCCGGAGCTTGTTCATCGGTCAGCGCCGGATGAACGTGCGTTTGATACGGGCGAGGAGGCCGGTCCCGCGGTCGGAGAGCTCCCGGTCGATGGCCGACCCGACCTTCTCCTCGAGGTCGCTCCGGCTCTCGAACCGGTCGAAGTCGCCGCGGGAGAGCACCTCCGAGAGCATCGCCGTGTTGCCCCTCTCGTCGAGCTGGACGTTCGCGAGGGCGTGTTCGCTCTCGAGCCGCCGGACGGAGACCGGATACGACCACCCCGACTCCTCGATGAGTTCGTGCACCGCCTCGGGGCCGTGGGCCATACACGGAGTAGGCGGCCTCGCACGTATAAACCTTGCAGGGTGGGCCCGCCCGCCACGCCGGATCCTCCGTCCCGTCACGTGGCGAAGGCCCACCGGGGGCGGGTGACCCACTCACCGGACCCGGTTCTCGAGGTCCTCGTGGCTCCCCGTCTCGTCGATCCGCTTTACGTTCCCGGCGACGATCTCGGCCAGTCGCGGGTAGTACTGCGACGTGTGCCCGGCGTTGTGCGGCGTGACGATCACGTTGCCCATCCCCCAGAGTTCGTGGTCCGCGGGAAGCGGCTCCGGATCCGTCACGTCCAGCGCCACACCCCGGACGGCGTTGTCCCCGACCGCGTCCAGCAGCGCGTCGGTGTCGACGATCGGCCCCCGGCCGACGTTCACCAGGACCGACTCCGGCGAGAGCGTATCGAACGCCGCCGCGTCGACCAGCCCGCGGGTCGTCTCGGTCAGCGGACACGCGAGCACGAGGTAGTCCGTCTCCGCGAGCGCGTCGTGGAAGGCGTCGAACCCGAACACCTCGTCGGTCGGCCCGCCCTTCTCGGGGGTGTAGCGCACGCCGAGGATCCGGGGACCGAACGGGCGCAGCCGCTCGACGATGGCCTCGCCGATGGCACCGAGCCCGACGACGGTGACGGTCGAGTCCGCGAGCTCGGTGTGGTGGGCCTGGAAGTGGCGCCATTCGGCACGCTCGCTCCGGCGGATCCCCTCGTGGAGGTTCCGGCTGAAGACGAGTATCGACCCGATCACCTGCTCGGCGATGTTCGGCCCGTGGACGCCCGAGGCGTTCGTCACTGCGACGCCTCGCTGCTCGAGCGCGTCGAGCGGGAGGTGTCCGACCCCGGCCGCGGCACACGCGAACAGCCGGAGGTCCTCGGCGTGTCCGACCAGCTCCTCGTCGAGCGCGTGGCCGGTCGCCACCGGTACGCGAGCGATGAACTCGTGCTCCTCGGCGGGCGTCCGCGCCCTGACCACCTCGTGGTCGGGGAGCCGACTCCGGAGCTCCTCGGCGTACGTCTCGGTCGACATCCCGTGGGCCCCACGACGGAGCACGAGCACGTCCGGGTCCGCCCCCTCTCGGTCCTCACCGTCGTCTCGAGTCGACATGTGCGCGGCGGTTCGCCCCCGAGGGCCTTATACCCGGGACCGGGTGTGTCCGGCCGGAGCCGAGGAGCACGGGAACCCCAGGTCACGCTGGGTTTATGGGTCTCACCGGCGAGACCCGGACATGGAGTTCCCCGACGAAGCGACGGTCTCGGCGGTGCTCGATCCCGTCGAACTCCCGCCGTTCCACGAGGTCCGCTACGACCCCCCGACGCCCGAACTCGACGACGTCCCCGGGGCGGCCCGCGAGGCGGTGGACGCGCTGGCCGTCGAGGACCTGCCCGCGGACGCGACCGTGGCGGTCGGGGTCGGGAGCCGCGGCATCACCGACCTCGCCCCGGTGGTCGAGGCGGTCGTCGACCGGCTCCGGGAACTCGGCCTCGACCCGGTGGTCGTCCCCGCGATGGGGAGCCACGGCGGGGCGACCGCCGAGGGTCAGCGGGAGGTGCTCGCGGCGCTCGGGATCACGACGGAATCGCTCGACTGTCCCATCGACGCCCGTATGGAGACGGTCGTGCTCGGCGAGTCCGACCTGGGATCGCCGGTACACTTCGCGGTCGCGGCCACCGAGGCCGACGCGACGATGGTCGTGAACCGCGTGAAGGCCCACACCAACTTCACCGGGCCGTTCGAGAGCGGGCTCGCCAAGATGACCGCCGTCGGTCTCGGGAAGCAGGTGGGCGCGAGCGCGGTCCACGAGCGGGCGCTCGTCGAGGGGTACGTCCCCGTCGTCGAGTCGGCGTTCGACGTGATCCGCGAGGCGGTGGACCTGCTCGGCGGTGTCGCCATCGTCGAGAACTTCGAGGACCGGACCGCGGAGATCGAGGGGCTCCGGGCGAGGGATATCCCGGAGGCGGAGGCCGACCTGCTCGAACGTGCCTACGAGTACATGCCGACGCTCCCCTACGAGGACCTCGACGTACTGGTGGTCGAGCGCATCGGGAAGGACGTCTCGGGGGCCGGCATGGACACGAACGTCATCGGGCGGTACCAGGTGCTCAACGCCGAGGAGCCCGAGACACCCCACATCAAGCGGATCCTCGTCCTCGGGCTGACCGAGGCGACCCACGGCAACGGCCAGGGGATCGGCCTCGCGGACCTCACCACCGTCGACGTCGTCGAGGAACTGGACCTCGACCAGGTGTACGCGAACGCGCTGACCAGCTCGTCGTTCTCGAAGGCGCGGCTGCCGCTCGCGCTCCCGACCGACGAACTCGCGCTGACCGCCGCCGTCTCCGGGGTCGGCCCCTACGACCCCGAGACGGCCCGCATCGCCTGGATACGGGACACCGGCCACCTCTCGGAGTTCCGCGTCTCGCCCGCGCTGGCACGGGATCCACCCGAACACGTCGAGGTCGTCGGCCGGTCGCGGCTGGCCTTCGAGGACGGCGAGGCACGCTTCGAGCCGGTCGAGTGAACGGGCCGGCCCGGACCGCCCACCGGCCCGTACGTCAACCCTTTTGAGGGTCGGTCGCACAGCCACGAACGCCATGGACCTCGAGATCGAAGGCGACGCGGCGCTGGTGACGGCATCGAGCAGCGGCCTGGGCAAGGCCTCGGCGACGGCGCTCGCCCGCGAAGGCGCGAACGTCGTCATAAACGGGCGCGACGAGGGGCGGCTCGAAGCCGCGGCCGAGGAGGTACGCGAGACGGCCGCCGGCGAGGTCGTCACCGTCCCGGGCGACCTGACCGACCCGGAGGACACGGAGCGACTGGTCGAGGCGACCGTCGAGGAGTTCGGCGGGCTGGACCACCTGGTCACGAGCGCGGGCGGTCCGCCGTCGGGCCCGTTCCTCGAGACGACCGACGAGGACTGGTACGACGCCTACGACCTGCTCGTGATGAGCGTCGTCCGGCTGGCGCGCGAGGCCGAGCCACACCTCCGGGACGGGAACGGCACGATAGTCAACATCACCTCCCGCAGCGTCAAGGAGGCCATCGACTCGCTCGTCCTGTCGAACTCGGTCCGGATGAGCGTCATCGGGCTGGAGAAGACCCTCTCGAAGGAGTTCGCCCCCGATGTCCGGGTCAACGCCGTTCTCCCGGGGACCCACGAGACGCCCCGCATCGAGGACCTCGTCGAGCAGGCGGTCGACCGCGGCGAGTACGACTCCTACGAGGACGGGCTCGCGGACTGGGCCGAGGGCATCCCCGTCGGGCGAATCGGCGACCCGATAGAGCTCGGGGACACCGTCGCGTTCCTCTGCTCGCCCCGGTCGGGCTACATCGACGGGCAGGCGGTCGTCATCGACGGGGGGGACGGCTCGGCGAACCTGTAGGCCCGGACGCGGCGAACCTATTTCACCCATCCCACCGTCGGCAGGGACGAGATGGCGCCGGAGATCACCCGCATCGAGAGCACCGAATTCGGCTACCCGCTCGAGGACATGGGTCCCGCACCGAACGGCTTCAGCCTCGCCTACGACCCCGGCGAGACCGCCGAGCGGGCGCTGTTCGGCCTGAAAGTCCACACCGACGAAGGGATCACCGGCGAGTACGTCGGTGGCAACTCCCCGGGGTTCGCCGAGGTACACATGGTCGCGGACTACCTGGTCGGGAAGAACCCCCTCGACCGGGAGCGCCACTGGTCGGAGATGAAGCGCGCGCTCCGGAAGTACGACCGGATGGGGATGGGTCCCATCGACATCGCGCTGTGGGACTTCGCCGGGAAGTATCACGACGCGCCCATCCACGAGCTCCTGGGGACGTATCGGGAGCGCCTGCCCACGTACGCCTCGACGCTGGGAGGCGACCACCACGGCGGGCTCGAGACGCCCGAGGACTACGCCGACTTCGCCGAGGCGTGCCTGGAGATGGGCTATCCCGGCTTCAAGATACACGTCTGGGACGGCGACTGGCGGGACACCGACCGCGTCGTCGGGACGGTCCACGCGGTGGGCGAGCGGGTGGGCGAGGAGATGGACCTGATGCTCGATCCCGCCTGTCAGTTGGAGACGTTCGCCGACGCCCTGGCGGTCGGGAGGGCCTGCGATGAGCAGGGCTTCTTCTGGTACGAGGACCCGTTCCGCGACGCGGGCATCTCCCAGCACGCCCACCGCAAACTGCGCCAGAAACTGGACACCCCCATCCTCCAGACCGAGCACGTCCGCGGGCTCGAACCGTTCTCGGACTTCGCCGCCACGGAGTCGACGGACTTCCTCCGGGCGGACCCCGAGTACGACGCCGGCATCACGGGTGCGATCAAGCGCGCCCGCGTCGCCGAGGGGTTCGGCCTCGACGTCGAACTGCACGCGCCCGGGCCCGCCCAGCGCCACTGCATGGCGGCCATCCGCAACAGCAACTACTACGAGATGGCGCTGGTCCACCCCGAGACCGCGAACACGACGCCGCCGGTCTATCTCGACGGGTACGACGACCAGCTCGACAGCATCGACTCCGACGGGTTCGTCGAGGTCCCCGACGGGCCGGGGCTGGGCGTCGAGTACGACTGGGACTACATCGAGGCCAACGCCCACGGCGGGCGGACCTACGAGTAGACCAGTAGCGACCCGCCCGGGGCGCGAGCCGAAGTCTCCCGGAACTACTCGCCGTCGTCGCTCAGGATGGCCTCGCGGGTGTCCGAGAACGCACGCTTCAGGATCGGGGCGTCCTCGAGGACCGCGATGTACTGTGCGCCGACGTCGATCCACCGGCGGGCCATCTCGGGGTCGTCGGCGAACGTCCCGACGATCTTTCCTGCCTCGCCCGCCCGCTCGCAGACCTCGTCCATCAGCGCCTCGACCCGCTCGTCCCGGACCTGTCCGGGGATGCCGATGGACTGGGACATGTCGTACGGCCCCAGGAACAGGACGTCGATCCCCTCGACGGCCATGATCTCGTCGAGGTTCTCGACGCCGCGTTCGCCCTCGATGTGGACGATCACGGTGACCTCCTCGTTCTGCCGGTCGGTGTAGTCGGGCCCGCCGTCGTAGCGTGCGGCACGGGTGTACGGCGAGAGGCCGCGACTCCCGAGCGGGGTGAACCGCGCGTGCTCGACTGCTGCCTCTGCGTCCTCGCGGGTCTCGATCTGCGGTATCTCGACGCCCGCGGCGCCGACGTCGAGCGCACGCTGGATCTCGCCCTCCGTGTTCTCGCGGACGCGGACGATCGGCGCGGCGCCGCCCCGCTCGGCCGCCGCACACATCGCCAGGGAGGACTCGGCCGTCAGCGGGCCGTGCTCCTGGTCGATGATGGTGAAGTCCATCCCCGAGAGCCCGACGACCTCGGAGACGACCGGCGAGTCGATGACCTGGAACGTTCCGACCGTGACCTCGCCGTCGTACAGTCGCTGGCGGAAGGTAGGCGCTGCCATGTCCGGTTCTCGTGGAGTCGGTTCTTCAAGCTACCCCCGACGTCCCCGGTGACGGGACGGACGGTCGAGCCCACCCTGTCGGCCGGCCCCCACCCACACTTATCTCCCCGCGGCCGGAACCGGGGGCCGAGCATGACATACCGGGCGGGCATCATCGGAGCCGGGGGCATCGCCGGACTCGGCATCCTCGGGCTGCACGACGAGGCGGACATCGGGAACGAGAAGTTCCCGGAGAGCCACGCCGGCGGCTACCACGCCACCGACGGGATCGAACTCGTGGCGGTCGCCGACCTCGACGAGGGGAAGCTCGACACGTTCGGCGGGGCGTGGGAGCTCCCCGACTCGGGGCTGTACACCGACCACCGCGAGATGCTCCGGGACGAGGACCTCGACGTCGTCTCGGTGTGTACGCCGTCGTTCCTCCACCACGACCACGTCGTCGACGCCGCACGGATCGGCGATCCCGACGTCATCTGGTGCGAGAAGCCCATCGCCTCGAGCGTGACCGAGGCCGAGGAGATGCGGGCGGTCTGTGAGGAGACCGACACCGAACTCGTGATCAACCACTCGTTCCGGTTCACCGACCGGCTCCGGACGCTCCGGAAACTCGTCGTCGAGGGGGGGATCCTGGGCGAGGTGAAGTCGGTCTCGGCGATGTTCCGACGGGAACTCCTGCGGAACTCGACGCACCTGCTCGACACGCTCGTCTATCTGCTCGACGCCCGGGCCGCGCAGGTGAGCGGCTACATAAACGGCGAGAACGACGCCGTCGACGCCCTGGAGGGCGACCGCGAGGTCGACGACTCCGGTGGCGGTGGCTTCCTCGTCATGGACGACGGCACCTTCGCCACCGTCGACTGCACCGTCGCCCGGCCCATCTCCTCGATGTCGTTCCAGTTCGTCGGCACCGAGGGCAAACTCTACCTCAACAACGACGACGGGGAGTGGCGCTACTGGCAGCTCGAGGACGGCACGCACGTCGAGGAGGAGCTGCCGGGCATCGAGGGCGCCTGGCGCTGGGACGTCGACTACCGCGACTCGTTCGGGAACGCCGCCGGCCACCTGCTGGACCTCCTGGAGGGCCGCGCGGAGAACCACTCGACCGGCGAGGAGGCGACCCGCTCGCTCGAGATCATCGTCGGGTTCTACATCTCCCATTTCACCGACGGGCAGGTGTCGATACCGCTGGACCGCCCGCTCCGGGACGTTACCATCACGTCGTGGTGATCGGGGAACGGGACCGCCGTCACGTCCGGGCACGGCCGGGAGACGGTGTTCGGACGCACGATGGCCGCCCGAAAACCGCAACGAGTGGGAATGAAAGGGGCTGTGCGTGACGGCGAGGCCGTCACGTCCGTTCGAGGCCGGTGTAGCCGGCCTCGCGCCGCTCGCGCCACCGGGGAGTCGCCTCGGCGGGCCACTGTCCGAGCGAACGCAGTGAGCGAGGATATCCCGCCGAGCGACCGCGAGCGTCCCAGGGGCTTTCAATACGGTTTCCTCAACCGAATCGTCACCCGACTCCCACTCGAGACATCACTCGTACTGACCCCGGAACCGTTTTATCCCGCCCGCGGGAGCGACCGGTATGCACCGCGTCAGGTTCAGGGACCCGGCAGGGTCCGTCCGTACCGGCGAGTGGCACGGCGAGGAAGTCAG
>JAZKST010000079.1:0-10120 GCA_036625905.1 Haloarculaceae archaeon
GTGGTCGGTTTCGTATCGTGCTATCCGGTTTATCTATCGTGTCCCGTCCGGGCCTCTGTGCCCTCGGACGAAGAGACGGGATCGTTCGACCCCCTTCTCCCGACGGTCACTTCGGTGGCTCACGACCGTCGGGTGGGGGTGTCGGGTCGGGCCGACCCGGGAGGGGAATCAGTTACGCGGTGGAGGTGTCGACGTTCCCGCCGATGCGGACGAACCCGTAGTCACACTCGGTGCAGTGCCACTTCTCCTTCCGGCCGAGGTGGACCGTCATGCTCGCGGCCTTGTAGAACTCGCGGTCCTCGCCGCAGTCAGGACAGTAGTGCTCGAGTTCGAGGCTCATACCTGGCGGTGTGGCCGGACGCGAGTTGAAGCTACTGGTTGCCCGCGCCCGCCGGGAGGTGTAAACCGGATACCACGATATCGAACACTATCCGGACGTGATATCCGATCCCGTTGCGAGTTTTCACCCGCCACGGCGCCGCTGCCGAATCCAGCGGTGCGGAGTCCTCGCCCGCCCTACGCCGGAGTGGGGTCAGTTGGTCGCCCCGTGCGGAGGTGATTCCTCTCTGCGAGAGATGTACGCCGTCAGGTCCGTCGTCGTGATGATACCGATGACCTCGCTGTAATCGAGAACCGGCACGTGATGGAAGCCGTGTTCGAGCATCAGATCCGCGACGCTACGGACGGGTTCGTTCGCGGTGGTGGTGGTGACGTCCGTACTCATGGCCGTCCCGACGGTCGCGCTCGGATCGGGGTCCCCGTCCGCGATGATTCCGACGAAATCGGTCGCGGTGAGGATGCCCTCGAGGCCGTCGTCCCCGTCGACGACGACGGCCGAACCGATACCGCGATCGAGCATTGTCCCCCAGCATCCCGGAGTGAAGCGCCTGGAGCGACGGTATGCACCGGCGAAGATATCAGACTCCCGACTAAAACATCGTCCATCCAAGAAGGGAGCGTGTGTCCGAATATAAGGGTTGTTACCGGAGTACGATCGAGGCGGGGAACGGCTCCGGGCGTACGGCCGATACTGTCCCCGCTACGCCGGCTGGTTCCCGCCGATACCAGATGAGAACCACGTTCAGACACGGCGCGGGACTGTTCGATTCGCCCGTTTCACAGATCCCACAGACGGTCCAAGGGTCGCCGGAGGCTCGTACGGTCGGATCCTCGATCACCGACTGGGCGTGGGTACAGTCGTCGTTCGAAGACAGGTACGAATCGGCGACCACAGCCACGCCGCAGCCGATCCGGGTGGTACGCCGTAACACCGTCCGTTCGTCGTGGCCTGCGGGGGGTTCGGCGAGCCCCCACCGGTCGTGGGGGCATGATCTCCGTCGAACGATTCTACGACCGGGTGGACGATCCCTATCAGTCGTCCTCTCGGCCGGGGCCGGGGCCCTCCTCTCCCCCCCCCTCGAGGAAGCCGTGGTACGGGCAGACGTACTCGTCCCGGATGAGCTGCTCGTCGACGATGTCGAGGCCGAGGGCGTCGAGCTCCTCGCTGATCCGGTTCAGGTCGTCGTGGTCCCGTCCGATCGCGTTCACGTACACGTTGCGTTCACCGGTCATGATCTCCCGGACGGCCGTCACGCCGTGTATTTCGCGAGCCCGGTTGGCGAGGCGATCACGTTCGGGGATCGGCGCCGTGCAGATGATCTTGGTGTAGAGCGGATACCCGGCCAGGTCGTAGTCGATGTCGATATGGTACCCCCGAACGATGCCGCTGCGTTCGAGCTTGTTGAGGCGCGTTCGGACCGTGCTCGCCGAGAGGTCGAGTTCGCCGGCGATGTCGCTCGATGACGTCCCCCTGGCGTCCTGCTGGAGGTAGTACAGGATGTGCTTGTCGACGGAATCGAGTTCGCCGTCCTTCATCGGCTACGAACCGTAGTGCCCCGGTGAGTCATTAGTCTTGTTCCGTTCCGGTCACGCCGTCGACGGCCGCTGCCGAGCGTACCGTACGCAGCGGCCGTCGCGGACGGGTCCCGGAAAACATGACGGAAGTCCATATACCATCTCCGTATACTGACGGGACGTCAAAAAATCGCCTAGTTTATGACGCTCTGTCCTCAATACGGCAGTGAGCACACGGGCCGGGATCAGTACGACCGGCTCTACGGACTCAGAGACCATGACACCGATCCGATCTACGGGGGACGACTCCCACGACAGAGTAGAGGACGCCGCGTGCTACGTCCTGGGGGGCGAGCACGTCGGCACCGCGGTCGCTCGACGGCTTCGAACCGACGACCACGACGTGTGCGTGGTGGACGAGTCCTACGATCCGTCCGAACCGGTCGGGTTCCAGGGTGATCCGACGGACGTCCGGGCGCTCGAAGCGGCCGGCGTAGCCGGGGCATCGACCGTCGTCGTGGCGACGCCGTCGGATAGCAGAAACCTGCTGGTCGCACAGCTCGTCGGTGTCCACTTCGACGTCCCCGACGTCGTCGTACTTGCGAACGTCCCCGACCGACGCGACCTCCTCGCAGAGGCCGGCTACGAACCGGTCTGTGCGACGTCCGCACTGTCCGACGCACTGGCCGATCGCGTATGAAGGAGCTGGAACGGGACCTCGGGCTGCCGTCCGTTCTCGCCATCAGCATCGGCGCGATGATCGGGAGCGGCATCTTCATCCTGCCGGCGCTCGCGCTGGAGATCGCCGGTCCCGCGGTGATACTCGCGTACGCGCTGGCCGGACTGCTCGTGGTGCCGGCCGCCCTCTCGAAGTCCGAGATGGCGACCGCGATGCCCGAAGCCGGCGGGACGTACATCTACATCGAGCGTGGCATGGGGCCGCTGCTCGGGACGGTCGCCGGTGTCGGGACGTGGTTCTCGCTCTCGTTCAAGGGTGCCCTCGCGCTCGTCGGCGGCGTCCCGTACCTGCTGTTGCTGTTCGATCTGCCCCTGAAGCCGGTCGCACTGGGGCTGGCCGGACTCCTGATCCTGGTGAACGTGCTCGGTGCGAAACAGACCGGCCGGCTCCAGGTCGTCATCGTCGTCGTCATGCTGGCGGCGCTCGGCTGGTTCGCCGCCGGGAGCGCGTCCAGCGTCCAGTCGGCCAACTACGTCGACTTCTTCGCCGACGGCATCGGCGGGCTCCTGGCCGCGACCGGCCTCGTCTTCGTCTCGTACGCCGGGGTCACCAAGGTCGCGAGCGTCGCCGAGGAGGTCGAGGACCCCGGTCGGAACATCCCGCTCGGTATCCTCGGCTCGCTCGTCTTTACCACGGTGCTGTACGTGGGTATCGTGGCGGTGCTCGTGGGGGTGACGGACCCCGGGAGCGTCGCCGGGTCGCTGACGCCGGTGGCGATCGCCGCGGAGGCGACCCTCGGCCGGGCCGGCGTGATCGCCGTCATCCTCGCGGCCATCCTCGCGCTCGTCTCGACGGCCAACGCGGGCATCCTCTCCTCGTCGCGCTACCCGTTCGCGATGAGCCGGGACAGCCTGGCCCCGCCCTCGCTCTCGACAGTCAGCGAACGGTTCGGCACCCCGGTGACCTCGATCACCCTCACGGGGGCGGTCCTGCTGGTGCTCATCGCGTTCGTCCCGATCCTCGATATCGCGAAGCTCGCCAGCGCCTTCCAGATCATGGTGTTCGCGATGATCAACCTGGCCGTCGTCGCCTTCCGGGCGGGGAGCGTGGAGTACGAACCCGAGTTCACGTCCCCACTGTACCCCTGGATGCAGGTCTTCGGCGCGATCACCGGCGTCCTCCTGTTGACCCAGATGGGGGCCATCGCGCTCGTCGGGGCCCTCGTCATCACGGTCGGGAGCATCGCCTGGTACTTCCTCTACGTCCGACCCCGTGTCAGGCGGGAGGGCGCGGCGACGGACGCGATCCGGCGGCAGGTCGGCAGGGACGCGCTCACGGAGGTCGAATCGACCAGGGCGGAGGGCACCCACGAGGTCCTCGTCGTGCTCACGAAGAACGTCGACGAGGACCGCGAACGCTCGCTCGTCGCGCTGGCCGCGGATCTCGTCCGATCCGACGGCGGCCGCGTGGTCGCCGTCCGGTTCCAGGAGATCCCCGACCAGGCGCCGCTCACCGAGGACGCCGCCGTCCAGACGGCCTCGGACGTCTCCTTCGAGACGCGGATGGGGGCGCTCGCGGCGGAGTTCGGCGTCGACGTCGAGGCGGACGAGATCGTCAGCCACGACACGAAACACGCGGTCGTGAACTTCGCGGAGCACCGCGGCGTGGACACGGTCGTGGCCGAGCACGAACCGCTCCGACTCCGGTCCCGACTGTTCGGCGACCCGATCGACTGGGTCGTCAGACACGCACCCTGTGACGTGCTCCTCGTGGACAACCTCGGCTACGACCGTCCGGAGCGCGTCGTCCTCTCCGGGGACAGCGGGCCGTACCCGCCCCTGGCGGTGGACGTCGCCGAGGCCGTCGCGGCGGCGAACGACGGGAGCGTCTCGCTCTGGTACCCCGCCGACCCCGGGAGCACCGACCAGCACCGGCGCACGATAGAGGACTACCAGTCCGAACTGTCGGGGATGCTCTCGGTCCCGGTCCGGGCCGAATCGATCCGGACCGACGGCGGCCGACCGTCCCGTCCGGACCTCCTGGTGCGTCGGGGGGCCGACGACAGGCTTCGAGACGCGCTGTTCGACGACCGTCCGGCGTTCCCGAGCCCGGGCTGCACGACCGTCACTGTCTACCCCCACGGGTCCCGCCGGCCGGGGTTCGTCCGCCGACTGCTCGAACGGGTCACGTTCTGAGCGGGAACGCCGCGAGGTCGACCCCCGGGCGCGCTGGCGGAGTGTAACGGGTCGGCCGGACGGGGCGATGGCTCCCCGACGTCCGGCCGATACCGATCACCGTTCCCCGGCAGACGGGGACCCGGTCGGCTGGTTCCCCTCCGGGTCGTCGCCTCCCGTCGTCCCGGTCCGCACGCCGGAGTAGCCGATCTCCCCTATCCCGAAGGCGTACCGTGCCAGGTTGTTCAGGTAGACCAGACCGATGTCGGGAACGTCCGAGAAACACGCCGCAGTCAGCGGATTCTCCAGGACGTAGCGGCCGTTCTCCTGCCGGATCCGCTCGTCGATATCCGACCCGTCGTTCGTGTCGGACGCGATCCGCTGGTACGCCCACCAGGCGAGCGGTTCGGCCGGCTCCGGGACGACCCTACCCCCTATCTCGCGCGCGCGCCGCCGCAGACGGAGCGGAAGTGGACGCCGCATGGTGAACGTCTCGAGATCGATTGTCGCGGGCTCTATCCCCGAGAACACCGGTGCTTCGAACACCTCCGGCTGCAGGGCGTGGATCAGTCGTACCTGGAACTCGTCGTTCCGCCGGTACTCCATCGGGACCTCGAGGAGCGGGTCGTACAGCTGCTTCAGGAGGAACGGCGCGAGATAGTACGCGAACTCGTTGAAGAGGTTGGCCGGGTCGGCGGACGGACGGACGTACAGGAGGAGGCGTGCCCGAACGAACGTCCCCAGCGGCGCGTTCCGGTCGGGGTAGTCGATCGAGCCGCGTTCGAGTGCGATCCTCACCTCCCTCGCGAGGTCCTCCCGGTAGCACTCCTCACACTCGAACGCGGTGTCGTCGACGCCCGCGTGTACGAAGTGCTCGACCAGCTCCTCGAACGAGTACCCCCCTTGGTCGGTCTCCCACAGTCTCTTGTTGGTGAACGCAGGCGAGTACCCCCCGAGCTGGAGCGTCGGGTACGGCGTGATCCCGCCGTCGAGCTCCGCCAGCATCTGCCGGGGGGTGCCGTATTTCGAGAACAGGAACCCGTGGCGCTCGAACAGCTCCGCGAGCGTTTCGCGGTCGTGGGGGTGATCGTCCGACCAGTCCATCCGATAGTACGGCAGGTCGAGTGTCTCCGCCAGTTCGAGCCCCGTTTCCAGGTCCGCCCGCTTCGTGTTCGTCAGCCCGCTGTTCCCGACGCCGTACATCAGCTGTGGGGAGATTCCGGCGTCGAGTAGCGCCGCGAGGACCGTTCGGGTGTCGAGCCCGCCGGTCGCGTTGAGCGCGATCGAATCGATCCCGGCGAGCTGACCGAACACGTCCCTGACCTCCGAACGATACCGCTCGACGGCCTCGGAGATCGACGAGGTGTCCCGCGAGACGTCGTGGGGCTCGGTCGGGAGCCGGTCCACGGACAGCTCCCCCTCCGGGAGGTCGACGGTCAGCACCTGCGAGCCGAACAGTCGCTTCACGCCCTCGTAGAACGTGTCCTCTCCGGTCGAGATGGCCTGCTGGAACGCGTCCTCTATCACCCTGATCGGGTCGACGGTGCGCGACGGGAGGCTCTCGGCGACCACCTGCAGGGAGTTCGAGACCACCAGACGAGAGTCGTCCTCGCCGTAGTAGAGCCGGAACGCACCCATCGGGTCGGTGAAGACGGTCACCGTGTCGCCCCGTTTCGCGGCGACGGCGTAGTGGCCGAAGACGCTCGAGCGGCCCCCGGGAACCCCGTCACTCGCGAGTTGCCGGTACATCTCTCGGAGGGGCGCTTCGCCCAGTTCACCGTCGGAGACGACCGTACCCGCCGAGCAGATCCACTCCCCCGCACCGAGTTCGACGAAGTTCGTCGCCTCGATGGCCCGCTTCTCGTACGCCCGTACGTCGTATCCAGGCCCGGATCGGTACCCGGAGGTGTCCAGCCCGGCGGATCCACAGACCCCTGCGGCCCGCCGGCTCGCTTCCTCGTCGCCCGTGAGATACCACCGGGCCATGGTCGGTACACCACACCGAACCAGAAAAAACGTTGTAGCCGACGACTCCGAGTCGGTCCGGGACGGCGGGTCGGTCCGGACCCCGAAAGGGACAACCCGCCGCACACCTTACGAACCCGTCATGACGGACGCCTACGTCGTCGACGCGGTGCGGACACCGTTCGGGAAGCGCGACGGTTCGTTCCGCGACACCCATCCCCAGGACCTGGCGGCCGAGCCGCTGCTCGCGCTCGAGGAACGGAACGGGTTCGACGGCCCCGAAATCGAGGACGTGATCTACGGCTGTGTGACGCCGGTCGACGAGCAGGGACTGAACATCGCCCGGCTCGCGCCGATGGTCGCCGGGTGGGGCGACGGCGTCCCCGGCGTACAGCTCAACCGGATGTGCGGGTCGGGCCAGCAGGCGGTGAACTTCGCCGCTGGGCAGGTGCGGGCCGGGATGCACGACCTGCTGATCGCCGGCGGCGTCGAGCACATGACCCGGGTGCCGATGGGTTCGGACGGGTCGTCAGTGACGGACACGTACTTCGAGCACTTCGACGAGCTCACCACCCAGGGCGAGGGGGCAGAGCGGATCGCCGAGCAGTGGAGGTTCTCCCGCCAGGAACTCGACGCGGTCGCCGTCGAGTCACAGCGACGGTGGACGGACGCGTGGGACGCGGGTCACTACGACACCCACGTCGTCCCCGTCGAGACCGAACTCGACGGGGAGTCCGTCGTCGTCGAGCGGGACGAACACCCCCGACCGGGGACCGACCTGGAGACGCTGTCGGGCCTGCCGCTGGCCTTCCGCGAGGAGGGGGATGGCGTCATCCACGCCGGCAACTCCTCGGGCATCGTCGACGGGGCCTCGGCGCTGCTGGTCGCTGGCGAGGGCGCCGTCGAGGCCCACGGCTGGGAGCCGATGGCCCGGGTCGTCGACTCGACCGTCGTCGGCGTCGACCCGGTGACGATGCTCACGGGGCCGATACCCGCCACGGAGGAACTGCTGGCGACGAACGGGATGACCGTCGACGATATCGACCGCTACGAGGTCAACGAGGCGTTCGCGTCGGTCGTCGCGGCGTGGCTCGAGGAGACGGGTGCGGATCCCTCGCGGGTGAACGCCTGGGGCGGGGCCATCGCCCACGGCCACCCGCTCGGGGCGACCGGTGCGGGTCTGATGTCGAAGCTCGTCGACCAGCTCGAGACCTACGAAGAACGCTACGGGGTCTGCACGATGTGTATCGGTTTCGGACAGGGCATCGCGACGCTCGTCGAACGGGTCGAGTAGTCGGCCCACGCGGACGGGGTGGTCGGCTATAAGTCGCCCGCGCCCCTCGGTTCGGACATGCGGATCTACACCGGCCGCGGCGACGAGGGGATGACCGACCTACGGGACATGTCCCGGGTGCCGAAGACGAGCCCGCGCATCGAGGCCTACGGCACCGTAGACGAGGCGAACAGCGTCGTCGGGACCGTCCGACCCTCCGGACACGACGACGTCGACGAGAGGCTCGAGACGATACAGAACCACCTCCACGTCGTCCAGGCCGACTTCGCCAACCCGGACGCCGAGGACGAGAACGCCCCGCACGTCCGCGCGGAGCACGTCGAGCTGCTCGAGGAGTGGATGGACGCCTACGACGAGGAGCTCGAGCCCCTGCAGTCGTTCGTCCTGCCGGGTGGGAGCGAGCCGGGGGCGGCGCTCCACCACGCCCGGGCGGTGGTCCGACGGGCCGAGCGCCGGTCGGTCGAACTCGCCGCCGAGACCCCCGTCAACGGGACCGCAGTCGCGTACCTCAACCGCCTCTCGGATGCGCTGTTCGTCTTCGCGCGCGTGGTCAACCAGCGCGAAGGTGTCCCCGAGGAGTCGCCGACGTACTGATCCTGACCGGAGAACCGGACTCGGGGGGGCTTCGACACTGGTTCTCGAGCAGTGCCGACCGTCCGTTCCCGAACGGTATCCGCTCAGCGGCGCATGAACCGCGAGAGGCGGTCCCGGATGCCGTCCTCGCCGAGCTTGAGGTAGTAGGCGTCGCCGCGATCCTCGTAGTAGCCCTCGACGCGGCGCTTTATGTCGAAGCCGACGTGCTCGTAGAAGTCGAGCGCGTTCCGGTTGGTGGCCCGTGCGTGACAGGAGACGCTGGAGTGCTCGTCGGCGACCTCGGCGACGAGCAGCTCGCCGAACCCCTCGCCGCGGTACTCGGGGTCGACGGCGAGAAAGAGGATGTAGCCGTCCCGGCGGGTGGCGGCGAAGCCGACGAGGCGCTCCTCGGCACCCCGCTCGACGAGGGCGTACACCGTCGAGCGGCGGTACGCGTCGAGGAAGAACCCCCGGCGCTGCTTGAGCACCCCCTCCGCGCCACGGATCCGCTCTTTGAGGTCCCAGGCCGCCTCGACGAGCGAGTCGTCGCCGGGACCGAAGGTCCGTGTCTCTACGTTGACGCTCACCGTCCGGCGGTAGCCGTCGGACGGATATAATTCCACCGGGCGGCAGCGGCTCCCTCGGGGCCATTCCGGCCGCGTTACCGCCGCGGGCGGGTCGGAACCCTTTCGTCCGCGCCGACGCTGGATCCGTGCATGCAAGCGACCGCGGAGCGGCGTCACGAACCCCCGGCCGAACCGGCCGGTCGGGACAGCGGGGGGACTGGCTTGTGAGTTTCGAACTGCGCGAGCATACCGCCGACGTCGCGGTGGCCGCCCGCGGCGGGACCCTCGGCGAGGCGTTCGCGGCCGTCGCCGACGGGCTCGCCGCGGCCATGTGCGACGAGATACCACAAACGGGCGGCGAGCGACACGACGTCGCGGTGCGCGCCGAGGACCGCGAGTCGCTCCTGTTCGACTACCTCGACGAGCTCATCTACCGCCGGGACGTGGAGGCGGTCCTCCCGGTCGACCACGAGGCGAACGTCGAGGCGTCGGGCGAGACGTGGCGCCTGACGGGCTCGTTCCGCGGCGTCCCGCTGGAGGACGTCGTCGCCCGGGACGTGAAGGCGGTCACCTACTCGGAGATGCGGATCGAGCGCGAGGGCGAGACGTGGACCGCGTACGTCGTCCTCGACGTGTGACCCGCGACCCTGCTCCCTCGGCGAGAAAGACACTTCCACGCGGGGCTCCAATCTCCGGCCATGCGAGACGAGGAGGAGATCAGGGAGCAGTACGAGTTCCTCAAGACCGAACTGGACGACGAAGAGATGAACCACGAGGGGGTCAGACAGATGTTCACCTACTACAAGCGCGCGCTGGGCTGGGTGCTCGAGGAGGAGTACATCTGATACCGTCGGACGGTACGAGGAAACCGGAGTCCCCGGGGGCGTGTCCCCGCGATCGGTCGGTACCTTTAAGATACTCCGACGATTTGTGATAGGTGACGCTTCGCTTTGGAGGGCCGAAGCGTCAGCGGGGACCAATTCAGGGCGGCAAGCGGCCGACCGGGCCCTTTTCA
>JAZKST010000080.1:0-9990 GCA_036625905.1 Haloarculaceae archaeon
TGTTTGCAATGGCAAACGGTAAGGTTGATTTCTTCAACGACACAGGCGGTTACGGGTTCATTTCGACTGACGACGGCGACCTCGACGAGGACGAAGACGTGTTCTTCCACATGGAGGATGTCGGCGGGCCGGATCTCGAAGAAGGGACTGAGGTCGAGTTCGACATCGAGTCCTCACCGAAGGGGCCTCGCGCGGCGAACGTCGTCCGGCAGTAATATCGAGACACACCCGTCGCTCACAGCGACGACCAACGGCTTCGATTTTTCAGACGGAGAACTGATACAGTTCGTCCCCGACGTGGTGGAGGGACTCGACGACCTTCCCCGAGTCCCCGGTCATTTCGGCGCCGGCGACGTCCGCGCGGCCGACCGCGAGCACCTTCCCGTGGGTCTCCTCGGCGATGCAGACGAGGTCACCGGGGTCGATGGCGTCGTCGGCCTCGACGATTCCCGGGCGCATCACGTTCGCGCCGTCGGAGACGAACGAGACCGCGCCGGCGTCGACTGTCACGACGCGCCGCTCGGGGGGGAACTCGTTGGCGCCCCGGACGGTGAGGAACGGCTCGTCGTCGAAGAACGCGACCAGCGGCTCGCCGTCGACGAGGACGACCCGCTCGTCAGAGTCGGTGAATTCGACGTCCTCGAAGGCCTCGCCCTCGATCTCGACGCCGAGACCCTCGCGGACCGCGTCGCGGATCTCGTCTATCTCGTCGCCGCGGAGGTGGTGGCGGGACTTGACTTCCATACTCCGCGTCGGGGTGGCGACCGCATAAATCGTCCGTCACTCGGCCGGGAGTCACGGTCGCACGGTACTGGAGCACAAAGGTCTAAGTCCGGGGGCTCGAACGGGTCCGCGTATGTGGGGCAGCCGGGACCGCCGGAGGCGGGCGGAGGTCACCTGCATCGCGTGCGGCTCGGATCTGCTGCGGTCGGACGCGCGCGAGTACGACAAGCACGGCGACCGCTACGACCGGCGGGACAAGGAGTTCGAGTACCTCTGCAAGCCCTGCTACCGCGACCTCTGTCACCAGCCCCGCCGCGGGCTCGAGGACGACCTCGTCGCCTCCGGCGCGGGCGAGCAGTCCCGGGACGGGTTCCTCGCCGACTACGCTGCAGAGGTCGGCGCGGAGGCGTCGGGCGAGGACGCCGATTCGTGGGTCGGACAGGACGAACGCGACGAACACGGCGAACGCGACGAACACGGCGAACGCTGAACCCCGCCTCCGACCCTCCTGGTCCCCTATCCGTGTCGCTTCGCTCCCCGTTCGCTTTCCCGAGGCCTCTCTCCGGTCGGCCTCGCTTCCCAACAACTATTCAAGCACTTCCACCCAACCTCGGTTATGAGCGACGAGCGCGACGAACAGGCCTACGCGGGGACCGCCGAGGGTCAGGGTCCCGTCACGATCGACGAGGAGCTGGCCCGCCATCTCGAGAACAAGCGCGAGGAGCTGTTCGAGGAGTTCGAGATCCGCGACGGCTTCCCGAGCGAGGTGCGGCGCGAGGCCGAGGGGCGGACGACGGACATCCACGAGGAGATCCGGGAGGAACTCGACGAGGACTACCGCACGGACCACCGGGAGCTCACCACCTGCACCATCGACCCGGGCGACGCCCAGGACTTCGACGACGCCGTCTCCGTCGAGAAGGAGGCCGACGGCCGCTACCACCTCTGGGTCCACATCGCCGACGTCACTCACTACGTCCACCCCGGCTCGGCCATGTGGACGGAGGCGGTCGAGCGCGGCAGCACCGTCTACCTGCCGGGCTACACCGTCCACATGCTCCCGCCGGTGCTCGCCGAGACGGCGTGCTCGCTCGTCCCGAACGAGGACCGGCTCGCCCACACCGTCGAGATGCTGATCGACCCCGAGACGCTCTCCTACGAGGAGATCGACATCTACAAGAGCGTCGTCCACTCCGATGAGCGACTCACCTACAACCAGGCCGAACGCCGCCTCGACGAGTCCGAGGCCGACCTCCACGATGAGCTCTCGCTGGCCTACGAGCTCGCCGAGGCGCTCCACGAACAGCGCAAGGAGGACGGCTCGCTCGTGCTGAACCCCAAGCGCGACCGCGCACACACCATCATCGAGGAGTGCATGCTGAAGGCGAACAAGGCCGTCACCCACGAGCTCCAGTGGGTCCGCGGGCTGGAGGCGATGTTCCGCGTCCACCCCCAGCCGACCCCCCAGGAGTGGGACGAGGCGCTCCAGGAGATACAGGAGCTCGACGGCGTCTCCATCCCCGCCGACGCGTGGGACGACCCGCGGAAGGCCGTCAACGCCACCCTCGAGGGGGCGCCCGGCAGACAGCTGAACAAGATCCAGTGGGCCGTCATGAAGGTGATGCCCCGGGCGAAGTACATGAGCGACCCGTTCGGCGGCCACCACGCGCTCAACTTCGAGATATACGGCCACTTCACCTCGCCGATCCGCCGGCTGTCGGACCTGGTGAACCACTGGATAATCTACACCGACGAGACCCCCGAGGGCCAGGACCTCGCGACGCTGTGTGACCACGCCAGCGACCGGCAGAAGGACGCCGAGACCTGCGAGCGGCTCTACAAGCAGTTCCTCCAGGAGGTCGGGCTCGACCCCAGCGCGGTCAACAGCCGCGGGCTCGAGGTCGTCGAGGAGCCCGACGCTGACCTCGACCGCGAGGCCGCGGAGGTCGATCCCGAGGCGCTTGACTGACCGGCCGGGCTGGCGTCGCGTCCCCCGATACCCCACCGTCCCCGCCGCTTCCATCGTCCTCGCCGAACCGCCGAGAGAAGGTATATCCGTCCTGACCGACTATTCGGGGTATCCGAATGCGACGCACTGCAGCGGCCCTCCTGGTGGTTGTGCTCGTCCTCTCGGCGGTCGGCCCGTCGGTTGCCGTCGCGGCCGTCCCCGACGCCCGGCTCACCGTCTCCGGGCTGACCGTCACCCCCGACCGCCCGGTGACGGGCGAGACCGTCACGGTCGCCGCGACGGTCCAGAACTCCCCCGGGAGCGACTCGCCCGTCTCCGTCGAGTCGGTCACGCTCTACACGCAGGACGGCGCCGTCCTCGACCGCGCGGCCGGCGTCGGGTCGCTGTCGGTCGGTGACTCGCTCGGCGTCGACCTCGTCACGGCGTTCGGGGAGGCCGACGACCACTCCCTCTACGTCGAGGTGGTCGCCGAGGACGCCGACGACGAGACCGTCACCGTGCGCCGGCCGCTAACGGTCGTCGTCGAGGCGTCGCCGCCACAGCTCGACCTCGAGTTCGCCGAGCCGGTCGCCGGCGTCGAGAGCCGCGTCGCCGTCACGGTCTCGAACCCCTCGACGACCGACCGCCGGAACCTCGAGCTGACCCTCTCGGGCGAGCGCGTCCGCCGGGTCGACGCCCGCGCGACCGTCCCGAGCCTCGCCGCCGGCGCGAGCGAGACGGTGAACCTCACCGTCAGGCCCCGGGCCGGCGAGGGGTCGCTGACCGCGACGCTCGCGTACACCACCTCGACCGGCGCCCGAGACACCACGGAGCTCACCCGCGGGTTCGACGCCGAACCCCTCCGCGAGGACGTCGGCGTCGCCGTCAGCCGCGCTCCCGAGGACCCGCAGGGGGGTACGGACGCGAGCACGAACCAGCTGACCGGCCTGCTCGGGCTCGCCGGCGTGGCGGGTGCGGCCGGCGGAGGCGGCGGTGGCGGCGACGGGAGCACCCTCCAGGCCCAGGAGGGCGAGGGCGGTTCCGGCGACGCGCTCGCCGTCGAGGTGACGAACTTCGGCAACGCGCCGGTCTCCGACGCCGTGGTCGTCCCGCGGGCGGGCGACCGGACGCTCCCCCGCCGGTTCGTCGGGACGCTCGATCCCGGCGAGTCCGCCACGGTGACCGTCTCGCTCGACGGCGTCGACGGCGCCGCTGTCGAGGCGGTCGTCCGCTACGACGTCGGGGGGCGAAACGGCTCCGCGGTCGGCACGTTCGACTACCGCCCGCCCGCCGGAGACCTCCGGGTGACCGACGTCGACCTCGCCTTCACCGACGACGGCCGCCTGCTCGTGACGGGCAACGCAGGCAACGCCGGCGACGGCGAGGTCGGGGGCGTCGTCGTGACGATGGGGTCGAACGAGCACGTCTCGCCGGCGTATCCACAGCGGGACTACTTCGTCGGGACCGTCGAGTCCGACGAGTTCGCCCCGTTCGAGCTCACCGCCGAGGTGGACGCCGCCAACGCCTCGGAGATACCCGTCCGGGTCACGTACCGGACGGGCGGGGAGACCGTCACGGAGAACGTCACGCTCCCGTACGACCCGTCGCTGGCCCCCGAGAACCGCAGAGGTGGGTCCGCCTCGCTGTTCCCGTTCGGGGTCGCCGGTGCCACCGCGGGTGTGACGATCGGCCTCGCGCTCCTCGTCCCGGCGGTCTACCTCGTCCGGCGGCGCTCGCGACGATGACGGCGTGGATGGACGAGGCGCTCGGCGAGGGGCCGGGGAGCGAGCCGGTCCCGCCGCTGGAGCTCCGGAACGTCACGAAGGAGTACGACACCGGCGCGGAGGTCGTCCGCGCGCTGAAGGGGGTCGACTTCCGGGTCGACCGCGGCGGGTTCGTCTCCGTGGTCGGCCCCTCCGGCTCCGGGAAGTCGACGATGCTCAACACCCTCGGGTTGCTCGACGCCCCGACGAGCGGGGAGGTGCTGCTCGACGGAACGGACGTCTCGACGTTCTCCGACCGCGAGCGGACCGACGCCCGCAAGGCGTACGTCGGCTTCGTCTTCCAGGGGTTCTACCTCATCGACTCGCTCACCGCCACGGAGAACGTCGCGCTCCCCACGGTGTACGACCGTGATCGGGACGCCACGGCCCGCGCCGAGCGCCTGCTCGAACGCGTGGGGCTGGGCGACCGGCTCGACCACACGCCGGGACAGCTCTCGGGCGGGCAGAAACAGCGGGTCGCCATCGCCCGTGCGCTCGTAAACGACCCCGCGGTCCTGCTCGCCGACGAGCCGACGGGGAACCTGGATCAGGCGACGGGGCGGAGCGTCCTCGAGGAGTTCCGGCGGATCTGCGACGAGGAGGGCGTGGCCGTGGTGACGGTGACCCACGACCCGCTGGTGGCCGATTACGCGGACCGGGAGGTCGAGCTGGTGGACGGGGTGTTGGGTGATGGGTAGCGCTCTCGGGTTCGGGGGTGAATCGGGGCCGGAGGAGCTGCGGCCGTCCTGGTGGAATCGAAGGTCGTGGTCGCTCGAGTCGCGCGAGCCGAGCGACCGAGGGCTTCGGTGTTGTTCCTATTCCTCTCGAGGGAGGTTCCCGTGAAGAACGGCGGTCCAGAAACGGAGGCGGTCCCGAATCCCTCGCTCTCTCGGCTCGGAGGTAGCGCGGGACCTTCCGTTCCGCGGACCGTGCGAGCGGTGAAGCCGCGAGCAGAGCTCGCTGTGCGCCCCGCTCCCTCCAGTCTCTGTATTGCTTGCTTCGCCCACCTTCCTCGAGAGCGCTCGCTCTTCGGAAGTCTACCAGGGACTCCAGTCGGTCGGTCGTCGTCGGCCACTCACCTGCCCAGCCGACTCGGTCGCGCACGAGAGCGCGTCCAGCGCGCGCCGGACGGACCGACGGGCGGGCCCGAGACGTGGGTAACCGTACCCCATCGAACACGATCGCGAAACCCGATTCCACACGAGACGGGGGTGTCTCGCTGATGGTCCTCGAACGCTTCCCGGCCGTGCTGATGGCGTTGCGGAACCTCGACCGGAACCGGCTCCGCTCGGGGCTTGCGGCACTCGGTATCGTCATCGGCGTCGTCGCCATCGCCACCCTCGGGATCTTCGGGAACGTCCTCTCGCTGTCGGCGACCCAGGAGCTCGGCGGCATCGGCAACCAGGTCATCGTCTCGCCCGCCGAGGACACCGGCGCGGACACGCTCTCCCCGCGGGACGTCTCCACGGTCGAGCGGGTCGCGGAGGGTCGCGGCGAGGCCGTCCCGCTCAAGGCGAGCGGCGCGGTCGTCTCCGGCAACGCCGGCCGGACGTTCGCACAGCTCTACGGGCTCTCCGAGCCGGGGGCGCTGTTCGAGGCCGGCGAGGGCGACCTCCCGCGCCGGCACCGTCAGGGCGCCATCGTCGGGAGCGAGGTGGCGTCGTCGCTCGACCTCTCCGTGGGCTCGGCGGTGGAGATCGAGGGGAACCGCTACCGTGTCATCGCGGTGCTGGCCGAGAGCGACGCCATCTCGCCCATCCAGCCGGACAACGCGGTCGTCCTCCCCGAGGGGGAGTTCGTCCAGGAGGGGTACAACCAGGTCGTCGTGCAGGCGGACTCGGGCGAGGACGCCCGCTCCGTCGCGGCGACGGTCCGCGAGCGGCTGAACGCCCGCGAGACGCGCGTTTCGGTGTTCGAACTCGGGAGCGTCCTCGATCAGATCCGCGAGTTCTTCGCCCTGCTGAACGGCTTCCTCGTCGCCCTCGGTGCCGTCTCGCTCGTCGTCGCCGGCGTCGCCATCTTCAACGTCATGCTGATGAGCACCCGCGAGCGCCGCGGTGAGATCGGCGTCCTCCGCGCCGTGGGCGTCCAGCGCGGGGACGTCCTCCGGACGCTCGTGGTCGAGGCGGCGCTGCTCGGGGTCCTGGGCGGGCTCCTCGGAGCCGTCCTGTCCGCGCTCGCCGCCGTCGCCCTCGGCCACTTCACCCGCGTCGAGTTCGACGTGGTGTTCGACCCATCGAACGGGGTCTTCCTCGTCCTGGCGTTCGTCTTCGGAGTGGTCGTCGCGCTGGCCTCGGGGCTCTACCCCGCCTGGAAGGCCGCGAACGAACACCCCGTGGACGCGCTGCGGGACTGAGTGGAGTAGCCATCCGGGCCGTGACACGGCCTGGAAGGACACGTCTCACGCCCGCGGTCGAGCCCGTTTCGAGCAGCGAACCGAACCAACCCTTTCATCATTACTCTCCGACAGGTGGGGTATGGATCGACCGGCACGCGACGGTGACGCTGCCGCCGTGGTGGCCGGCGAGGGGGACGGGACGGTCAGGGTGCTCCACGTCGACGCTCCTGCGGCCGTGGAGACGTCCGCGGCGTTCCTCGATCGCGCGGACGACCGGATCGAGGTCCGGGACGCGACGAGCGCGAACGAGGCGCTCTCGCCGGGTCGGCGGAGGCGTCGGGGTTCGTCGCCGTCGGCCGGGACGTCACCGAACGCAGGGACCGGATGCGGGAGCTCGAGCGCTACGAGGGCATCCTGGAGGCCTCCGGCGACCCGGTGTACACGCTCGACGCGGACGGCCGGTTCACCTTCGTGAACGACGCGCTGGTCGACATGGTCGGACACGACGAGGCGACGCTGCTCGGCTCGCACGTCTCCGCCGTCATCCCCCCGGCGGACGTCGCGCGGATCGAGGGGACCATCCGGTCGCTGCTCTCCTCGGACCGGAGCCGGGAGACCGCCGAGCTGACCGTCGTCACCGACGACGGCGAGCGGATTCCGTCCGAAGCGCACGTCGCGCTCCTCCCGTTCGCGGAGACGTTCCGGGGGACCGTCGGCGTGGTCCGGGACGTCTCCGGGTGGACCGAGCACGTGCGGAAACTGGAGGGATTCCAGCAGCGCACGCGGGCGCTGATGCACACGCCGACGGCGGCGGAGACCGCCCAGGTCGCCATCGACACGGCAAAGGAGGTCCTCGGCGTGTCCCTCGCCGGGTTCAACCTGCTCGACGAGGACGGGGACTCGCTCGTGCCGGTCGCGACGCTCGACGAGGTCCGCGAGACGTTCGACGGCCCCCCGGCCTACGACCGGGACTCGGTGGCCGAGACCGACCGGATCGTCTGGGGGGCCTTCGAGGCGGGCGATCCGCGCGTGATCGAGGACACGCGCGAGCACGGTCGGCTGGCCGAGGAGACGCCCGCACGGAGCGCGGTCCTGCATCCGCTCGGGGACCACGGCATCTTCATCGTCTCCTCGACCGAGGTCGGGGCGTTCGCGGGCGTCGTCTCCCACGACCTGCGGAACCCGCTCAACGTGGCCACGGGGTCGCTAGACCTGGCACGCGAGGAGTGCGACGCGGCGGAGCTCGACGCCGTCGCGGACGCACACGACCGGATGGAGGGGCTGATCGACGACCTCCTCGCCATCGCGCGCGACGGGGACGACACCCGCGAGGTCGGGCCGCTCGCGCTCGACGAGGCGGTCTAGCAGTGCTGGCGGACCGTGGCGACGGACGACGCGACGCTCCGCGTCGAGACCGACCGGGTCGTCCTCGCCGACGAGAGCCGGCTCCGACAGCTCCTGGAGAACCCCGTGCGGAATTCCGTCGAACACGGTTCGACGGCTCCTCGCTCGCGGGCTCGCGAGGATAGCGTGGAGCATGGCTCCACGGACAGTCGGGCGAAACCCGACGATTCCGTCGAACACGCTTCCACGAGCGGTCCGACACGGTCCGGCGAGGGGGTGGCCATCACGGTCGGCGATCTCGAGGACGGCTTCTACGTCGAGGACGACGGTCCCGGTATCCCCGCCGACGAGCGAGAGCAGGTCTTCGAGGCCGGATACTCGAGTAGCGCCGACGGGACGGGCTTCGGGCTGAAGATCGTCGCCGACGTGGCCGAGGCACACGGCGGGGACGTCGTCGCTACCGAGGGGTCGGACGGGGGCGCACGCTTCGAGATACGCGGGGTCGAGTTCCGGCAGGGGTAGGGACAGAACCCATCCGGCCGCGCTCCGCGCGCTCCCTCACGGTTTTGCCGCCCCCCGACGAACCCCCCGACATGACCTACCGCGTCACGCTCGACTACGACAGCTACGAGGAAGCCCGCGAGGGGTTCGAGTGGAACGTCCCGGCGGACTACAACGCGGCGTACGACCTCGTCGGCAAGCACGAGGACCCGAAGGGGCGCGTGGCGCTGTTCCAGGCCTACCCGGGCGGCCGCCGGGAGACGTACACGTTCCACGACCTCGACACGCTGTCGAACCGGCTCGCGGGCGCTCTCCGGGGACTGGGCGTCGAGCGCGGGGACCGCGTGGGCGTCGTGGTGTCACAGAAGCCCGCGAACGTCCTGACCCACCTCGCGTGCTGGAAGCTCGGGGCGGTGACGCTCCCGCTCTCCGTTCTCTTCGGCCCCGACGCCCTGGAGTACCGGCTCGGGGACGCCGAGGCCGAGGTGGCCGTCGTCGACGCTTCGGTCCGGGACGCCGTCGACTCGGCCCGCGAGAGCCTCCCCGACCTGGAGCACGTCGTGGAGGTCGACGGTGACGCGGCGGGCGACGCCCACGCCTTTGAGGACCTCCCCGCGGGCGAGCCTCGCGGGTTCGAGGTCGTCGGGACGGACGCCGACACGCCCGCGATCATCATGTACACCTCGGGCTCGACGGGGCCGCCGAAGGGCGTCCTCCACGGCCACGGCGTCTGGCTCGGTCACTGTCCGGCGTTCCGGATGTACTTCGAGCGGGACCTGGAGACGACGGTGGCGTGGACACCGGCGGACTGGGCGTGGATCGGCGCGCTCGGCGACCTCGTCTTCCCCGCGTGGCACTACGGCCGCCCCGTCGTCGGCTACCCGATGGGGACGTTCGACCCCGAGACCGCGTTCGAGATCGCCGAGGAGTTCGGCGTCACCGACACGTTCCTCCCCCCAACCGCGATCCGGATGATGATGAAGGTCGACGAGCCTGCGGAGCGGTACGACCTCGATCTGAAGGCGGTCTGCTCGGGCGGGGAGCCGCTCACGCCGGAGATACTCGACTGGGCCGCGGAGGCTCTCGACGGCGTCGCGGTCAACGAACTCTACGGGCAGACCGAGGCGAACCTGCTCGTGACGAACTGCCGGGACTGGTTCGGCGCGCGGGCGGGGAGCATGGGCAAACCCGTTCCCGGCCACGACGTCGCCGTCGTCGACCCGGAGACCGGCGAGGGGATGCCGACGGGAGAAATCGGGGAGATCGCGGTGCGACACGGAGAGGCCTCCGTGTACGGCGAGGACCCCGTGATCTTCCAGGAGTACTGGAACCTCCCGGAGAAGACCGAGGCCGCCCGGGTGGGCCAGTGGCAC
>JAZKST010000081.1:0-9706 GCA_036625905.1 Haloarculaceae archaeon
CCGGCGACGGGGCCTACGCGCTCCTCTGGGGCGTGGTCGCGCTCGCCGCCGCGGCGCTGGCCTTCGACGGGTCCGCCGACCCGCTCGTCGGTCTCGCCGGGTTCGCCGGGGGCGTCGGGCTGTACGCCGCGGTCCGTGATCTCTCGGGACGACCGCCGAGGACTCTCGAGTACCTCTGGATGGGGACGCCGGCGCTGCTGGGTGCCGGGGTCGCGGCGCTCTCGGGCCGGCTCCTCGTGGCGGGTGGGCTCGGGGTGGTGGCGCTGGCGACGCTCGTCGAGGGGTACGGCTGGTTCGGCGCGGGCGACGACGGGGAGAACGGGAACGAGGACGGGGACGGGGAGTCGTAACGGGGGGCGAGTGGGAGAACCGGGTGACCGACGCCGGTCGAGAGTCAGCTCAGGCAAAGATCTGCCGGGCGTCGTCGACGGCCTCGACGAGCGCGTCGACCTCCTCGCGGGTGTTGTAGAGGTAGAACGACGCGCGGGCGGAGGCCGCGACCCCGAGCTTGTCGTGGAGCGGCTGGGTACAGTGGTGGCCCGCGCGGATGGCGACGCCGTGGTCGTTCAGGATCGAGGCGAGGTCGTGGGCGTGGACGCTGTCGACGTTGAACGAGACGAGCCCGCCGCGGTCGTCGCCCGGCGGTCCGTACACCTCGACGTCGTCCTGCTCGGTGAGTCGCTCGTAGGCGTACTCGGCGAGTGCCTCCTCGTGGCGCTGGAGCCGTTCCATGCCGACGTCCTCGAGGTAGTCGACGGCCTCGGCGAGGCCGATCCCCTGCGCGATGCTGGGCGTGCCGGCCTCGAACTTCCAGGGGAGTTCGTTCCACGTCGCGTCCTCGTAGGTGACCCGGAGGATCATGTCGCCGCCGTAGAGGTACGGCTCCATCGCCTCGAGGAGCTCCCGGCGGCCGTAGAGCGCGCCGCTGCCGGTCGGGCCGCACATCTTGTGCCCCGAGAACGCGAGGAAGTCACAGCCGATCTCGCCGACGTCGACCGCCCGGTTCGGCACCGACTGCGCGGCGTCGACGAACGCGAGCGCGCCGTGGTCGTGGGCGATTTCGGTGAGTTCGCGCGCAGGCACGACCGTCCCGAGCGCGTTCGAGACGTGGACGAACGACACCAGTTCGGTGTCGTCGGTGATGGTCTCGCGGGCGGCCTCCATATCGAGGTAGCCCCGCTCGTCGACGGGGATGTATTTCACCTCGGCGCCGGTCCGCTTGGCGATCTGCTGCCACGTGACGAGCGAGGAGTGGTGCTCCATCTCCGTCAGCACCACCTCGTCGCCGGGCTCGAGTTCGTTCAGCCCCCAGGCGTACGCGACGAGGTTCATCGCCTCGGTCGTGTTCTTCGTGAAGACGATCTCCTTCCGACCCTTGGCACCGAGGAACTCGGCCACACGGTCGTGGGCCTCCTCGTAGGCGATGGAGGCCTCCTGGCTCAGCTGGTGGATGCCCCGGTGGACGTTCGCGTTGTAGTGCCGGTAGTAGTGGCTTATCGCCTCGATGACCCGCTCGGGGGTCTGCGAGGTGGCCGCGTTGTCGAGGTAGACGAGCGGCTCGCCGCCGACCTCCCGGTCGAGGATCGGGAAGTCCTCGCGGATGGCCGCCACGTCGAGCGGTTCGATCTCCTTGGTTCCCATTACTCGCCACAAGGGCGCGGAGGTAAGTCACTCCTTCGGTCGGCCTAGAACCGCCGGGCTGTACGGTCGCCGGGGCAGCGCGTCACAGCCGGAGGTACTGTGCGTGGCGGGTGCCTTCCAGGTCGAGGACGTTCCGCTCCTCGACGAACCCGTGTTCGATGGCGATCCCGACCGACCGCGTGCCGACGAGGTTGGCCGTCATCGCCCGGGCGAGGCTGTCGGCGACGTCCTCCGAGGTGGCCTCGCGGGCGCTCTCGGCGTAGAAGTCGGCCTCGACGGTGAGCGACACCGACCCGTCCTCGAACGTCTCGCCGACGACGTCGGCATCACAGACGGTGACGAGCAGGCCCTCGGGGGTCTCCCGCTCGGTGAGGAGGACGGTCATCGCGTCTCAACCGCCCTGCTCGCGCACGAGCTCCTCCTCGGCCTCGCGTCGCAGCTCCTCGGCCTCCTCGGCGACCTCCTCTGCTCGGTCGTGCTCGCCGAGCTCCTCCAGGCAGCGGGCCTTCTCGTCGAGCACCTCCGCGTTCCGGAACCCGAGGCGGATGGCGTTGTCGAAGCAGTTCAGGGCGTCCTCGGCGAGCCCACGCTCGAGGAGGAAGAACCCGCGGTTGTACCAGCCCTGCGGGAACCGCTGGTCGAGTTCGACCGCCCGCTCGGCGTGTTCGAGCGCCTGCTCGGTGCGCCCGGACTCCCAGAGCGCGTACGCTAGGTTCGTCTCGGCGCTGGCGGCGTGCTCCGAACGGTCGTCGATCCGAAGCGCCTCCCGGAACGCCCCGACGGCGGCGTCCCACTCCCGCAGTTCGTTGTGCGCGGCGCCCTTGTTCACCCGGGCCTCCTGCTCGATCAGGGGGTCGTCGGCGAACCGGGCGACCCGCTCGAAGGCGTCGGCGGCCTGCTCGTGCCGGTTTATCCGCATGTACTCGAGGCCGACGTCCAGTAGCTCCTCGGCGTCGACCTCCCCCCTGGGGATCTGTCGGTCGTCGAGCGTGTCCGCGACGACACGGGAGTCGACCGGGTCGACCATCCCGGGGTCCACCGACAGCTCCGGCGGGTCGAGGTCGAACCCCTCGTACGGGTCGTCGAACCCCTCGCCGTCGGAGAACTCGTGTGGACGGCGTTCGGGCTCGTCGTCGTCGGTCATACCACCGAGTTGGCGAACGAGCGGGTTAAGCCCTGCGTCGTGGCGGCGCGGTGGCGAACAGGTGGCACACGGCGTCGGTCCCCCGGACGCGAGTCACATCGGGGCGAGCGGTGCCACGATCGAGGTGACCGACCTGCACCGTCTCGCCGAGGACGACTCACTTGCCTACGACTTCGAGATGGCGGTGACTCACTCGGGGGAACTGCTGGGGGTCCCGGCCACGGGGAACCGCTTCGAGATAGTCAACGCGGCCCTGTTCCGCATCGAGGACGGGCGAGTCCTCGACGAGTGGCCGAGGACGGATATGCTGGGACTCGTACGGGGTATCGGACTCGTCGACCTGCCGTTCCGAGTGTGAGGCCGCCGATCCCCGTGCCCGTTCCCCGCCCGGGGCGGGTGGCTCACCCGGTGTTTTATTCCTCAGCCGCTGGACGCGGCACCATGCCCGCCGCACGGCTGGAGCACATCCCGTTCTCGGGGATCCGCGAGATCTCCGGGGAGTGTCGGCGCCTGGAGAACGACGGCCGGGACGTCGTCCACCTCGAGATCGGTCGCCCGGACTTCGACACCCCCGAACCGATCAAGCGGGCCGGTATACGGGCCATCGAGGACGGGAAGGTCCACTACACGTCGAACTACGGGATCGGGCCGCTCCGCGAGCGGATCGCCGAGAAGTTCGCGACGGAGAACGGGATCGAGTACGACCCCGACCGGGAGCTGATCGTGACGACGGGGGCGACCGAGGCGGTGTTCGTGACGGTGCTCTCGTTCGTCGACCCCGGCGGGGAGGTGCTCGTCCCGGACACCTGCTGGACGTACGAGACGCCGATCCACACGGCGGGCGGCGTCCCCGTCTACTACGACCTCGACCCGGACGCGGGGTTCCAGCCCGACCCCGACGCGATCGCCGAGGCCGTCTCGGCGGACACACAGCTGCTGGTCGTCAACTCGCCGCACAACCCGACCGGCGGGGTGCTCGACGCCGACCACGCGGCCGCGATCCGCGACCTCGCGGTCGAGCACGACCTCACGGTGCTCTCCGACGAGATCTACGAGAAGATCGTCTACGGCGGGCGGGAGCACCACTCGCTCGCCGCGCTGGACGGGATGTTCGACCGGACGGTCACGGTCAACGGCTTCTCGAAGGCCTACTCGATGACCGGGTGGCGGCTCGGATACCTCGGGGCGCCCGCGCGGCTCGTCGACGCCATCGTCCGCATCCGGCAGTACACCACCACCTGTGCCCCGTCCATCTCCCAGCACGCCGGCGTCCGGGCGCTCGAGGGGTCGCTCCACGAGCCGATGGTCGAGGCGTTCGCCGACCGCCGGCGCCGCGTGCTCGAACGGCTCGACCGGATCCCCGGGATGGCGTGTCCGGAGCCCCACGGCGCGTTCTACGTCCTCCCGACGCTCCCGGCGGGGTGGACCGACGACCGCGAGTTCGCCTTCTCGCTGCTCCGGGAGGCCGGCGTGGCGCTCGTCCCCGGGCGCGTGTTCGGGCCCGCCGGCGAGGGGCGAGTCCGCATCGCGTACGCGAACTCGATGGAGCGGATCGACGAGGCGTTCGACCGGATGGAGGCCTGGCTCGCCGGCTGAGTCCGGTCCCGACCGAACGCTCGAGGGGGCGGGTCCCGGTCCCGGGCACGTTCCGGGCCGCCCCCGGCGCAGGCGCGGTCCCGGGACAAGAGCGAACTTCCCGGGGTCCCGACGCCCCGGTATGGGCAAGCGCCTGTTCGTGAGCGTGGACCTCGACGGGCTCGCCGACGCGGTAGAGCGAGTCCAGGAACCGCTCGTCGGCCTGCCAGGTGTCGACACCGTGGCCCCCGAAGGCGCCCACGTCACCCTGAAGTTCCTCGGGGACGTCGGGGAGGCCCGGCTCCCCGGGGTGACCGACGCGATCGCGGAGGCCGTCGGGTCGGCCGACGTCGGGCCGTTCGAGGCGACCTTCGAGGGCTACGGCGTCTTCCCGTCGCTGGACTACATCAGCGTCGTCTGGGTCGGCGTCGACGAGGGGGACACGGAACTCGCACGCCTCCACGAGTCCATCGAGCGCGAGACGACGGCCATCGGGTTCGCTCCGGAGGAGCACGACTTCACCCCGCACGCGACCGTCGCGCGGGTCCGTGACGCCCGCTCGAAGTCGGAGGTGCAGGCCCTCGTCCGGGAGGAGAACCCGACCCTCGGCCGGCTCCACGTCGAGGAGGTCCGGCTGACCGAGAGCACGCTGACCGACGACGGGCCAGTCTACGAGACGGTCCGGTCGTTCCCGACCCGAGGCGGGGACGAGCCTCCCAGTACTCCGGGAGATTAGGCCGGCCGAAACTTGTCGGATCGAATGACACGTTTTATGCCTCCCGACCGGTTAGCCCGGTCGTGTCCGCGCTCGAGAACTACGTGCTCGTGTTCGTCGCGGGACTGATAACCGCGCTGGCGACCGGCCTCGGCGCCCTTCCCTTCTTCGTCGTCGACGAGGTGGGCGACCGCTGGAACGTGATCCTCTGGGGGCTGGCGTCGGGCATCATGCTGTCGGCGTCGGTGTTCGGCCTGGTCTCGGAGGGGCTGGCCGAGGCCGACCCGTGGGCGTCGGCCGTCGCGCTGGGGTTCTCCGAGGAGGTTGCCCGGATCACCCCGCTCGTCGTCGGACTCCTCACTGGCGTCGCGCTGGTGGTCGTCGCCCACGAGGTCATCGAGGGTCGGGAGGTGAACCCCCGAACCTACGAGGAGGCCGACTTCCGGAAGCTCCTGCTGATCCTCGGCATCCTCACGGTCCACTCGTTCCCGGAGGGGGTCGCCATCGGCGTCTCGTTCGCCGACCTCGACCTGGAGGGTGGGGTCGCGTTCCTCGGGTTCGCCGTCCCCCTGCTGGCGATATTCATGACCGTCGCCATATCCATCCACAACGTCCCCGAGGGCGTGGCGATCTCCATCCCGCTGCGGGCGATGGGCGTCTCGGAGTGGAAGATGGTCTGGTGGGCGGTGTTCTCCTCGCTCCCCCAGCCCATCGGAGCCGTGCTCGCGTTCGCGTTCGTCCGGATCGCCCGGGACTTCCTCCCCGTCGGGTTCGGCTTCGCCGCGGGTGCGATGATCTACCTCGTGCTCACCGAGTTCGTCCCCGAGGCGCTCGAACTGGGCGAGGGTCTCCCCAACCGGGGGTACGGGGAACTCGTCGGTGGTCTCGTCGTGGGAGTGGTCCTGATGGCCCCGCTGGCGCTGCTGTAGGCGACCACGCCACGTTCTCGTGACCCCGTTCTGCCGTCCGGTCGTTCCCATTCTTGTAGAACAGGCGCAATACTATATGTCCGCGAGCCCCGACGTCCGCTCATGGAAGGACCGTTCGTCGTCGGCGGCGGTGACGCCGCCGGCATGAGTGCCGCGAGCAAGACAAAGCGTGACGCCCCCGACCCCGAGGTGGTCGTCTTCGAGCGGGGTGAGTGGGTCTCCTACGCGGCCTGTGGCCTCCCCTACTACGTGAAGGGCGAGGTCGAGTCGCTAGACGACCTCGTCACCGTCACCCCGGAGGCGTTCCGCGAGGAGCGGGGCATCGACCTCCGGACGAACCACGAGGTGGTCGCCGTCGACCCCGAGGCGAAGACGGTGACCGTCGAGGGGCCCGAGGGCCGGTTCGAACAGCCCTACGGGACGCTCCTGCTGGCGACGGGCGCCCACGCCGTCGAGCCGCCGATCGACGGGATGGACCTGGAGGGTGTGTTCACGCTCCACTCGCTCCCTGCCGCCCGGGCGGTCCGCGAGTACCTCGGGTTCGATGCCTCGGGGCCCGCCGACGCCGAGCCGGCGGTCGACCGGGCGGCCGTGGTCGGCGGCGGCTACGTCGGCATCGAGATGGCCGAGGCGTTCGCCGAACACGGCCTCGAGGTCGACCTGTTCGAGATGCTCCCGCACGTCCTCCAGCCGTTCGGCGAGCGGGTCGCCGAGCGCGTCGAGGACCACCTCCGCGAGCAGGGGGTCCGGCTCCACCTCGACACGCCCGTCGAGGCGTTCCTCGGCGAGTCGCGACTCGAGGCCATCCGCACGCCCGACGGGGACGTCCCGGTCGATGTCGCGATGGTGGGCGTCGGCGTCGCGCCGAACGCCGACCTCGCCGAGGAGGCGGGGATCGAGCTCGGGGAGACGGGCGCCGTGGCGACCGACGAGTACGGGCGCACGAACTACGATGACGTCTTCGCCGCGGGGGACTGTGCCGAGGCCCGCCACGTCGTTACTGGCGACCCGGACCACGTCCCGCTCGCACTGACCGCCAACCGGGCCGGGCGCGCGATCGGCCGGACCGTCGCGGGTGACCCGACGCCGACGGGCGAGATCGCCGGGACGGCGGTGCTGAAGGCGTTCGACCTCGAGGTCGCCCGGACCGGCGTGATCGACCAGGGGCGGGCCCGCGAGGCCGGGTTCGATCCCGTTTCGGTGTTCATCGACGCCGAGTCCCGGGCCCACTACTACCCCGGGGGAAGCCCCATCGGCATCGGTATGGTGGCCGACCGCGGAACCGGTCGGCTGCTCGGTGCCAGCATGGTCGGCCGCGAGGGCGTCGCCAAGCGGATCGACACCGTCGCCACCGCGCTCCACGCCGGGATGACCCTCGCGGAGGTCGAGACGCTCGACCTGTCGTACGCGCCGCCGTTCTCGCCGGTCTGGGACCCCGTGCTCACCGCCGCGAAGGTCCTCCGGGGGAAGCTGGACTGATAGGGACGGGTGCCGGTCCCGGGTGCGGGTGACCGTCTACCCTCCCGAACCCTGGGGCGGCGAAAGGAACAAGAATTTAAGCCGGCGAGGGGTAGTCGGTCCCACCATGGGCAAGAAGTCGAAGGCCAAAAAGAAGCGGCTGGCCAAACTCGAGCGCCAGAACTCGCGCGTGCCGGCGTGGGTCATCATGAAGACCGACCGGGACACGATGCAGAACTACAAGCGCCGCAACTGGCGACGCAACGACACGGACGAATGAGCGCCAGCGACTTCGAGGAGCGCGTCGTCACCGTGCCGCTCCGTGACGTCAAGGCCGGAGCCAAGCACGAGAGCGCGGACCGGGCGATGAGCCTGATCCGCTCGCACCTCGCCCAGCACTTCTCCGTCGAGGAGGACGCCGTCCGCCTCGACCCCTCGATCAACGAGGCCATCTGGTCGCGTGGTCGCAAGAAGCCGCCGTCGAAGATCCGCATCCGCGCTGCCCGGTTCGAGGAGGAGGGCGACCGGATCGTGGAAGCGGAGACGGCGTAGGCCTCGCGTGCTCCGCGCGGCCCTCTCCGGTTCGTCCTACGTCGGCGTCTTCGCCCGGGCCACCGACGACTGCGTGCTCGTCCGGCCGGACATGGACGAGGACCTCGTCGTGGAGTTCGAGGCCGAACTCGAGGTGCCCGCCGTCCGGACGACCGTCGCCGGCTCCGGTACCGTCGGCGCGCTCGCCGCCGGCAACGAGAACGGGCTCCTCGTGAGCAGCCGCGTCACCGACCGCGAACGCGAACGCGTCGAGGCCGCGAGCGGGCTGTCGATCCACGAACTGCCGGGCCGTATCAACGCCGCCGGGAACGTCGTCCTGGCGAACGACACCGGGGCCTACGTCCACCCCGACCTCTCCCGGAAGGCTCTCCGGACCGTCGAGGACGCCCTCGACGTCCCCGTCGAGCGGGGTGACCTCGCGGGCGTCCGGACGGTCGGGACCGCCGCCGTCGCCACGACCAGGGGCGTGCTCTGTCACCCCAAGTCGACCGACGAGGAACTCGACCACCTCGAAGAACTCCTCGGCGTGCCCGCCGACATCGGCACCATCAACTACGGCGGCCCGCTCGTGGGTTCGGGACTGGTCGCCAACGCCTCCGGCTACGTCGCCGGGAACGACACTACGGGTCCGGAACTCGGCCGCATCGAGGACGCGCTCGGCTACATCGACTGAACCCTCCTTCGACTCCCCCCCCTTCTCCCCTCGCTCCCGTCGGCCCCGATCACGACCCGTCGTGGAGCGCCCGCTCGCCGGTCCCCGGCGACGGTGGGAGCCGAGGGCCACACCGCCCGGGTCGACCCGTCACCCCGGGCCGTCGAGGACGTCCACGAGGTCGGCGGGCGAGCCCAGTACGTAGTCGGGGTCGTACCCACCGGGGTCCGACTCGCCGTTCGCGGGACACCACGCGGCCCTCAGCCCCGCACCCTTCGCGCCGGCGACGTCGTACTCCAGGGAGTCCCCGACGTAGAGCGACCGTGCCGCATCGACGCCGAGGTCGCCGACGGTCCGGTCGAACGGGTCGCGGTGGGGCTTGCGACGGGGCATGTCCCCCGCGAACACGACGACGTCGAAGGCGTCTCCGATACCGAGCGACCGGAGCTTCGTCGACTGGCGGTGCTCGGGACCGTTCGTCAGGAGGCCGACCGGTCCGTGCTCGCCGGCGGCCTCGAGCGCCCGCTCCGCGCCGTCGCGGAACGCCACGGCCGAGTGGTCGACGACCTCCACGAACCCGCCGGCCAGCGCCCCCGCGTCGACCGAGCGGCCGTGTCCGTCGGCGACCCTGCCGAACCCGTCGGCGAGGTACGCGAGCCGGTCGTCCGGGTCCGGTGCGGGCGGACCGGAGAGCGCCGCCCACAGCTCGTCGGGCTCGCCGAACGGCTCGATCCCTGCGGCCTCGAACGCGCCGTAGTAGACCGTCTGGGCGTCCTGTTCGTGGCGACACAGCGTGTCGTCGAGGTCGAACAGGACCGCCGCGAAATCACGCATGATCCGGCTACGCCGTCGAAGGGCAAAAGCCCGCGGCGCCAGGACGGCGGACGCTACCGCTCGGTCGCTCCAGCCCGGTTCGGTCCCGACGGGCCGCTCCACTTCCACTCCACCCTTTGCGAAGCTTGATACCCGAAGCGGCACAACCCGTCCTCGACCGATGTCTCTCGCGGACGACGCCGACCTCATCGAGCGGTTCGAGGAGT
>JAZKST010000082.1:0-9542 GCA_036625905.1 Haloarculaceae archaeon
TGTGAATTAGAGTGTCGGATTCACGCCCGCCGTGAACGGCGGGACTCTCTCCCTGGATCAGGTAGACCAAGCCCGAGACCGGTTCGGCACGACGGACGAGTGACGGCGGGTGAATCTCCGTGGCGCGACGTGCCGGACTACGACGAACCGCTCCGGAACAGTACCTTCGAGAAGATACGTACCGACGAATTCCGGCTCGCCGTGACCGTCCGACGGGACGAACAGCGACTGGTCGTCGCGCGGATCAAGCACCGTGGCGGCGCGTATATCGCCGCCACCGACCGACGAATCCCTCGTCCTTCGTCTTCCGTTAACAGGAGATGCATACCTTCTCTCCCGCTTTCCCGGCGGGTTTCCGGGGAAGCGTCGCCGCCCGTCGGAGACCGACACGCAACAAGCCTTAATCGGACGCCCACGGACAGCGACGGTAGATGACGACCCCGCGACGGATCCGGTTCGTCCACGCCCAGGCGGCGTGGCTGCTGGCGGCGCTGTTCGCGCTCACGCTACTGAGCGCGCTCTCGCTGGAGCTGTTCTTCGTCGTCTCGCTCGTCGGCTTTCTCGTCGTCGTGCAGCTCACTGCACCGTTCAACGTGACGCCGCGCTGGCGTGCGCGCCTGAAGTGGTTCATCGCCGTCGGCCTGCTCGTGTTCGGCTACATCGTCGTCAAGCGCATCCTCGAGATCCTGCCGCGGGGGCTGGTCTGAATGGGGGAGGAGAGCGCCTGATGGCTCCGCTCGATCGCGCCCTCGAGGTCGTCCGCGACCGCGACTACCCGCGCGCACTACTCGCGACGTTCGCCACGGTCGTCCTGGTCGTCCTCGTGGTCGGGGCGAGCGTCTCGACGGCCTCGTTCGGCCCGTTCAACGCCCGCTGGAACGGAGCGTCCGCGCTCCAGGAACAGGCGGACCTCGTCGGCGCGCGCACGGACGTCGTCCGGGACACGGGCGCCTACGCGGGGACGGGAGAGGGGCCGTCCCCGAACGCGACCGTCGCAGTCGTCCTCTCGCCGAGCGAGCCCTACGCCGAGTCGGAGGCCGCGGACCTGCGGCGGTTCGTCCGTCGCGGGGGGACGCTGGTCGTCGCCGAGGACTTCCGCGAGCACTCGAACGGCCTACTCGCGGCTGTCGGCGCGCGCGCTCGCGTCGATGGGGCGCTCCTCCGGGACAAGCAGTTCAACTGGCGCGCCTCGACGCTGCCGGTCGTGACCAACGTCTCGAACCACTCGCTCGTCGCGAACGTGAGCGAACTCACGCTGAACCGCGGCACGGCCGTTCGACCGGACGGCGCGACCGTGCTCGTCTCGAGTTCGGAGTTCGCCTTCCGGGACGTGAACGACAACGGCGATCTCGACGACGACGAGGAACTGGGAACCTACCCCGTTGCCACGGTGGAATCGGTCGGCGGGGGGCGGGTCGTCGTCGTCGGCGATCCGAGTATCGCCATCAACACGATGCTCGAACGCGAGGGGAACCGGGCGTTCGTCCAGTCGCTCCTCGACGGCCACGAACGCGTCGTCCTCGACTACTCGCACGCCGCCGACTTCCCACCGCTGGCACTCGCCGTGTTGCTCCTCCGGGACTCGGCGCTCCTCCAGCTCGTGGTCGGTCTCGGCGCCATCCTCGCGGTCGCCACGTGGGTCCGGGATCCGGACTGGCGGCAGCTCGCCGACCGGCTCGGGCGGGGGCGGAGGGGGGAACGGACGTCTGCCGCCCCCCCGAGCGAGACGGCGATGGTCGAGTACATCGCCGACCAGCACCCGACCTGGGACCGCGAGCGGATCGAGCGCGTCGTCCGAGCGGTCCGGGAGCGGCGTCGTAAGTAGAGAGGTCTTTCCCGGTCCGGAGACGGATCGATCGGGAAACCGATACCGGCGGATTGGCGGCCCAGACGTTTCGGAACCCCACACGAGTCGTGAACCGCCTCGGTAGAGGATCACGGATGGCGAGCGGCTCGAAGGCCGAAAGAATCGATGAGGAATCTCATCTTTTATACACTCCGACGGATAATGTACTCTATGGCCTCGCCGGAGGAACTCTACTCCTCGCTCCTCGATGAGATCCAGGGGGTTCTCATCGGCAACGAGGAGATCGTCGAGCGGCTCACTATCTCGCTGCTGACGCGGGGACACGTCCTCCTCGAGGGCGTTCCGGGTGTCGCGAAGACGACCATCGCGAACCTGTTTGCGACGGCGAGTGGTCTCGAGTACAGCCGCATCCAGATGACACCGGACGTCCTCCCGGCCGACATCACGGGGACGTACATCTATCGCGAGGCGACCGGCGAGTTCGATCTGATGAAGGGTCCGGTGTTCGCGAACGTCGTCGTCGCCGACGAGATCAATCGGGCGACGCCGAAGACCCAGTCCGCGCTGCTGGAGGCGATGCAGGAGCGCACGGTCACGATCGAGGGGACTACCCTCGAGCTGCCGAGGCCGTTCATGGTCGTCGCCACGCAGAACCCCATCGAGATGGAGGGGACCTTCGAGCTCCCCGAAGCGCAGCGCGACCGCTTCCAGTTCAAGCTGAACGTGGGGATCCAGGACGAGGCCCACGAGATGGAGCTGCTCGATCGGTTCGACGCCGACCCCGAGCTCGATCCGGAACGGATCTCCCGTGTCGTGAGTCCCGATGACGTCGTGACGGCCCAGGAGGCCGTCGCGGACGTCTACGTCGACCGGGCTATCAAACGGTACATCTACCGGATCGTCTCGGCCTCGCGGGAGCACCCGGACGTCGAGTTCGGTGGCTCGCCGCGGGTCCTGCTGGCGCTCATGAACGGGTCGAAGGCCCGCGCCGCCATCCACGGCCGCGACTACGTCACCTCCGACGACGTGAAGCACCTCATCGAGCCCGTGTTGATACACCGGCTCATCCTCTCCTCGGAGGCCGAGCTCTCCACTCGGACGCAGGCCGACCTCGTCGACGAGATCCGCGAGGAGGTCACTCCACCGAGCAGTGCCGAGGCCGACACCACCGACGCGGCAGTCTCGGACGGCGGTGCGGCGCGGCGGCCCGACGAACTGCAGGACGAAGACGACGAGAAGACGGCCGATCGCTGAGACGGACTGTCGCGGTAGTTCCCGCCACCGGGATCCGGATTCGTAGGTTGCGGAGGCGAACCGTCCACTGTTCACCGTGGCCATAGAAAAGAGTCACGACAGCCCGTATGAGACGATTCCGGGGGATTAGTCGTCAGCCACTTCGAGGCCAATCCCCGTGGCATCCGCTTTGACGCCTACTCGAACACGAACGCGCGCCACTGGAAGGTCACGAGGTAGTCGACGTCGGGATCCGAGCTCGTGGCCGTGTCGGCGACGACCGGCTTGTCGATCCCTCGGGCGAGCCCACAGGCGAGGACGGACGTCACGGGATGGTCGATGACGGCCCCATCGCCGTAGACGTTCCCGGTCACGCCGACGGTGAGCCGGCCCTCGGGCTCGCTGCTGTCGGGGCCGGGAAGGATGTTATCCGGGTCGTCGTCGGCCACCGAGGCCGGACTCGCGCTCGCGCCCTCGGCCAGTTCGAACACCTCGACGAGTCCGTCGGCGAGCTGTCTGGCGAGCTCCGCCGGGTCGTCCGCGAGTTCGTCCGAGACGGTTCGCTCGAGCTCGGTGACGAGGTCGTCGCCGGTCGGATGGAGCGAGACCCCGCGCCGTCGTTCGTCGTCCGGTACGACGATCGCGCCGTCGAACTCGTCCTCGTCGGGAACCCGGTAGTCGACGTGCTGGGGGATGAACAGCCTGCTGCCCCGGTCGCCGACGGGCACGTAGACCTGGATGTCCTCGAGGCCGAGGTCCGCGACCAGTTCCTCCGTACTGCGGGCGTGGGCGCTGTACACGCTCTCGCCGATGCTGGCCGCGACGAACCGCTCCGGCATCAGGAAGTAGATCAGGACGGCGCTGAACAGGCCGATACCCGTCAGCGCCAGGAGGACCTCCCGCACCGCGGGGAAGAGCGCCGCCCCGGCCCCCGCGAGCAGTCCGAGTGCGCCGAGACCGAGTGCCGTTCGCCGATACTGGCTCCGGCGGAGTCGGCGCGACTGTTCGCGCAAGCGCCGGTTCTCCTCGGCGAGCAGTTCGAGCTGGGCCCCGACGTCACGGTCGGCGTCCTGTCCGTCCGCCGGGTCGTCCTCGGCCCCGTCTTCGAGCGTGGCGTCGCCGCTCACGTCACCTCACCCTCCCCGTTCGTATCGGGCCCGTCGTCGGGCTCGATGCCATCGTCGTCGGCCTCGATACCATCGTCGGGGGCAGGTACCTTCCCGAGGACGACCAGTTCGTACCGGTGGAGCCCGTAGGCGACGAGGCCGACGAGGCCGACGAGTACCGCTGCAGCTACCCACACCCGATCCCAGAGGGCGTAACTCCCCAGCGCGATACCGCCGAGGACGGCCGTACCGAGCAGGGTCCAGCCCGCCGTCCGCCGTCCGCCGGTCGATCGGACGACCGGTCCCACCAGCACCCCGACGAGTCCGATCTCGACGAGCACGGGGACCAGGAGACCGACGTCCAGACCGGCGTCCGGAAGCGTCCCCGATCGTGTCGCGGTGACGAACGCGACCTGACCGATGGCGAACGCATACGTCGCCGGCAGGACCGCCCACGCTGCGAGCAGGACGCCACCACCGACCAGCCCGAGGCCCCCACTTAGCATCCAGAGCAGCGCGGTGACCGCGACGGCGGCGATCCCGCCGGGGAGCGACCGAACCCGACGGTTCGACGATCCGGCTGGCGGTTCCACCACGTCGCGTTCCGTTCCTTCGAATCCGGACACGCTCACGGCCACCCCCGCGATCCATCGCTCCCGGTCGGGCAGGACGTCATGCTCGGGTCCGCCTCCGTGGGTGCCTCCCGAGCGCTTCGACCCGGTCGTGGGGACCGACCTCGAAGGCCGTGACGCCGTCGAGGGCTGCGAGATCACGACGGAACCGGTCGAACTCGACGTACCGCTCGTATGCGTCGTCGAGATCCGTCAGGCCGCCGGGCTCGAACAGCACGCTCGGCAGCAGGAAGACGACGACACGATTGTCCCCCCCGCGTGCCGCCCCGACGGCCTCGTAGACCTCGGTCCGGTGTTCGTCGTCGGTCAGGAACACGATCACGTCCGCCTCGCTGGTCCGTTCCAGCTCCGTCCGCACTGTCGCGTAGAGCGGGTCGGCCCCGAGACGCCGGACGTACTCGCCGGCTTCGGAGAGGAACGGGACCAGCCGGGACGCGAATTCGGAGCCCTCCCGGCGCAGCCGCTTCGCCATCCGCTGGGCTGCCGCCGGACCACGGGGTGCCGTCCTCCCGCTGGACGGTGTCGTCTCCTCCGTCGGGGCGAGGTCGTGGAGCCGCGTCCGGAGCTTCGTGTAGTGGCTCGGTGTCGAACCCGATTGCAGGTGGGTCGTCAGGCCGTGGTCGCCGACACAGAGCAGGCCCATCGGCTCGTGCGCCTCGCGGGCGGCCTCGAGCGACGTCAGCGCGAGCTGTCGGGCGTAGTCGAGTTTCCGCTCGCCGGCGAGCCCGAGCCCCATCGTGGCCCGGTGGTCGACCACCAGGGTCGTCCGGACGTCGGTCTCGGCCTCGAACTCGACGACGTGTGGTTGCCGGAGGCGAGCGGTCGTCTTCCAGTCGATACGGGAGACCGTGTCACCGACGATGTACTGTCGGATCCCCGCCGGTTCGAGCCCGGAGCTCCGCCTACCGGACACCGATTCGGCGAACGACGAGACGGTCCGGGTGCCACCGGCACCGATGTAGACGTCGCGGGGCCGGCGCGGCTGGACCACGAGCGAGGGAGTCGCTCCCGTCAGATACGTCGACGCGAACAGATCCGTCCCTATCGTGACCGTCGCACGGTCGAACGGCTGTCGACCGGCCGCCTCCGGTCGGACGAGGAACGTCGTACTGGCGGACCGCTCCCCCGCTGTGATCGTCACCCGGCGCTCGTCGAGCGCCGGACCACTGCTCCCGACAGGCGGCGTGGCACTCACCGCGAGGTCGACGTCGACGGGGTTCTCGAGTTCGGCGACGAGGCTCACGGCTACCTCCTCGTCGACGGTCACCACCTCCCGCCCGAGCGACTGCCGGACGGTCAGGCCCGCTTCGATCCGGGCGATCTGGCGGGCGAACCGACCCTGCTTGGCGAGTAGCCACGCGCCCAGTCCAGCCGCGCCGACCAGAAGTAGCGGCCGGGCGAGCAGAACGGCGCCCCCGGCGAGCAGACCGGCTACCGTAGCCTGCCCCCAGTATCGGCGCGTGGCGTCCATGGCAGCGGGTCTGCGCGCAGGTAGTTGAGAGTTCTGGGTCGGACGCACGTCGACAAATCGCCCCGCGGCGTTCGGTCGCGGGCGAACTCCCCGAGACGTCGTGGAACACCCGGGGACGACTCGAATGGGGGGTATCGGTCGTACTGACGACAGGTTCTCGGGATACGCGTGAGAAGACATTTCTTGCCTCGCTTCACAGCCGAAACGTGGATCGGTCACTCGCCGTCGTCGTCCCGTTGGTCGTCCTGCTGGCGATGGGACTCGTCCTGCCCCCGAGCGTCGGTGCCAGCGCCACGTCCGAGAAACGGGCGACCGACAGCAGCGTGCACGGCGAGGTCCAGTCCGAGGAGCGACGGTTCGCCGGAGCGGTCACCGCCGTCGCCAACAACACGACCCAGCACGACCGTCCCGACGAACTCGACGATCGGGAGGACGTCGGCGACATCACGCGCTGGCTCGAGCGCCGCCTCGGCGGTACCCTCGAGCGGAGCACTATCGAACTCAGCAGGGGACAGGCCGACCTGGCGAAGCGGATCCTGGGCGAGGAGTTCTCGGACCAGTTCGATCGGTACGCCTACGTCGTCGGGCGGACCGGGACGAACGACGACGACCGGACGGCGGAGCGGTTCCGCGAGACCAAAGAGACCCAGGAGGAGTTCGCGGACGCCGTCCAGGAGTACCGCGAGACGCGAGCGGAGTACGAGGCGGCCAGACGGAACGGCAACGAGGAACGGGCCCGCGAGCGGGCTCGCGAACTCCAGCGACTCTCCCGTACGATAAACCGGACCGGATCGGACCTCCGGGCGGACTACGGGACCCTCTCGAACGGAACGGCCACCGACCTGACCGGGGCGTCGAACACCGTCCGGAACGTCACGCGGAACGTCTCCCAGCAGCAGACCGAGATCGTTCGGGAGACGTTCGTGCGGACGACCCTCACGCTACGGGCGGGCGCCCGCCGGATCTCGTTCCTCGAACCGCTCCGGTTGACGGGCCGGCTGGCGAGCGAGAACGGGTCGACGCTGGCCGACCGAACCGTGCGGCTTCGGATCGGCGAACGGACGCTTCGGACGCGGACGGGCGCAGACGGGGCGTTCAACGTTGCCTACAGACCGACGCTGCTGCGGGCCGACGAACAGCAGGTCGCCGTCAGGTTCGTGCCCCGGAACGAGTCGATATATCTCGGGGCGAACGGATCGGTGACCGTCTCGGTCTCGCAGGTGACCCCCGAGATCTCGATGGACCGATCTCCCGATGCGGTCGCGTTCCGGGAGCAACTCGACGTGACCGGCCGCGTCAGCGCCGAAGACGTCGGTGCCGAGGGCGTCCCGGTGGTCGTCCGCCTCGGCGGGGTCACGCTCGGAACGACCCGGACCGACGCCGACGGGGCGTACACGTTCACCGGCGGCGTCCCCGCGAGCGTCGACGACGGCGAGCGAACGCTCACGGCGACGGTGCCGCTTGAGGGACGGGCGCTCGCCGGCGTCGACCGATCGAAGCCGGTCGTGGTCGACCCGACGGCGACGAGGCTCACCGTCTCGGGCGAGCAGATCGAGCGCGGGGCGATCCGCGTCAGCGGGACCCTCGAGACGGCCGAGGCGACCGGGGTCCCGAACCAGCCGGTCGAGCTAGTGGTCGACGGCCGGTCGGTCGCTACCGCCCGGACGGACTCGGAGGGAGAGTTCGCCGAACGGGTCACCGTTTCGGCCGACGTCGTGCCCGAGGAGCGGAACGTCTCTGTGGCTCTCGCCGCGCGGTACGACCGCCCGGACTCGAACCTCCTCGAATCCCGTGCACGCACGACAATCGCTCTCCGACCGCTCGCGAGGGGTGACGGTGGTGCCGACGGCGTCGCTGGAGGCGGCAATCCCCTCCGGGTGTTCGCTGGCTCGGCAGCACTCCCGGTGGTCGTCGCCATCGCCGGGCTGCTCGCACTCCTCGGTGGAGCCGTCTACCTCCGGCGGCGCCGCGCTGTCGGATCGACGGACTCGAAGGACGGCGGGCCGACCGAGTCGGCCGCGGCTTCCGAGCCGACCCCGGCTCCGGAGCCGTCGACCGAGGAGCCGTCACCGATGCTGGCGGGTGCGAGCGCCGCACTCGACGAAGACAGACGGGATACGGCCGTCAAGCTGGCGTACACGGCCCTCAAACGGACGACGACCGAGCGGCTCGACCTCCCCGACGGGACGCACTGGGAGTTCTTCGTCGCCTGCCGCGAGGCCGGTCTCGACGACGACCGCATCGAGACCCTTCGCCGACTGACCGAACTGTACGAGCAGGCGGCGTTCGCACCGCGAACGGTCTCCGTAGCGGACACGAACTGGGCCGTCGACGCCGCGACGGCGTTCGATCGATCGGACGACACCGACGGGTAAGGAGCCTGGAGAAGTGAACCCCTGGGCTTTCGCGCTGCTTCCACTGTAACCGCTCTCCCCCGACTTCCGTCGGTCTGGCGACCTGACTCGTGGAGAGGGACTGTCGTGGAATTCACCGCCAGTTGTCTCGGGACGAACGGTCGTTCCTCGCCCGTACCGGACGACCGTCGGGATTGGCGTCCCCACCAGTTGGGAGCCGGGCTACCGCGCCCGTGACACGAACGTGTGCGACGATGTCGGCGCCCAGGTACGGGCTCGAGATCGTCGTTGGAAGCGGTCGGTTCGTGGCCCCCCATTTGGCTCTTGCCTACGGGGGTTACGGACGCTAACCCTCGCTGGAGCACTGCTCTACGGCCTTCTTGATTGCTTCGTCGTCAACGTGTTTCACTGACTTGTATAAAAACACGATCATCAATCGTTCCTGCGCTCCTGTTTCGACTTCGCAGAACTCGATCTCATAACGTAAGGCTGAGATTCTTCGTCTCTAAATGCTAGCCATGCTTGATATGCTGGTATAGCCAGAAGAGAACGACAAGGCATCTTAGAAGTCTAAGCTAGCATAACTAGTAAAGCCAGCTAAGAAGCTGTGGAAACGATGGGGTGTTGTGGTACAGGTGAGGCGTATCGAAGTGGCGGTCGTCGCATACCGATGAATCCCTGCCCTATTGACACTCCTCCACGGGTCTGAAAAACGCTGTCCAGACGCACCGGACGAAGAGAGTTCGGTGATCGCTTCATCTCGTTCGTTGATCTCAACCAGGGTCCATATCGTTCATTACCTCCTCCGATTTTCGCACGATATCAAACCGGACTGACATCATGGTCCCGAGTGAGGGCGGAGCTGCCGTTCCGTTGGTTCGAGGCCTGCCTCGCGGAGCGCGGCAATCCACGACCCAAACCGGTTCACGAATGGCTGTG
>JAZKST010000083.1:0-9504 GCA_036625905.1 Haloarculaceae archaeon
ATGGCACAGCCAGCAGTCCGCCTGTTCGCTCGTAGCGAGGGCCGTTTCGCCCCGCGAGAACAGGTCGTGGACTGCAAACCCTAATATCCCAACTGCGGTCGGGAACCCCCGGCTTCACGCCGGGGAGGATGTCATCCGAACTGCTGCTCGTAGAGGTCCTGTGCGTGTTCGATGGCGTCCATCGCGGCCTCGCGGTCCTCCCAGCCCAGCGTCTCGACCTCCTTGCCCTCCTCGAGGTTCTTGTACGTCGAGAAGAACTCGTCGATCTCGTCGATCGTCTGCTGGGGGACGTCCTCTAGGTCCTCGAGGTGGTCGAACCGGGGGTCCTCCGTCGGGACGGCGATGACCTTGTCGTCCTGCTCGCCGTCGTCGTCCATCCGCATCAGCGCGACGGGTCGGGCCTCGATGATGCACCCGGGGAACGTCGCGTCCTCGACGAGGACGAGCACGTCGAACGGGTCCTCGTCGTCGTAGTAGGACTGCGGGATGAACCCGTAGTCCGAGGGGTAGTGGACGTTCGAGTGGAGCACCCGGTCGAGGACGACGCCGGGGACGTCCTTGTCGTACTCGTACTTGTTGCGCTCGCCCTTCAGGCACTCGACCACGGCGTAGATCTCCTCGGGCGGGTCGGGGCCCGTCTGGAGGTTCTCCCAGAGGTTCACCATGGTTCGGGGTGCGACCCTCCCCGAAAAAGACCTTTCGGGACGCCGACAGCGCCCCGCGGTCGTGCGTACCTATCTTTCTTCGAGGAGAGAATCCCGCCGTTTACGGCGGGCGTGAATCCGACGACTCTGAGACAACCCACAATAGTCAGCAGGCTGGATATTCCACGCTTATCCATATCGTTAAGTAGTTTTGTCTGCATAGGCTATGTATAGCGGTTAAGGTCACTCGGACGTACGTTGGTTCCATCCAGAACCAGCGACAGGTCTGTGATGGCCTTGACTCGCTCGGGGACTCCGCCTCGAAAATCTGGAACGTCGCACGCTGGACGGCAGGAAGAATCTGGGATGAAACCGGCGAGATTCCAGATGAAGGCGTGCTGAAAGCGTACATGAAAAACCAGTCGTGCTGGAAAGAGTTGAACGCGCAATCCAGTCAGAAAGTCATCGAAGAACTTTCCGACGCTTTCCAGTCGTGGTTCGACCTGCGACACACGTACGACGAGGCGAATCCACCCGGCTACCGCAAACACGGTGAGACTCGCCCGCGGTCCACGGTCACGTTCAAAGAAGACGGGTTCAAACACGACCCCGAACACAACCGCGTCCGACTCTCGAAAGGCTCGAACCTCAAAGAGTCCTGGTCAGACTTCCTGCTCTGCGAGTACCAAACCCGACCGGACGTTGACCTCTCGGAAGTCGAGTCGGTGCAGAACGTGCGTGCGGTGTGGAACGACGATGGGTGGGAACTGCACTTCGTCTGCAAACTCGAACTCGAAACCACCGACTCGGTCGGCGACGAAGTGGCAGGCATCGACCTCGGCATCACGAACATCGCCACGGTCGCGTTCCCCGACGAGTACGTCCTGTACCCCGGGAACTCCCTCAAACAGGACAAGCACTACTTCACCCGTGCCGAGTACGACACGGAAGGCGAGGGCGGCCCGTCTGAGAAGTCGATGTGGGCACGCCGGAAACTCGCTGACCGTGAATCCCACTTCTACCACGTTCTTACGGACACCCTCATTACCGAATGCGTCGAACGAGGCGTTGGAACGCTGGCGGTGAGTTGGCCCGAAGACGTGCGAGAGTCAGACTGGGGGACGACAGGGAACGAGAAGTTGCACTCGTGGGCGTTCGACCGCATCTACCAGCACCTCGAGTATAAAGGCCAGATACGTGGTGTCGAGGTGCTGAAAGAGGACGAGTGGAACACCTCGAAAACCTGTTCATGGTGCGGTGACGACACGACGTCGAACCGCGTCGAACGTGGCTTGTACGTCTGCTCGTCGTGTGAGTTGGTAGCCAACGCAGATTGCAACGGGGCGGAGAATATGCGCCAAAAGATAACTCCGAATCCTCACGGTGAGGATAGGAGTAACGGCTGTGTGGCACAGCCATCGGTACACCTGTTCGACTCGGAACGTGGGGCGTTCGCCCCGCGAGAACACGTCGTGTCGTAAACCAGCAAATATCCCACCTGCGGTACGGGAAGCCCCGGCGTTTAGCCCGGAGAGGATGTCACACAGCGTCACCGTGCCCGCTACCCGTTCGTAGCGACAGCTCCGATCGACGATCCGCGTCCCGGGAGCGGCCCCGGAATACAAGCCGACGGAGTACGAGCTCGGAGTATGGGGATTTTTGCGCGGCTCGACGAGTTCTTCGGACGGTTCGACCGCCCATGGTTGGCTGCCCTGGGTACGGCCGGGCTCGTCTGGTTCTCCGTCGGCCTCCTCCTGGCGTTCGTCGCCGCCGGCATCCACCCGCTGTTCGACATGGCGATCCTGGTCGTTCACGGACTCGGAATCGCGACGATGGTCGTCGCCGGCCTCATCTACGCGCTGTTTTTCTGGAACGAGTACTTCCACACGAAGTTCGGCGGGTGATACGGACGATCGTGTTCGTTTCCCGGTGATCGACGCCCACGTCCGGGCGGTCGCGCGACGGGTCGCGTTTCCGTGTCGATCGTTTTCGCTCCAGCAGTTTTATCTGATTAGCAGACGAGTCAGCGATATGGTAGAGAGTGGTGGATCACTCGTCGAACTGCGGAACATCCGCAAGGACTTCGGCGACGTCGTAGCGGTCGACGGGGTCGATCTCGAGATCCGTCGGGGCGAGTTCTTCTCGCTGCTCGGTCCCTCGGGCTGTGGAAAGACGACGACGCTCCGGATGATCGCCGGGTTCGAGCGCCCGACCGACGGCGAGCTGCTGATAAACGGTACCGACGCGACGACCGTCCCCCCCGAGCAGCGGGATACCAACATGGTGTTCCAGCACCTCTCGCTGTTCCCCCACATGACTGTCGACGAGAACGTCGGATACGGGCTGCGGAAGACGGGGGTCCCCGAGGACGAACGGGAGCGCCGGGTCTCGGAGTACCTCGAACTCGTCGACCTCCCGGGGTTGGGCGATCGGCAGGTGACCGAGCTGTCGGGGGGACAGCAGCAGCGCGTCGCGGTCGCGCGCTCGCTGGTGAACGAGCCGAGCGTCCTGCTCCTGGACGAGCCGCTCGCGTCGCTCGACCGAAAGCTCCGCCAGCACATGGAGGTCGAGCTATCGACTATCCACGAAGAGGTCGATGGGTCCTTCTTCTACGTCACCCACGACCAGGAGGTCGCGATGACGCTCTCGGACCGGCTCGCGGTGATGAACGAGGGGAAGATCGAGCAGGTCGGTCCGCCCGAGGAGATCTACGAGAACCCCGCCACGGAGTTCGTCGCCGACTTCATCGGCGACACCAACCTCTTCGAGTGTACCGCCCGGCAGGTCAACGGCAGCGCCGAACTGGTCTTCGGCGAGAGCGGAGCGGTTTCGTTCAGCACCACTCGGCCCGTCGACGAGGGGGACGTGACCGTCTCGGTGCGTCCCGAGCGGATCCAGCTGCTCGCCGAGGGCGATGGGCTGTTCACCGGCACCGTCACCGAGCGGTACTTCCAGGGCGATCACGCCAACTACGTCGTCAAGCCGGACGACGCGAGCCTACCCCCGATCGAAGTCACTCTCTACGGCGAGGAGCGTGGGTTCGAGAGGGGAGACCGGGTTGGGGTCGACTTCGACACCGACGCCGACCCGGTCTTCTTCGATTGAGCGGCGTCGACCGCCGCCGTCCAGCCCGGGCGCTCGACCGTCACGTTCCTCGACGCGGAGTACCGCGAGACGATCGAGACGCTCTCGCCGTCGTCCCCGGTGAGATACGACACCTCGAGTCGCGGGACGAACCCCGACGGCTCGACGAGCGCGATCGCGCGGTACCGGGTCTCCGATCGGGTGTCGATCCCGCGAGCGGTCACGAGGTAGCGGTTTTCGCCCTCGCGTGTCGTGGCCTCGATCGACACGACGTTTCCGGAGGCGAGGAACCGGGCGACGAGTTCGGCGGCACGGTCGGCAGCACGGACGGCTTCGGCCTCGACGGCGCCCTCGCTCGTCTCGGCGTCTACGGACCCGTTCGTCCGGACGTACCGGACGTCCCCTTGGGCGTACACGTCGACGCCGGTGCCCGAGAGGAACTGTTCGGGCGGCCCGGTCGACGAGAGCACCGTCCGCCGGAACGCTCGTCGGTCCTCGACACGAACGATCTGCGTCCACGAACTGCTGCCGCCCAGGACCGGGTTCCCACCCTCGCTCCTGCTGTACTCGAGTCGCCACTCGTAGGACCGACCGACCGCGGCGTCGGCGTGGGCACGGGACAGCGCCGAGGCGTTCTGCACACCCTCGGTCGTCACGCCCGGCGGAAGGTCGCCAGCCACGCCGTCCCCGAGGGTACCGTCTTCGATCCGCTCGCCCGGCTCGTCCGGCGTCGTCGCGTCGTCGGAAGCCACGGACGTCCCTCCGGCGGCTCCGTCATCGTCCCCGCCATCCGGGAAGTCGACGAACCCGATGGGAACTCCGACGGCGGCCACCAGGCCGATCGCGAGGATGATCGAGACGACGGCCGCGCTCGAGACGAGGTCGATGTCGACGACGGACAGGTCCGCGAGCGATCGGATGACCCCGGGGCGCGGCTCGCGGTCGAGCGATCGGTCCAGGTGCTCCCGGCAGAGCCCCTCGGCTTCCCTCCGGTCGATTCCGTAGAGGGTCGCGCGGCGGATCTCCGTCGGGCCCATCACCTCGATTCCGCGCTCCCGAAGGCGGGCTGTCGCGCCCGGATGCGTCGTCGCGACGGCGTCGGCGCCGCCGGGATCGAACCCCGCGATCGCGAAATCGGCGGGGAGCCGCCGACAAGCGGTGTGAACCCGAACCCTGCGACCGTCGACGACGAGAGTGTCCCCATCTACAGTCACCTCCCGTCCCCGGGCGACCCAGAGTGCCGCGAGGAAGCGGGCGAACGCCTCCGTACCCAGTCGATCGAGCAACGTCACGAACTCCCTCCGGCTCGGTGTGCTCATCGACGGACGTTCGATCGGGGCATTATGGCTTCCGGTTTGCCCCTCGCCGGCAAATAGCTTGTTCGCCCAGAGCGACAGGTCCGAACGCTTCCACGGCGATCCCCGACAGCACTCGCTCGCGTTCCTCTGCCGAGAAGAACCTTCGTGCGCGACGGTCGAGCGCCCTCGGTGATCGGCGTCCCGGTGGAGGGGGTCGGTGACGAGCATCGGCCGCTCGACCCCGGCGACCTGGCGAGCCGCACGTTTATGGCTCGACCTCCTCAGTACCTCGATATGAACCCCGACACCGTGTCGAGTGCACTCGCGGTCCCGGAGGAGACCATCCTCGAGGCGTGTGGCGACCCGCCGCTCCCCGAACTCGGCGTTATCGAACAGGTCTGGGACACGGACCCGATCCCGCCGGGGACGCTCGGAGACGAGACGCGGCGGGCCGTCGAGTCGCTGTCCCTGGAGGGCGTCGACCCCGGCGGTGAGATCGCCCTCGGCGTCGGGAGTCGCGGCATCGCGAACCTCCCGGAGATCGTCGGTGGCGTCGTCGACGCTCTCTCGGAGGCCGGGTACGACCCGTTCGTCTTCCCCGCGATGGGGAGTCACGGCGGCGCGACGGCCGACGGGCAGGTGGAGATGCTCGCCGAACTCGGCGTCACCGATTCGACGATCGGCTGTGAGATCAGATCCAGCATGGAGGTCGTCGAGGTCGGACGGACGCCCGAGCGGGACGTCCCGGTCTTCACCGACGCGCACGCCGCGGCGGCCGACGCCATCGTCCCGATAAACCGCGTCAAGCCACACACGGATTTCGACGGCGACGTCGAGAGCGGGCTCTCGAAGATGCTCGTCATCGGCATGGGCAAGCAACGCGGCGCGAAGGTGGCCCACGAGTGGGCCGTCGACTGGTCGTTCCGGCGGATGATCCCCGAACTCACGGAGCAGTTGCTCGACTCGCTCCCGGTCGCCGGCGGCGTCGCCATCGTCGAGGACCAGCACGACGACACCGCACTCGTCGAGGGCATCCCGCCGAGCGGGTTCCTCGAGCGCGAGCGCGACCTGCTCGAGACGGCCCACGACCTGATGCCGAAGCTCCCGTTCGACGACCTCGACGTCGTCGTCTTCGACCGCCTCGGCAAGGACGTCAGCGGGCAGGGCATGGACACGAACGTCATCGGCCGCCGACCGTTCTCGATCAACGAGCCCGAACCCGACGCGCCGCGGATCAAGCGGATCTACGCCCGACGCCTGACCGAGGCGACACACGGGAACGCCATGGGTGTCGGGTCGGCCGACGTCGTTCACGGGGACATCGTCGCCGAACTGGACGCCTCGACGACGCTCATCAACGCCCTGACCGCGAGCACCATCCGGGGCGTCCGGTTACCGCCGGTCGTCGAGACGGACCGTGCAGGGCTCGTGGCGGCCCTGTCGACAATCGGTGTCGTCGACCCGGACACCGTCCGTGTCCTCCGGGCCACGGACACCATGCACCTCCACCGCTGCTACGCCTCGACGGCGCTCGTCGAACGGGCCCGGGAACGCGAGGACCTCCGCGTCGTCGAGGAGCCGACGCCGATCGAGTTCGTCGACGGGGCGTTCGCGTCGCCGTCGCCGACATCGTTCGCGTCGCCGTCCCAGACGTAGCGCGAACCGTTCCGTCGGAGGGAACGGCCGAGACGAATCCACCGGGGTCCTCCCGGCGAACCCTATCGAAGCGTTCGGAACCGGTGATGACTCCGGACGACGACGGACCCGACGTGGCGACGCGTCCCTCGCGTATCCGTGTCCTACCCGACGCGGAGTGACTCGCCGGGGTCCAGCGGGACGGGGTCGGCGGTGCCCTCGACGTCGACTATCCCCTCGAGGAACCGTTCGCGTTCGTCGTTGACGTAGTGCATCGGCACGGCGCGGTCGGCGCCGAGCCACCGCGTCGCCAGGACGGCCTCCTCGGTCGAGAGTTCGCTGATGTGAGGTGTGATCGGGCCGCGGGACTCCGCCGGGGCGTCGTAGGCCTGGCCGACGCCGACCAGGACGACGTCGGGGTCGTGGAGGTCCCCGTACGTCTCCAGATCCCGGAAGATCGCGGTATCACCCATGTGATAGACGCTGTTGTCGTCGGTGCGGAACAGGAACGACAGCGGGACACCGGAGACCAGCTCGTCGTCGACCTCCCGGATCGAGGCGTGCCGGGTCTCGAGGATCCGGATCGAGAGGTCGCCGATCTCGGCTTCCATGCCCCAGACGACCGACGTGATTCGGGTCTCGGGGACCCCCTCCGACCGGAGGTAGCGTGCGGTCGCGGGTTCGGTGAGTACCGGTATCCCCTCCTCGCGTGCCAGTTCGGCCGCGTCACCGACGTGGTCGAACGCGGCGTGGGTGACACAGAGGGCGTCGGGGGTCTCACGCTCGAGGACCTCGCTCGCGTCCCACGGGCACTCCTCGTTGTCGGTCAGGTGCGGATCGACCAGAACGGCCGTCTCCGCCGAGGCGATCGAGAACGCCGCGTTCCCGTAGTAGGTGACATCGAGCATACGCGGTCATGGATACTCGGGGACAAATATTCGGGGACGAATAGTCGGAGATACATATCTGACAGTCGATAGCTCTCGGCGGGTCGGTGGGTATCGATCGCGGCGACACTCGGCCCGTGGCGGCGGTCAAGACCGGGGCTCGGTGGCCATCGATGGGGAGTGCTCCGGATCGGCCGGTTCGTCCAGGAAGTAGCCGGCGAGGGCCGTCACGAGGCTCGCGACTGCCAGGACGACCAGCGAGGGCGTGAACGCCCACGATCCCGAGGATCCGGACGAGGATGAACAGGCACGTCAACGCCCCCGCCAGCGCCGGCGTCATCCCGCGCGATTCGAGGATCGCCGGGAGCCAGTTCGACAGACCGTGGCTGATGAAGAGCCGCATCGTCCCGACGACCACCAGGAGCAACGGGCCGTAGTGGGTGAGCACGTCGAGGAGGTCGCTCCGGATCGAAGCACGCGAGAAGGTCCGATCGTCGTCCGGCTCGGCGACCCGATCGACCCGATTCCAGAGGTACCAGGAGACCACGTACCAGACCGCCGCGAACGCGGTCACCGCCGCGCCGGTGTACAGGAAGAACGGTCGCCAGCCGCCGAGGAGCGGTCCGAGCAACGGACGCGCGATGGCGAACACGGTGGCACTCCCGAGCGTCGCACCGACGATGTAGACGGACGACATCGTCTCCGAGCGGTCCGGCGGGAAGAGCTCCGAGACGAGCTTCGGCAGGCCGAACGTGACCGCGGTCCCACCGACGCCGAGGAGGAAGGTCGGCAACAGGAGCGTAGCGAACTCCATGGAGACCCCCCGCAGGACGTGGGCGACGCCGATGACGAAGAGCCCGATAGCGAGCGAACGCCTCGAGCCGAACCGGTCGATCGCGAGACTGGAGATCAGGGACAGCGGGATGTAGCTGAGCTGTACGGCGCCGGTGACGAGGCCCGCCTCGACGCCGGACATCCCCAGGTCCTCGATGACGGGTACGAGATACGCGGCGAGCGAGAGCCACGAGAACGTGAAGTAGCCAGCGCTGGCGAGTGCGAGCAGCGCGTACGATTCGATCGATGACTCTCGCTGGACCAATCTGGACACCGGTATCTCAGCTTCCCGATATATTTCCATCGGAGCGGGGCGGTGAGCAACGCCCGGCAGATCGACGTCCCGTGTGACCGACCCGTCCGTATCAGGCGCTCCGGTACGTGCCGCGCGCGACGGCGACGACATCACCGTCCGCGTCCTCCACGGCGACGTCGGCGACTCCGATCACGCTCCCGTGTCGGAGCACTGCCGCCTCGGCGGTGAGGTCGGTCGTGGCGGCGTCCAGGTAGTCGATACGGAGGTCGATGGTGAAAGCCGGCTCTGGTTCCGCGAAGCCCGACATCACCGCTGCGGCACCGGCGTTGTCCGCGAGCGCGAACGTGGCAGCGCCGTGGACGACGGGCGATCCGCGACCGTCGAAACAGAACTCCTCCTGGAGAGGGAGGCGCGCGGTCGCACGGCCGTCCGCAGCCTCGGTTATCTCCATCCCGAACGTCTCCGTCGGGCGCATCCCGTTGATGAACTCGGCTGCCGTCGTGGCCATGCACCGCCCGTTCCCCGAGGGCCGGCAAAAGGGTTGTTCCGTCCGCTCGGTCGGGTGCCCCTTCGCGCCGTCACCGGGGGTGGGAGACGACCGACTCGGTGACGGGTCGACGCGACGTCTCGACCGACTCGGTCTCGGGACCGGGGGCGGACGTACGGAGGGGACCGTCCGACCGACCGGTTCACCAGACGACGTCGTCCCCGACGTCGATCGTCCCCGATTCGACGATCCGGGCGCCGAGTCCCCCTCGGTGTTCGAGCGCCGCCGCCCCGCCGGTCCGGTCGGCGAGCGATCTTCTTGCAAGGAGGGAATCCGACAACGACCAGACTAACCACGTTCAGATGCTTGGCCTGAATGC